>NZ_JABFMU010000005.1 GCF_013359695.1 Pseudomonas sp. C2B4
ATGGTAGTGTGGGGTTTCCCCATGTGAGAGTAGGTCATCGTCAAGATTAAATTCCAAAACCCCTGTCTGCTTGCGCAGACAGGGGTTTTGTCGTTCTGGGAATGCAAAAATTGCTCGCGAAAGCGGTGCAACAGTCACCGCTTGACGACAGCCTAAGCAAACATCTTCAACACATTACTCATCGCATCATCGGCAAACCCCTGCACGAAATCCTTGAACCCCGGCAGGGCTTCGGCATCGCCCTGCGCCGGTTCGGCGATGATGGTCCAGGTTGCGACGGCTTTGCCGGGACCCACTGGTTTGACCTGCATCGCCGCCCACAAATTGGCCACACCCAAAGTGTTGTAGATTGTGGTCCAGGTCATGCTCAGGGACTGATCGTCGCGAGAGTTGAGTTGTTCGACCACCAGGTTGCCGTCCTTGAAGAATTTCTTGCGCAGGGACGACACACCCTCGCCGGTGATCTCGATGTGTGACAGCGCCGGGATGAATCGGTCGAAGCCGGCAAAGTTGCCGACCACAGCCCAGACCTGCGCGGCATCGGCGGGTACTTCCACTGAGGACACGACGTGGCAGCCTTGTGGATTTTTGATCAGGGTATCGGGTCGCAGAGTGCTCATGGTTTTACTCCGTTGGTTGGGATGAATCAGATGAAATTGATTTCTTTGAGGTAGTCGCAGCCGCGTCGCAGCAACGCCGAGGATTTTTCCGGATAGCGCGCGCCCATCTGCCGCACACCGGCCTGAGCGTTGTCGTGACCAATCATCGAGATGTCGCCGATGTCTTCCTCGAAGCCGTTGAGGTAGAAGCCCAGCACGCCGAACAACGCGTTGTCGCTGTCGACCCGACCCAATTGCTGCTGCCAGTCCGTGACGCTGACCAGGGAAAACTCCCGACCGGCTTCACGAAAGGACGCCACATAACGTTCCCAGCTCAGGGGCTCGGGGTTGTGCAGGTTGAACACCGCTTTTTCCGGCTGATAACGGCTGGCGTGGAAGGCGATGAAGCGGGCAAGGAAATCCACCGGCATCAGGTCGAAATTCAGCGTGAACTCCGGCACCTGACCGAGCTGAATCGAGCCCTTGAGCATCAGCATCAATCGGTTCTTGTGCGGCTGACACACGCCCGTGAGGCTGTTGAAGCTGATGTTGCCGGGGCGATAAAGATTGACCCGTACACCGCGTTCCCGCGCACGCTCGAGGATTCGCTCGGCCACCCACTTGGACAGGTTGTAGCCGTTCTTGATGTAGATCGGTGGGGTCTGCGCGGCGGGCAGTTCGAGCACCCGGCCATCGGCGGAAATCGTGCTGGAAGCCGAGAGTGTCGAGACGAAGTTGAAAATCTTTTTGCTGCGTCCTTCGCACAACCGCAGGCACTCGAAGATGGGTTCGACGTTGTCCCGTGCCAGTGACTCATAATCGAGTACGTGATTGACGTTGGCAGCGTTGTGCACCAGTGCGCCGAACTCTCGGTCAAGGCGCTCGTAGATGGCGTCGTCCAGCCCCAGTTGCGGGCGCGTGATGTCTGCCGCATAAACCCGCACCCGACTCAAGTCCAGATGCTCCAGCCGGTTCTCTCGCAGTGCCTGGGCGAAGCGTTCGGCAGCCGTTTGCCCGATGCCATCACGGACCAGGCAGGCGACTTCGGTGGCACCCCAGGCCAACAGCGCTTCGACGATGTGAACACCGACAAAGCTGTTGGCGCCGGTGACGACCACCTTGTGCACATCGCCCATGCGACTGGTGGGTAGTGGTTGCACCTGAAGTTCGCGGGAGGCATCGGCCATGGCCTGTGCGCTCAGGACTTCTTCGCTGCCGGAGCCGCGTACCAATGTCGCCAGTTTGGCGATGGTGGGCAGTTCGATGAAGCGGTTGATCGAAATGCTCCGGCCGAACACTTCGCGCAAGCGCAGGAGCATGCGTGACAGCAGGATCGAATGACCGCCCAGATTGAAAAAGCTTTCATCGGTGGAAATATCGTGGGCCGGCAGCTCCAGCAGCTCGGCCCAGATCTCCAGCAGCAGCGATTCATCCGTGTTGACAGGCGAACGCAACGCGACGCTTTCGCTGAAGCTGACCGGCAACGCCAACAGTGCCTTGCGATCGACCTTGCCATTGCTGGCGTACGGCAGGCTCGCCAGCTCAGTCCAAGCACCGGGCTGCATGTAATCCGGCAGGTACTGCATGGCGTGGGCCTTCAGCGCTTCACGAGCGGCCCCAGGCTCGTTTTCCTGAGGGTGGGCGAGGAACGCCAGGATCCGCCGCTGGCTGTCGATCACCACTGCCACCTGCCGATACAGCTGGCTGTCGCGCAGGCAGCGCTCGATTTCTTCCGGCTCGACGCGAAAGCCGCGAATCTTCACCTGGTTGTCGCGCCGGCCGCACAACTCGATGCCGTCGCCAGTCCACTTGGCCATATCGCCGGTGCGGTAGACGCGCAGGCTTTGGCCGTCAGGCAGTGTCAGGTTCAAATAGCGTTCGGCGGTTTGTTGTGGGTTGTTCAGGTAACCCAGGCACACACCCGGTCCGGCGATGTACAGCTCGCCAACAGTCCGCTCGACCACCGGTTGAAGATCCTCATCGAGAATCAGCACCTGGCTGTTGGCAATCGGGTTACCCAACGTCCGATTGTGATCGCCGGCCTGCAGTTGCCGCGCGGTAATCAGCACCGTGGCTTCAGTGGGGCCATAGAGGTTGTAGAGCTTGCCCAGACGGCTCAGTTGCTCGATGACCCACGGCTCGCAGACATCGCCGCCGGTCATGATGTAATCGACGTTGCGCAGTTGTTCCAGCGGCAGAATGCTCAGCAGTGCGGGCGGCAAAAAAGCGTGGCTCAGCTGTTGATGACGAATCAGCTCCACCAGTTGCAACGGGTCGCGGCGCTGGTCGTCGCTGGGCACGATCAGTTGGGCACCCTGCAGCAGGGTCGGAAAAATATCGATCAGCGACGAGTCGAAACTCAGCGAAGAAAATTGCAGTGCCCGACTCTGTTCGGTCAGTTGGACATAGTCGGCGTACCACGCCGTGAAGTGGGCGAGGTTGGCCTGACTGAGCAGTACGCCTTTGGGGTGGCCGGTGGTGCCCGAGGTATAGAGCGCCATGCACGGTGCGTCGAGATCGGGTCGCTGGCGCATCAGCGGCAGATCCAGAGACACCTCTTCGACGTCGATAGCTGTGATATCCAGGCCGGGCATTTCAGACGTGAGCGGATGTTGCCCGTCATGCAGCAGCAACACGGCGCCCGCGTTCGACAGGATGTACTGCTGGCGTTGCAGCGGATGGCTCGGCTCCAATGGCAAGTACACCGCGCCGCTGCCCAGAACCGCCAGAATCCCCGCATACAACGCGCTGCATTTGGGCAGGCAGACTCCGACCACTAACGGACCGTCATGCTGATCGAGCAAAGGTTGCAATCGCTGTTGAACGGCGCGGCTCAAGGCATGCAACTGGCGATAGTCGAGGGTCGTGCCTCCAACGTTCAATGCCGGTCGTTCGGCGCACTGAATGAACCGCTGTTCCAGCTGCTCGATCACCGGAACCCTGGCGAGTTTCAGCAGCCGGGGTTCGGCGGTGGCATTGCGCTGATGGACGAAGGCCAGGCCGTCGAGGAACAGCAGGTTTTCAATTTTCCCGAATTGAACGAGGGGCGTCGGTTCGGCGTGCAGAAAATACTCGGCGTCCCGGGAATAACGACTGACCAACAGGGCCACCTGATCCACCAGTTCCGCCACTGCGCGAAGACGCAGTGCCTGACCGTTGCCTGAGCATTCATCGGCAATCGGCACGCGAGTGAGCAGCACCGAATCGTGCAGGCACAGCAAGTCCAACGACGGGAGGCCGGATGTGCCCGGCAGCCCGATGCCCAGTTGCAGAGTTAGCCGGGGCGCACCGCCGAGCCGTTCAATCGGCAGGCTGGCATCCTCAATCACGAGATCCGCGTGAACCGGCGCCCGATCATCGAGCGCCGTCATCCGTGTCAGTGCATGACCTTGTTGTTCGAGTTCCAGCCCCAGGTCAGTCAAGGCCTGGCTTCGTCCAATGAGCAGAATGTCGAGACGTCTCATGATGTGCTCCTCGTCAAATCAGGTAGTCGCTCAGGGCGCTTTGCACGCACGGCGAGTCGAGCAGTGAACTGCTGCGAAAGAACCGCACGATGTTCGCCACCAGCGGATGATGGCGATTGATGGGGAAGGCCAGCCCCGACACCTCTCGCTTGAGGGCAAGGCGTGCGGCATCGCTGATCGGCAAGGCGTCGATCAAGCGGAAGTCGAAGGACTTCTGGATGTCGTTGGTCAGGTAATGGCCGATGAACACCGGCAGGATGTGCGCGATGCGCTGGCGGTCGTCTTCACTCGCGGTGTGCCAATAGATACGCACCATCCGCGACCAGAAGCCGGAGTGGCGGCCTTCGTCGAGCAAGTGGTCGGCCATCAAACCTTTGATCGATTGCTTGACCGTGTCGTCCTTGGCGAACGCCGCGACATCGCCCGTCACGGTGTTTTCGGCGATGGCCACGCAGATCAATTCCACGGCACCGCGCAGGTGTTGCGGTGCCAGTGCAATGGCCGCCGGAATCGCTCGGCTCAGCTCGATTTCGTCGGGCAGATCGATGGGCATGATGCCGGTCATGGCGACGGTCTGCTGCATGAAATCCATGGCCACCAGCGCGTGGTAATCCTCGTCCACGACCACGGTCATGGCGTCGTAGCGACAGGCAAACGGGAACGCCACATCGAAGCGATTCTTGGCGATGCTGCGGGCGGTCTTGTCGACGATTTCGGTTTCGAAAATCACCACGTCGTTGATGAATTTGTACAGCGTTTGCACCAGGGCAAAGTCGCGTTGTTGCGGGCATTCGCGCAGAAAGGTTTCGCTGAGCACCAGCGGCTGGCGGCTCAAGGGATAGATCAATTTGTCATCGTTCTCCAGCACACGCCGCGGGCGGGTGCGGATGGTGGCACGACTCTCCCAGGCGTCGGCGAATGACAGGTAGTCGGCGGCGTTCATGCATTCATCTCCGCCAAGGGTTCGCGCATGCTCAGGCGCAGGCCATCCCACAGGGCGATGCGACTTTCCACGGCGGCGATGGCACTGGCATACACGTCGTCTTCCCGTTGCGGGTTGCCATCGACCAGCCGATCAAGCAGTTTTTCCGCTGCCGGACCGTGGTCTTCGGAATCGACTTCGATGTGCCGTTCGAGGTAGTAGCGAAAGGTCGGGGCCTGTTCGATTCCGATGCCCCAGTCATCGAGAATGCGCTGGAACATCTGTGGGATCACACTTTCACGACCGTGCAGAAACGCCGCCGCGACACTGTGGCCCGGCGCATTCAGCGCGGTGTGCAGCGTATGGCGTACGAATCGCGCTGCCGCCGGGTCGACATCTACGCTTTGCAGCGCCACGTCGTAGCTCACGCCTTCCTGCTGTAGCGCCACGAAGCGTTCGACGGCGGCAGTATTGGCGCCGACTTCACGCATGGCATCCAGGTACAACTCGAAATGGCTGTAGTGACCCTGGGCAGGGCGGTCATCGGACTCTTCACCCAGCACGATCTCATTGATCAGGCGCGCCGCCTGCGGATCCCGCGGTGGCAGCCAGGGCAGTTGCGTGCAGGTCAGTTCCTGCTGCAAGCGCTTGGTCAGTGACATGAAATCCCACACGGCGAATACATGGGTTTCCATGAAACGTTGCAAGATCGGCAGTGAATGGATTTCGGCGAAAATCGGGTGTGCACTTAGTTCCGCTTTCTTTTGTTCGAGACGTTCTTTAGTTGGTTTCATGAACAGGCCCTTGAATGATCAAGTATCAGATGTAATCAATCGCTGGTTGTGCGATCACGCGTTCTTTTGGCGAGCGGGCGCCTCAGACGAATTGATCTGTGTTAGTTGCTTTCAGAACAAGGCTGGTGGACTGGTCGGCCGCTATTCATTGGCGGCGTGGAAAAGCTAGTACACAAATAAAGTGTTGGGCAAGTTATTTTGTTGACATTTAAAAGTTTAACTTTTTCGAATGCGATAAGTTCCAATAAAACTTTTAATTTGAGTTTTATTTGGGTGTAGTTACTCCTTCCGGCTTATATAAGTCAGAATTTTTGTAAAGAGTGAATGCCTCACTCGAAGCAACTTTCTAATTGAGTTCGTTGAGATGGTTTGAGGGGGTGGAAGTGGGCCGGAGTTACGCCCATTCATCCGTTCCCGTGACAAGGCTCCTTCCGTAGGTTCTTGGTGCGGGGACTGCGCCACCAGGGTGGTGCGCTCCCGTTCATTGGTTGTCGGCACCCCAAGAGTGAGCGTAATTCAAGGCAGCCGCCATCACCGGGAACCCGGAATCGGGGAGGTAGGCAGAGGAGGGAATTTTGTAAGCGGATTGTTCTGCTTTAAGCAGCGCATTGAGCCTGTGGCGAGAGCGTTCGCCACAGGCTGGAGAGTTTCACTTCTGGGTGTTTCTGCTTTGGGCTTCAGGGCTGTTGAGGTAGCGGGTAATCACCTCGACTCCCCGATTGAGGTGATGTTCGAGCAGCTTCACCGTGCCTTCGACGTCCCGGTTTTCGGCTGCATGCAACAGCGCCCGGTGATCTTCCTGGGACAGTTTGCCCAGGCCCATGGCTTCCAGGTTGAAGCGCAGGAAGCGTTCTTCCTCGTTCAGCCCGTCTTCGACCAGTTTCAGCAGTCGTTTATTGGGTGCCTTGCAGTACAGCGACATATGGAAGAGGCGATTGAGTCGGCCGATTTCGGTGTAGTCGTGCTCGGTTTCCAGCTCATCGATATAGCGGGCTGACTGCTCCAGGTCCGAGTCCTCCAGCAGCGGGACCGACAGGCGCAACGCTTCGGATTCCAGCAGGATCCGCAGCGCGTAGGTCTCCGTGGCATCGCCCTGGACCAGCGGCGCGACCACAGCGCCTTTATGGGCAACCACATTGAGCAACGACTGGGCTTCGAGCTGACGCAAAGCCTCGCGCACCGGCATGCGGCTGACACCAAACAGATCAGCCAGGTCTTGCTGGCGCAGTGCAATACCGCAAGGCAAGCGGCCATCGAGAATGGCCGAACGCAACGTTTCTTCGATCACCGAGCGCGCCAGATGCGCGGGAATCGGCCCGTCAACCTTGATACTGCTGAGAGGGTTGGGCTTTTGTGTCACTACTAAGCACCCTGATTGACTAAGTTGTTTTTGGATCCAACTGACACTAGTGACTGCCTGAAGGCTTGTCAAACCCGTGGCAGGGCGCCTTTTCCTAAGTTTAGCGCGCCATCGGTGATCTCACCGTGCCATTGTTTTTTAACGAGCTAACCTACACCATCATCCGACTTCACCTGCCCACCCTGGATGCCTCGCATTGGCGGTACGTTTCCCGATTTCCCGGATGTTGCGCTGGCTGTGCGGCGCGTTGCTGCTGGCTGGCGTGATGCTGGGCAGTGTGCTGGCCGATTGGGATTTTTCCCTGATCAGCCGCCGGGCGCAGGCATTGTACGGACCTTTGGGCGAAGGTCAGCAGCGTATTGATGATTGGCAACAGTTGCTCGGCACCCAGAAACAGGTCAGCGAGCTGGAACAGCTCAACCTGGTCAACCGGTTCTTCAACCAGCGGATGCGCTACGTCGAAGACATCGACCTCTGGCACCAGGTCGATTATTGGGAAACCCCGATCGAAGCCTTGTGGAAAGGCGCCGGCGATTGCGAGGACTACGCTATTGCCAAGTACTTCAGCTTGCGACATCTGGGCGTGGCCAGCGACAAGTTGCGCATTACCTACGTCAAGGCGTTGCGCCTGAATCGCGCGCACATGGTGTTGACTTACTACGCCAGCCCGAATGCCATGCCGCTGGTGCTCGACAGCCTGACGGATCTCATCCAGCCGGCCAGCCAACGTACGGATCTGCTGCCGGTCTACGCTTTCAATGCAGAAGGGCTGTGGTTGCCGGGTACCAAGGGTAACCAGAAGGTCGGTGACACCAAGCGCCTGTCCCGGTGGCAGGATCTGCTGAAGAAAATGCAGGCCGAAGGATTCCCGGTCGATACGACTCACTAGGAGCATGCCCACAGATGTCCTTGTTCAAACAGCTGTTGATCGCAATCTGTCTGTTCCTGGTCGTCGCCTTTACCGGCAGCTTCATGGTCAGTCTGGAGAGCTCGCGCACCCAGTATGTCAACCAGTTGCGCTCCCATGCCCAGGATGCCGCGACGGCGCTGGCGCTGTCCCTGACGCCGAATATCGACGACCCGGCGATGACCGAATTGCTGGTCAGTTCGATCTTCGACAGTGGTTACTACGCGAGCATCCGAGTGGTCGATCTGTCCAATGACAAGACGCTGGTCGAGCGCAGTGGCATCCCGGCGGACACCCAGGTGCCGGGCTGGTTCGTCAGGCTAATTGGCCTGGAGCCTGCCGGTGGCGATGCGATCGTCAGTCGCGGGTGGGAGCAGGCAGCGCGGGTCGAGGTGGTCAGCCACCCGATGTTCGCGTTGGCCAAGCTGTGGCAAAGCGCGCTGGGCAGTCTGGTGTGGTTGCTCATCTGCGGCGTGGTCAGCGCGGTGTTGGGGGCCTTGTTGTTGCGTCGGCAATTGAAGCCACTCGATTACATGGTCCAGCAGTCCCACGCCATCGCCCGACGTGAGTTCCTCAGCCTGCCGCAGCTGCCGCGTACGCCGGAACTGCGGCGCGTGGTGCAGGCCATGAACCAGATGGTCGAGAAGCTCAAGGCGCTATTCCAGGAACAGGCCGAGCGCAGTGAAAAGCTGCGGGTCGAGTCTTATCAGGACAACCTCACCGGGTTGGCCAACCGCCGCTATTTCGAGATGCAATTGAACGCGCGGGTGAGCAACCCTGAGCAGGCCAGCTCCGGTTACTTACTGTTATTGCGGGTTCAGGACCTGGCCGGTCTCAACCAGCGATTGGGCGGTCAACGCACGGACGCGTTGTTGCAGGCGGTCGGCGAGCAGCTGTCGCGTGAGTGCGCCCGCTATCCGGCAACGCAAAACCTCGTCACGCGCATTCGTGGCGGCGAGTTCGCTGTGCTGGCGCCGGGACTGATGCGCGAAGAAGCACTGCAATTGGCACAGCACCTCGACACGGCCCTGGCCAGCCTGCATGCGACTGGCGCCACCGACGTGGCTTCGGTCGCCGCGATCGGATTGGCACCCTTTGTTCATGGCGACGCGCCGCAAGCGGTGATCGGGCTGGCGGATCAGGCGTTGGCGCAGGCCGAAAGCCAGGCTGATTCGAATTGGGTCTGCCTGGACCACAGCGCCCTGGCGGGTGTCGGCGATGATCACCATGCCTGGCATAACCTGCTGGATCAGGCGCTGAATCAGCGGCGATTCAAACTGTACTTCCAGCCGGTGGTGGCCAGTCAGGACACGCAATTGGTGCTGCACCATAAAGTATTGTCACGACTGATTGACGATCAGGGCCAGAGCATTCCGGCCGGGCGCTTCCTGCCGTGGTTGCAGCGGTTTGGCTGGACCGCGCGGCTGGATCGCCTGATGTTGGAACTGGTGCTGGAGCAGATGGCCGATCACGAAGCATCGCTGGCGCTGAACCTGTCCTCGGCCACCCTGGAAGATCCGCAGGCGTTGAATGTGCTCTTCGAACTGTTGCGTTCGCATTCCCATCTGGGGCCGCGGCTGACGCTGGAAATTGGTGAAGAACAATTGTCGGAGCAAGTCATGCTCGAAGACCTGACGCGGCATTTGCGCGGACTCGGATTCTCGTTGAGCCTGCAGCATTTTGGCGGGCGCTTCAGCATGATCGGCAACCTGGCGCGGCTCGGCTTGGCTTATTTGAAGATCGACGGCAGCTATATCCGTGCGATCGATCAGGAGAGCGACAAGCGCCTGTTTATTGAAGCCATCCAGCGCGCAGCCCATAGCATCGACTTGCCGTTGATTGCCGAGCAAGTGGAAACCGAGGGCGAGCTGGCGGTGATTCGCGAGATGGGTGTGTATGGGGTGCAGGGGCGGTTGGTGGGTGAGCCCAGGCCTTGGCAGTAGGCCGTGTTGCGTTGTTCTTGATGCCGCCTTCGCGAGCAGGCTCGCTCCCACGATGGATCTATGTTGCACACAAATCCTGCGTCCACACCGATCAACTGTGGGAGCGAGCCTGCTCGCGAAGGCGCCAGTACCGACGCTGAAGATCCATCGGATCAGATATACCCTTCCTCATCATCATCAACCAAATGACTCAACCCACCCAATGCCTCCCGGGCCTGGGTCCGGTCCATCAGTTTGGCCTGCGCAGGCGACGGCAGGTCGGTCACCAGGATCACGCCTTTGCTGATCAGCACCTCGATCAAGTCGTCGAGTACCCGGATCATTTCCAGGTCGCTCTGCTTGAGTTGCTTGAGCTGTTTAATCTGCTTGAGTTGTTTGAGGCTGGTGGCCATGACCTCATTGGCGAACCAGGCTTGCAAGTCCGGGTGATCGGCCGGCAGCGTTTCCGTGGACTCGGCGTAGGCTTCGGCTTCGACGCGCATCAGTTGCCCTTCTGTATTGCGTTGCACGTAGAACATGGAGCATCCCTCGGAATTGAATCGCGTCATGCTGTCAGCAGCATAGGCGAAATACGCCATATGGTTATTCGCTAACGGTATTTAAATTCCTGTTCTTATATCTATAAAGTCACACCCCTGCGTACCTGCCGACCAATCGGCGCGCCGCACGACACGAACCAACACGGGACCTCCGTGAGTTTCTGATCGACGCGCGCGCCCTTGAGCGTGCCGTGCGTGGGAGTGATTTATGTCTTCAGCTAGTGCTACCCCAAGCGCCGTGACCATCGCGCCGCAAGCATTCGAAATCCGCCCGTTCAGCGGTGCGGTGGGCGCCGAAATCATCGGCCTCGATTTGTCCCGCCCGATCAATGACCGGGACTTCGCCCGCATTCACCGCGCGCACCTGGATCATCACGTGGTGGTGTTCCGCGACCAACGCATTACCCCCCAACAGCAAATCGATTTCAGCCGTCGTTTTGGTGTGTTGCAGATCCATGTGCTCAAGCAGTTCCTGCTGGCGGGGCACCCGGAAATCCTCATCGTTTCCAACATCGTTGAGAACGGCCAGAACATCGGCCTGGGCGATGCCGGCAAGTTCTGGCACTCCGATCTCTCCTACAAGGAACTGCCGAGCCTGGGCTCGATGCTGCATGCCCAGGAGCTGCCATCCGAAGGTGGCGACACCCTGTTCGCCGACATGCACAAAGCCTGGGACAGCCTGCCCGAAGCGTTGCGCAAGGCGGTCGAAGGTCGTTCGGCGGCGCACTCCTACACGGCGCGTTACAGCGAGACAAAATTCGAAGGCAACTGGCGTCCGACCCTGACACCGGAGCAACTCGCTCAAGTCGCCGAAGTCATTCATCCGGTGGTGCGAACTCACCCGGAAAACGGCCGCAAGGCGTTGTTCGTCAGCGAGGGTTTCACAACCCGCATCGTTGGCTTGCCGGAGGACGAGAGCCAGCAACTGCTGGCCGAACTCTACGCCCACAGCGTGTTGCCGGAAAACATCTACCGCCATCAGTGGCAGCCCCATGACCTGGTGTTCTGGGACAACCGTTCGCTGATCCACCTTGCCGCCGGTTGCCCAAGCTACCTGCGCCGCAAGTTGTATCGCACCACCATCCAGGGCGACGCGCCTTTCTGATTTGTCGGAGATCTGATCATGTCCAAACGTCTTCCCTTTGCACCGCTGGCCGCGGCCATTGGCCTGGGTTTCAGCCTGATCGCCGGCAGCCTGGTGGCGCCGACCGTGGCCCACGCCGAAGGTGAAATCCGCATCGCCGAACAGTTCGGCATCGTCTATCTGCTGCTCAACGTTGTGCGCGATCAAAACCTGATCGAGAAGTACGGCAAGCAGGAAGGCATCGACATCAAGGTCGACTGGACCCAGCTCTCCGGTGGCGCAGCGGTCAACGATGCGTTGCTCTCCGGTTCCATCGATATTGCCGGCGCCGGCGTCGGCCCGCTGCTGACAATCTGGGACCGCACCCACGGCAAGCAGAACGTCAAGGCCGTGGCCTCCCTGGGTAACTTCCCGTACTACCTGGTGAGCAATAATCCGAAGGTCAAAACCATCGCCGATTTCACCGAGAAGGACCGCATCGCGGTGCCGGCGGTGGGCGTTTCCGTGCAGTCGCGCTTCCTGCAATACGCGGCGGCCAAGCAGTGGGGCGACAAGGAGTTCAATCGCCTCGACAAGTACACCATCGCCGTTCCGCACCCTGATGCCACGGCAGCGCTGGTCGCTGGCGGAACCGAGCTGACCGGGCACTTCTCCAACCCGCCGTTCCAGGATCAGGCACTGGAAAACAAGAACGTGCACGTGGTGCTGAACACCTATGACCTGCTCGGCCCGAACTCGCCAACCGTGTTGTTCGCCACCGAGAAATTCCGCAACGAAAACCCGAAAACCTACAAAGCCTTCATCGACGCCCTGACCGAAGCTGCCACCTTTGCCCAGAACGATAAAGGCGCCGCAGCGGACACTTACATCCGCGTCACCAAGGCGAAAATCGACCGCGCCGCGTTGCTGAAAATCATCGACAACCCGCAGTTCGAATTCAGCGTCACGCCGAAAAATACCTACCCGCTGGCCGAATTTCTCTACCGTGTCGGCGCAATCAAAAACAAACCGGATTCGTGGAAGGATTACTTCTTCCAGGACGCCAAACCGCTGCAAGGGAGCTGACTCACATGAACGCCCCTTTGCAAGGCCACACGGTCAGCAAACCGGCCACGGCAGCCCAAGCGCTGCTGTCGGTCGATAACGTCAGCCTGGAGTACCGCACGCCGCAACGGGTGGTGCGGGCGACCCATCAAGTGAGTTTCGAGATCGACCCGGCGGACCGTTTTGTCCTGCTCGGTCCCTCCGGTTGCGGCAAGTCGACCCTGCTCAAGGCTGCCGCAGGATTCATTCAGCCCGTCGAGGGCGAGATCCGTCTGCAAGGTCAGCGCGTGGATGCGCCGGGGCCGGACCGGATCGTGGTGTTCCAGGAGTTCGATCAACTGCCGCCATGGAAGACCGTCAAACAGAACGTGATGTTCCCGTTGCTGGCCTCGAAGACCCTCAAGCGTAAAGAGGCCGAAGAGCGGGCGCTGCACTACCTGGAAAAAGTCGGGCTGGCGGCGTTTGCCGATGCCTATCCGCATACCTTGTCCGGCGGTATGAAGGCGCGTGTTGCCATTGCGCGGGCGTTGGCGATGCAGCCAAAGATCCTGCTCATGGACGAGCCCTTCGCCGCCCTTGATGCGCTGACCCGGCGCAAGATGCAGGAGGAATTGCTGCTGCTCTGGGAAGAGGTGCGCTTCACGCTGCTGTTCGTCACGCACTCAATCGAAGAGGCGCTGGTGGTGGGCAATCGCATCCTGTTGCTGTCGCCGCATCCGGGGCGGGTGCGGGCGGAAGTCCACAGCCATCAATACGATTTGCACAGCCTCGGCGGCGTGGCGTTTCAGGCGTCGGCGCGACGCATTCACCGGTTGCTGTTCGATGAAGGCCAGTCGCCGGAAACCGAGCGCGAACTGGATTTCACCGACATCCGCATCGCTTATTGAGCCAGTTTTCGAGGAGGGCCCGATGAGCCATCTATCATCCCCGCGTGAAGAATTCGAAACCGTTTTGCAGCCACTGACCAGCGTACCGCTGGAGCGTGAATTGCCCCTCGGCCAGCGCCTGTGGCAACAGGGTTGGATTCGCAAAAGCCTGATCCTGATATTGCTCGCAGTGCTGTGGGAAGTGATTGCCCGCATTCAAAACAACGACCTGTTGCTGCCGAGCTTCCTGCAAACCGCCCATGCGCTGTACGACGGTCTGCTCAGCGGCGAATTGCTGGGCAAGGTGTGGATTTCCCTGGTGGTGCTGCTCAAGGGTTACCTGATCGGCATTGTCCTGGCATTCGGCCTGACCACATTGGCGGTGTCGACTCAATTCGGCCGCGACCTGCTCAGCACCCTGACCTCGATGTTCAACCCGTTGCCGGCCATCGCACTGCTGCCGCTGGCGCTGCTGTGGTTCGGTCTGGGGCAGAACAGCCTGATTTTCGTGCTGGTGCATTCGGTGCTCTGGGCGCTGGCGCTGAACACCTACGCCGGTTTCCTCGGCGTCTCCGAAACCCTGCGCATGGCCGGGCGCAACTATGGCCTCAAGGGCATGCGCTTCGTGCTGTTCATCCTCATCCCTGCGGCATTGCCGTCGATTCTGGCGGGGCTGAAAATTGGTTGGGCGTTTGCCTGGCGCACGTTGATTGCCGCTGAATTGGTGTTTGGTGCGACCAGTGGCAAGGGTGGGTTGGGGTGGTACATCTTTCAGAATCGCAATGAGCTGTATACCGACAAGGTATTTGCCGGGTTGGCGGTGGTGATTCTGATCGGGTTGCTGGTGGAGAATCTGGTGTTTGATTCGTTGGAACGGGTGACGGTGAAGCGGTGGGGGATGCAGCGGTGAGGCTGGCCTCACCGCGCTGTTTTTTGGACGGTAATTAACTTCCCTTTCGAAGCTCTGTGACACGCTTTGTTGGACCCGTCGTGCCAGTAATCCGGGGACCATTTCCAGTTTTGGAAACAAACGGAGTCCGCTGATACCTGACTGAATTGGGTCCTTGGTATGGATTTCGCTGGGTAACGACGTAATGTTTGGGTGGTGTTTGTACAAATCGAGGAGGTGGAGGTCCAGGAAAAGGTTCAGCGCCGAGAAGGGCATTGCTCAGTGCTTTTTTTGAGCTACCTAAAACTTCAGCGACCTGAGAGGCACTGCGGCTGATCGTGCTTGCAGTGTTGCTGACAGCGCTGGTAGCAAAAGTGGTTGTCTTACTGACGACTGTTCGGAGCCCGCCTGCGAGTTTGCCGAGCCCCCACGAAAAAAATCCAAAAACGTGCCCCGATGGGTCCGAATTCATCACCGGCTCCCCGCAGCAATACATATACGTATTCCTCCCACCCTTACCGAACGGACTCAAACTGTCCGGACTGTGAAAGCGCATCAACCAAGGGTTGTAAGCACGGTAGCCGTTGCCCAGTAAATACCAATCGAGTCCCGCCTCTCGCAGTTCACCGTTAAACCCTACCCTCGTCATGACCTCAAGCTGCGCCGATTGCTGTCCGTAGGGCAAGTACGCCATGCGATTGATCTTGCCCGCTTCGATTTCGGCGTGTACCGACTTTTTGAGATCTGTCGCCAGCAGCACCGTGTGCTGCCCGGTCGGGTTCTGTTTCCAGGGTTGAGTCATGCCGAAAACCTCTGCGGGAGGATCGAGGTGATGTCTGGCTAAGTTTTACGCTTCACGGCAAAGGTTGAGAACTAGCAGAACTGATAGTGCTTTGGGGGCGAGTGGTGGTGGGTTTGTGCGAATGGCGATGGTGACTGTGCGGACGCCTTCGCGGGCAAGCCCGCTCCCACAGGTTTCTTTGCTGAACACAAAACTTGCATCCACTGATGAACACTGTGGGAGCGGGCTTACCCGCGAAGGGGCCGGAACAGCCAACACATCATTCAAAGTATGTTTGCTAGCATTGCGTCTGAATCAATCCAGATCCTGAACGAGTGCTCGCGATGCAACTCCCCGACATGAACCTGCTCATCGCCCTCGACGCCCTGCTCGACGAGGGCAGTGTGGTGGGTGCTGCGCGGCGGATGAACCTCAGCCCGGCGGCCATGAGCCGCACGCTGACGCGCATACGCGAGGCCATTGGCGATCCGATCCTGGTGCGCGCCGGCCGGGGGCTGGTGCCGACACCCAAGGCGCTGGAACTGCGCGAACAGGTGCGGGATCTGGTGGAGCAAGCCGCGCAGCTGTTCCACTCGGCGCGTGTCGTGGATCTGGCCAGTCTTCGCCGACGCTTCAGCATTCGCGCCAATGATTTCTTCATCGGCATCTACGGCGGCAAGCTGTTCGACACCATGGAGCGCCAGGCGCCCCATTGCGAGTTGCGGTTTGTCCCGGAGGGCGATGGCGATGACGAGGCCTTGCGCGAGGGGCGGATCGACCTGAGTGTCAGCAACAACCGGCCACTGATGCCGGAAGTGAAAGTGCAGAACCTGTTCTCCACCCAGTTCGTCGGCCTGGTGCGCGAAGATCATCCGTTGCTCGATGAAGAGATCACCGCCGAACGTTTCGCCAGTTTTTCCCACATCAGCATGTCCCGGCGCGGGATCGCGCGTGGCCCGATCGACACGGCGCTCAACGCGCTGGGACTGGAGCGGCGGGTGGCGGTGATTGCACCGAGTTTCCATGCGGCGATGTTCGCCTTGCCCGATTCCGACCTGATTCTGCCGGTACCCAGGGAAACGCTGTTGAGCGTGCGTCGCCTGGGTTTGAAGCTGCGCTCGTTCACCCTGCCGGTGCCCTTGCCGACCATCATGCTGACCCAGGCCTGGCATCCACGATTCGACAATGACCCGGCCCATCGCTGGCTGCGTGAGACGCTGAAAAGCTGTTGCGACGAGACGTGGTTGGCAGCCCAGCCCTGATCACTTGAGAAGCAGTTTGTGGCGAGGGAGCTTGCTCCCGTCGGGGCGCGAAGCGGCTCCGAAAGAAGGACTGCTGCGCAGCCCAACGGGAGCAAGCTCCCTCGCCACAAAAACGCCTCCTGCACAGCGCTGTTCTAACACCTATGGATGGTGGTCCGCCTGACGCGGCAGTGTTAGTTTTTTTCCGTCGTTTTTTCGCGAGACATGTTTCTGTCCTCGCTCATTTTTGTCGTCCAATTGCTGCGTCCAGCGCACTTATAAATTGCCAATAAGTCAGTTTTCGTCAGCGATTCGCCTTCGTAGACTGCCACCTCAATCATTTCGGAGTTGTGAACCGATGACCTCCCTGACGGCCTCGGTGCCTCTGGCTGCGCCCACGCCGGCCGCCGCGCCAACCGTGTTTGGTCTGCGGATCATCATTGGCCTGGTGGGTGTGCTGCTGGCGGTGTTGGTCTCAGGCCTGAACGAGATGGTGACCAAGGTTGCCCTGGCTGACATTCGCGGTGCGTTAGCCATCGGCTACGACGAAGGCACCTGGCTGGTCGCCAGCTATGCCGCGACTTCGGTGGCGGCGGCGGCCTTCGCGCCCTGGTGTGCGGTGACGTTCTCGTTACGGCGCTTCACGCTGTGTGCGATCAGTGCGTTCACCCTGCTGGGCGTGTTGTGCCCGCTGGCGCCGAATTACGAAAGTCTGCTGGTGTTGCGCACGTTGCAAGGCCTGGCCGGTGGCGCGCTGCCCCCCATGCTGATGACCGTCGCCCTGCGTTTTTTGCCGGCCAACGTAAAGGTCTTCGGCCTGGCCGGTTATGCCCTGACCGCCACCTTCGGCCCGGGACTGGGCACGCCGCTGGCCGGGTTGTGGACCGAGTATGTCGGCTGGCAATGGACGTTCTGGCAAGTCGTCGCACCGTGCCTGATCGCCACGCTGGCGGTGGCCTACGGCATTCCCCAGGACCCACTGCGGCTGGAGCGTTTCAAGCAGTTCAACTGGCGCGGTTTGCTGCTGGGTTTTCCGGCGATCTGCATGCTGGTGATCGGCATTTTGCAGGGCAATCGGCTGGACTGGTTCGAGTCGAGCCTGATCAGCGTCTTGCTGGTGGTCGGCACGTTATTGCTGGTGCTGTTTCTGATCAACGAGTGGTCGCAACCGATCCCGTTTTTCAAGATGCAGATGCTCGGTATCCGCAACCTGTCGTTCGCCTTGCTGACCCTGGCCGGGGTGCTGGTGGTGTTGCTGGCGGTGATCATTATTCCGTCCAGCTACCTGGCGCAGGTGCAGGGATATCGGCCGGTGCAGACCGCGCCGATCACGTTGTTGGCAGCGCTGCCACAGCTGATCGCGCTGCCGTTGGTAGCGGCGCTGTGCAACCTGCGGTGGGTCGATTGCCGCTGGGTGCTGGGCATCGGCCTGAGCATGCTGACCCTGTCCTGTCTCGGGGGATCGCAGCTGACGTCGGCATGGATTCGCGATGATTTCTATGTGTTGCAACTGTTGCAAATCTTCGGTCAGCCCATGGCGGTGTTGCCGCTGCTGATGCTCTCGACCGGAAGCATCAGCCCGATGGATGGGCCATTCGCCTCATCCTGGTTCAACACCGTGAAAGGCCTGGCGGCGGTGATCGCCACCGGCGTGCTGGAGACGTTGACCACGGCGCGGCTGCACTTTCACTCGACGATGCTGGTGGATCGCCTCGGCAATTCGCCCTTGGCCGATTCCGACAGTGCCGGCCTTGCCCATCGGCTGCATGAGCAGGCGGTGGTGCTGACCGCGGCGGACCTTTACTTGTGCATGGCTGGCGTTGCCGTGGCGCTGATCCTGCTGATTTTCTGGCTGCCGACGCGGATCTATCCGCCGCGCGCGCCGACCTGAATGCTCCACTGAAACCGAGGTTTTTATGACGACTCAATCCAAGCAAAAAGTGGCCGTGGGCGCTGCCGTCGTGATCGCGGTGGGCGTGCTGATTTCCCTGCTGGCGCCGGGCGTGTTCGGCCAGCGCACGCAACAGAGCACTAACGACGCCTATGTCTCGGCAGACTACACCGTGGTGGTGCCGCGAGTGGCCGGGTTCATCAAGCAAGTGCTGGTGGAAGACAACCAGCAGGTCAAGGCCGGGCAAATGTTGGCGCTGATCGACGACCGTGATCTGCGTGCCGCCGCCGAAGCGGCCGCCGCCGAATCGCTGGTGGCCCAGGCTCAATTGCAAAATGCCAAGGCGACCCTTGAGCGCCAGGCGTCGGTCATCGCCCAGGCGCAGGCCTCTGTGGTGTCTGCCAAGGCCGAGATGGCCTTTGCCGAACATGAACTCAATCGCTACAACCATCTCGCCGGGGTCGGTGCCGGTACGGTGCAGAACGCGCAACAGGCGCGCACGCGCATCGATCAGGCCAGCGCCCGGTTGACCAACGCGACGGCGGTGCTGGCGGCGGAACGCAAGCAGGTGGACATCCTCACCGCGCAGCGTGATGGCGCTGAAGGTGGCTTGAAACGGGCCCAGGCGAAGCTGGAAATTGCCAGCTACGAACTGTCCTATACACGCATCGTCGCGCCGCAGGATGGCATGGTTGGCGAGCGTGCCGTGCGGGTGGGCGCCTATGTCTCGCCGGGCAGCAAGCTGCTGGCGGTGGTGCCGTTGGCGCAGGCTTATGTGGTGGCCAATTTTCAGGAAACCCAATTGACTCATGTGCAACCGGGGCAGGCGGTTCAGGTCAGCGTCGACACTTTTGGCGGCGAAGCGCTGAAGGGGCGCGTCGAAAGCATCGCGCCGGCCACCGGGGTGACCTTCGCCTCGGTCAAGCCGGACAACGCGACCGGTAACTTCACCAAGGTGGTGCAGCGCATTCCGGTGAAGATTGTGCTGGCGCCGGGGCAGCCGTTGGCCGAGCGGTTGCGGGTGGGGATGTCGGTGGAGGCGAGGATTGATACCTCAAGTGCTGGCGTCGAACATGAGGTTGCGCAGCGATGAGATTCTTTGGTGACAGGTCTGACGCCTTCGCGAGCAGGCTCGCTCCCACAATTGGGCGGTGCGTTGACCACAATCTCTTTTCAAAAGGTGATCCTCTGTGGGAGCGAGCCAGCTCGCGAAGAGGCCATCAGCCTCGACTCACCCTGTGTGCCTTGCTCATCATGAGCCTCTCAGCCTGCACTGTCGGCCCAGACTTCCAGAAGCCCGAAACGCAGCAAGTCACCGAATGGTCGAAACCCTCAAAAGCAGCAGCTAGCCAGGCCATCACCGAGACGATGAACGAACGCTGGTGGGAGGTGTTCAACGACCCGAAACTCTCGGCCCTGAGCCAGCGCGCCTTGACCGACAACCTCGACCTGAAACTGGCAAGCAGTCGCCTGGAGCAAAGCCGCGCCGTGCGCCAGGTGGTCACCGCCGATCGCTATCCGACGACCGCCGCCACTGGCAGCTATGCCCGTAAGCGCAACAGCGGCGAAGGCCTGATGGACCCCTCGGGGCACAACGGAAACTCCGCGTTCAACCTGTGGGATGCCGGTTTCTCTGCCTCCTGGGAACTGGATTTCTGGGGCCGGGTACGCCGCGAAACCGAAGCGGCAGACGCCACGCTGGAGGTCGCGGAAAACGATCGTCGTGGCGTGTTGTTGTCGGTCCTCGCCGAAACCGCCCAGGACTACATCCAACTGCGCGGCGTGCAAAACACCAGGGCCGTCACCGAACAGAACCTTGAGGTGGCTCGCCACAGCCTGAAGCTGTCGCAACTGCGCCTGGCCGACGGCGTCGCCACGGATCTGGACGTCGCCGAAGCCGCCGCGCAAGTGGCCGCCATCGAATCGCGCCTGCCCGCGCTGGAACAGCGTCAGGCGCAGTTGATCAACGCCCTGAGCCTGTTGATGGGCGAACCGCCCCAGACGCTGGCGTCCGAGTTGTCCACCGACGCACCGGTGCCGCAGACACCGCGCCAGGTCGCCATCGGCCTGCCGTCGCAACTGGCCGAGCGCCGCCCGGACATTCGCCAGGCCGAGACCCGCCTGCATGCCGCCACGGCGAGCATCGGGGTGGCCAAGGGTGATTTCTATCCGCGCATTACCCTGTCGGGCAATGTCGGCTCGCAAGCCATGCAGTTGAGCGATTTCGGTTCATGGGGTTCGCGCACGTTTGGCATTGGCCCGCAATTGAGCCTGCCGTTGTTCGATGGCGGGCGCTTGCGTGGCGTGTTGAATTTGCGTGAGGCGCAGCAACAGGAAGCGGCCATCGCCTACCAGCAGACCGTGCTGCGCGCCTGGCATGAAATCGATGATCAACTGAGCGCCTACAACGCCAGCCAGTTGCGCCGCGACAGCCTCGCCGAAGCGGTGCGCCAGAACCGGATCGCCCTGCAAACCGCGCAACAGCAATACGTGGAGGGCGTGGTGGATTTCGTCAACGTGCTCACCGTACAAGGCGCGCTGCTGGCCACCCAGGAGCAATGGGTCGAGAGTTCGACGGGCGTGTCGCTGGCGGCGGTCGGGTTGTACAAGGCGCTGGGCGGCGGATGGGAGTCGGTGTATCCGCTCGCAGCGCAGCGTTGAGTCACCCTTTGCCATTCAAGGCTTGGCCGACAAATCCGCCATGCCCTTGAGCAGTTCGATCGGCAATGGAAAGACGATGGTCGAGCTCTTGTCGCCGGCAATCGAACTGAGCGTCTGCATGTAACGCAATTGCATGGCGCCAGGCTGACGGCCCAGCATTTCGGCGGCCTGCATGAGTTTTTCCGAGGCCTGCAATTCACCTTCGGCGTGGATCACCTTGGCCCGGCGTTCACGCTCCGCTTCGGCTTGTCTGGCGATGGCGCGGATCATCGATTCGTTGAGGTCTACGTGCTTGATCTCGACGTTGGCCACTTTGATGCCCCAGGCATCGGTCTGGGCGTCGAGCACTTGCTGGATGTCGATGTTCAGTCGTTCGCGTTCGGCCAGCAGTTCATCGAGTTCATGTTTACCCAGTACCGCGCGCAACGTGGTTTGCGCCAGTTGGCTGGTGGCCATGAGAAAGTCTTCGACCTGGATGATCGCCTTCTGCGGATCGAGAACGCGAAAATACAGCACCGCGTTGACCTTGACCGAGACGTTGTCGCGGGTGATCACATCCTGTGCCGGTACGTCGAGGACGATGGTCCGCAGATCGACGCGAACCATTTGCTGGATCACCGGAATCAACAGGATCAGGCCCGGGCCCTTGACCTGCCAGAAACGACCGAGCTGGAAGACCACCCCGCGCTCGTACTCGCGCAGGATGCGAAAGGTCGCGCCCGCCAATGCGATCAGCAACAACAGGAGCGCGACAAAACCCAGCTGCAAACCCATGGCTATTCTCCAATCGACACCGCGTCAGTCGCGGCCACTTCCAGCATTAATCCCTTGCGTGCCACCACCCGCACCCGCTGTCCGATCTGCAATGGCTTGGCGCTCGACACTTGCCAGCGTTCGCCCTGCAAATGCACCCAGCCTTGGCAGCTATCACCGGCCTGCAAGGACAGCACCGGCGTCACACTGCCCAGCAGCCCGGCATCGCCGCTGACGGTATGGCGCGGTCGGGTTTTCAAGGCGCGGATCAGCAGGAAAATCAGCAGCAGTGCACTGATCAGTCCCAGGCCGATCATCAGCGGAACGGGCAATTCGGCGTTGGTCAGGATGACTGCGCCGATCACGAACATCACGATCCCGCCCAGGCCGATCACGCCGTAGTTGGGCAGGGCGGCTTCGGCGATCAAAAACGCGATGCCGAAGGTGATCAGCCAGATGCCGATGGGATCGGGAGCCGGCAGGCCGACAGTGTCTGCGGCGAATATCGAGCCGCTGAACGCCAACAGCCCTGCAATGGCACAACAACGCGTATTCACGTGACCCTCCGGGAGAGTCGGTGGTGGTTCTGTATACAGTTTAGTTGACGCACCACTTGTATGAATTTTGCTCAGTTGTCGACCTGTCCGATGGGCGGATTTCCCGCCGGATCGCCCCGGCGGGCCTAGACTTTTACTACGTAGAAAAATGTTAACCATCGTCCGCCAGGCGTGATTGCGGACACCGAGGTGCATCATGCGTATGGCAAGAACCGTGCAGAGAAGCCTGGAAAAGGCTCAATGCGACTATGACATCGTTACCCACCCTCATTCGGCCAGTAGCCTCGAAACGGCGCGGGTCGCGGGCATTCCTGCCGAACGGGTGGCCAAATCGGTGATCCTCGACGACCACCACGGGCACTACCTGATGGCCGTGCTGCCCGCCAGCCGGCACCTGGACTTGAGCAAAGTCCGCAGCAGCGGCGAATGGCAGGTCTCCCGTGAAAGCAACCTGCCGCATCTGTTCGATGACTGCGAACGTGGCGCGGTGCCTGCCCTGGGCGAGGCCTATGGACTGGACGTAGTCATCGATCCCCTGCTGACCCGGCAAAAAGATATCTATCTGGAAGCCGGCAACCACATCAATCTGCTGCACTTGAACACGCCCGATTTCCTGAAAATGGTGCCGCATGCGGAGGTGCGGGAGTTGAGTTATTGAGATTTGTATTGGCAATGCTGCCGTCTTCGCGAGCAGGCTCGCTCCCACAGAGGATCGCGTTTCTCCTGTGGGAGCGAGCCTGCTCGCGAATGACGGCGAAGCAGTCACCCCACCCGGAAACAGGAGCCAGACATGGAAAACCCAACCCACAGCCTCCCTTCCCTGTTCAAACAACTCGGCCTGCCTGACGACGCCGAAAGCATCGACAAATTCATCGCCACCCACTCACCGCTCAAACCGGAACTGCACTTGGCGGACGCATTTTTCTGGAGCCCGAGCCAGGCGGATTTGCTGCGCACTGAAATTCTCGATGACGCGGATTGGGCGGCGGTGGTGGATCAGTTGGATGTGATGTTGAGGAAGGGGCGGGGAGGGTAGGCGTTTAGTTCCCTGGCGGCCACTGTCGGGAGGTATGAATCAGGGCAAGGATCCAGATTGCATCCAGCACCCGTTCATAAACAATGCGATAACTGTGATGTGGAATGAGCTCGCGAGTACCGGCAATGATTCCGGGGAGGGCCATATTCAGGATATTGGGCAAGCCGGGATACTGCATCGCTGAAGCGATTGTCCATGTCGATGGCTGCTTTTGGGTTAACGGCGTGTAGGTAATCCCAGATGTCTGCACGATCCTGTGCTGCTTCCTTCGTCCAGATTATCTTCATTCCTGTATGGCTGCCCGTCCACGCCTGGCGGCGAACTCTGCTTCAATTTCCTCATTCGTCAGACCGTCACCTTTGCGCATGGAAACACGAGCGATATCCACTTTACGTTGCAGGAACGCTTCGTACTCACGGGACTCTCGTTGAGTTTGAACAAATTGACGCATCATTTCCCGAACAATTTGCGAGGCCGGGCGATGAGCCGCTTCTGCTTCAGCCATGAACTGTTCGCGCAAATCTGACTCGAGTTTCATCGTAAAAACGGCTTGTTTTGACATGGGCTAACCTCCGGACAGATGTAATGAAAAAGTATATACAAATTCATTACATTGGCTTGGCGGCAGTCGGGCATTAACGACGGATGGCCACCAATTTGTTTCAAAACTTGACGAAAAATCCCCTCCAATGCGATATTGATAGTTAGCAAACTAACAGTGTGTGCATTCCCTCGTGCCGAATAACCTCGACGCTCTCCAGATGAACATCAGCAGCTCCATGGTGGTGGCGGCCCGTCATTGGCGGAAGATCTGCCAGACCACGCTGGTCAACTATGGAATTTCCGAAGCCTGCGCCGTCCCGTTGTTGATGATCGGGCGCTTGGGCGATGGTGTGCGTCAGGTGGCGGTGGCTCAGGCGTCGGGGATGGAGAGCCCGTCTCTGGTGCGATTACTGGATCAGTTGTGTCATGCCGGCCATGTCTGCCGGACCGAAGATGCCCAGGATCGTCGCGCCAAATGCCTGAGCCTTACCGACAGCGGACGGACGCTGGTGCAAACCGTCGAGGTCGAACTGGTGCGTCTGCGCAATGAAGTGCTGGAAGGTATCGACCGACGAGATCTGGAAGCCGCGCTGCGTGTGTTGAAGGCCTTCGAGTCGGCCAGTCCATTTCCGGTGATCCACCCTTGAACGGTTTTTTTAGCGGCATGCCCCCGGCCCGTGACTGGTTTTACGGCGTGCGCACTTTCGCGGCCTCGATGATCGCGTTGTACATCGCCCTGCTCATGCAGATGCCGCGTCCTTACTGGGCGATGGCCACGGTGTACATCGTTTCCAATCCGTTTCTCGGCCCGACCACGTCCAAAGCCCTGTACCGCGCCATCGGCACCTTTCTCGGTGCCGCCGCGGCGGTTTTGTTCGTGCCGATGTTTGTCCAGAGCCCCTATGTGCTGGTGCTGGTCATTGCCTTGTGGACCGGCACGCTGCTTTTCCTGTCCTTGCATCTGCGCACGGCCAACAACTATGCCTTGATGCTGGCCGGCTACACCTTGCCGCTGATCGCTCTGCCGGTGGTGGATAACCCGTTGGCAGTGTGGGACGTGGCCGAGGCGCGCACCGAAGAGATTTTTCTCGGCATCGCGGTCGCCGCAGTGATGGGTGCGATGTTCTGGCCCCGGCGGCTGGCGCCGGTGTTCAACGATTCGGTGAGCAAGTGGTTTACCGATGCGTCGACCTACAGCCTGCGTTTTCTCGGTCGCAACGTGCAGCCCGATGAAGTCAGCGCACTGCGCATGTCGATGGTGACGACGTTCAACAGCCTGGAACTGATGATCGGCCAGTTGCCCCACGAGGGCGCGCGGCCACAAACCGTGCGCAATACCAAGGAATTGCGTGGGCGAATGATCCACCTGCTGCCGGTCATCGATGCGCTCGACGATGCACTTTATGCGCTGGAGCGACGTACGCCCGAGCTCGTGGACAAGTTCGCGCCGCTGCTGGGCGCCGCCACCGAATGGCTCCAGCACAAAGACGCCGACATTGACCGGTGGCAGGCGCTGAAAGACCAGCTCGAAGCCCTGCAACCCGGTCCCGAAGCGCTTGAGGATCGCAAGCAACTGTTGTTCTCCAACGCCATTTATCGTCTCGGCGAGTGGATCGATCTGTGGCAGGACTGCCGTAGCCTGCAAATCGCCATCCAGTGCGAAAACCAGGACAGTTGGCGCGCGGTGTATCGGCACTGGCGCCTGGGTCGGCTGACACCGTTTCTGGACCATGGCCTGATGCTGTATTCGGCGGCGTCCACCGTTACCGCGATCATTGTCGCCTCGGTATTGTGGATTCTGCTCGGCTGGACCGACGGCGGCGCCGCGGTGATTCTGGCGGCGGTGTCGTGCAGCTTTTTCGCCTCGATGGACGACCCGGCGCCACAGATCTACCGGTTCTTTTTCTGGACGGCGATGTCGGTATTGTTCGCCAGCCTTTACCTGTTTCTGGTGCTGCCCAACCTGCACGATTTCCCGATGCTGGTGCTGGCGTTCGCCGTGCCGTTCATCGTCGTTGGCACCCTGACGGTCAAGCCACAGTTTTACCTGGGCATGCTGCTGACCCTGGTCAACACCTCGTCCTTCATCAGCATTCAGGGCGCCTACGACGCCGATTTCCTCAGCTTCGTTAACTCCAACCTCGCCGGTCCCATCGGCTTGCTGTTTGCGTTCGTCTGGACCCTGATCGCCCGGCCATTTGGCGCCGAACTGGCGGCCAAGCGCCTGACCCGTTTCAGCTGGCGCGACATTGTCAGCCTGACCGAACCGGCCACGTTGGCCGAGCACCGGCATCTGGGCGTGCAGATACTGGATCGCCTGATGCAGCATTTGCCGCGTCTGGCCATGACCGGCCAGGACACCGGCATCGCCCTGCGGGAGGTCCGTGTGGCGTTGAACATGCTCGACCTGCTGGCCTACACGCCACGGGTTCCGGGCCTGCCGCAAGCATTGCTGCGTCAGGTGGTGGCGGAGGTCGGCGAGTACTTCAAGACCTGCCTCAAGGCTGGCGAACGCCTTCCGGCGCCTGGTCCGTTGCTGATGACCATGGACCGTACCCGCCGCGCCCTCGCCGGCGCTGGTGACGATCAAACCCGAATGCATCTGCTGCACGCCTTGAGTGGCTTGCGCCTGGCGCTGTTGCCCGGCGTCGAATTTGTCGGCTCCGCAGAGCAAGAAGAACCGCTTCCCCATGGCATCGATGGAGCGCCTTTATGATCGGTGATCTGGATATCAGCGGGGTGTTCCTGCCCACGCTGCTGGTGCTGATGGGCCTGACGTACGGGGTGTACCTGCTGGTGCACGCAGTACTGACGCGCCTGCACTTTTACCGTCTGGTCTGGCACCGGGCATTGTTTAACGTGGCTCTCTACGCCTTGCTGCTTGGCGTCGTGGACTCACTCAGTCGATACCTGATGACATGAAAAAACCTTTATTGACCATCGGCCGTGTGGTCCTGACCCTGTTGATCGTGAGCTTCGCCGTAGTCGTGGTGTGGCGCATGGTGATGTATTACATGTTCGCTCCCTGGACCCGCGACGGGCACATTCGTGCTGACATCGTGCAGATCGCGCCGGACGTGTCCGGTCTGATCCAGCAGGTGGAAGTGCGCGATAACCAAATGGTCAAACGCGGGCAGGTGCTGTTCAGCATTGACCAGGACCGCTTCAAGCTGGCCCTGCGCCAGGCAAAAGCGGCGGTGGCCGATCGCGAGGAAACCCTGGCCCAGGCTCAGCGTGAGGCCAAGCGCAACAAGGGCTTGGGCAACCTGGTGCCGGGCGAGCAACTGGAAGAAAGCCAATCGCGTGTGGCCCGCGCCCAGGTGGCGTTGATGGAAGCCCAGGTCGCGGTGGACAGTGCTCAATTGAACCTCGACCGTTCTGTGATTCGCAGCCCGGTGGACGGTTATGTCAACGACCGCGCGCCGCGTACCCAGGAGTTTGTCAGTGCCGGGCGGCCGGTGTTGTCGGTGGTCGACAGCAATTCTTTCCACATCGACGGCTATTTCGAAGAAACCAAGCTCAATGGCATCCATGTCGGCCAAAGCGTCGATATCCGGGTGATCGGCGACCGTGCGCGCTTGCGCGGGCATGTGGAAAGCATCGTCGCCGGTATCGAAGACCGTGATCGCACCAGTGGCAACAACCTGTTGCCCAACGTCAATCCGGCCTTCAGCTGGGTGCGTCTGGCCCAGCGGATTCCGGTGCGGATCGCCTTCGATGATGTGCCGGCGGACTTCCGCATGATCGCCGGGCGCACGGCGACAGTGTCGATCATTGACGATCAGAATCGGGAGCCCGCGCAATGAACAAGGCCTCGGGGTTGGCGGTCGCCGGTTTGGGCTTGCTGCTGTCGGCGTGTCAGGTGGTCGGACCGGACTATCACCTATCAGACGAGGCCGCCGTTCATCGTGAAGACTTGCAGGGCGAACTGGCGGTCGATGGCAAGCCTGTGGTTTCGGACCCGGTGCCCGCCGATTGGTGGCGCCTGTATCGGGATCCGCGACTTGACCAGTTGATCCAGCAGGCCATGGCATCCAATACCGATTTGCGGATCGCGGCTGCGAACCTGCAGCGATCCCGCGCTCAGGTCGACGAGGCCGAGGCAGCGGGCGGCTGGAGCGGCGGCGTGAAGATGGGCGCCGAACGTTTGCAGGAGTCCGGTGAAGCGTTCCTGTTACCGGAGAAAGTGCCGGTGGCCAACATCGGTAGCATCGCCATCAGCGCGTCGTACCAATTCGACCTGTTCGGCAAGTTGCAGCGCGGCATCGAAGCGGCCAAGGCCAGTGCCGATGCGACTCAAGCCGCCGCCGATACCGCACGTATCACAGTGGTGGCCGATGTGGTGCGCGCCTACACCCAAGTGTGCGCGGCCAACGAAGAGCGGGAAATCGCCCAGCACTCCCTGGACCTGCAAGCCCAGAGCACCACGTTGATCCAGCGTCTGCGCGACGCCGGGCGTGGCGATGAAACCCAGGTCACCCGGTCGCAGACCCAATTCAAATCCCTGCGCGCCGAGATGCCGCGCTATGAAGCCGAGCGTCAGGCTGGGTTGTTCCGTTTGTCGATGCTGCTGGCCAAGCCTGTGGATCAATTGCCGGCCGGCACTGCCACCTGTGATGAATTGCCGAAAATCGCCCAACTGGTCCCGGTGGGCGACGGCGCGTCGTTGCTCAAGCGCCGTCCCGATGTAAGGCAAGCCGAGCGCCGACTGGCGGCTGCAACCGCGACGATTGGTATCGCCACGGCTCAGCTGTACCCCGACGTGAGCTTTGGTGCGACGGTCGGCACCGTGGGCATCCTGGAAAACCTCGGCGAGCCGTCCACCAACCGTTGGGGCTTCGGACCCTCGCTGAGCTGGACCGTGCCGACCAACGGCGCCCGTGCGCGAATCCGTGAAGCAGAAGCTGTCACCCAGGGTGCTCTGGCGCAGTTCGACGGCGTCGTGCTCAACGCGATCCGCGAAACCCAGACGAGCCTGGCCCAGTACGCCGCATTGCTGCAACGCCGCGATGCCCTGGCGGACGCCGAGCAATCGGCAAAACTGGCGGCGGACCAGACTCACCGCTTCTTCCAGGCCGGTCGCGAGTCGTTCCTCGCCGACTTGCAGGCCACCCGCACCTACACCGATGTTCGCGCGCAACTGGCCGCTGCCAACACTCAGGTTGCCGCCGGGCAGATCAATCTGTTCCTGGCCTTGGGTGGCGGTTGGGAAAGCGGACGAACGCAAGCGTCGAACTCCGGCAAACCCTGAGGCCGTTGCTATGCTTTGAAGTGTTGAAAGGGCGTTTGTGAAAAAACGCCCTTGCTTCGCACAAGGCTTGCGCAGGTCATGGGGAAACCAATAATGAAAAACCCTTATGCTCTCGGCTTCTGGTGTGCCGTCGTGGCGTTAGTGCTGCTTACGGCTACCTATTTCTACGGCATCATGCTGGCCCAGCAGATCGACACGGCGCTGGTGTTTCTCGACAGTGCCGTCGCGCTGATTGCCGTGATGTCCATCGCGGTGGTGGCCTGGGCGTCCGTCCAGACTCAGCGGATCAAAAAAAGACAACTCGAACAAGGCAAGACCCTGGTGCTGATCTGGGACACCAAGGTGGCGCTACGCCGTGTCGAAACGGTGTTCGACCGCTATTTCTGGGGCAGTTACTGGCAACCGGGGCGCACGTTCCAGGAGGTCATGGGCGAACTCACCGGCACGCCGCTGGAAAAAAGCCTCGAAACCCTGAAGAAGCAATGCCTGGAGCTGGACAAACAAGTGGCCGACGACGGTCGGCACTGGCTCAACAACGCCCGGGAACTGGCCGACGTCGCCACCGCCATGGCCCGCGAGCGCTATCAACTGGATTTCTGCGACCCCCGTGGGGAAGTGACGGGTGGGGCGGTGATCAATCGGGATTTTGAGGTGCTGGTGTACACCTGGACGGCGCGGCTCAAAACCTTTGATCATCAGCTTGATGAGATCGAGGTTCAGTATTCCTGAATTGATGTTGCCTGATCTGACGCCTTCGCGAGCAGGCTCGCGAAGGCGTTCTCATGAACACCAAAGCCTTACCCGCTTATGACACTCTTTCACCTTTAATCATTGGGCCGCCCCGCGTGCCTGATGCTAATCTGCACCCCATTTCAAGCGCAGTCGCGACCGCAACCCGTCATGGGTCAGGGAAGACGACCACACCTTCAACAACGGACATTGAACGGGTCATTCATGAATAAATCAGCAGGCGTGCTTCTGGGAATCGTTGTCGCCATCGGCGCAATCAGCGTCGGCGGTGCGTGGTACACCGGCACCAAAATCGAAAGCGTGCTGAACACTTCCCTGGCGGATGCCAACCAGCAATTGCAGGCTGCGCTGGTCGGGCACAAGGGCACGGCCAAGGTCGAGCTGGTGTCGCTGGAGCGTCACGTGTTCAGCAGCACTGCGCACTATCGCCTCAAGGCCGAAGGGGAGATGTTCGGCGAGGCGCCGGTCGAGCTGCTGTTCACCGATCGCCTCGAACACGGTCCGCTGCCGTTCTCGCGCCTGGTGTCGCTGAAATGGTTGCCAGTCATGGCCACCAGTCATTACGAGCTGGAAAAAACGCCGATCACGGAAAAATGGTTCGCCGCCACCAAGGAGGCTTCTCCGCTCAAAGGGGTGGTCAACATCGGATACGACAACTCCACCAACGGCACGCTGGAATTGCTGCCGCTTGAAACGGCGCTGGATGATAAATCCAGCCTGAAGTTCTCGGGTCTGAAGGTCGACGTCGCGGCCAGTGCCCAAGCGCAGAAGGTCAAGGCCGATGGCTACATGGATAGCCTGAAGCTGACCACGGTTGCCGAAGACCAGACACCGGTGCAGCTTGAGTTGAACGGCCTGACCCTGGCCAGCAACCTGAGCAAAAGTACCTACGGTTACTACACCGGCGAGAACACGGTCGAGTTGAAGCACAGCAAAACCACCTTCGGCCCGAAACAATCGGTGCTGGGTTTCAAGAATTTCGAAATGAAAAACCAGACGTCGGAATCGGGCACCAGCGCATCGGGGCGTGCCGATTACAAAATTGGCGAAGTGTCCCTCAATGACAAGGCGATCGGTTCGGCGCAAATGGCCATGAGCCTGAAGAACCTCGACATCCCGGCCACGCTGTCGTTGATGCAGATCTACCAGACCAAGTTGCAACCGTATGAGGAAGCTGCCGCCGAGGCAGCAGAGACGGGCCAACCGGTACCGGAGCTTCAGCTCACCGAGGCTGAAGAGGCGCAGCTCAAGACCAATCTGGAACAGTTGCTCGCAGCCGGTCCGCAAGTCGCGCTGGAGAACCTCTCGTTCAACACCGCCAACGGCGAAAGCCGCGCCAATCTGGTGCTCGACCTGACCAAGCCGCAAGCGATCGACCTGCCGGCCGATCAACTGGTCCGGCAGTTGATTGCATTGCTGGATATCAATCTGCAAGTGTCCAAGCCGATGATCGTTGACGTACTCACCGTGCAGTCGCAAATCGATGGCCAGACCGATGCCAAACTGATTGCCGATCAGGCCACGGCCACGGCCGACATGTTCAGCAGCATGGCCGTCGGTAGCCAATTGGCAAAACTGGAGGGCAACAACGTCGTCAGCAAACTGCACTACGCCAACAATCAGGTGGATTTCAACGGCCAGAAAATGACGGTTGAAGAGTTCGTCGGTTTCCTGATGAGCAAATTCGGTGGTGCGGGCGAAGTTCAGTAATTGCTCTGCATCAGATTGAAAACAAACCTGTGGCGAGGGGATTTATCCCCGTTGGGCTGCGAAGCGGCCCCAAAAATGGGACTGCTACGCCGTCCAACGGGGATAAATCCCCTCGCCACAAATGTGTTGCCCGCGGTTGAATGAGTCTTCAGTTCAGGTCACGAATCAACCGCCACCCCTCATCCACCGAAAGCGGCTGTTTCATCCTTTCGGCCAGCATCGCCACGGTCCGCTCTTCATCGCAGGCCACGACGGCCGTCACCACCCCGTTCTTGCCAAACAACCCTATGAAGGGCGGATTGAACGGATCACCCTTGAATTCGACCTCATCCCAGGCCTCGGCGTGGCCGAGGTAGTCGTAGTTTTTGCCGAAATGCCACGTCCAGAAATACGGCACGTCGAGGTAATGCTCGTCGCCACCGAGCATGTTCGCAGCGGCGATCCGCGCCTGTTGCTGGGCTAGGCGCCAGTGTTCGATGCGCTGGGGCTGGCCGTTGAGGGGGAAGGTCGCGATGTCACCGGCCGCCCAGAGCCCGTCGGTCACACGCATGCCACCGTCGACCGGCAGTGAGAGGTCCTTTTCCTTAGGCAGATCGGTAAACGCCCCGGTCGCCGGACTCACGCCAATACCCACCAACACCAAGTCCGCCGGCAACCGGTGGCCATTGTTCAGACGCACCGCTTCAACCTTGTTCGTTCCCTCAATCTGCGCTGCTTCGCCTTCGGTATGAAACACCACGCCATTGGTTTGATGCAGAGCCAGTATCGCCTTGCCGACGGTCTCGCCGAACTGTTTGGCCAAAGGCACGGGCTGACGAGCCAGGACTGTAACGTCCAGGCCATATTGTCGAAGGGATGATGCGGACTCCATGGCAATGAAGCTGTCGCCAATGATCACTGCCCGTTGACCGGGTTTGGCGCTTTTCAGAATCTGCTGCGCATGGTCCCTTGAGCGTAAAACGAACACTTGCGGCAGGTCGGCACCGGGCAATGCCAGCGTTTTCGGTGTGCCGCCGGTTGCCAGCAGGGCGGCGTCATAATCGAGCGATTGGCCATCGCTCAGCCGCAGTGTTCGGTGGGTGGAATCCAGGCTCACCACTTCAGCGTTGATCCGCTCAATGCGTTGCTCTTTATAAAAGTCTTCATCGCGCAGCGTGGGGACATCGTCCGGTGGCGTCTCTCCGGAAATCACGAATTTGCTCAATACCGTCCGGTCGTAACCGGCACCGCTTTCGCGGTCGATCAACAGTACCCGGCCACCGAAGCCTTTTTCCCGCAGTGCCGCTGCAGCCGCCGTGCCTGCGGCACCGGCGCCGACAATCACAAAGGTTCGCTCGTCATCGGCGGGAGGCGTGTGTGGATCGGCCAGCGGTTGATCGCCAACCCAGACCTCGTCGTCACGCACTTCGAGCGGGTAGCGCTTGAGGCTGTCGAGAGCCGGTGGTTCACATAACCCGCCGTCCTCGATGCGGAACTGAGCCTTGTGCCACGGGCAGGTCAGGCGCCCATTGCACAGCGCGCCCTCGGCCAGCGGCGCTCCAGCGTGAGGGCATTCGCCTTGATAGGCGCGCACTTGATCGCCGACTTTGAGCAGGAGGATTTTGCTGTCCTCGACCTGGACTTCCAGTCCGCGATTTTCGGGAATATCGGCGAAACGGGCGACGCGATGCAGGATCATGATCGCTCTCCAGACAGGCATTTCATTTATGAGTCTGGCCCCAATTCCGAGGTTCAGCCAAATCCCACTGCCAAGGCGCGAACGGTCCGGCTATAGTTTGCACGCCGACGACGGCCCCACCCGCTTATGGTGCTCCGGAATGACCCGATTAACCTCACTGAACCCTTGGCTGGCAGCCGTAGCAGTCGCCCTTTGCGTACAATTTTCGGCGCAGGCGGCCCAGGAACGATTCACCCTGAACATCCCGGGCGTCTCGGATGACCGCTTGTTCACCTCGGCCGCGGCCAGCGATGCCCCAGGGTGTGGCGGGCACAATGTGTCGCCGGCGCTGAATTGGAACGCCGGCCCGGCAGGCACGCTCAGCTACGCCATCGTCATGCACGACCCGGACGGCCAGAAAGGCCAGGGCATCGATAGCTGGATTCATTACGGCATCAAGGCCAGCACCCATCAGATTCCGGCGGGTGTCGGGGCCAAGTCCGCGCTTGAAGGTGTGGGCGGCACGAACAGCAAAGGCACCACCGGCTATGTCGGTCCTTGCCCTCCGGTTGGCGACAGCGCGCACCATTACATCATCCAGCTCTACGCCTTGGATCTTGCCCCGGACGCCTTGCCCGCCGGCCTGACCCGCACGCAGTTCCTGGAAAAAATCAAAGGCCATGTGTTGAAAAACAGCAGCGTGGTGCGGCGTTATCACCGCTGAAGATTTTTCAGCGTGGCTTAACCCGAATCGTTGGGGCTGTCCGTCTTAGAGGATGAATGGATCAATTTCCTCCTGAGGTCAGCTCCCATGTCCCTTCCTCTGCATTTCCTTCGTCCGGCTGCCCAGGGTTTCGCCGTCGGGTTGTTGCTGGCGATTGCCGGTTGTGGCGTTTCGTCAAAACCCGAGTCTGCGGCGGTGCCGCCACCGGCCCCCGCTGAACTGAAAACCGAAGCCGTGACGCAGCCCGAATCCATCAGGGCTGACAGGGCGATGGCCAAACGCAACGTGGGGGCAGCCCCCATGGCCAGTTACGCGCCGATGCCGGCCGGTGAAACTTATCCACAGGGCTATCGCGACGAACAGCGCGAGCAATACCAGACCCTGGCCGACAACCCGATCCACAGCGTCGCCGAAGCGCCGGTCTCGACCTTCAGTGCTGACGTCGACACGGGCGCCTACGCCAACGTCCGCCGCTTGCTCAATCAGGGACGGCTGCCACCGGAAGGCGCGGTGCGGTTGGAGGAGATGGTCAATTACTTCCCTTACGACTACGCGTTGCCCACCGATGGCTCGCCTTTCGGCGTGACCACCGAACTGGCGGCGTCGCCGTGGAACCCGCATACCCGCCTGCTGCGTATCGGCATCAAGGCGTCGGACCGTGCGGTGGCGGAACTGGCCCCGGCGAACTTGGTATTTCTGGTGGACGTGTCCGGGTCAATGGACCGTCGCGAGGGTTTGCCGCTGGTCAAAAGCACGCTGAAATTGCTGGTCGATCAACTGCGCGAGCAGGATCGGGTGTCGCTGGTGGTCTATGCCGGCGAATCCCGCGTGGTGCTTGAGCCTACTTCCGGACGGGAAAAAGCGAAGATTCGGAGCGCCATCGACCAATTGACGGCAGGCGGCTCCACCGCCGGTGCCTCGGGCATCGAACTGGCTTATCAACAGGCGCAACAGGCTTTTATCCCCAAAGGCATCAACCGCGTGCTGCTGGCCACCGACGGTGACTTCAACGTCGGCATCAGCGACTTCGACAGACTCAAGCAAATGGCTGTGGATAAACGCAAGACCGGCGTATCCCTGACCACTCTGGGTTTTGGTGTGGATAACTACAATGAACACCTGATGGAACAACTGGCCGATGCCGGCGATGGCAACTATGCCTACATCGACAACCTGCGCGAGGCGCGCAAGGTGCTGGTGGATCAACTCGGCTCGACCCTCGCCGTGGTGGCGAAAAACGTGAAGCTGCAAGTCGAGTTCAACCCGACGCAAGTCAGTGAATATCGCCTGCTGGGCTATGAAAACCGAGCGTTGAAGCGTGAGGATTTCAGTAACGACAAGGTCGATGCCGGTGAAATCGGGGCAGGGCATACGGTGACGGCGCTGTACGAAATTGTCCCCACGGGCGAGAAGGGGTGGCTGGAGCCGTTGCGCTACGGTAAAGCGAACGCTGCGGTTTCCGAGAAGAGTGGGGAATTGGCGATGCTGCGTGTGCGATATCAACTGCCGGAAGGTGGGAATAGTCGCCTGATCGAGCGGCCCATCACGGATAGCGCGAAACCGGCCAGTGATGACCTGCGCTTTGCCGCCGCGGTCGCCGCGTTTTCCCAGCAGCTCAAGGAGGGTCGCTATACCGGCGAATTCAGCCTCAAGGACACCGAAGCGCTGGCCCGTGGCGCACGGGGCGAAGACCGCTTCGGCCTGCGCAGCGAGTTCGTGCAGTTGGTGGAACTGGCTCAGAGCCTGCGCACCACCACGGCGTCGAATCCAACAGTCACTGAACGACGGATTGAATAGTGAGCCGACTCAAGGGGTTCATCAGCCAGCTGTTTGCGCCTGCAAACAGCCTTGAGGCCAGCAGCGACGAATCGCTGCTGGCCCGATATCGCGAGGGTGACGGCGCGGCGTTCGAGATCCTGTACACGCGCCATCGCCAGGGGTTGTACCGGTTTCTGCTGGGGCTCAGCGGCAGCGCGGAACGGGCCGAGGAGGTGTATCAGGAAACCTGGCTGAGCCTGATCCGCAGCGGCAGCCAGCCACAAGGTCGAGCGACATTTCGTACGTGGCTGTACCAGATTGCCCGCAACCGCTTGATCGATCACTGGCGCAAGCACGGTGCTCATCAACCGTTGCACGACAGTTACGACGAACAGGCCCATGCTTTGGCCGACGATGCATCCGATCCCGAACAACTGCTGAGCCTGAGCCGCGACAACCAGCGCCTGGAAGCCGCCCTGCAAATGTTGCCCGCCGATCAGCGCGAAGTGTTCCTGCTGCGCGCCTACAGCGATCTCGACCTGCCGCAGATTGCCACCCTTACCGAAACACCGCTGGAAACGGTCAAAAGCCGTTTGCGCTACGCCCAGCAAAAACTGCGTCGGCTGCTGGCCGAGGAGGTACTGACATGACTGACGCCCGCCAGACACCGCCAGAACAGGTCGTTGAACACTATCGAAAGCATGGAAGCGGCGAACCACCGGCCCACCTCGATGCCTTCATCCTGGCTGCCGCGCAGCGCGAGGCCCCGACGCCGAAGCCGAACCTTTGGCAGCGCTGGGTTCGCGCCTGCCAACAGCCCCGCTGGCAAGTGGCATTCGCCAGCCTCGTCGGCGTCGCGTTGATGCTGGCGCTGGTGCAACGCACGCCGGAAGTGCCGAGCTACGATTTCGCGCCTGCGCCCAAATCCTCCGCGCCGGTTTCCAAACAAGAGGCCGAACCGGCAGCTGCCCGTTCGCTCGCCGCCCCGGCCGGGGCAATGCCTGCTCCAGCGGCGCCCATGGCGGAAATGGCAGCCCCCGCACAGCGCGAATCCTTCAGCGCCGACATGGCTGACGAAGCCAAAGTCAGCAAGCGCGCAGCGGCACCGGTGAAGTCTCTGGATGAACAACTGCGGGAAGTCCTGCGCCTGCAAAAAACCGGACAGACCCAAGCGGCAAACAAACTGCTGGCCGACCTGCACAAACGCTATCCCGACGAAAACCTCACCACCCGACTCAAGGCCCTGCAAAAAAACTGACCCAACCAACCCGCGGCGATTTGGCATCCGCGCCCGAAAGCGCGCACTATCAAGCCATCGCCGATGGGGTTGGAGGAAACCGTGGCAAAAAAAATCGACCGCATCGCCCAAATGCTCAACTGCCCGGAAAAGGGCGAAGAGCTACGGCGCGCGATTACTGAGAGTCGTAAGGATTTTCTGCTGAATCAGCCGGAAGAAGGTGATGCAGAGGAAGAAGACGTTCTTGAAGAGGAATTCTTCGAGGACGACGAGGATGATGAGTACGACGAGTTTGATTGGACGACGGAATAAAAAACCGCTTTGGCGGTTTTTTTGTGGGCCACAAAAATGCCCCAGCCCCATCAGACCTGATGGCGTTCTCGTTTCGATAGATAGTACAGCCGGCTTTGCTGAAATCATGTTCGCGCAAATTTTTGCGCGGGCAGAGTTTGGGGCAAAGCCGCTTGCCACAGTAATTGCGTTCAAGCTGAACAAGACAGCTGAAAGATGAAGTCAGGGCTGCTGAAGAACTTTCCAGTCATGGTTTCAAGACGATTGACCTGCTCTGGCGATAAGTCGTGTCGTCGGTGGTGATGCCTTCTCCGGGTAGGACTTCGAGCTGACTGTCTGTGTTTTCCGGGATCGGGTGACTCTGCTATGCCCGTACTCCGATGAATAGCTCCAATTCTTTCGGTAACGACTGTTGGATCGCAATTTCCAATTGTTGGACCTGTCCGTCGGTTAGCGGAAGTTCGCCGTTAGCTTCCGCCGCCAAGCTATCCCAACCCAATATGCCCATTACCGCTTGCTCAAATTCAGGACTAACGTCGAGCTCAAACTTGATCGAATCGTCTTCGTTTTTGCCTGCAAGAAAGCCCGTAATCTCTAAAAACATTATTGCTCTCCGATATCACTTTGTTGTGGTTCGCCCTGGTTCAGCATCCTTTGTACGTTCTCCCGTTTCGGGGTTGAACTCTCCCAGATGCTTACCTTGCTTGTCGTAGAGTTCAATTCTGCCGTTCTCATAATCCCATTCATAAATTTTGCCCTTGCGATCTTTCCAGCGACTTCGCTTTTTGCCTCCCCCTTGGACACTCGACATTTGTTTTGCGCGTGTGGCATCTGGGAAGGCAGTCAGTGTTTTGGGGGCGGGATGGTAGCTATGATCGCCACCGACAGGCCGAGCAAACACCAAATACATCGACTTCAGCCCGGTGTCCGCTGGAAACACCAGAATACAGTCGTCGGTCGTTATGTCTTCGCCGGGGAGGCCATTGAGTTGACTGTCTGTATTTTCCGGGATCGGGTGTACCAGGATGGTGCTGAACTGTTCACTGCTGCTGTCGGGATAGATCAGTGGTGGCATCTGCCCCAGTGGTCCGCTCTGGGGTGTCCACATAATAGTTATGCCGTTGAGCTTGGCCTCCAACGCGGTTTTATCGGCGTTCCAGGTGGCTTGCACCGTGCGTACGGTGTCGTCGCCTGATGCGGTGGTGTGGATGCCGTAGACCTGTAGTACGCCGTCGGCATCGCGACGAAACTGAAAACGTACACGGGTGGGTGCGCGGGTCATGCTGCGCAGCTGACTGTCAGTGTGAAGCGTTCCATCGCCCATCTTGGTCGGAAGCATACCCAGTATGAAAACACTGGCGGGCCCGCCTGCACCGCGTATTGCCCAATTGAGACGCTGTTGCAGAATGCCGCCACCGGCCATGCGACCTAGCGCCAGATCGGCGCCGAGAGCCGTCGCTATGGCGGTGCGGGCGGAAGGAAAAAGCATGGCGCCGGCAACCATTACCTTGCCGAAGTTCGAAGCGGGCTCCGCAGTGGTGCCGGCGTCGGTGCGGCACCAGTTCTCTGGGATGCAGGATTTGGCAAAGACCTGATCGTCGCGAGACTTGGCCTGTGGCCATGGATCTTTTGGGGGGATATAGATTGGTTCAGGCGCTGGCGCCAGCCTAGCGATGAAGCCACCGCCTGAACTGGCAAAGCGTTCCTTTACCAGCAACAAATCACCCTTGCGGACGGCCTCGACAATTTCGCTGACGCTGTCGAAGCGGGATGAGCTCCCAAAATGAGCGAGTCCTGCGATGTTGTGGCGACCTCGCATCAGCGCGTCGTTGACCAACCGGGCTGCGGTGTTGGGGCTTTCAGTTTGTTCAAAGCCCTTGTCGACATTCCTTATCAAACGCATGGCGTTCCCTTTGGTTCGGTCCTCGGGGAGGCATTCTGGAGAGCGTGAAGTACGGCGGGAAAAAAATAGTTTTGCGGTATTTGTCCGAGTCGGGGGGGCGGTTTGATTGAGCGATTGAGTGTTTGAGTCGTGCTCTCTGATGTACCACCCACAAAAAAGCCCCAGGCCCAGCGGCCCCGAGGCTTTCTCACGTCTATTCATGGCGTATCAGGCGGGATTCGAACCCACGCTCGCGGGGGATCCTTCCGCGTCTAGAAAAACGAACAAAGATGTTCAGTATTTTATTCAGTCGGTCGATATAGCTCGTGCCAATCAACAATAACGCCTTCGTGGACACGACCCGTTATGAATAAAAACCTCCGATTCAGCCACAAGATCCTTTTTGCGGCGTCGCTGATCGTGGTAGTCGCCTTCGCGCTATTCACGCTGTACAACGACTACCTCCAGCGCAACGCCATTCGCAAGGATCTGGAAAACAACCTACATGAAATGGGTGAAGTCACTGCGGCCAACATCAAGAACTGGTTTGATGGTCGCACCTTGCTGGTTGAAAACCTGGCGCAAAACGCGGCCTTGAACCCGGAGATGGCCAGCATCACCACGTTGATGGCGCAGAAAACGCTGGTGTCGAGCTTCCCCAGCACCTACGTCGGTACCACCAAAGGCGAGTTCGCCATCCTGCCTGATGCAAAGATGCCCGACGGGTACGATGCTCGCACACGCCCTTGGTACAAGCTTGCCGAGGCCAGCAGTACCGTCGCCATGACCGAGCCGTACGTCGAAATGGCCACTAACACGCTGGTAGTCTCCATGGTGGCGGCCATCCGCAAGTCAGGGCAGACCGTCGGGGTGATCGGCGGTGATGTGAGCTTCGGTACGTTGGTCGACATCATCAACAAACTGGATCTGGGTGGAGCGGGTTACGCCTTCATGGTCAGTTCCGATGGCAAGGTGTTGGTCCACCCCGACAAAAACATGCAGATGAAGAGCCTGAACGACCTCTTTCCGCAGGGGACGCCACGGATCAACGGCGAGTTGACTGAAGTCCAGGCCAATGGCCAGACCCGCCTCGTCACGTTCACCCCGATCAAGGGCTTGCCTTCGGTGAACTGGTACATAGGGCTGTCCATCGACAAGGACAAGGCCTTTTCCAGGCTCAGTGAATTCCGTGCATCGGCTGTCGTTGCCACCGTGATCGCCGTGGTCTTCATCATCGCTCTGCTGGGCATGCTGATTCGTCTGCTGCTGCAACCTCTGCAGGCCATGAGCAAGGCCATGGAGGATATCGCCGAAGGTGAAGGCGACCTGACCAAACGCCTGGTCATTCATACCCAGGACGAATTTGGCATTCTCGGGAACGCCTTCAACCGCTTCGTGGAACGTATTCACACCTCGATCCGCGAAGTGTCGTCGGCCACCGAGCAGGTCAACGAAGTGGCCCTGCGTGTGGTGAGCGCATCGAACTCTTCGATGGTCAATTCCGACGAGCAGGTCAACCGCACCAACAGCGTCGCCGCCGCGATCAATCAACTGGGGGCTGCTGCCCAGGAAATCGCACATAACGCCGCACAAGCTTCGCAACACGCCAGCTCCGCCCGCCACTTGGCCGAAGAAGGCCAGCAAGTGGTCGATCGCAGCATTCAGGCCATGAACCGCCTCTCGGACCTGATCGTCACTTCCAGTTCGCACATCGAAACGCTGAACAGCAAGACCGTGAACATCGGTCAGATCCTCGAAGTGATCACCAGCATTTCCCAGCAAACCAACCTGCTGGCGCTCAACGCGGCCATCGAAGCGGCGCGTGCTGGCGAGGCGGGTCGTGGCTTTGCCGTGGTCGCTGACGAAGTTCGCAATCTGGCCCACCGCACCCAGGAATCGGCGCAGCAAGTGCAGAACATGATCGAGGAGCTGCAAGTCGGCGCCCGTGAATCGGTCAATACCATGGGCGAAAGCCAGCGCCACAGCCAGGACAGCGTGTCGATTGCCAACCAGGCGGGCGAGCGCCTGGGCAGCGTGACCCAGCGCATCGGTGAAATCGACGGGATGAACCAGTCGGTGGCCACCGCCACTGAAGAGCAGACGGCCGTGGTTGACTCGATCAACATGGACATTAATGAGATCAACACGCTGAACCAGGAAGGCATGCAGAACCTGCAGTTCACCTTGCGCGCCTGCTCGGACCTGGAACAGCAGGCCAGCCGCTTGAAGCAGTTGGTGGGCAGCTTCCGGATCTGACGAATTCCAGGGGCAACAAAAAAGCCCCAGACCTTGCGGTCTGGGGCTTTCTCGTTCTTGCGTATGGCGCACCAGGCGGGATTCGAACCCACGACCCCTGCCTTCGGAGGGCAGTACTCTATCCAGCTGAGCTACTGGTGCAAGCGGGCGCCATGATACTCATATGCATGGCAGGCGTCCATGCTGCTGAATCGCTTGCTGTTTTCACAAGCGTAACCTGCGTTTGCTACGTTGATCAGAAAAAACAGGCAAATGCGGCGTTTTCGTTCTTTTTTTCGAACGCCCTATTGTCCTTTACCCCCTTTGATCCTAGGATTCGTTTGAGATTTCAAACGCTCTTGTCTGGGTGCTGAACCGCACGAGTCCAATCCGTGCGCTATTTATGTGCTTCAGCCCGGTGAATGATTTCCCTGACGGCAGCCTACTGAGGCGCCTTTCTACAATCATAATTTGCTCCGCATCCATTGCGGTGCTGTTAAGGAAAGCCGACATGCAGCTTAAAGACACCCAGTTGTTCCGCCAGCAAGCCTTCATCGATGGCGCTTGGGTTGATGCGGACAATGGTCAGACGATCAAGGTCAACAACCCGGCAACGGGCGAAATTCTGGGCACCGTGCCGAAAATGGGCGCTGCCGAAACCCGCCGTGCCATCGAAGCTGCCGACAGGGCGCTGCCGGCCTGGCGTGCACTGACCGCCAAAGAGCGTGCGGGCAAACTGCGTCGCTGGTTCGAACTGATGATCGAGAACCAGGACGACCTGGCTCGCCTGATGACCCTGGAGCAAGGCAAGCCATTGGCCGAAGCCAAGGGCGAAATCGTTTACGCCGCTTCCTTCATCGAATGGTTCGCCGAAGAAGCCAAGCGCATCTACGGTGACGTGATTCCGGGCCACCAGCCAGACAAGCGCCTGATCGTGATCAAGCAGCCAATCGGCGTGACCGCAGCGATCACCCCGTGGAACTTCCCGGCCGCGATGATCACCCGTAAAGCTGGCCCGGCCCTGGCCGCTGGTTGCACCATGGTGCTCAAGCCTGCTTCGCAAACCCCGTACTCCGCTTTCGCTTTGGCTGAACTGGCCCAGCGTGCCGGCATTCCTGCCGGTGTGTTCAGCGTTGTTTCCGGCAGCGCCGGCGACATCGGTACCGAGCTGACCAGCAACCCGATCGTGCGCAAGTTGTCCTTCACCGGTTCGACCGAAATCGGTCGCCAGCTGATGTCGGAATGCGCCAAGGACATCAAGAAAGTCTCCCTGGAACTGGGCGGCAACGCGCCGTTCATCGTGTTCGACGACGCGGACCTGGATAAGGCCGTCGAAGGCGCGATCATTTCCAAATACCGCAACAACGGCCAGACCTGCGTTTGCGCCAACCGTCTGTACATTCAGGACGGTGTCTACGACGCCTTCGCCGAGAAGCTGAAAGTGGCCGTCGCCAAGCTGAAGATCGGTAACGGTCTGGAAGCCGGCACCACCACTGGCCCGCTGATCGACGAAAAAGCCGTGGCCAAGGTGCAAGAGCACATCGCCGACGCCCTGAGCAAAGGCGCGACCGTTCTGGCCGGTGGCAAGCCGATGGAAGGCAACTTCTTCGAGCCGACCATCCTGACCAACGTGCCGAACAACGCTGCCGTGGCCAAGGAAGAAACCTTCGGTCCATTGGCGCCACTGTTCCGCTTCAAAGACGAAGCCGACGTGATCGCGATGTCCAACGACACCGAGTTCGGTCTGGCCTCGTACTTCTATGCTCGCGACCTGGGCCGTGTGTTCCGTGTGGCTGAAGCCCTGGAATACGGCATGGTCGGCGTCAACACCGGTCTGATCTCCAACGAAGTCGCGCCATTCGGCGGCATCAAGGCCTCGGGCCTGGGCCGTGAAGGGTCCAAGTACGGCATCGAAGATTACCTGGAAATCAAATACCTCTGCCTGGGCATCTAAGCTCCCTGGCAAGGCATTGCTTCAAGCGCAAAGGGCACGAGAGCGCTGTCCCTTTGCGCCGCTTTAAACAGGAATTTTCTCTGTGACGGGGAACGCTGTGGCAGTCGATCATCGCATGCTGCCGCAGGTGCCTCCCCGCTGCTTAATCCTTGAACCACGCCGACCGATGAGCGGCGAATGAGGAATGTAATGAGCAAGACTAACGCTGATTTGATGGCCCGCCGTACCGCTGCTGTTCCACGTGGTGTTGGCCAGATTCACCCGATTTTCGCCGATTCCGCGAAGAACGCTACCGTGACCGACGTTGAAGGTCGCGAGTTCATCGACTTCGCCGGCGGTATCGCCGTGCTGAACACCGGCCACGTGCACCCAAAAGTCATCGCCGCCGTGACCGAGCAGCTGAACAAGCTGACCCACACTTGCTTCCAGGTACTGGCCTACGAGCCTTACGTAGAAGTGTGCGAAAAAATCAACGCCAAGGTGCCAGGTGATTTCGCCAAGAAAACCCTGCTGGTGACCACCGGTTCCGAAGCCGTAGAAAACTCCATCAAGATCGCCCGTGCCGCCACTGGCCGTGCCGGCGTGATCGCCTTCACCGGCGCTTACCACGGTCGCACCATGATGACCCTGGGCCTGACCGGTAAAGTCGTGCCTTACTCGGCCGGCATGGGCCTGATGCCAGGCGGCGTGTTCCGCGCGCTGTACCCGAACGAACTGCACGGTGTGAGCATCGACGACTCGATCGCCAGCATCGAACGCATCTTCAAGAACGACGCCGAGCCGCGTGACATCGCTGCGATCATCATCGAGCCGGTTCAGGGCGAAGGTGGTTTCTACGTCGCTCCGAAAGAATTCATGAAGCGCCTGCGCGCCCTGTGCGACCAGCACGGCATCCTGCTGATCGCTGACGAAGTACAAACCGGCGCTGGCCGTACCGGCACCTTCTTCGCCATGGAACAGATGGGCGTTGCCGCCGACCTGACCACCTTCGCCAAATCCATCGCTGGCGGCTTCCCGCTGGCCGGTGTGTGCGGCAAGGCCGAATACATGGACGCCATTGCTCCAGGCGGCTTGGGCGGCACCTACGCCGGTAGCCCGATCGCTTGCGCCGCGGCCCTGGCCGTGATGGAAGTGTTCGAAGAAGAGCACCTGCTGGACCGCTGCAAAGCTGTCGGCGAGCGTCTGGTGACTGGCCTGAAAGCTATCCAGGCCAAGTACCCGGTCATCGGTGAAGTTCGTGCCCTGGGTGCGATGATCGCTGTCGAGCTGTTCGAAGGTGGCGACAGCCACAAGCCAAACCCGACTGCCGTGGCAGCCGTGGTGGCCAAGGCGCGTGACAAAGGTCTGATCCTGCTGTCCTGCGGCACCTACGGCAACGTTCTGCGTGTCCTGGTACCGCTGACTTCGCCAGACGAGCAACTGGACAAAGGTCTGGCGATCATCGAAGAGTGCTTTGCTGAACTCTGATCACCGAGTGTGACCTGATCGACAAAAAACCCGCTTCGGCGGGTTTTTTCATGCCAGTCGTAATACTACTGGCTCTTTTGCGCTGTATCGAATCGCCAGCATTCGCTAAGGTTCAGGCATTGCCAGGGAGAGCTGTATGACTGTTGTCAATTTACCCGCCGTTCCCAGAGTGCTGATCGCCGAGGCCGACCCCTGGTCCCGCGATCTGCTCAAGGAAGTACTGCTGAACGTACGCTGCGATGCGCGACTGGACCTGTGTGCCGACGGCCAGCAGGCGTTGGAGTTGCTGGCCGCCAATCCTTACGATCTGGTGATCGCTGACTGGGAGTTGCCCGGTGTCGATGGCCTGAACGTGTTGCGCAGCGTGCGCCAGCGCAAACGCAATCCGCCACTGCCCTTCATTCTGATGAGCAGCCGCAATGACAGCGCCAGTGTGCGTGAGGCCCTGCCGCTGGCGCCTGCCGCGTACCTGACCAAACCCCTGAACATGGAAAGCCTGACCCATCGCTTGCAGGACTTGCTGCTCGATGCCGGTCAGGAAGTCTCCTGTGAGGTGCCGTCGCTGGCGCCCGGAATGACCCTGCCGGTGTACCTGGAGCGTCGTCGTGAATTGGCGGAAGGTGCGCCGTTGATGACCGACGTGCAGTTGGCGGTCAAACGCAGCCTCAATCCCAATGGTCTCGACCTGTCGAAACTGGAAGACGAGATCCGCACCGATCCGCAGGTCACTGCTGTGCTGATCGCCGCTGCCAATAGTGCGGCCCAGCATCATGGCGCCGCCGTGCAAACCCTGGCCCAGGCACTGCACCGACTGGGCACCGGGCAAAGCATGAACCTGATTTTGGGGCTGGCCCTCAAGCGCAGCGCAAAGCTCAGCGATCCGTACCTGGCGGACTATGCCGAGCGTTATTGGGACCTGTCGCTGCACACCGCCGAATACGCGCGCACCCTGGCGCGCTTGTTGGACCTGGATCAGGCGCGTTGCTATTGCGCCGGCATGCTGCATCGCCTCGGCGACCTGGCGTTGTTGCGTTGTCTGCAGGAGTGGAAGCAGGCCGGCGGCGAGCTGGACGGTCAGGAAGAGGTCGGCGAAGCCCTCGCCCAATTCGGAGCGGCCTACGGTTCGGCGTTGAGGACCCGCTGGCGCCTGCCCTTGGAGCTGCGACAGCTGATTGCGGCGGCTTATCAGCTCGGTGGCGGGGTTTACTCGCGCGAAGCGCTGGTGATGAACATGGCGGCGCAACTGGCGCGCCTGACCGAGCATGAGGGCATTGAGGAGCTGGCTAAAAGCCGGACGGCGCGGTTGCTCCAGATCGGGTTGCCGGAGTTGATTCGGATGCGCAAGAAATAAGGCTCACGCAAATCCCTTGTAGGAGCGAGCCTGCTCGCGATGGAGGTCAACGATAACGCGGGAAACCTGAATGACCTCGGTGCTCTCAGGTTTTTCGCGAGCAGGCTCGCTCCTACAGGGAGGGGATTTGTCAGGCCGTGACAATCCGGTTCTTGCCATCGCGCTTGGCCTGATACATCGCCGCATCCGCCCGGGCAAACAGGCTTTCGATATTGTCATCTTCGGCCGCGAGGCTGCTCAGTCCCTGGCTGACGGTGATGCCGAATGTCTGCCCATCATGGTCGAAGCTCAGGCCCTGAATCTCCCGTTGCAGGCGCTCAGCCACTTGCCGGGCCATGTCCGGCGTACAGCCGGGAAACACTGCCGCAAACTCCTCGCCACCAATGCGCCCGAACAGATCACCGCGACGCAAGGCTGCGCGGCCGCTGTCGGCGATACGCTGCAGTACGTTGTCGCCTTCCAGATGACCGTAGGTGTCGTTGATCGCTTTGAAGTCATCGATGTCCAGCATCAGGAATGACAGCGGCGTGCCGTTTTTTCGTGCGGATTCGAACGCCTCGTTCGCGCCTTCGAAGAAGTGCCGGCGGTTGCTGCTTTGGGTCAGGGCGTCGGTGGTGGCCAGGCGTTGCAGCTCGGTTTCCATCTGCTTCTTGTCGGTGATGTCTTCGGCGATGCCGACAATGATCACCGGCTGTCCCGGTTCAGCCTGGCGATTGATGAAGCATTTGTCGCTGAGCCAGCGTACCTGGCCTTCGGCGTCGATGATCCGGTACTCGCGATCTTCGACAGCACCTTTGACCAACACTTCCGTCAGGCTGCGCTCGGCGTATTCCAGATCCTCGGGGTAAATGGCGTCGCGCCATTGGTTGCAGTCGGTCAGTAGCAGGTCGGCGGAGCGACCGAAGATCCGCTCATAAGCGGGGCTGACATACAGCACCTGGCGAGTTTCCCAGTTGAATGCCCAGAGCACGGCATTGACGCTCACCAGCAAGGTGCTGAGCAGCTGTTCGCGTTCGCTCAGGCGCGCCACTTCACCCTGGGCGTGCATCAACGCCATAAGGGTTTGCGCGGCCTCGGGCCACTGCGGTGGAGAAGGGTCTTTCAGGTTCTTGATGACCATCGGCACAAATCTCAAAGGGCGTTCGCCGCTCAAGGTTCGAAAGCGGCCACAACGGAGCCCGCCTGGATGGCGAAGTGTCTTTGAGAGGGGAGATTTGGAGCGAAGTTCCCGCTTTCCCTGGCTAGGGGAAAGGATCCCGCCGTACGGCATCCTTGATGCAGGTCGAAAACCAATGTGGGAGCGAGCCTGCTCGCGAAGGCGGTGTGTCAGTCAACATCTCTATCAACTGAAACGACCTCTTCGCGAGCAGGCTCGCTCCCACAGGTTTACAGCATCTGCACAGTCAGGCGGCAGGGCGCAGGGAATAGGTCTTCAACTGATCGGCGAAGTCGCGCAGGGACTGAATCCCGCTGGCCTCGGCTTCGTGTACCCAATCCTTGATGGCGGCCAACATGTCATGACCATTTGAGCTGGTCTTGACCCAGATCTGCTGCAAGGCCAGGCGTTTTTCGTAAATTACCTTCAGCGCCTGGCTGTGTTCGAGCATGTTCTGGATGCGGACGTGGTGTTTATCGTCCAGCAGACTGGTTTCCCGCGAGAGCAAGCGCTTGGCACGACGGAACTGGTGGCGGACCGAGTGATCGACCTTGGCCAGTTCTTGCTTGACCAGCGGCCCGATCACCAATTTGCGGTACTGGGCCATGATCTGGAAGCGGTTATTCAGGATGGCCATGGCGGTGTCCATGTCCAGGTTGCCCTTGCCTTCGACGCGGTGGGCAATCGGCGCGACGCGCTGAACCTTGGCCAGGCGCAGGAAGCTGAACACTTGAATCCAGGCCCAGCCCAGATCGAATTCCCACTTCTTCACCGACAGTTTGGCCGAGTTAGGGTAGGTGTGATGGTTGTTATGCAGTTCTTCGCCGCCGATCAGGATGCCCCAAGGCACCAGATTGGTCGCCGCATCGCGGCATTCGAAGTTGCGGTAGCCGACGGCATGGCCCAGGCCATTGACCACGCCGGCGGCCCAGACCGGGATCCACATCATCTGGATGGCCCAGATGGTGATGCCGATGGTGCCGAACAGCAGCAAGTCGATGACACCCATGATCGCCACGCCCAGCAGCGGGAAGCGGGTGTAGAGGTTGCGCTCGATCCAGTCTTCGGGGCAGTTCTTGCCGTAGATGCGCAGGGTCTCGGGGTTTTCCGCTTCGGCGCGGTACAGCTCGGCACCTTTGCGCAGAACGGTGGACAAGCCCTTGATGACCGGGCTGTGCGGGTCATCCTCGGTTTCGCATTTGGCGTGGTGCTTGCGGTGGATGGCGGTCCACTCGCGGGTGTTCTGCGCCGTGGTCAGCCACAGCCAGAAGCGGAAGAAATGTTTCAGGCCGGCATTCAGCTCCAGGGAGCGATGGGCTGAATAGCGGTGCAGATAGACCGTGACGCCGACAATCGTCACGTGGGTCATCAGCAGGGTGACTGCCACCAATGACCAGGGCGACAAGCCGAGTAAACCTTCGTACCACATAGCCTGTAGGGCCCTCGATAAAGAAAAAAACAGCCGTTGCATTATCACCAAGCCCACAGAGAAAACCAGTCGCCCTTTCAGATAAGAGTGGCTGGGTGTGTCTTTAACCTATAATCCCGGCATTTTTGTAGGGACATGGACAGCCTTATGTCTGCCAGCTATCGCGATGCCTTGCGTGCAGCGCTGCTTTACCTGTTGCTCTCTGTGGTGTGGCTACTGCTGAGTGGCTATTTATTGAACAGTTTCTTCGATAGCTCGGCCGAGCGCTGGCGGTGGCAACTGATCAACGGTTATGCCTGGATAGGGGTCAGCGCGGGATTGATCTTCATCGCCAGGGCGCGCCTGCTTGGTTGCCTGGGGATCGGCGCAAAATTACGCACGCACAACGAAGATCGTGAGCGCTTGCGACAGGCGGCCGCCGTATTCGATTGCACCCGCGAAGGCGTGCTGGTCACCGGCCGCGATGGCTTGATCGTGCACGTCAACCGCGCCTTCATGGACATTACCGGCTATCAAACCGAAGAAGTCATGGGTCAGCGGCCCAGCCTGTTCAAGTCTGGCCGTCACCCGGTGGATTTCTACCAGGCAATGTTCGCGGCCCTCGACAGTACCGGTGAGTGGAGCGGGGAAATCTGGAATCGCCGCAAAAACGGTGAAATTTATCCGCAATGGCAAACCATCCGCGTCATTCATGACGACTTGGGGCAACTGAGCCACTACGTGGCGGTGTTTTCCGACATCAGCGCGATCAAGAATTCCGAACACGAGCTAACCCACCTGGCCCACCATGATCCGCTGACCGACCTGCCCAATCGCCTGCTGTTCACCGATCGTGCCGAACAGGCCCTGGCGTCGGCGCAGATCCACAAGCGAGGTTGTGCGCTGCTGCTGATCGATCTGGATCATTTCAAGATGATCAATGACAGCCTCGGGCACACGGTCGGCGACCAACTGCTCAAGGCGGTGGCGGAGCGCTTGAAGGCCATGTTCGGCGCGGGCATTACCCTGGCTCGACTGGGCGGCGATGAGTTCGCGGTGCTGGCCGAGAGCTGTCCGCAATTGATACAGGCTGCGGCGCTGGCCCGGCGAATCATCGATGGCCTCAAGGAGCCATTCGCGATCGACGGGCATCAGCTGTTCATCAACACCAGTATCGGCATCAGCCTGTTCCCCAGCGATGCCTTGAGCGCGGAGCAATTGTTGCGTAATGCCGATTCGGCACTGTTCAAGGCCAAGAGCAGCGGCCGCAATGACTACGCGCTCTATACCGAAGAGCTGACGGCCCATGCCCAGCAGCGGGTCGAAATTGCATTCGAATTGCGCCACGCGTTGGACCAGGAGCAATTGCGCGTTTATTACCAGCCGGTTCACGACCTCCAGACCCGTCGATTGATCGGCGTCGAGGCACTGGTGCGCTGGGAGCATCCGCAGCGAGGCCTGGTGTCGCCGGCAGAGTTCATACCGGTGGCCGAGCGAACCGGGTTGATCGCCGAAATCGACGCTTGGGTGATGCAGCAGGCTTGTCGGCAAATGTGCCAGTGGCAGCAGGCCGGCGTGGTGTTGTCGTTCGTGGCGGTGAATGTTTCTTCGCGGCTGTTTGCCCGCCGCGAGCTGTACCAGCAAGTGGCGCAAGTGCTTCGCGAAACCGGCCTGGACCCGGCGTATCTGGAGCTGGAAGTGACCGAGAGTGCGGTGATGGAAGACCCGGAAGTCGCGCTGGAACAGATGCATCGCCTGCGTGAGTTGGGTGTGCGTTTGGCCATCGACGACTTCGGCACCGGTTATTCGTCACTGTTGCGGCTCAAGCGCTTGCCGGTGCAGAAGCTCAAGATCGACCAGGGGTTCGTCGCCGGGTTGCCGTGGGATGAGGACGATGCGGCCATTGTGCGGGTCATCATCGCCTTGGCGCAGAGCATGGGGATGCAAGTGCATGCGGAGGGGATCGAGCAGGCCGAGCAGGCGGCGTTCCTGCTTGAACATGGCAGCCATCTGGGGCAGGGGTACTGGTTCGGGCGGCCAGTGCCGGCTGAGCAGCTGGATTGGGCGCATGTGCCGGTGATCGCATTCAACTGATGCAAAAAACTGTGGGAGCGAGCCTGCTCGCGAAGAGGGAGTGTCAGTCGAGATCAATATTGACTGGCGCACCGCTTTCGCGAGCAGGCTCGCTCCCACAGGGGTGTTGTGTGGTTGTGAAGGACGCAGGCCCCCGCAAACCCTTGTCCCGCCAAATAATCTCTTCTGGTTATATAAACATTCTTAAATAGTCTTTTTAAGAATATCCGCGCCTCTCTACTATTGGTTTCACGCCGCAAGCAGTGCCGCCACTGCCAGGCAACCTCTCAGACGAAGGAGCAGCACCATGAGCGCATCTCTACGTAGCGTTGACGGCCAGGACGAAGCAACCATCCTGCGTGAAATCCAGAGCGCCCTGCGCGATCTGCGTTTCGGCGCGGTGGAAATCACCGTGCACAACGCCCAGGTGGTTCAGATTGAACGCAAGGAAAAATTCCGCTTGCAGCAGCCAGGCAATAAACCGAGCTGAAGCAACCGCGTGACCGGCAACCCGATTTCCGTATTTGCAAAAGCACTTCCATAAGAAAAGCCAACACTCAAGAATTCCAGGAGCTTTCACCATGTCGTCGATTCGCCATTTCGCTTTGGCCGCCCTGGCCAGTGCCCTGTTTGCCGGTACCGCGGTTGCCAAGGATTACGAGCTGCTTAACGTGTCGTACGACCCGACCCGCGAGCTGTATCAGGATTACAACGCCGAGTTCGTCAATTTCTGGAAGAAAAGCAATCCTGGCGACACCGTGAAAATCCAGCAATCCCACGGTGGCTCCGGCAAGCAGGGTCGTGCGGTGATCGATGGCCTGCGCGCCGACGTGGTGACCCTGGCCCTGGCCGGCGACATCGACGAAATCGCCAAGCTCGGCAAAACCCTGCCGGCCGACTGGCAGAAACGCCTGCCGGATGCCAGCACGCCCTACACCTCGACCATCGTGTTCCTGGTGCGCAAGGGCAACCCTAAAGGGATCAAGGACTGGGGTGATCTGGTCAAGAACGACGTATCGGTGATTACCCCGAACCCGAAAACCTCCGGTGGTGCGCGCTGGAACTTCCTCGCGGCCTGGGCTTATGGCCTGAAAGCCAATGGCGGTGACGAAGCCAAGGCCAAGGAGTATGTGCAAACCCTGTTCAAACACGTGCCAGTGCTGGACACCGGTGCTCGCGGTTCGACCATTACCTTCGTCAACAACGGTCAGGGAGACGTGTTGCTGGCCTGGGAAAACGAAGCCTTCCTGGCCCTGAAGGAAGATGGCGGCGCCGACAAGTTCGACATCGTCGTGCCTTCGCTGTCGATCCTCGCCGAGCCGCCAGTGGCCGTGGTCGACAAGAACGCCGAGAAAAAAGGCAACGAGCAAATCGCCGAGGCCTACCTCAAGCACCTGTACAGCCCGGCGGGCCAGGAAATTGCGGCGAAAAACTTCTATCGTCCACGTGACAAGGATGTCGCCGCCAAATACGCCCAGCAGTTCCCGAAACTGGATCTGGTGACCATCGATAAGGACTTCGGAGGCTGGAAAACCGCGCAGCCGAAATTCTTCAATGACGGCGGTGTATTCGACCAGATCTACCAGGCGCAGTAATCTTAAATAGCCATCAACGAGCCCCGGATTTACCTTCGGGGCTTTGTGCGTTCTCAACCAAGGACTTTTATGTCGCGTCGTATCTCCCCCGTCATACCCGGCTTCGGGCTGACGCTGGGCTACACCTTGGTGTACCTCAGCCTGATTGTGCTCATACCACTGGCGGCGATGTTCGTGCATGCCGCTCAACTCACCTGGGATCAGTTCTGGACGATCATCTCGGCGCCACGGGTTCTGGCGGCGCTGAAGCTGAGCTTTGGCACTGCGCTGTACGCCGCGATCATCAACGGCATCATCGGCACGCTGCTGGCCTGGGTGCTGGTGCGCTATACCTTCCCCGGACGCAAAATCATCGATGCGATGATCGATTTGCCCTTCGCGTTGCCCACCGCCGTGGCCGGTATTGCGCTGACCGCGCTGTACACCCCCACCGGGCTGGTCGGCCAGTTCGCGGCGGATCTGGGTTTCAAGATCGCTTACACCCCACTGGGCATCACCCTTGCCCTCACTTTTGTGACCCTTCCATTCGTGGTACGTACCGTACAGCCCGTTTTGGCTGATATTCCACGGGAAGTGGAAGAAGCGGCCGCGTGCCTGGGGGCGAAACCCTGGCAGGTCGCTCGTCATATCCTGTTGCCCGCACTGCTGCCGGCCTGGCTCACCGGTTTCGCGCTGGCCTTTGCCCGCGGGGTCGGCGAGTACGGTTCGGTGATTTTCATCGCCGGCAACATGCCGATGAAAACCGAGATCCTGCCGCTGCTGATCATGGTCAAGCTCGACCAGTACGATTACACCGGCGCTACCTCCATTGGTGTACTGATGCTGGTGGTTTCCTTCATTCTGTTGCTGCTGATCAACTTGCTGCAGCGACGCATCGAAACCCCATAAGGAGGCGCAGAACATGTCCCAATCGTCTATTGCTGCCGCTTCCTCGGCCAACGCTGCCCGCCGTGGCAGTGCCACCTCGCGACGCATTCTGATCGGCCTTGGCTGGCTGATTTTTGCGCTGTTCCTGTTGCTGCCGCTGTTTATCGTGGTGTCCCAGGGTTTGAAGAATGGCCTGGGCGCGTTTTTCACGGCGATCTTCGAGCCTGATGCACTGTCAGCCTTGAAGCTCACGGTGATTGCGGTGCTGATTTCGGTGCCGCTGAACCTGGTGTTCGGTGTCAGTGCCGCGTGGTGCGTGAGCAAATACTCGTTCCGTGGCAAGAGCATGCTGGTGACCCTGATCGACTTGCCGTTCTCGGTATCGCCGGTGATCGCCGGTCTGGTCTATGTGCTGATGTTCGGCGCTCAGGGCCTGTTCGGTCCGTGGCTGCAGGATCACGACATCCAGATCGTCTTCGCCTTGCCGGGCATCGTGCTGGCGACGATTTTCGTCACCGTGCCGTTCGTGGCTCGCGAGCTGATCCCGCTGATGCAGGAGCAGGGCACTCAGGAAGAAGAGGCCGCGCGCCTGCTCGGGGCCAATGGCTGGCAGATGTTCTGGCATGTCACCGTGCCCAACATCAAATGGGGTTTGATCTATGGCGTGGTGCTGTGCACGGCGCGGGCCATGGGTGAGTTCGGTGCGGTGTCGGTGGTGTCCGGGCACATTCGCGGGGTGACCAACACCTTGCCGCTGCACGTCGAGATCCTCTACAACGAATACAACCACGTGGCCGCGTTCGCCGTGGCGAGCCTGTTGCTGATCCTGGCGCTCTTCATCCTGCTGCTCAAGCAGTGGAGCGAAAACCGTATTAACCGCCTGCGCGCCAGCGCCGCGGAGGAATGATTTCATGTCGATCGAAGTGCGTAATGTCAGCAAGAATTTTCATGCGTTCAAGGCGCTGGACAACATCAGCCTGGACATCCAGAGCGGCGAGCTGGTAGCCCTGCTCGGCCCGTCCGGTTGCGGCAAGACCACGCTGCTGCGAATCATCGCCGGCCTGGAAACGCCGGATCAGGGCAACATCGTGTTCCACGGCGAAGACGTTTCCGGCCACGATGTGCGTGATCGCAACGTCGGTTTCGTGTTCCAGCACTACGCTTTGTTCCGTCACATGACGGTGTTCGACAACGTTGCGTTCGGCCTGCGCATGAAGCCGAAGAACCAACGCCCGAGCGAAAGCCAGATCGCGACCAAGGTCCACGAACTGTTGAACATGGTGCAGCTGGACTGGCTGTCGGATCGCTACCCGGAACAACTCTCCGGTGGCCAGCGTCAACGTATCGCCCTGGCTCGCGCCCTGGCGGTCGAACCGAAAGTGCTGCTGCTCGACGAACCCTTCGGCGCCCTCGACGCCAAGGTCCGCAAGGAACTGCGCCGCTGGCTGGCGCGGCTGCACGAAGACATCAACCTGACGTCGGTGTTTGTGACCCACGACCAGGAAGAAGCGATGGAAGTGGCCGACCGCATCGTGGTGATGAACAAGGGTGTGATCGAGCAGATCGGTTCGCCGGGCGATGTCTACGAAAATCCGGCCAGCGATTTCGTTTATCACTTCCTCGGTGACTCGAACCGGCTGCATTTGGGCGAAGACAAGCACGTGTTGTTCCGCCCGCACGAAGTGTCGCTGTCACGGCATGAACTGGAAGATCACCATGCGGCCGAAGTGCGGGATATCCGGCCGTTGGGCGCGACGACCCGGGTGACGCTGAAGGTGGAAGGGCAGACTGATTTGATCGAAGCCGAAGTGGTGAAGGATCACGACAGCCTGATCGGTCTGGCCAAGGGCGAGACGCTGTTCTTCAAGCCCAAGGTCTGGCAGAAAGTCGCCAACATCTAAGATCAAAAGCTTCGCGAGCAAGCCCGCTCCCACAGGTTTTGTGTATAACACAGATCCTGTGGGAGCGAGCCTGCTCGCGAAGGCGATCTAAGCAGCAGCGCGATTCGGATTAATCCGCACACCCCCCGCCCGCGCCTCGATCTGCTCTTTGAGCTCATGCCGCAACCCCAACATGAACGCCAGTTCGGCCACCACAAACAGCGGCCCGACAATCAACCCCGACACATCATCGACAAACGCCGGTTTGCGCCCTTCGTAGTGATGGCCGACAAACTGGATCGCCCAGCCCACCACAAACATCCCCAGGCCGCTCGCGAGCCAGACCAGCGTGCTTTGCTGCGCCAGCACCTGACCGGCCCACACGCACAGCCCCAGCAGCACCGTCATCAGCACCCCGAGGCGAAGCTCCAGGCGTAGGTAGAACCACGCCGATGCCAGCGACACCAGCACCGCCGGTGAAAGCCAGCCCCCGGCCCATTGGGGGCGGGACAGCAACACAGCCACTGCCACGACGATCAGCGGAATACCGACGAAGTGGGTGGCGATGTTGCGCGGATCACGGTGGTAGGCGGCATATTGACTGAGATGGTCAACGAGGCTTTTTTTCATTGTTATTCCTCCTGTAGGGTGACTGATCTTGCCTCGGGGCCATTTTTTGCTCTGTCGGCCAGGCGACAATCTCTAGGAGTTTTCATGGATATGCAGGTCTGGCGTGCGCGCCTGATGCGCGGTCAGTGGTTCAGTCATCTGCCTGTTTCCCTACAGGATAGTCTGCTGACTGCCGCGCGGGTGCGGCACTTGTCTGCGGGGCAGCGCCTGTTCCAGCGTGGCGATCCACCTTGCGGCCTGTATGCGGTGCTCGAAGGCGCGGTGCGTATCGGTGCCGTGAACGAACAGGGCAAGGAGGCATTGCTGGGCCTGGTGGAACCGCCGCACTGGTTCGGTGAGATCTGCCTGTTCGATGGCCAGCCACGTACCCACGATGCCTTTGCCGCGGGCCAGTGCACGCTGTTGCACATCCCGCAGACCGCGCTGCTCGCCTTGCTGGACCAACAACCGGCGCACTGGCGGCAACTGGCGTTGCTGATGAGCCAGAAACTGCGCATGACCTTCATCAATCTCGAACAGCTGAGCCTGATGCCGGCCCCTGCACGGCTGGCGCATCGTTTGCTGATGATCGCCGAAGGCTACGGCCAGCTCGACGAACCGCGCCGCATCCTGCAACTGCCGCAGGAGCAGTTGGCATCGATGCTGTCGCTGTCGCGCCAGACCACCAATCAGATCCTCAAGGAATTGCAGGGGCAGGGGATCATCGGGCTGAGTTACGGCGAAATTGAAATCCTTGATGCCGCGCGATTGCGGGCGTTGGCGACGATCTGACGATGGTGGAGTGTCAGCAGGTTTGGTTGCTGATTGATCCGGCCTCTTCGCGGGCAAGCCCGCTCCCACAGGGTTTTAGGTTGATCACAAAACCGTGATTCACCCAGATCACTGTGGGAGCGAGCCTGCTCGCGAAGAGGCCAGCCCAGACCCCCAAAAATCCTGATCCCTCAGCGCAACCCATCCCGAAACTGCCCCGGCGTCATCCCCGTCCAGCGCTTGAACGCCCGGCTGAAACTGCTGGTATCGGCAAACCCCAGCAGATAACTGATCTCACTCAGCGACACCTGTGGATCGCGCAGGTGCAGCAGCGCCAGGTTCTCGCGGCTTTCGTTGAGCAGCGTATCAAACCGACAACCCTCATCCGCCAAATGTCGTTGCAGGCTGCGCAGGCTCAGGTGCAGGGCCTTGGCGATGTGTTCGGCGCTGGGTTCGCCTTCCGGCAATTGCTCTTCGATGGCGTCGCGGACCTTGCGCTCCCAGGTCAGCGGCTTGAGCTGCGCCAGGGTGCGCTTGAGCACCGTTTCGTTGTGTTCGGCCAGCTCCGGGTTGGCGTCGTCCAGGTGGCTGTCGAAATCGATGAATGCGAACTCCAGCCGATCCTCGTTGGCGCCGAAATGCACCGGCGAGCGGAACACCTTGTGCCACTGGTGCGCATCCGCCGGTTCCGGGCGGCGCAGGTACACCGCCAGCGGTGCGTAATCGCGACCCAGGCGGTTGCGGCACGTGCGCACGTAAATGGCCGTGAAGGCATCGATGGCTTCGAAGGCCGGGGCGAGGTTGCCCGGGGGGATTTTCAGGCGGAAGTGGTAGCGGTCTTCAGCACGGGTCAGCTCCAGTTCCAGGGCATCGCTCACCACTTGGTGATAGCGCACGATGCGTTCGAACACCTCGCGCAAACTGCCGCTGGCCACCAGCGCATAGCCCAGGGCGTGAAAGGTGGTGGGGCTGACGAAACGCGAGACGCGCAAGCCGATCGCCGGGTCGCCGCTGGCCTGCACCGCCAGTTCCCACAGGCGTGTGGTCCCTGATAGCGGATAGCGGGCGTTCGGGTCGTCCATCAGTTGCGGGTCGAGCCCGGCTTGCTGGCACAGCGCGGTGCTGTCGAGGCCCAGGGCATCGAGTTGCTTGCGCAGAGCGCGGGTCCAGCTGGCGAGGGAGGTCGGTTCAGTCATGCTGATTGGCGCTTCCGGTCAACAGGTTGGCGTTCACGGCTACCGCTACAGGATGACGCAGCAGGCAGGATGCGAACATCAATAACCAGAGGATGGAAGCATGCATGGTACTTCTGCAAGTCCCCAGCGACTGAATGCAACTCAACGCTCGGCCCATATTCGTGAAGTGGTGCTGGCCAAGGGCGTGGAATTGCGCGAGCGCTACCCGATTCTCAAACACCAGGATGCCCTGGGTGCGGGCATTCTGGCCTTCGCGTTGGCCGGGATGATCGGCTCGGCGGCGCTCTACATGACGGGGCATTTGCCGTGGTGGGCGTGCCTGCTCCTCAATGGATTTTTCGCTTCGCTGACCCATGAGCTGGAGCATGACCTGATTCACAGCATGTACTTCCGCAAGCAGCGAGTGCCGCACAACCTGATGATGGGCCTGGTCTGGCTGGCGCGACCGAGCACCATCAACCCGTGGATTCGCCGCCATCTGCACCTCAACCATCACAAGGTCTCCGGCACGGAAACCGATATGGAAGAGCGGGCGATCACCAACGGCGAACCCTGGGGCATCGCCCGGTTACTGATGGTCGGCGACAACATGATGTCGTCGTTTATCCGCTTGCTGCGAGCGAAAACCCGGGCGCAAAAAATCAGCATCATCCAGCGCACCTTGAAGGTCTACGCACCGCTGGCGCTGGTGCATTGGGGGGCGTGGTACGTGTTCCTGGGCTTCCATGCCATCAATGGCGTCGCCCATCTGCTGGGCATGCCGATTGAATGGTCGGCGGCCACCTTGTCGGTGATGCAGGTCATCGATATCGCCGCCGTGGTGATCATCGGCCCGAACGTGTTGCGCACGTTTTGCCTGCATTTCATCAGCTCGAACATGCATTACTACGGCGACGTGGAGCCGGGCAACGTGATGCAACAGTGCCAGGTGCTGAACCCATGGTGGCTGTGGCCGTTGCAGGCGTTCTGCTTCAACTTCGGCAGCACCCACGGCATCCATCATTTCGTTGTGAAGGAACCGTTCTACATTCGCCAGATGACGGCGCCGGTGGCGCATAAAGTGATGCGTGAGATGGGCGTGCGCTTCAATGATTTCGGCACGTTTGGCCGGGCCAACCGATTTGAGCGCAAGGCGACGGCGGAGTCGCAGCCGGTGCGTGCCGCTCAGGTTTGAGTCATGCATTCGGCCCGGAAAACTCAGGTGCAAAGGTGTTCGTCATCAAATTGACCCAAAGGGACGCTACGGTGTGATGCAAGCAACGATGAGGGCGGTTGCCGTGGGGGTAAACGGCTTATGCAATTAAGGTCTATTAAAGTAATTAAATATTCCTTTATTGGATAACCGATTTCGCCAATCATCAGCTTCAGAGTTGTTGATCAGCGCTGACAGAATCTGAGTTTTCCGGGGCCGTCTCCTTGGCAGGGTGCGGTCCCTTTTTTATTCCCCCCGAAAAACCACCACCGACCCTTGTGGGAGCGAGCCTGCTCGCGAAGGGGCCGTGTCAGTCAACCGTGATGACAACTGACAGACCGCTTTCGCGAGCAGGCTCGCTCCCACAATGGTCGCGCCATATATTCGATATAGGTCTTAATAAATAGCTTCTTATTCCTTAACGAATATAAATCTCCTCCCTATACTCGACCGGGAACAGACACGCAGCAGGAGAGTTCCCCATGCGCAACGAATCAATTCGCTACCTGATTGTGCCGGGCTGGCAAGGATCGCCAGAAGATCATTGGCAAAGCCACTGGCAGAACAGTCTGCCGAACAGCGCACGGGTGGAGCAGGCTGACTGGCTCACGCCGCGCCGTGAAGACTGGGTCGCGGCGCTGGCCGAGGCGATTGCCGCTGATAGCACGCCGGTGATTCTGATTGCCCACAGCCTGGGCTGCATCACCGTCGCCCATTGGGCGGCGACGGCGCCATTGCCGTTTCTGCGTCAGGTACGCGGTGCTTTGCTGGTCGCCCCGGCTGACGTCGAGCGTCCGGCCTGCGCGCCGGCGCTGCGCAACTTTGCGCCGATTCCTACCGACTTGTTGCCGTTTCCGAGCCAGGTCGTCAGCTCCGACAACGACGCCGCCGTGAGTGCGCCGCGGGCGCTGGAGCTGGCGCGTCACTGGGGTGCTGAGGCGGGGATTCTGTCGGGCGCCGGGCACATCAATGTGAAGTCCGGCCACCAACGCTGGGAACAGGGTTTTGCCTATCTCTATCGCCTGCAAAACCGCATGGAACACCACGCCCTGCGCCGTGCTTGAACCTTTTTTTAACGCCCCCCGTCTCCCGGCGGTTTTGGGCGGGAGACTGCCATGAGCTTTGAAACCTTCGGTCAGCCGCTGCTGACCTTTCCCGACGCCGAAAAGAGTCCCCTGAGCATCCGCGCCAAGGCGCTGGTGTTCGTTGATCCACGTTCGCGGCAATTGCGCCAGGAACTGGAGCAACTGGCGCCGCGTTCGATCTCGGTGCTGATCCGTGGTGAAACCGGCACCGGCAAGGAGTTGCTGGCGCGGCACATCCATCGCGCCAGTGATCGCGGCGGGTTGTTCGTCTCGGTCAATTGCGGCGCGATCAGCCCTACCTACGCCGATGCCGAATTGTTCGGTTATGCCGCCGGCAGTTTCAGCGGATCGGCCAGCAGCCGTGCCGGCTGGTTTGGTTCGGCCAACGGCGGCACCTTGTACCTGGACGAGATCGGCGACTTGCCGCTGCCGATTCAGATCAAATTGCTCGCTGCCCTGGAAAACCACGAAGTCACCCGCGTCGGCGCGCATCAGCCAAGTCCGGTGGACGTGCGTCTGGTCGCCGCCACCAGCATCGACCTGGCCCAGGCTGTCGCCGCCGGTAAATTCCATGAACGGCTCTACCACTACCTCAGCGAAGGCCAGCTCGAACTGCCGGCGCTGCGTGAGCGGGTGGGCGACATCTTGTCGTTGGCCGAATACTTCCTCGGTATCTACAGCCAGCGTCTGGACCTGCCGGTCCCGCTGATCAGCGAGGCCGCGCAGCGGGTGCTGGAACGCCACAGTTGGCCGGGCAATACCCGGGAGCTGGAAAACGTCATTCACTTTGCGCTGCTGGTCAGCACTGGTGACGAGATTTTGCCGGAGCATTTGAATCTGCCGGATGAAGGCCTGAAGCAGATCGAACAGCAGCTCAAGCAGATTCTTGGCAATGCTACCGACACCGAAAAAGGCGCTTTGAAACAATTACTTAAGGACACTGGCCTCCTGTAGGAGCGAGCTCGCTCGCGAAAAACCAGAGATCGCCACGGGGTACCAGACTTCCAGCGTTATCGTTCACGACCATCGCGAGCGAGCTCGCTCCTACAGGGAAGCTGCGGGCTAGAGCTGTATGAACAAAATGGAATATGAAAGTGAATAAAAGATATTGTTCGGGAATAAAAAATCCCGGTATTGTCCGCATCACGCCAGCGATAGCACTTCACTGGCACTCGTATTAATAGCCGTCGCCACAAGCGACTGTGATTTTCGATAAGGACACTGCATGAAAAAGGTTCTGTTGTTCACCGCACTGGCGGCTGCCCTGACCGCGGGCCTGGCCCAGGCTGGCGAGAAACTGGTGGTTGCGGCAACCCCGATTCCACACGCCGAGATTCTCGAACTGATCAAGCCAACCCTCGCCAAAGAAGGCGTGGACCTGGAAATCAAAGTCTTCACCGACTACGTTCAGCCGAACGTGCAGGTCGACCAGAAGCGTCTGGACGCCAACTACTTCCAGACCCTGCCGTACCTGAAGAGCTTCAACGAAGGCAAAGGCACTCATCTGGAAACCGTGATCGGTGTTCACGTTGAACCGTTCGGTGGCTACTCGAAGAAAGTCAAAACCCTGGCCGAGCTTAAAGATGGCGCCACCATTGCCATCCCTAACGAAGGCAGCAACAGCGGCCGTGCCCTGATCCTGCTGCAGAAGGCTGGCCTGATCGAGTTGAAAGACCCGAAGAACGCCCTGGCAACGCCGAAAGACATCGCCAAGAACCCGCACAACTTCAAGTTCAAGGAGCTTGAATCCGCCATGCTGCCGCGTGTGCTGGATCAGGTCGACCTGGACATGATCAACACCAACTACGCGCTGGAAGCGGGCCTGAACCCGGCTAAAGACGCGCTGGTGATCGAGGGCGCTGATTCGCCTTACGTGAACTTCCTGGTGGCTCGTCCGGACAACAAGGACAGCGTCGCCATCCAGAAACTGGCCAAGGCCTTGACCAGCCCGGAAGTGAAAGCATTCATCGAGAAGAAGTACAGCGGCGCGGTACTGCCGGCGTTCTGATTCTTCAGGAAAACCCCTTCAAGGTTTCCAACGCCGACGGCTGATGCAGCGTCGGCGTTTTTTTGCGTCCGCTATTCCTGTGGGAGCGAGCCTGTTCGCGAAGAGGCCGTGTCAGTCGACATTGATGCTGAATGATAGGCCGCCTTCGCGAGCAGGCTCGCTCCCACAGGAGTTCACTCAGGCCGCCCTGGCCTTCAACGCCCTGCGCAACGCTACGAGCAACTTGACGATGTCCTGCGGATTCATCCGTTGCGGCACTTTCACGTCTGCCATTTTTCTCTTCCTTGTGAGGGTTCGGCCGGGGAGTCTGGCCAAAAGCGGTCCGTCCTTGGAGGGGCAATTCGAAAAAAAGATCCTTCCTACGGGCGCAAGGAAAATAGCTGTCTTACGCCACCTCGGCAAATTTGGCGGGATAGTTTTTTGCGTGATATCAATATGATTTAACGGTATTTAAATTCTTGTTTTTATACCTTTAAAGTTGGTGCTTGCCGGGCCTTTACCCATGGCCTGTGGACTGCACCACCGTCGCTTACCGAGCGGCGTCCAGGATGTTCAATGAACTTCGATTACGCTTTTATCCTCAGCACCTTGCCGGCGTTTCTCAAGGCCGTGGGCGTGACGCTGCAGGTCGGATTCATCGCCATCGGCACCTCGCTGCTGGTGGCCCTGATCAACGCGACGATTCTGGTGTTTCGCACGCCATACCTGCAGCGACTGGTCGGCCTCTATGTCGAACTTGCGCGCAACACGCCGCTGCTGATCCAGCTGTTCTTCGTCTACTTCGCCTTGCCGGCGCTGGGCATCAAGGTCTCGGGGTTTGCCGCGGCGATCATCACCATGACCTTCCTCGGCGGCGCTTATCTCACTGAAGTACTGCGTGCCGGCGTGGACGCCGTGCCCCAGGCGCAACTGGAATCCGGTCGCTCCATCGGCCTCTCTCACGGGCAATTGCTGCGCTACGTGATCCTGCCGCAGGCCGGCATCCTCAGCCTGCCGTCGTTGTTCGCCAATTTCATTTTCCTGCTCAAGGAAACCACCGTGGTCTCGGCGGTGGCGGTGCCGGAAATCCTCTACACCACCAAGAGCTACATCGCGCTCTACTACAAAACCTACGAAATGCTCGCCGTGCTGACGCTGATTTGCGTGCTGCTGTTCCTGCCGTTGTCGCTGTTGCTCAGCCGCCTGGAAAGGAGGCTCCAGCATGGCCAGTTCGGGTCTTGAGTTGTTGTGGGTGTCGTTGCCGCAACTGGGCAAGGGCGCTGCGCAAACCCTGTCGATTTCTTTCCTGAGCATCGCCATCAGCACCGTCGGCGGCGTGTTCTACGGCGTGTTGCGCACGCTCAACGTGACGTGGTTGAACGCCATGTTGCGGGTCTATCTGGAACTGTTCCGGGCGATTCCGGTGCTGGTCTGGCTGTATTTGCTGTTTTTCGGCCTGCCGATCTTTTTTGGCCTGAGCATTCCGAGTTTCTGGTGCGCGGTGCTGGTGCTGTCGCTGTGGGCTGCCAGTGAGGTCGGCGAAGTGGTACGCGGCGCGCTGCATTCGTTGCCGCGAGGCCAGCGAGAAGCGGGGTTGTCGCTCGGTCTGGAGGGGCCGCAACTCTACTGGTACGTGCTGCTGCCCCAAGCGCTCAAACGCATGACGCCGCCGACCATCAACGTCTACACGCGGATCATCAAGACCAGCTCCCTGGCGGTGCTGATCGGTGTGGTGGACGTGATCAAGGTCGGCCAGCAAATCATCGAGCGCACCTACGAATCGGTGCTGATCTACGGCGCGCTGTTCCTGTTTTTCTTCTTCATCTGCTACCCGTTGTCGGCCGCCTCGCGTGTGCTGGAGCGGCGCTGGACGCAAGCATGAACGCATTGATCGAGTTCAAGGGTTTCAACAAATTCTTCGGCGAGCAGCAGGTGCTCAAGGGCATCGACCTGAGCGTGAAGGCGGGTGAAGTCATCGTCATTCTCGGGCCCAGCGGCTGCGGCAAAAGCACCTTGTTGCGCTGCCTCAATGGACTGGAAGCCGCCCACAGCGGCAGCCTGAGATTTGCCGGTCGTGAACTGCTGGACACGTCCACCGACTGGCGCGAAGTGCGGCAGCAGATCGGCATGGTGTTCCAGAGTTATCACCTGTTCCCGCACATGAGCGTGCTCGACAACCTGCTGCTCGGCCCGCTCAAAGTACAGAAGCGCGAGCGCCACGAAGCCCGCGCACAGGCCGAAGCCTTGCTGGAGCGCGTGGGCCTGGCGGACAAGCGTGATGCCTTTCCACGGCAGCTCTCCGGCGGCCAGCAACAACGCATCGCCATCGTCCGTTCGTTGTGCATGAACCCCCGGGTCATGCTGTTCGATGAAGTCACCGCCGCCCTCGATCCGGAAATGGTCAAGGAGGTGCTGGAAGTCATTCAGGGCCTGGCCCGCGAGGGCATGACCCTGTTGATCGTCACCCACGAAATGGCCTTCGCCCGCGCCGTGGCCGATCGCATCGTGTTCATGGATGCCGGGCGCATCCTTGAGCAAAACGCTCCCGAGATCTTCTTTACGAACCCGCAAACCGCACGAGCGCAGCAGTTCCTGGAGAAATTCTCCTACGTCGCCGCACTACCCAAATCGACTCAAACAAAGGAACTGGAACTGCCATGAAAACTGCCAAGTCTTCACTCTTGCTTCTGCCACTGCTGGGCCTTGCACTGCTGGCCGGCTGCAACAAAACCGAAGAACCGGCCAAGCCGAAAGTCGCCAGCGAAAGCACCGCGCCCAGCGGTTACCTGGAAAAAATCAAGGCGCGGGACAAGCTGATCGTGGGCGTCTTCACCGACAAGCCGCCATTCGGCTTCGTCAACGAGGCCGGTCGCTACGTGGGCTTCGATACCGACATCGGCCGTCAATTCGCCAAGGATCTGCTGGGCGATGAAAACAAGGTCGAGTTCGTAGCCGTGGAGCCGGCCAGCCGTATTCCGTTCCTGCAAAGCGACAAGGTCGACCTGATCCTCGCCAACATGACCGTCACCCCGGAGCGCAAGGAAGCGGTGGACTTCACCAACCCCAACCTCAAGGTGGCAGTGCAGGCGCTGGTGCCTGCGGACAGCGCGGTGAAAAAACTCGATGACCTGGCGACCCGCACCACCATCGTCACCACCGGCACCACGGCCGACATCTGGCTGACCAAGAACCACCCGGACTGGAAACTGCTGAAGTTTGAGAAAAACTCCGAGTCCCTGCAGGCGCTGGCCAATGGTCGTGGCGATGCTTACGCGCAAGACAATCTGGTGCTGTTCAGCTGGGCCAAGCAGAACCCTGGCTACCGCGTGCTCGAGCAGAAACTCGGCGCCGAAGCACCGATTGCACCGGCGGTGAAGAAGGGCAACATCGAGCTGCGCGACTGGGTCAATGCCGAGTTGGCGAAGTTGGGTGAAGACAAGTACCTGCTCAAGCTGTACGACCAGTACGTGCGCAAGGAACTGAGCGATGACACCAAGCCTGAGAGCGTGATTGTCGAGGGTGGGAAGTGGCAGGGGTGATTCACTGACCTTGTGGCCGCCTTCGCGAGCAGTCTCGCTCCCACATTGGATCTGTGTCGTTCATACAATCCCTGAGGGCGCGAACCTGTTCGCGAAGCTTTTCAGGCAATGCTCACACGCTCGTCCATCTGATACCTAGCAGTTCTGCTAGGTGTGCGAACGCCACGACCGGTGCAAGCTAAGCACTGCACGGGGAGGGTGTCTTGCATGAGCGCGTCAAAAACCACGATCTGTCACTACCACTACGATGCGCTGGATCGGTTGACCGGAATGGACCGTACAGGGCAGGAAAAGCTGCAGCGGTTTTACTGTCGCGACCAACTGGCGAGCGATCTTCAAGGATCCTCCAGTCAAAGCGTATTTCGGCATGGCAGGCAATCGCTGGCCTTGAAAGCGCGTGAAGGGGATGACATCAACTGTCAGCTGCTGACCATTGATCAACAGGGTTCGGTCTTGCAAGTCACCGATGCTGCTGGATCGGTGCAGCAGGCCTATACGGCTTACGGTAGTAGGTGGGTTGAAAGTGGTTCCGGCAGTCTTCTGGGGTTCACCGGCGAAGCGGTCGATCCGGTGACGGGGCATTATTTACTGGGCAATGGCCACCGGGCATTCAACCCTGTATTGATGCGTTTCAACAGCCCGGATCGATTGAGCCCTTTTGGGCGGGGTGGGCTTAATACCTATGCGTATTGTTTGGGCGACCCCATAAATCTCAGTGACCCGACAGGGCGGTTTGCCGAGATTGGCCGTTTGATCTCAAGCGTCTTGGGCCTGTCGAACACAGGGCTAGGCATGACCCGTCCCATCCCGGCCTTTAATTTAGCCAAGGATGCTTTGCTATTGGGTGCTGTGAGGAAGTTGCCACCCAAACAGGGTTTTTTGGCAACAAGCACGGTGGTGGCCAGTGGTGCGATATTGGCAACCAGTGTGGTGGGGGTTGGCGGCGCTGTTACGGCCATCACCGGGGACCCTGAGGCGGGCGCAATACTGGGGTTTGTCGCTTTAGGGCTGACAGCGTTGGCGTTCGGATCGAGAGTGGGTACTTATTGGGCTGCGAGAGATCCTAGGGCTGAGGCTGGCTTGAGGAGTTTTGTGCAGAATAAGGGGCAGGTAATCCCACCGACACCGACTGCTTCACCTCGCCCTTCCTTGCCGTCTATCGAGCCCTCGGCTCCACCTCCCACACCCGGACCGATCGGCTCTGAAGGGTTCCAATCTTCAGCGGGCCTTCAGCGAAAGGCTAACTTCTTGACCACGCAGCTCGACAGGCAACTCGAGATTTTGAAGAATGCCAAACACATTCGCCGAAATTCCATTTAGTACTGCGTGTAACCGGTCGATCAATCTGGCCAATACCACGCCGGCTCATCCAGCATCCGCTGCCCGACGATCCCGGTCTGCCCGAGGTTTTTCTCCAGCATGATGCAATTGCATTCCGGGTCTTCTTGCAGCGCCGAAATCAGTCGCCGGGCATGGGACACCACCCACACCTGACACTGTTCCGAGGCGCGAATGATCAAGCGGGCCAACGCCGGCAACAGATCCGGATGCAGACTGGTTTCCGGTTCGTTCAGCACCATCAATGTCGGCGGCCGGGGCGTCAACAATGCCGCCACCAACAGCAAATACCGCAACGTCCCGTCCGACAACTCAGCCGCTGACAACGGCCGCAGCAAACCTTCTTGATAAAACTCGATGGCAAAACGTCCGCCGGCCAGCGGCTGGATGTGCAGTCGCGCGCCGGGAAAGGCATCGCTGATGGCGGCCTGCAGTGCCTCGGGATCGCCGATTTCGATGATGGTCTGCAACGCCGCCGCCAGATCCCTGCCGTCGTGATGCAGCACTGGCGTGCGGGTGCCCAGTTGCGGTTGGCGCACCGGGGCATCGGCGTCGCTGCGAAAGTGATCGTAGAAGCGCCAGCGACGGATGAATTCGCGCATCTGCAGGACTTCCGGCGAAGAACGCAGGCTGCCAACCTGGTCGAACAGGCTGTCGAACGCCGGTGTGTGTTGAGCCAGCACGTCCCAGCTACGGTTGGCCCGGGCGCGGATCATCGGGCCGTCGCGATCTACCAGCAGGCTGGCCGGGCGGTAGAAGGGACCGGACCAGATGCATTCCTTTTTGATTTCCGGGTCCAGGGAGAACGCTGACCGGCTGGGCTCCGGCAGTCCGAGGGCAATCGAATAGCTGAAATCCTCTCCGGCAAACCCCAGGCGCAGGCGTTTGGGGCCATGCCTTACGGTCGACTCAATCGGCACTTCGCCATTTCGCATGCGTCGCGAGAGGGTTTCCGGACCGGCCCAAAAGGTCGAATCCAGCCCACCCTCGCGGGCCAGCGCATTGACCACCCCACCCTGGGCGGTTTCCGCCAGCAGGCGCAGCGCACGGTAGAGGTTGGATTTGCCGCTGCCGTTGGGGCCCGTGATCAGGTTCAGCCGACCCAGCGGGATGACGAGTTTGTTGATGGAGCGATAATTGGCCACTGCCAGTGTGTTGAGCATGAAAAACGTTCTCTGGGGCCTGGAAATGGCATCACGATAGTCGTGCATGAAAAATTACAATGTAGGACTCTTCAACAATTGTTGTAGGAGGAAATTCCGATCAGCGCGGGCGAAGGCGGAACCCTGTTCTAAGCTCTCAGTCGTATCGTCACTGGCACGCCCGTACAACGCAAAGGAGTCTGCATGGCTGTTCCCGGATTGAAAGTAGCCCTTGGCCTGTGCCTGTTGGCCCTGCTGGGGGCTTGCGGTGAAAAGAAAATGGCCGAGAAGGATCGGCCTCGGGTTTTCGTGCAAGTCGTCAAACCTGGCCAATACGGGGCCAGCGTCACCTTGACCGGCGATGTGCAGGCGCGGGTGCAGACGGAGCTGTCGTTTCGCGTCGGCGGCAAGATCATCGAACGCACCGTCGACGTTGGCGATCGGGTGACCGCCAAGCAGGTCCTCGCCCGGCTTGATCCGAAAGACCTGCAGACCAATGTCGATTCGGCCCAGGCGCAGGTCGTCGCCGAACAGGCCAAGGTCAAACAGAACGCCGCGTCCTTCGTGCGCCAGCAAACACTCCTGCCCAAGGGCTATACCAGCCAGAGCGAATACGATTCCGCGCAGGCCGCCTTGCGCAGCAGCCAAAGCTCGTTGGCGGCGGCCCAGGCGCAATTGGCCAACGCCCGTGAGCAACTGAGCTACACCTCGCTGGTTGCCGAGGCACCGGGTGTGATCACGGCGCGCCAGGCGGAAGTCGGCCAGGTGGTGCAGGCCACGGTGCCGATCTACAGCCTGGCCCAGGACGGGGAACGGGACGCGGTGTTCAACGTCTACGAGTCGCTGTTGGCCGAGCCGCCACCGGATAAAAAAGTCGTGGTCAGCCTGCTCGACAACCCGCAGATCAAAACCACCGGCACCGTGCGTGAAGTTACTCCGGCGGTCTCCGAGCAGACCGGTACGGTCCAGGTCAAGATCACCCTCGACGCCCTGCCGCCAGGCATGCAGCTGGGGTCGGTGGTCAGTGCCACCGGCACCGCGCAGAGCAAGACCGCCGTGCAATTGCCGTGGTCGGCGCTGACCAAGGATGTCAGCAAGCCCGCCGTGTGGCTGGTGGACGCAGAGGGCAAAGCGCAACTGCACCCGGTCACCGTCGGCCGTTACCTGACCGGCAAAGTCATCATCAGCGGCGGCCTCCAGGAGGGGCAGAAAGTCGTCATCGCCGGCGGCCAGTTGCTGCACCCCGGCGTCGCCGTGGAGATCGCCGAAAACACCTACAAGGAACTGGCCACGGAGGAGCAGCCATGAGGCGACTGTCAGTGGTGTTGGCCGGTTTGATGCTGGCGGCCTGTTCCAAGGAAGAAGCGCCGCCGGAACCGATTCGTCCGGTGCTGTCGATCAAGGTCGAGGCCCTGGGCGAGCAAAACCTGGGGCGTTTCGCGGGCAATATCCAGGCCCGTTATGAAAGCAATGTGGGGTTCCGCATTCCCGGACGCATTGCCAGCCGCGCCGTCGATGTCGGCGCCGAAGTCGAGCAGGGCGACTTGCTCGCCTCGCTCGACCCCACGGACCAGCAGAACCAGCTGCGCTCGGCGCAGGGCAACCTGTCGAGCATCCAGGCGCAACTGATCAACGCCCAGGCGACCGCGCGGCGCCAGCAGAGCCTGTTCGACCAGGGTGTGGGTTCCCAGGCACAACTGGACAATGCCCAGACCGACCTGAAAACCACCCAGGCCTCTCTCGATCAGGCCCAGGCCGCGGTCAATCAGGCCAAGGACCAGCTCAACTACGTTGAACTGCGCGCCGACCACAAGTCCGTGGTCACCGCGTGGAACGCCGAGGCCGGGCAAGTCGTCACCGCCGGCCAGCAGGTGGTGACCCTGGCGCAACCGGACATCAAGGAAGCCGTGATCGATCTGCCGGATACCCTGGTCGACCAGTTGCCTTCCGATGTGGTGTTCCAGGTCGCGTCGCAGCTCAACCCGCAGATCAGCACCACCGCCACCGTGCGGGAAATCGAACCCCAGGCCGAAAGCACCACCCGGACCCGACGCGCGCGCCTGACCCTGACCGAAACCCCGAATGCCTTTCGCCTGGGCACGGCGATCAGCGTGACCTTGAGTTCGGCGATCACACCGCAGATCGAATTGCCCCTGAGCGCCTTGCAGGAGGTCGATGGCAAGCCGCGCATCTGGGTCGTCGATACGCAGACCAAAACCGTGTCCCCACGCAACGTCAGCATCATCAGCCGCACCGACAGCCGCGTGCTGGTGGCCAGTGGCGTGAAGTCCGGCGAGCGCATCGTCAGTGCCGGTGTGAACAGCCTCAAGCCGGGGCAGAAAGTGAAAGTCGATGAAGGAAGCGCGCAATGAAAGGGAGTTTCAACTTATCCGAATGGGCGCTTAAACATCAGTCGTTCGTCTGGTACCTGATGTTCGTCGGCTTGCTGATGGGCGTGTTCTCGTACATGAATCTGGGTCGCGAGGAAGACCCTTCGTTCACCATCAAGACCATGGTGATCCAGAGCCGCTGGCCCGGCGCGACCCAGGAAGAAACCCTCAAGCAGGTCACCGATCGCATCGAGAAAAAACTCGAAGAACTCGACTCCCTCGATTACGTGAAAAGCTACACCCGCCCCGGCGAATCCACGGTCTACGTGAACCTGCGCGACACCACCAAGGCCAAGGACATTCCGGAAATCTGGTACCAGGTGCGCAAGAAAATCGGCGACATCAAGGGCCAGTTTCCCCAGGGCCTGCAAGGGCCATCGTTCAACGATGAGTTCGGTGATGTGTTCGGGTCGGTCTATGCCTTCACCGCCGACGGGTTGTCGTTGCGTCAGCTGCGTGACTATGTCGAACAGGCTCGTGCCGAGATCCACGATGTGCCGGGGCTGGGCAAGATCCAGATGATCGGCCAGCAGGATGAAGTCATTTATCTGAACTTCTCCACGCGCAAACTGGCGGCGTTGGGCATCGATGAAGCCCAGGTCATCCAAAGCCTGCAAAAAGAAAACGCCATCACCCCGGCCGGGGTGATCGAGGCCGGTCCCGAACGGATTACCGTGCGCACCTCCGGGCAGTTCGCCTCGGAAAAGGACCTGGCCGACGTCAACCTGCGGCTTAATGACCGCTTCTATCGGCTGGCCGACGTCGCCGACATCCGCCGTGGCTACGTCGACCCCATGAGCCCAGAATTTCGCTACAACGGCCAGCAAGCCATCGGCCTGGCCATTGCCATGCAGAAGGGCGGGAACATCCAGGTGTTCGGCAAGGTCTTGCACCAGCGGATGATCGACCTGACCGCCGACTTGCCGGTGGGCGTGGGCGTGCACAACGTCTCCGACCAGGCGCAAGTGGTGGAAGAGGCGGTGGGTGGTTTCACCAGCGCGCTGTTCGAAGCGGTGGTGATTGTGCTGGTGGTGAGTTTCATCAGCCTCGGCGTGCGCGCAGGCCTGGTGGTGGCGTGCTCGATCCCGCTGGTGCTGGCCATGGTGTTCGTGTTCATGGAATACAGCGGCATCACCATGCAGCGGATTTCCCTCGGCGCGCTGATCATCGCCCTCGGCCTGCTGGTGGACGACGCGATGATCACCGTGGAGATGATGGTCGCGCGCCTGGAGCTGGGCGATACCAAGGAACAGGCGGCGACGTTCGCCTACACCTCGACGGCCTTCCCGATGCTCACCGGCACCCTGGTGACCGTCGCCGGTTTCGTCCCCATCGGCCTGAACGCCAGCTCCGCCGGTGAGTACACCTTCACCCTGTTTGCGGTGATCGCCGTGGCGATGATCGTCTCGTGGATCGTTGCGGTGCTGTTCGCCCCGGTGATCGGCGTACACATCCTCAGTACCCAGGTGAAGCCTCATTCGGCGGAACCGGGGCGTATGGGGCGGGCGTTCAACAGCGGTTTGTTGTGGAGCATGCGCAATCGCTGGTGGGCCATCGGCATCACCGTGCTGCTGTTCCTGTTATCGGTGTTTTGCATGCGCTTTGTGCAGAACCAGTTCTTCCCGTCTTCGGATCGCCCGGAAATCCTGGTGGACCTGAACCTGCCGCAAAACGCCTCCATCAATGAAACCCGCAAGGCCGTGGACAAGCTCGAAGCGACGCTCAAGGGCGACCCGGACATCGTGCGCTGGAGCACCTACATCGGCCAGGGTGCGATTCGTTTCTACCTGCCCCTCGACCAGCAATTGCAGAACCCGTACTACGCGCAACTGGTGATCGTCAGCAAAGACTTCGAAGCCCGCAAAGCGCTCAGTGCCCGCCTGCGCGAACGCCTGCGCAAGGAGTTCGTCGGCATCGGCAGCTACGTGCAGGCGCTGGAAATGGGCCCGCCGGTGGGGCGGCCGATCCAGTACCGGGTCAGCGGCAATAACATCGATCAGGTGCGCAAGCACGCCATCGACCTGGCCAGCGAACTGGACAAGAGCCCGTACATCGGCGAGATCATTTTCGACTGGAACGAACCGGGCAAAGTGCTGCGCGTCGATATCGCCCAGGACAAGGCGCGCCAGCTCGGCCTTTCCTCCGAAGACGTGGCCAACCTGATGAACAGCATCGTCAGCGGCTCGACGGTGACCCAGGTCGACGACGACATCTACCTGATCAACGTGGTCGGCCGCGCCGTGGATGCCGAACGCGGCACGCCGGATACCCTGCAGAACCTGCAGATCGTCACGCCCAGCGGCACCTCGATTCCGCTATTGGCGTTTGCCACCGTGCGCTATGAGCTGGAGCAGCCGCTGGTGTGGCGTCGCGACCGCAAGCCGACCGTGACCATCAAGGCCGCCACCCTGGGTGATATTCAACCCACGGACCTGGTGACCCTGCTCAAGCCGGACATGGACAAGTTCGCTGCGGGGTTGCCGGTGGGTTACAAAGTCGCCACCGGCGGTACGGTGGAAGAGAGCGCCAAGGCCCAGGGGCCGATTGCCAAGGTCGTGCCGCTGATGGTGTTTTTGATGGCGACTTTCCTGATGATCCAGCTGCACAGCGTGCAGAAGATGTTCCTGGTGGCCAGCGTGGCGCCGCTGGGCCTGATCGGCGTGGTGATCGCGCTGGTACCGACCGGAACGCCCATGGGCTTTGTGGCGATCCTGGGGATCCTGGCGTTGATCGGCATCATCATCCGCAACTCGGTGATCCTGGTGACGCAGATCGATGCATTCGTCAGCGAAGGCTATTCGCAGTGGGACGCGGTGCTGCAGGCCACTGACCATCGGCGACGGCCGATCCTGCTGACTGCCGCAGCGGCGAGCATGGGCATGATCCCGATCGCGCGGGAGGTGTTCTGGGGGCCGATGGCCTACGCGATGATCGGCGGGATCATCATTGCCACGCTACTGACCTTGCTGTTTTTGCCGGCGCTATATGTGGCTTGGTACAAGATTCGCGAGCCGAAGAAGGGGGCTGCATAGCGGCGAGCGCTTCGCGCTCTATTCGCGAGCAGGCTCGCTCCCACAGTTGATCTCTGGTGAACACAAAATTGATGTTCGGCACGATCCATTGTGGGAGCGAGCCTGCTCGCGAAGACGTCAGTACAAACACCGCCACCCTCAAGGCTTCAAACCTTTCGCCAAACACTCGCCAACCAAGGCTGCTGCTCCCGCGGCAACCCCGCCGGCCGGTAGTAATGCTCCAGCTCCACAAACCCCGCCTCGGTCAGCAACTGCTGCCACGCCGTGAGATCGTGATACGCCCCATAACGCGGCCCATTCCAGCCCTCCTGATTCTCGCCACGGGGGTTGGAGCTGAACAACACGCCCCCCGGCTTCAACGTTGCGCGCAGTTCCTTCAACACCCGAGGCAGCTCCTGGCGCGGGATGTGGAACAACACGGCGTTGGCGAAAATCCCGTCGAAGCGCTCGCTCGGTAAATCGAGCTTCAAGAAGTCCTGATGCCAGACCTCGCAACCGCTGTCTTCACGGGCCATCCCGGCAAATTTTTCCGCACCGTCGAGGCCGACGGCGGTGTGGCCCATGCGGGTGAAGGTCTGCAAATCACGGCCCGGCCCACAGCCAAAATCCAGGATCTGAAACGGCGCCTCGCCCTGGATGTGCCGCAGCAGCGCATCGATGTTTTGGCTGACATCGTGATCACGCGTCCCTTCGCGAAAACCCTCGGCCACCGAGTTGTAATGGGCCAGGGTGGTGGCGGTGATCTGGTTGAGGTCGGTGGGGGTCTGTTTCATGGTGGGCTGCGCGGTAATGAAGGTTAAGTGATCACTCACTATAGGGCTTTAAAATATCCCCGCACCTATTACTGTTTTCCATAAACATCAGGCGGTTATTACATGGAGGCTTGAATGGGTGATCAGGTTTCATACCGGATGGGCATAGAGCTCAAGGCGGACTTGTACCCGATTATCGCGCCGTTGGCGGCAGGGGCATCGAACTGAACGGTTTCGATACGGGTAAAACCGGCTTTTTTCAACCAACTGCCATATTCAGCGCCGGTGTAATTACGCCCCCAGGTTTCAATCAGCATGTTGAGGCTCATCAGCGCTGCGCCTACAGGCCCATCCTTACTGTCATTCACGAACTGGTCACAGATCACCAATCTTCCGCCAGGCACCAAGGCACGGTGGCATTTTTCGATGATCATCTGGCAATCATCTTCGTTCCAGTCAAGCAGTATCCGGGACAGTAAAATGACCTCATGCCCGTACGGCAGGTAGGGGTCGGTGAAAAAATTTCCTTCGATCAGGACGATGCGTTTTGCAAGGCCGGCCTTATCGATTTTTGGGCGGGTCAATTCGCAGACAAAGGGCAAGTCATAAACAGCTGACTTTAGCTTGGGGTATCGCTTGCAAAAAACAATGTCGAAGGCAGCACCGCCGCCTCCGACATCGAGCAGGTATCGGGTTGTTGAGAAGTCGATGACTTGCAGAAGCTTTTGAGCCGTCGTGATTGACAATGCATACATCGCCTCCCAGAAATCATGCACAAGCTCGGGGTCTTCAGCATCAAACAGACTATTTTGTTTGTTCGGATCCCACGTCTGCGGACAATTGTTACGCAGCGCCTTTTCCAACTGCATCCACGCCGGGTACTCACGGCGGTCGGCCATTTCAATCCAGCCTCCGAAATAAAGGGGGTTGTCGCGGACGAGGTAGTGCTCGGACAGTTGAGAGTTTGTGTAGCGATCATTCCGTTTTTCCAGCAGTCCTAGCGCAGCGCAGGCGGTCAGTAGCATTTCGGCTGGCCGCGGTTGAATGTTGTAACGTTGAGAGAACTCGGAAACAGTCATGCCACCGGATTCACAGAGATCAGTGAACAGATTCAGCTTATTGGCGACGGCCAGAACTTTGGATGCCCAAAAACCCGTGACGAGATCCATCAGTGGTTGGGCGCTTGGAATTGGCGCGGCAGGTGTTTGCATTGACTGACACTCCTCTGGGTTGATGGGATCAGGTCTAGAGGTGTCTTTAAAAAAAGTTGCCCAAAACCGTTGGGTCGTAGGCGTTCTCCCAATGTTCAACGATGCGACCATTACGAAATCGCCAAAGTCCACAGAAGGGCATTTCATGATGGCTGCCTTTGATGAACATGCGTAACACGCCCAAGACTGCCCCGAAGTGATCATTCGCAATGATGCTTTGCACATCCATGACAAGCGTATTTTGGGTCAATTCAATCAGTTCAAGTTCTTTCGCCAGCACTGCGTTTTTGCCAATGATCTTTGCGACGTGTCCCGGTATCTCTCGGTCAGCGGTATGCAGGACGACATCATCATCAACATATATATCGATGCAGCTCAGGTCTTTATAAATGGCGCGCAGTATTTTTACATTGGGGTGGTTGATGGACATATCGACGCTCCTGCTCTCAGTTGCGGATAAACGGCGCGCGCCTAATGTTCAGGTCGCCAGGTAGGCGGATTTGCGTCATCAACGGCTTTTGCAATAGCAGCCATGTCGGACGCGCTCAACTGAATGTCAGTTGTTTTTATGTTTTCTTCCAAATGTTTAATTGATGTGGTTCCCGGGATGAGAACTGTTGCTGGGGACTTATGTAGTAACCACGCCAAAGCAAGTTGTGAGGGCGTGACGCCATAGCGTTTTGCAATTGGCGAAAGCACGTTGTCCGGGCCAACCAGGCCTCCATGCCCTAACGGAAACCAGGGGATATAAGCAACGTTATTCTTCTGCGCGAATTTCAGCGTTGGATCGTCGGTTCGATCGGCTACGTTGTACAAGTTCTCTATCGCGACGATGTCGACAATTTTTTGAGCTTTCTTGAGTTGAGCAACGGACACAGCCGGTTGCCCAGACAAACCGATGTGTCGAATCTTTCCCTGTTGCTGAAGGGCGGCGAGTTCACCCAGTTGATCCGCAAGCGGCACAGCGGGATCGATACTATGGAGTTGGTAGAGCGGGATACGCTCCATACCCAAATTGCGCAGGCTCAATTCTACCTGTTGGCGCAAATAGGCCGGGCGTCCGCAGGGAACGATGTAAGGGGCTCCGGGCTCGCCATGAATCCAGTCTTTTGGGCCTGAGCGCAGCAAGCCTCCTTTGGTGCATATCACCAGATCGTCACTATAGGGGTGCAAGGCACGACGAATGATCTGTTCATTATTTCCAGGGCCATAGCAGTCCGCAGTATCAATGAAGTTAACGCCAAGCTCGACGGCTCGTCGAAGCAGTTTGACCGCCTTTTTCGGATCATCAGGATCGCCCCACATACCGTAGCCGGTCAGGTGCATGGCCCCATATCCAAGGCGGTTGATGGTCATGTCACCGCCAAGGGTTAACTGATTGGCAGATTGCGTATGTTGATGGTTCATGAAGCATTCTCCTTGGAATCAGTTTTCATTGGGTGCCGGTTCCCTGCCATGTGCCCAGGATAATTTCGGCAGTAATCCCGGGGCCAAATCCGGCGATAATTCCGCGCGAGCCATCGGCCAGTCCCGCGTCGAATTGGCGGCGTAATGCATCAAGAACAACAACGGAAGCTATGTTGCCGTACTCGGTTAGAGTGGCTTGGCTGTGAGCGAACAAATGGAGTTCAACATTCAAAAAGTGCGACAGATCGGAAAGTATCCGAGGGCCACCGGCGTGAATAATATAAAAACCCAGTTTTTCAACATCCCAGTCGTAAGTGGTTGCCATGGCACGTAGCTCGGGAGCCAATTGCTCCATGGTTTTTGGCACTCGCCTGTCCAGTTGGAAGTGAAAGCCGGTTTTCTTGACTGCATAACTGATCCAGTCTTCCGTGCCTAATACCAGTCGCGATCCGTTGTGCTCCAGACGCATTCCGCGTCCCCCTTGGCCGCGGACAACCGCAGCGCCCAAGGCGTCACCAAACAGCCCGTTTGATAACAGATTGCCAATGCTCATATCGGAAGGTTGATAGCATAAAGAGCAAAATTCACAGGCCACAATCAATGCATTTGATTCCGGGTAAGCCAGGCAAAAATTGTGGGCGTTATTGATTGCTGCACCGCCGGCAGCGCATCCGAGTTGCGCGATAGGTAGCTGTCTGGTGTCATTGCGAAAGCCAAGATTATTGATTATCCATGCGGTAAGTGATGGCATGGTGAAGCCCGTGCATGACACGAAAATGATTGCATCGATTTGATGGGCACTGACTTGTGCATTTTTTAGCGCTGTTTCAATAACTTTTGGAAGTCGGCGCTTGGCTTCGTGTACATAAATAAGGTTGCGCTCCTCAAAGCCTGGGTGCGTCAGTGTCTTTTCGATTGGTTGTACAAAGTGCCGTTTATTGACGCCGGTGTTTTTTATCAGTCGCAAAATGAGCGATAGATTTTCATGGCGGGGATAGAGTCGACGTGCAAGTTCCAGTGTCTGCTCCATGCTGATAGTGTGTTCCGGGACAGAGGTCGCTGGGCAACAGAGTACTGGCATGACACGATCCCTCGTGTGAATTTAGACTGGAAAGTACATTGTTCATTGATGCAGCATTTTATCGATTTAAGATGGCGTTAAATCGATAGTCTGGGCTGAAATACTAAGGCTTTTCTTGTGATTAATATTGTTTGTTTTCTTATGGGTATCAACTGTCATAAATTACAGTGGATTAGTTTTATTTGGACTTATCCGTCATCGATTCGATTATAAAATTCATAAAACCTTATCCCTTCAGTGGGAGCGGGCTGACCCACTCCCGTTCCAGCGTTCAGCCCTGCTTCATCCCCAAACACTCAATGGATCGATCCACCATCGCCTTCGCAATCTCCAGCAAATGCCACACCGAAAACACCATGGCCCGGTCGGCACCCTTGAGATCGTCGCCACACTGGTACGCGGTGACCGAGGCACAGCGCAGCAAGTCGGCGATGTAGAGCTGGGTGTCTTCGAAGCTCACGTCCTTGCTGACGTTGTAGAACCGCAGTTCATCGGGAGGCGAGGGCTGATCGCCGGTGAGGTAGAAATCGATGGCGCGGTAGAGGGCGGAGCGGTCTCTGAGCAGGTCGTCAGTGACGGTTTCGTTGGAGGGATTTTCTGGTGGATCGGGAACGGATTTTTCCATGATTTACTCCTATTGCTACATGGGAGCCATCACTTACCGCCTACTAAACGATTGGGTGGTGGCTGTGCGCGGGTAGTAGGCCGGTCAATAGGAAAACCGGTGCATCCAGAGATGCCCCACGCACAGCTACCATTTTGCACGCGGCAAGAATTGCCGAGCATGGACTTGCTATGCACCTATTGTCCGGGGCTACTAAACCCGATCACTGATGAGCAGTGACCGGCCGAGACTAGTCACCGGATTTGGCAGGCGCAAGCGGGCGAAATGATCTAGGAAATGTCCTGCAAAGGAAAGGGATCGCGCCTTCGGAAAAGCTGATTTTCCTGTGCGAAAACTTACCCCAAAAGCCAAAGGGATTCCCTGTGCCGAGGGAATTTATCTGTGGCGAGGGGATTTATCCCCGTTGGGCCGCGCAGCGGCCCCCAAACCATTCAATGAGGTGTATCAGGGATATGCGGTCCGCAGGTTCTGCGACTGCTGCGCAGTCGAACGGGGATAAATCCCCTCGCCACAGGAAGCATCACAACGGCCAGCGTACTCAACGCTTGTTCAACCCCCGCGCCAGGCGATCCCCGCCCAACTGAATCACCGCCACCAACGCCACCAGCAGCACAATCACCGTCAGCATGATCTGGCTGTCGAAGCGCTGATACCCATAGCGATACGCAATGTCGCCCAACCCACCGGCACCAATCGCCCCGGCCATGGCCGAGGAGTTGATCATGGTCACCAGGGTGATGGTGAAACCGCCGACTATCCCCGGCAGCGCTTCGGGCAGCAGCACGTGCCAAACGATGTGCTGGCGCCGGCAGCCCATGGCCTGCGCCGCTTCGATCAGGCCGTGATCCACCTCGCGCAGACTCACTTCGGCAATCCGCGCAAAGAAGGGCGTGGCAGCGATGGTCAGCGGTACCACGGCCGCCCATACGCCGTAGGTGGTGCCGACGATCAGGCGGGTGAACGGGATCAGCGCCACCATCAGGATCAGGAACGGGATCGAGCGGAACAGGTTCACGAACGCACCCAGCGCACGATTCACCGCCGGGGCTTCGTAGATGCCGCCCTTGGAACTGGTGACCAGGATCACCGCCAGCGGAATGCCCGCCAGCAGGGCGATCAACGACGACACGCCGACCATCAAAAACGTGTCGACAAAGCCTTGCAGCAAGCGATCAAACCACATAACCCAACACCTCCACCTGCTGCGCCCATTGACCGGCGCGCTGGCGCAATTGTTCGGCGTCCAGGGACGAGCCTGTCACCGCCAGCAGCAATTGCCCCAGTGCATGGCCCTGAATCCGTTCCACGCCACCTTGCAGCAGGCGCACACGGCCGCCGAGGGTGGCGAACAGGGCGGCGATGTCCGGTTCGTCCTGCGCCGTGCCAGTGAATTGCAGGCGCAGCACCACGGCGTCTTCCGAGGACTGTGGTTGCGCCTGCAAGCGGCTTTGCAACTCCGCAGGCAGGGCATGCTGCAACGGCGCGAGCAAGGTCTTGCTGACCTCATGCTGCGGGTTGCCGAAGACTTCCCAGACCGGCCCCTGTTCCACCACGCGCCCGCGTTCGAGGACGACCACGCGATCGCAGATCTCGCGGATCACCGCCATTTCGTGGGTGATCAAAATGATGGTCAGGCCCAGGCGCCGATTGATCTCGCGCAGCAGGCCGAGGATCGATTGCGTGGTCTCCGGGTCCAGCGCCGACGTGGCTTCATCGCAGAGCAGAATCGCCGGGTCGTGGACCAGCGCGCGGGCGATGCCGACGCGCTGTTTCTGCCCGCCGGAAAGCTGCGAAGGGTAGGCCTTGTGCTTGGCTTCCAGACCCACGAGCTCCAGCAGCTCACGGACTTTCTGGTCGCGTTTTTCCTTCGGTACGCCGGCAACTTTCAGCGGCAATTCGACGTTCTGCCAGACGGTCTTGGCCGACATCAGGTTGAAGTGCTGGAAGATCATGCCGATGCGCCGACGCAGCGCCACCAGACGGTCTTCATCGAACTCGCCGATGTCCACCTGATCGATCAGCACCCGACCGCTGCTCGGCTGTTCGAGGCGGTTGATGGTGCGGATCAGCGACGACTTGCCGGCGCCGCTGCGGCCGATGATGCCGAACACTTCACCGCGCTGGATCGCCAGGTCGATGCCGTGCAGGGCGGCCACCGGTCCTTGCTGGCCGTCGTAGGTTTTGCCCAGGTTGATGAAGCGCACGTGGGCGTGGTTCAGCTCCGGGTGCAGCTCAGTTTGTATTGCTTGCTTGGGCTCTGGAATTTCCAGTCGCAGTTGGGTGGCTGCGGTCATTTTCAGCTTTCCCAACCGGCTTGGTAGAGCTTGCCGTGGGCTTTATCCAAAGCAGCGCGAACGGCCGGCGAGTGCTGGTAGATGTCGACGAACTTGATCAGGCGCGGGTCGGTTTTGCTCTTGGGCTGGATCACGAACTGAATCACGTATTCCTTGTGGTCCAGACCGTCGAACAGCAGGGCGGAGCCGGCATCGAAAGTCTTCGCCAGACGGATGTAGGCGGGGTAGCCCTGGACCAGATCGGCATCGTCATAGGCGCGCACCAGTTGCACCGCTTCGACCTGCAGAATCTTGATTTTTTTCGGGTTGGCGACGATGTCGTCTTCGGTGGCCTTGTAACCCACGCCTGGCTTGAGGGTAATCAGGCCGGCCTTGGCCAGCAGCTGCAAGCCGCGACCGCTGTTGATCGGGTCGTTGGCGATGGCCACGCTGGCGCCTTCTGGCAACTCGTCGAAGCTTTTGTATTTTTTCGAATAGAGGCCGACGTTGTTGATGATCCCCGGTGCGAACGGCACCAGATCAAACCCCGAGGCGGCCTTGGCGTTTTCCAGGAACGGGATGTGCTGGAAGTAGTTCACGTCGATGTCGCCGGCGGCGAGGCTGACGTTGGGGGCGATCCAGTCGGTGAACTCCACCAGTTCGACTTTCAGGCCTTGCTTGCTGGCTTCCTCGACCGCCGCTTCCAGCGGAATGGCGAAGGCGGCGGTGGTGCCGATTTTCAACGCCGGGTCGGCGGCGAAGGTGACGGAGCTGAAGAGGCCGAGGGCCAGGGCCAGTGCTTTGACTGGGTGAGAGAAGTAAGTCTTAGTCATGATCAGGTTTCCAGTCAGTGCATAAAATTGGGGTGTCTATTCGGGCCTCATCGCTGGCAAGCCAGCTCCCACAGGTTTTTCGGGTGTTCACACGATCCCTGTGGGAGCTGGCTTGCCAGCGATGCTGTTAGCGTCGGTAGGCGGACCCGGTATGTTGCTCAGGCAAATACGCCCCTTCGCGAAACAGCTTTTCCCGCAAGCTGCCATCGTCGTAAGCGGTCTTGTACGAACCACGCCGTTGCAGTTCCGGGATCACCAGTTCGATGAAATCCACATAGCTTTCCGGCGTGACGACGCGTGTCAGGTTGAAGCCGTCCAGGCCCGTTTCGGCGATCCACGATTCGAGTTCATCCGCCACTTGTTCGGGCGAGCCGACCACGGTGATGTAGCGTCCACCGAGGGCGTGCTGGTCGAGCAGTTTGCGTCGGGTCCAGTCGTTGTTTTGCAGGTGCTTGGTGGCGGACTGGATGGCGTTGCTCTTCACGTACTGGATCGGTTCGTCGATGTCGTACTGGGAAAAATCGATCCCGGTGGACGCCGAGAAATGCGCCACGCCGGCTTCGGCACTGGCGTAGCTGCGGTATTCGGCGTGCTTCTGCCAGGACAGCTCTTCGGTCGCGCCGACAATCACGTTCAGGCCCATGAACACCTTGATGTCCTCGGGATTGCGCCCGGCCTCGACGGCACTGGCGCGCACCTTGTCCACCTGGACCTTGGTCGACGGCTTGTTCTGGCCACTGATGAACACGCACTCGGCGTGGCGCCCGGCGAACAGCAATCCACGATCGGAAGCGCCAGCCTGGAACAGCACCGGCGTGCGCTGCGGCGACGGTTCGCACAGGTGATAACCCTCGACCTGATAGAACTCGCCCTTGTGTTCGACCTTGTGCACTTTCTCCGGCTGGGCATAGACCCGCTGCTGCGGATCGTTCAACACCGCGCCGTCTTCCCAGCTGCCTTCCCAGAGCTTGTAGAGCACCTCCAGGTATTCGTCGGCCTGGTCGTAACGACGGTCGTGCTCGACCTGTTCGTTCAGGCCCATGGCCTTGGCGGCGCTGTCGAGGTAGCCGGTGACGATGTTCCAGCCCACCCGGCCGCGACTCAGGTGATCCAGCGTCGACATGCGCCGGGCGAACAGGTACGGCGGCTCGTAGGTGAGGTTGGCGGTGAGGCCGAAACCGAGGTTTTTGGTTACCGCGGCCATGGCCGACACCAGCAACAGCGGGTCGTTGACCGGCAACTGGATCGACTCCTTCAGCGGCACGTCCACCGAGTTCTGGTACACGTCATAGACGCCGACGATGTCGGCGATGAACAGGCCGTCGAACAGCCCGCGCTCCAGCAGCTGCGCCAGTTCGGTCCAGTATTCGATTGTCTTGTATTGGGTCGAGTTGTCCCGTGGATGGGTCCACAGGCCATGGTTGATGTGCCCGATGCAGTTCATGTTGAACGCGTTGAGCAGGATCTTCTTTTTCGCGGCAGCCATCAGATAGTCCCCCGCAGTGGCGGGTTTTCATCGTTGAGGTAGTAATTGCCCACGGCGTAATACTTCCAGCGCACCGGGTCGTGCAGGGTATGCACCCGGGCGTTGCGCCAGTGGCGATCGAGGCCGTGTTCGCGCAGGGTCGCCTGGCTGCCCGCCAGTTCGAACAGCGTGGTTCCGGCGGCGAGGGAAATCTCGGTGCTTATGGCCCGGGCTTCGGCGACGGCAATCGACGCGGCGGCGACGGTCTCGGCGTTGGTGTCGGCCTGGGCCTTGTCGAGGAATTCACCGGCACGTTCCAGCAACGCTTCGGTGGCGTGCAGGCGAATGCTCAGGTGGCCGAAGCTCTTGAGCGTCAGCGGATCTCCAGTGGCGGTGTCGTGTGTGGCGTCGATCCATGGCCGGGTTTTGGTGCGTACGAAGTGCAGGGCATCTTCATAGGCGGCGCGGGCGATGCCGGTGTCGATGGCCGCATGGAGAATCTGCGCCAACGGGCCGACCGGAGTCGGGCGCTCGAAGGCGGTCTGGAACGGGATCACGTCTTCGGCGGCCACGAACACATCTTCGAACACCACCGAACCGCTGCCGGTGGTGCGCTGGCCGAAGCCGCTCCAGTCGTCGATCACCGTCAGGCCTTTGCTGTTGCTCGGCACGAAGGCCAGCTGCTGCACGCCGTTTTCATCGATCACCGAGGTCGGAATGCGTTGGGCGTAGATCGCGCCGGTGGCGTAGAACTTGCGGCCGTTAATGCGATAGCCCCTACCGTCGCGCGTCAGACGGGTCACGCGATCGTGGGCGGTTTTGGTGCCCAGTTCAGCCAGCGCATTGCCGAAGCGCTGGCCGGCCAATACTTCGGCGTACAGGCGCTTTTTCTGCTCTTCGCTGCCGTTCACCCGCAGCACTTCCAGGGCATAAAAATGATTCTGCGGGATCTGTCCCAGCGAGCCATCGGCCTGGGCGATCAAGGCGATGACCTTGGCCAGGGTGACGTTGGAAACACCGGCGCCGCCGTATTCTCTGGGCACGCTGATGCCCCACAGGCCCGAGCGGGAAAACACTTCCAGCTCCGGGTGCGGCAAGCGGCGTTCGCGGTCGCGCAGGGCGCTGTCGCGTTTGAAATCTTCGGCCAGGTCGCTGGCGACGATCAGGGCTTGCTCATCGCTGGTGATGACCGCGACGGGATGAGAAAGAGTCATGAGTTTCTCCAGATGTCTGGTCGTCAGATCCAGGAATGGCGAGCCGGCAGGGTGCCGTTCAGGTGATAGGCGCCGACCGCGTGATATTTCCAGCGCACCGGGTCGTGCAACGTGTGCACCCGCGCGTTGCGCCAGTGGCGATCAAGGTTGAATTCGGCGAGGGTGGCGCGGCTGCCGGCCAGCTCGAAGAGCTTTTCGCTGGCCAGCAACGAGATCTCGGTGGTCAGGACTTTGGCTTCGGCCACGGCAATCGACGCGCGGGCGGCGGACTCGGCGGTCAGTGGCGCGGCGTGCACCTGGTCGAGCACTTGCCCGGCCTTGCGCAGCAGGGCTTCGGCGGCGTGCAGTTCGATTTTCAGTTTGCCGATGTCGGCGATCACGTACAGGTCATCGCTGGCCCGTTCAACGTTGGCGTCGATCCACGGCCGCGCGCGGGTTTTCACGAAGTCGATGGCGTCGTCGATGGCGCCCCGGGCGATGCCGGCGTCGATGGCCGCCTGGATCAACTGCGAAACGGCGCCCTGGGTGTTGGGCTTGTCGTTGATCTTCCAGTTATCGATCACCAGCTCGGCGTCCACCTGCACGTTGTTGAGCAGGATCGTGCCGCTGGCGGTGGTGCGCTGGCCGAAGCCGGACCAGTCATCGACGATCCGCAGCCCCGGTGTACCGCGGCGCACGAAAGCCAGTACTTGCTTGCCGTCGTCGTTGAGCGCCTTGACCGCCACCCAGTGGGCGAACAGTGCGCCGGTGGAGTAGAACTTCTGCCCGTTGAGGACAAAACCTTCGCCGTTGGCGGTGATGCGCGCCTTGAGTTCCAGGGTGTTTTTGGTGCCGCGTTCCGGCCCGGCGTTGCCGATGCGCCAGCCTTCGAGCACGGTTTTGAACAGCTGCTTTTTCTGCGCTTCGGTGGCGCTGCCGAGCACCAGATTGAGGATGCCGAACTGGTTCTGCGGGATCTGCCCCAGCGCCGGATCGGCGGCGGAAATGATCGCGAACACCTCGGCGAGGGTCACGAAAGAAACCTGCGGCCCACCGTACTCGCGCGGGATGGCGATGCTGCCAAGGCCGCTGCGGGTGAACTGTTCGATTTCCGACCACGGCAGCTTGCGCTGCTGGTCACGTTTGGCCGCTTGCAGGCGGGCGGTTTGCGCCAGCTCATGGGCGGCCTTGATGGCTTGTGCGTCGTTGCGCAGCACTTGCGCGGGCAACAACAATGGGGCGATATCCAGGTCACTCTGGACGATTGCATCTGCCAGACTGGACATCAGTGCCGCTCCTTGGCTGCACGCAATGCCCTGGCGATCTGCACTGGGGTGATTGTGTTCCGGACCATACCTACCTCACATCTTATGGAAGCGCCGCGGTGCGGCGAACGAAAACAAGGATGTCCGGTGGTCCGGTGTATATACCCTAAGCGTTTATAAAAAAGTATTGAACTAACTTTTAGGAATATATATAGAAGTGTGTCGCCACGAACTGTACGTAGAGAAACACTTGTTTCTGTAGCAACAGTTCACTGTCCAAATTGGCTTTTTGCAGGAGCAAGCTTGCTCGCGATGGTCGTTAACGAAGACGCGTCATTTCTGGCTAAACGCGGCGCATTTGAGTCCATCGCGAGCGAGCTCGCCCCTACAGAGGGTTGCGGGCCTTGCCGGCCGATTTGAGCGTTTTCTTCGATCGGGCTTTGAGGCATGGATGGGCAAAACCAATCCTCAACGTCCGTGCCGGCGCCCAACGCGAGTTGTTGCCGACCCGGTCGAGGATGCAGTAGGTCACCTCCAGCCGCAGATCTTCGCCGGCCTGGATGATGATCGCAGGCGGCACCCAAACCTGAATCGGCAAGCCCACATCGCGCGCCTTGAGCCGGGGCAGGTCCATGCGCGCATCGCCCCAGCGCAGGGTTATTTCGTCGCCCTCTGACATGTTGGTGTAGGGCTCGATGGTCAGCGGGACGCCGCGCTGGATCTGTTGCGGGTTGACCCCACGCCGCCGGATGGTCGCCGGCAAGCTCACTGGCGCCAGGCACTGATTTTCGTCCCCCCAGTGGGGTGAAGATGGACTGCCAGGGCAGTCGAGTTTGACCTGCACCCGGGTCGCCACCGACAGCGCCGGGTTACGTCCGACCTGCATCACGCGGTAGTGCACCCAGGCGGAGCCGCTGGCGATAAAGCTTTCCGGCACCCGCAGGCTGACGGCGTGGCCAACGTTCTTTGCAGACAGCACGCGGGAGGCGACGAAGCTGCCGTTCCAGAACAATTCAATCAGGTCGCCGGTGTCCATGTTGGCGTACGGCCCTACGTCGACCAACAGGTTCGCGGCAGCAAGGATGTTGATACCGGCGTTGTTGGATTGCAGCGTCGGTGGCGCAAGTGACGGAATGTGTGAGATGCAGATCATGGGGGTTCTCTCCTTGAAGTTCTGCGACGAAATCCATTTCTGCAAAAACATGAAATTCGAACAGCAAAACCGTTCATTACTTTGAGTTGAAATAATGAGTGTGCATGTTGGGCGCCGATTGGAGAGTAGATAAGAGTGCGCTTGAATAAGTGTCAATAGAGGTGGTTAGTTGTATGAGGAATTGAGTGTTATTCAGAAAGTTCCTACGCTTTGAAGTTAATAAACTCTCTCATTGCGTCGAAGTTGACCCTGAGAGCGTAGCGTTTTCTGGGGTGTGCTGGGAGTGTCGGGGCGTTGGAGATCCAGGCAGGCATGCCAGGTGATGTTGGGAATCTTCGAGCAACCTATATATGTACCGCGCGCGCTGACAAGCGTGCGTTATTGTCTGTGCGGTTTAATTATGTGGGAATGGAACTTCGGGAGGGTGGTTTAACTTCCGTCCGTGGAAGTTAATGGTTTGTTGCGAGGGGGTTTATTAGTTGTGCGAGTTGTTCAGAAACTTGCTGAGAAACTGTTTCGTGCGTTCTTCTTTCGGGTTGGCAAACAGCGCCTTGGCTTCGCCTTGTTCGACGATTACGCCCTTGTCGAAAAACACCACGCGATTAGCCACGTCACGGGCGAAAGCCATTTCGTGGGTCACGATAACCATGGTGCGGTTCTCTTCGGCCAGGCCGCGGATGGTTGCCAGCACTTCCCCTACCAACTCGGGGTCGAGCGCCGAGGTCGGTTCGTCGAACAGAATCACTTCCGGTTCCATCGCCAACGCGCGGGCAATCGCCACACGCTGTTGCTGGCCGCCCGAGAGGCGACGCGGGTAAGCGTCTTCCTTGCCCGCCAGGCCTACCTTGGCCAACAGCTTATTAGCCAGGGTAACGGCATCGTCGCGCGGGACCTTCTTTACAACAATCGGGCCTTCGATGACGTTTTCCAGGGCTGTGCGATGGGGGAACAGGTTGAAGTTCTGGAACACAAACCCCACGTGCTGGCGCAAACGGCGCACCAGGCTTTGCTGCTGGTTCAGCGGACGGCTGGTATCGATTTCGATATCGCCGACCTTGATCCGGCCACTGGTGGGTTCTTCCAGGAAATTCAGGCAACGCAGGAACGTGGTCTTGCCCGAGCCGCTGGGCCCGATGATCGCCACGACCTCACCTTCCTTCACTTGCAGATCGATGCCGTTGAGCACGACTTGACCCTTGAACTGCTTTGTCAGTTTTTCCACGACAATCATTGGGTCAGGACTCCAGATCGTGCCGATTGACCCGGGCTTCCAACTGGTTCTGCAGGTGCGAGAGCACCGTGGCCAGGACCCAGTAGATCAGCGCGGCGGCAAGGTACATGGTGAAAATTTCGAAGGTGCGTGCGGTGATCAGCTGCGCCTGGCGGAACAGCTCCGGCACCTGGATGGTGGCTGCCAGCGCGGTGTCTTTGACCAGGGAAATGAAGCTGTTACCCAGCGGCGGCAGCGCGGTGCGCATCGCTTGCGGCAGGATGGCCCGGCGCAGTGTTTGCGCGCGGGTCATGCCGATACTGGCAGCCGCTTCCCATTGGCCGCGCTCGATGGAGCTGATCGCGGAGCGCAGGATTTCACAGGCGTAGGCAGCCATGTTCAGCGAGAAGCCGATCAGGGCCGCCGGCAGCGGATCGAGTTCCAGGCCCAATTGCGGCAAGCCGTAATAGATCACGAACAGTTGCACCAGCAACGGCGTGCCGCGAAAGAACGACACGTAGATGCGGGCGATCCAGCTCACCAGCTTGAAACGCGACAGGCGCATCAGCGCCAGGCCGAAACCCATCACCAGGCCGAAGAACATTCCGCCCAGGCTCAAGATCACTGTGTAATACGCGCCCTTGAGCAGAAAGGGCGCGGAGTCCAGTGCGAGTTGAAAAGCCTCTTCCATTATTGAGTGACGTCAGCGCTGAAGTATTTTTCCGAAAGCTTTTTCAGCGTACCGTCGGCGCGCAGCTTGTCGATGGCTTTGTTCACGGCGGCCAGCAGCTCAGGCTCGCCTTTGCGCAGGGCGATACCGGCTTCCTGACGGGAGAACGCATCACCGGCGGCGGTGGTGTCCTTGGCTTTCTTGGCGTATTCCAGCGCGGCCAGGCGGTCGATCAAAATGGCATCGATGCGGCCGACGCGCAGGTCCTGGAACTTGGTCGGATCATCTTCGTAGGTGCGGATATCAGCCTTCGGCACATTCTCTTTCACCCACTGTTCGTAGTTGGTGCCCAGGCCTACGCCGACTTTCTTGCCAGACAGGTCCGCGGCGGACTTGATGTTCAGCTCGGCGGCCTTCTTCGTCAGCACCAGCGCCTGAATCCCGGAAACGGTGTATGGCTCGGAGAAGTCATACTTCTTCTTGCGCTCTTCGGAGATGGTCACCTGGTTGATCACGGCGTCCAGACGCTTGGATTCCAGTGCCGCGAGGATGCCGTCCCATTTGGTCGGTTGCAGTTTGACCTTCACGCCCAGCTCTTTGGCCAGGGCTTCGGAGAATTCGACTTCGAAGCCCGACAGCTTGCCGTCGGCATCGACGAAACTGAATGGCGGGTAGGTGCCTTCCAGGCCGACGTTGATAACGCCTTTGTCCTTGATTTGTTGCAGCTGCTCACCGGCAACCGCTTGGCCCATCAGGCCAACGCTCAGTGCCAGGCCCAGCGAACCCACCAGCAGATTTCGACGTAGTGCGGAAAAATTCATGACAAGCCCCTGTGTTTTCTTATGGAAGACGCTTCAAAAAGATTGGCGAAATCGGGAATTGGACGACAGCGCTATCCTGCCTTAAAGCAGCGTATGCGTCTCTCGGGAAATTCGCCTGCAGCATGACTATATGATGGCGTTTTTAGAATAGAAAATAATGATTTTTCTATTACTTATTCCAATATGGAATATTTGTGTTTTCGCCTTAAGGAGCGAGCCTGCTCGCGATGGTCGTCAACGATATCGCTGGCAACCTGAGACCCCGCGGTGCCCCGTCGCCCATCGCGAGCAGGCTCGCTCCTACAGGTTTACGGCGATTACAGAAAATCCTTGTAGGCAAACAACGCCGGCGCCCCACCGGTGTGCAGGAAGATGATCGGGCCATCATCAAAACGCTGGCGACCAATCCCGTCCAGCAACCCCGCCATCGCCTTGCCGGTGTAGACCGGGTCAAGCAGCAGGCCCTCCTGGCTCGCCACCAGCTTCACCGCCGCTAGCGTCCCGGCATTTGGTTCGCCATAACGCGGTGCGAAATACTCGTCCCACAACTCGACCTTGAAACTGGCCGGCAGGTTCACGCCCAGCAACTCGGCGGTACGTTCCGCCAGGCCTTGTACTTTCGGAAACTGATCTTCTTCGCTGCGCGAAACCGTGACACCGATCACTGGCAGCTCCGGCAGGGCTTCGCTCAAGGCCAGCGCCAGACCGCTGTGGGTCCCGGCGCTGCCCGAGGCCAGGACGACGGCGGAAAAATTCAGCCCTGTGTCCTTGATCTGCTCGGCCAGTTCCAGGCCGGCGCGCACGTAACCCAGGGCACCGAGGGCATTGGATCCGCCGATTGGCACCAGATAGGGTTTCTTGCCATTGCTGCGCAGGCGAGACGCCAGTGCCTGTAATTGTTCGTCGGCATTGTCGAGATTTTCCACCAACTCGACCTTGGCATCGAACAGGTCCAGCAACAGGCGGTTGCCGTTGCCGACGTAGTTGGGGTCCTCGGTATTGAGGGGGTTTTCCAGCAGGGCGACACAGCCCAGGCCCAGTTTGGCCGCAATCGCTGCAGTCTGGCGCACATGGTTGGACTGCAGCGCGCCAGCGGTGATCAGGGTGTCGGCACCCTGGGCCAAGGCGTCGGCAGCGAGATATTCGAGTTTGCGCAGCTTGTTGCCGCCCATGGCCAGTGGTGTCAGGTCATCGCGTTTGACGTACACATCACGGCCCAGCCAGGTCGACAGGCGTTCGAGTTTTTCCAGGGCAGTGGGCTGACCAAGCAGGTCGAGACGGTTAAAGCGGGCAAGCTGTTGTTTGATCATGAGTCCGTACTGGCGGTGGAGGATGAAAGGACTATAGGCACGCCAAAAAGCCTGGGCAACCGTCAATCGCTTATAACCAATGGTACTTATCACAGCACAATTGGTTCTTAATTTCGCTCGCGAACCTTGCCGTAAAGTAATCGCCGTCAGTGCGGCCAGACAGTCCGGTCGCCCGTGAGGAGTTTTTACCGTGAGTGAGCGTTCCAGCCATTGGCAATTGCAGACCATCGTCAGCCAGCTGCGCACCGCACGTGATCAGTGGCGTGCGCAAAACGGCCGCGCCAGCACCGAGCAGGGCGGTCGCGAGTTGCCGTCCCGGGCGGCCATGGCGGAGATTCTTGAAGCGTTGTGTGGTGCGTTGTTCCCGATGCGCCTGGGGCCGGTGGACCTGCGTGAGGAAAGTGAAGATTTCTACGTCGGCCACACCCTCGATGTGGCGTTGAATGCACTGCTGGCTCAGGCGCGACTCGAATTGCGCTATGCCGCGCGTCACAGCGCCCAGGCCGAGAACGAGGTCGAGGCCAAGACCATCCAGATCATTCAGGACTTTGCCCTCGCTCTGCCGGGATTGCGCAGCCTGCTGGATACCGACGTGCTGGCGGCCTATCACGGTGACCCGGCGGCACGCAGCGTCGATGAAGTGCTGCTGTGCTACCCGGGCATTCTGGCGGTGATTCACCATCGCCTGGCCCACCATTTGTATCGCGCCGGGCTGCCGTTGCTGGCGCGGATCAGCGCGGAAATCGCCCACTCGGCCACCGGCATCGACATCCACCCGGGGGCGCAGATTGGCCGCAGTTTCTTTATCGACCACGGGACCGGCGTGGTGATCGGCGAGACGGCGATCATCGGCGAGCGGGTACGGATTTATCAGGCCGTGACCCTGGGCGCCAAGCGTTTCCCGGCGGACGAAGACGGTCAGTTGCAGAAGGGCCAGCCGCGACATCCGATTGTCGAGGACGACGTGGTGATCTATGCCGGCGCGACCATTCTGGGGCGGATCACCATCGGCAAGGGGTCGACCATTGGCGGCAACGTCTGGCTGACCCGCAGCGTGCCGGCGGGCAGCAACCTGACCCAGGCGAATTTGCAGCTGGATGATGGGACGCAGAAGTAAGGTCTCAGATCTTCGCTGACCGAGCAGGCCTCTTCGCGAGCAGGCTCGCTCCCACAGGGAAATGCCTTCCAATTGTGGGAGCGAGCCTGCTCGCGAATGTTTTCAAGCCGTATCGAGACAATGGCATTCAGCCCATTCTCCACTGAACGAATCCCCCCAAACCCGCCTCATACCCCTGCTTGAGCTAGTGCTCCAATACGACCGCCCAGCCCTGCGATTAGTCCTTAGCACCCTATCCATGTTTAACTTGAACGTTCATTCAAGTTAAACCGGTGGTTCGCCGCCCGCTCACAACAGGAGGCTTGCCTTTGCTGAGTCCGATTTCTACAGCCACGCTTTACCCCTTCGAGGTGCACGGTTCATGAGTGCATCGTCCCTCCCTTCAAGCGGCCAGGTCCGCATGAATCCGCCAGTGTTCTGGTTCGCTGCGAGTTTCATTCTGTTGTTCGGCGTGGTGGTCATGGCCATGCCCGAACAGGCCGGTGCCTGGCTGCTGGCGGCGCAAAACTGGGCGGCCAATACGGTCGGCTGGTACTACATGTTGGCGATGACCCTGTATCTGGTCTTCGTGGTGGTCACCGCGTTATCGGGCTACGGCAAGATCAAACTCGGTGCCGACCACGACGAGCCCGAATTCAGTTACCTGTCCTGGGCCGGCATGTTGTTCGCCGCCGGGATCAGCATCACGTTGTTCTTCTTCTGCGTGTCCGAACCGCTGACCCACATGCTGCAGCCGCCGCAAGGCGAGGCGGGCACGGCGGATGCGGCGCGCCAGGCCATGCAGATCCTGTTTCTGCACTGGGGCCTGCATGGCTGGGGCGTGTTCGCCTTCGTCGGCATGGCACTGGCCTACTTCGCTTACCGCCACAACTTGCCGCTGGCCCTGCGTTCGGCGCTGTACCCGCTGATCGGCAAGCGCATCAACGGCCCCATCGGCTACGCGGTGGACGGCTTCGGCATCATCGCCACGGTGTTCGGCCTGGGTGCCGACATGGGCTTTGGCGTGTTGCACCTCAACTCGGGCCTGGACTACCTGTTCGGCATCGCCCATACCCAGTGGATTCAGGTCGGGCTGATCACGCTGATGATGGGCGCGGCGATCATCGTCGCGGTATCCGGCGTCGATAAAGGCGTGCGGGTGATGTCCGATATCAACATGCTGCTGGCCTGTGCGCTGCTGCTGTTCGTGTTGTTTGCCGGCCCCACCCAGCATCTGCTCAACACTTTGATCCAGAACCTGGGCGATTACCTCGGCGCCTTGCCGATGAAGAGTTTCGACCTGTACGCCTACGACAAACCCAGCGACTGGCTGGGCGGCTGGACCGTGTTCTATTGGGCCTGGTGGATTGCATGGGCGCCGTTCGTGGGGCTGTTCATCGCGCGGATTTCCCGTGGCCGGACCATCCGTGAATTCGTCTTCGGCGTGCTGTTGATTCCCCTCGGTTTCACCCTGGCGTGGATGTCGATTTTCGGCAACAGCGCCATCGACCAGGTGCTCAACCATGGCATGTCCACCCTGGGCATGTCGGCCATCGACAATCCGTCGATGACCCTTTACCTGCTGCTGGAAACCTACCCGTGGAGCAAAACCGTCATCGCGGTCACGGTGTTTATCAGCTTTGTGTTTTTCGTCACCTCGGCCGATTCCGGCACCGTGGTGCTGTCGACGCTGTCCGCCAAGGGCGGTGGTCCGGATGAAGACGGGCCGAAATGGCTGCGGGTGTTCTGGGGCGCGATGACCGCGCTGGTGACCAGTGCGCTGCTGTTCTCCGGGAGCATCGATGCGCTGAAGTCGGCGGTGGTGCTGACTTCGCTGCCGTTCTCGCTGATTTTGCTGACGATGATGTGGGGGCTGCACAAGGCGTTCTATCTGGAGTCGCAAAAGCAGATTGCGCAGATGCATTCCCTGGCACCGGTGTCCGGCTCGCGGCGCGGTGGCTGGCGTCAGCGCTTGAGTCAGGCCGTTCATTTCCCGTCGCGGGACGAGGTGTATCGTTTCCTCGATTCAACGGTGCGGCCGGCGATCGAAGAGGTGTCGGCGGTGTTCATCGAAAAAGGCCTGAGCGTGCTCACGCATCCTGAACCGGTCAATGACAGCGTCAGCCTGGAGATCGGTCATGGCGATCAGCACCCATTCATCTATCAGGTGCAGATGCGCGGCTATTTCACGCCATCGTTCGCCCGTGGCGGCATGGGCTCCAAGCAGCTCAATAACCGCCGCTACCACCGGGCGGAGGTGCATTTGAGCGAGGGCAGTCAGGACTATGACCTGGTGGGTTACAGCAAGGAGCAGGTGATCAACGACATCCTTGATCAGTACGAGCGCCACATGCAGTTCTTGCATCTGGTGCGTTGATCGGGGTCTTCAGGTTTCGGTGGTCAGCACCATGAACAACACCAGCGCCGCCACCGGGACGCCGAACACGGCGCTGCCGACCGCCAGTTCCGTGCTCAATGGTTGGCCGGCGTGCACCATGCCGACCGCGCCGTTGATCAGCGTCAGCGCCAGCCACAGCACGATGAAGCTGTAGGCCAGGGTCTGGCGGGTGAAGCCGATCTTCTCGCCGATGTAGAGCATCAGGGCGAGGAGGATCAGGCCGAAGGTGATGATGATGGTGGTGTGCATCGCTTGTCTCACCCTTTAGATGTGCATTACTCCTGAGACAGCATTCGCGAGCAGGCTCGCTCCCACAGGGATCGCGGTGATCTTGTGTGGGAGCGAGCCTGCTCGCGAAGGGATCACCTCGGTATCAGCTTGAGCATAGTTAAACCAACCCACCATTCACCCGCAAAATCTGCCCATTGACCCACGCCGATTCCGGCCCGGCCAAAAAGGACACCACGCGGGAAATGTCCTCCGGCTGCCCCAGCCGTTCCAACGGTGCCATTTTGGCGAAACCCTGGATCTGCTCTTCACTCTTGCCCTGCAAAAACAGCTCGGTCGCCACCGGCCCGGGCGCCACGGCATTCACCGTGATGTTGCGCCCGCGCATCTCCTTGGCGAACACCTGGGTCAGGGATTCCACCGCCGCCTTGCTGGCGATGTACACCGCATAGCCCGGCAGGTTCAGGCCGACGGTGCTGCTGGAAAAGTTGATGATCCGCCCGCCAGCGTTCAGGCGCGTTGCAGCTTCACGCAGGGTGTTGAAGGTTCCGCGGGCATGGATGTTGAAGGTCTGCTCGAACAACTCGTCGCTGTGCTGCGCCAACGGCATGACCTTGAGAATACCGGCGTTGTTCACCAGCACATCGACCTTGCCCAGTTGCGTTTCCGCCTCGTCGAACATCCGGCGCACGTCGTCGGCATTGGCCACGTCGGCCTTGATCGCTATGGCTTGATGGCCGGCCTGACGCAACTCCACCACCCGTTTCGAAGCTTCGCTGGCGCTGTTGGCGTAGTTGATGGCGACGGCGAAACCTTCGCTGGCCAATTGCTTGGCGATGACCGCGCCAATGCCGCGGGAGGCACCGGTTACGAGGGCTACTTTCGAGTCTTGAGTCGTCATGGCGGTGGTTCCTGTCGATGGGGTGTGAAGCCAATTTCACATGTTTACTCAGGCCGATAAATGCACGAGAGTTGCCTTGACTGTTCAATAATCGCCAACAATCAAGGAGCCCGCCGTGGATCAGGTCAAAGCGATGAAAGTGTTCGTCCGGATCTATGAGCGCAGCAGCTTTACCCTGGCTGCGAATGACCTGGATCTGCCGCGTGCGACGCTGACCCACACCCTGAACCAGTTCGAAGCCTGGCTCGGCACACGGTTGCTGGAGCGCAGCACGCGCAAGGTGCGTCCCACGCTGGATGGCGAAGCGTATTACCAGCGTTGCGTGCAATTACTGGCAGAACTGGAAGAGGCCGAGCTGGCGTTTCGCAGCGTGGCGCCAAAGGGGCGATTGCGCGTGGATGTGCATGGCACGCTGGCCAGGCACTTCGTGATCCCGGCCTTGCCGCAATTCATGGCGCGTTACCCGGACATCGAACTGTCCATCAGCGAAGCCGACCGTCTGGTCGACCTGATCGCCGAAGGGGTCGACTGCGTGCTGCGCGCCGGTATGCTGAGCGACTCCACCCTGATCGGCAGACAGGTCGCCAGCCTGCGCCAGATCACCTGCGCCAGCCCTGCTTATCTGCGCAAATACGGCGAACCGAAAAGCCTCGATGACCTGAAAAACCATCGCGCCGTGAACTACGTTTCCCGCACCACTGCCAGGCAGTTCCCCTTCGAATTCATGGTCGATGGTCAACTCAGGGAAGTGGCCATCGAGGGTGCGGTGTCAGTGTTCGGCGCAGAAATCTACGCCGCTTCGGCCATTGCCGGCTTGGGCCTGATCCAATGCCCGCACTACCGCATGGAAACGCAAATCGCCCAAGGGCTGATCAAGGAAGTCCTCGCCGACACCCCACCGCCACCGATGCCGGTATCCGTGCTGTATCCGCAAAACAGACACATGTCGCCACGGGTTCGGGTGTTTGTGGATTGGTTGGGGGAGGTGTTTGCTGAAGCAAGGTAATAAGCAAAAGATGAAATATATGAAACGTTTCAGCAATTAGTCGAGTCCATGGTTTTTTGGCGTTTGTCTGGGCGTATGCTGGGCGACTGGCGAAGCAGTCGAGACCAGATTCAAGACCGACAAGAGAGGATTCGATGACCTACACCGCTGCCGAAAACCGCTACGACTCCATTCCATACCGCCGCGTGGGACGCAGCGGATTGGTGCTGCCGGCGTTGTCCCTGGGCCTGTGGCACAACTTCGGCGACAGCACGCCGATCGACACCCAGCGTGCGCTGTTGCGTACGGCGTTTGACTTGGGCATCAACCATTTCGACCTGGCTAACAACTATGGCCCGCCCTACGGCAGTGCCGAGATCAACTTCGGTCGTTTGCTGCGTGAAGACTTCAAGCAGTACCGCGACGAGCTGATCATCTCCAGCAAGGCCGGTTGGGACATGTGGCCCGGTCCTTACGGTCAGGGCGGCGGTTCGCGCAAATACGTGCTGGCCAGCCTCGACCAGAGCCTGCAACGCCTGGGCCTGGACTATGTCGACATCTTCTACTCCCACCGCTTCGACCCGGACACGCCACTGGAAGAAACCGCCAGCGCCCTGGCCACGGCGGTGCAACAGGGCAAGGCGTTGTACATCGGTATTTCGTCGTATTCCGGGGTGAAAACCCGGGAAATGGCGGCGTTGCTCAAGGAGTGGAAAGTACCGTTGCTGATTCACCAGCCGGCCTACAACCTGCTCAACCGTTGGGTGGAAAAAGACCTGTTGGACACCACTGATGAGCTCGGCACCGGCGTGATTGCCTTCACGCCGTTGGCGCAGGGATTGCTGACGGACAAATACCTCAACGGCGTGCCGGAGGATGCGCGGGTCAATCGTCCTGGTGGTGGTTCGTTGCAGGCATCCCACCTGTCAGACGCCAACATCGCTCAAGTGCGTGCGCTCAATGAGATTGCCAAGCGTCGCGGCCAGAGCCTGGCGCAACTGGCGCTGGCCTGGACTCTGCGCGATCCTCGAGTGACGTCGGCACTGATCGGTGCGAGCCGTCCGGAACAGATCATCGAGAACGTCGGGGCGTTGAAGAATTTGAGCTTCAGCGCGGAGGAGTTGGCGGAGATTGACCGGTTTGCCCAGGAGGGCGGGATCAATCTTTGGGAGAAGCCTTCGAGGGCTGAGTGAGTGTTGGGCGCCGGATTTTGCGGCGCCTGTTCCGGCCTCTTCGCGAGCAGGCTCGCTCCCACAGGGTTTGTCGGTTGGCCGCAGATTTTGGGTCAACATAACTCCACTGTGGGAGCGAGCCTGCTCGCGAATGGGCCCTCAAAGCCACTAAAGCACTCCAGGCTTCAGCGAAAAAACGGCACATCCCCCAACACCGTCGCCCGCTGCATCACCCGCCGCGCCGGCCGGTAGTCATCCACCGCGTAATGCTGCGTCACGCGGTTATCCCAGAATGCAATGTCGTCTTTCTGCCAGCGCCAGCGAATGGTGAATTCCGGGCGGGTGGCGTGGGCAAACAGGAATTTCAGAATCGCCTCGCTCTCGGTTTCCGACAGTTCATTGATCTTCGAGGTGAAGCCTTCATTGACGAACAGTGAGCGGCGTCCGCTCACCGGGTGCGTGCGGATCACCGGGTGCGACAGCGGCGGATTCTTGCGCCGTGCTTCTTCCCATTGGGCCAGCGCTTCAGGCGTGTTGCCATAGCGCTCCAGGGGAAACGAGCGGGTGAAATCGTGGGTGGCGGTCAGGCCTTCGAGCAGGGATTTGAACGGTGCCGACAAGGCTTCGTACGCCGCGATGCCGCTGGCCCACAGCGTGTCGCCTCCAAACTCCGGCAGCAGCTTGGCACTGAGCACCGCGCCCATGGCCGGGGTCGGCAGGAAGGTCACGTCGGTGTGCCAGATCGCGTTATCGCGCACGTCGGTGATGGCGGTGTCGAGGATCAGCACTTCCGGTTGTTCCGGGACGTTCGGGTAGATCGGGTGAATGTGCAGGTCGCCGAAATTGGCGGCGAAGCGTGCCTGTTGCTGCGGCGTGATCGGTTGGTCGCGGAAGAACAGCACTTGATGCTTGAGCAGCGCCTGCTCAATGGCGTCACGCTGTTCCAGGTTCAGTGGCTGGCTGATGTCGACGCCACTGATTTGCGCGCCGAGGGCGGAGCTTAAAGGGACGATGTTCAAGATACTCATGAAAGTTCTCTTCAATTCGGGGGTGTATCAAGTTCCCTGTGGGAGCGAGCCTGCTCGCGAAAGCGGTGTGTCAGTTACTGAAATGTCGCCTGACACTCAGTATTCGCGAGCAGGCTCGCTCCCACAGGGTTATTCGCATGACTAAAAATCAGTGGGCCTGGCCGTGCCACGGCACCAGTTTGCGCTGCAGTGCACGCAGGCCCATTTCCATCGCGAAGGCAATCAGTGCGATCACCAGGATCCCCAGCACCACCACATCGGTGACCAGGAATTGCGCGGCGGACTGCACCATGAAGCCCAAACCGCTGGTGGCCGCGATCAGCTCGGCAGCGACCAGCGTCGACCAACCCACACCCAGGCCGATGCGCACGCCGGTCAAAATGTCCGGCAGCGCACTCGGCAGAATCACATGGCGAATCAACTGTGCCCGAGTCGCGCCCAACGACTGTGCGGCGCGCAATTTGGCCGGGTCGACCGTGCGCACACCAGTGGCGGTGGCGATGGCAATCGGCGCGAAAATCGCCAGGTAGATCAGCAGGACTTTCGACAGCTCACCGATGCCGCACCAGATCACGATCAACGGCAGATAAGCCAGTGGTGGAATAGGGCGGTAGAACTCGATCAGTGGGTCCAGCACGCCACGGGCAATGCGGTTGGCGCCAATGGCAATGCCCACTGGCACGGCAGTCAGCACCGCAAAGCCGAGACCCAGTCCGATACGGCCGAGGCTCGCGCCCAGATGCTGCCACAGGGTTGAATCCATGTAGCCGCTGGTCACCAGCAGCCAGCCTTTTTGCAATACGGCGGACGGTGGTGGCAGGAATAGCGGCTCGATCAAGCCAGTGGCTGTCACAGCCCACCAGATGGCAACGAGCGCAATCAGTGTCAGCACGCTGATCCAGCGCGTGCTCAAACTGCGACGTACGGGAACCACAGTTGCATTGGGTTTTACCGCTGCAACGGCCGGAACTTCATAACTGCTCATGCGCGCTCCTGCCGCTGGGCGGCGCTACGTTGGGAGAACACCTTGGCGAGCACGTGTTCGCGGGTTTCGATAAAAAGCGGGTCGGATTTGATCGAGCGGGCCGACTCACCGGCGGCGTAACGCTGACCGAAGTCCAGGCTCAGGCGCTCGACGATTTGTCCGGGATTGGGGGCCAGCAAAATCAGGTCGGTGGCGAGGAATACCGCTTCTTCGATGTCATGGGTGATCAGGAACACCGGTTTGGCGGTGCGGCGCCAGACTTGCAGCAGCAGCTCCTGCATTTGTTCGCGGGTGAACGCGTCGAGCGCGCCGAAGGGCTCGTCCATGAGCAAAACGCGAGGATCGGCGGCGAGGGCGCGGGCCAGGCCGACACGCTGTTTCTGGCCGCCTGAAAGCTGCCAGATGCGTCGGTTCTCAAATCCGGAAAGGTCGACCAGCGCGAGCATTTCCCGGGCGCGGATTTCACGCTTGTCCCGGGCAATGCCCGCCAGTTCAAGGCCGAAGCCTACGTTGGCCAGCACGTCCTGCCAGGGCAGCAGGGCGTCGTCCTGAAACACTACGCCGCGTTCGGCGCTTGGTCCTTTGACCGGTACACCATCCAGCGTGATGCGGCCGGCGCTGGGCTCGACGAAACCGGCAATCAGGTTCAACAGCGATGTCTTGCCACTGCCGGACGGGCCGAGGGCGACCAGCAATTGCTGGGGCCCCAGACTCAGGGAAATATCCGCCAGCACAGGTGTAGGGCTGCCGGGGTACTGTGCGCTGATGCGCTCCAGCTGTAGCAAGGCCATCGCAATGAACTCCCGATCAGTTGGTGATGAACTTGGCGCTGACATACGGCGCGTAGTCCGGCAGAACGGCTTCGACCTTGCCTTGTTCCTTGAGGAACACGGCGGTGTCGGTGATCGCCTTGGTGGTCGGTGCGCCGAGGCTGGTGACCTGATCAGCCGCCAGCGGGTAGACGTTGCCTTGCAGCAGCAGCGGAATGTCGCTGGCCTTGGCACCCGACAGCTTCACAAGCTTGTCGACGTTGGATGGGTTAGCGAGCCAGGCTTTCGGATCCTTGCGGTAATCGGCGTAGGCATCCAGGGTCACTTTGGCGAATGCAGTGACGATTTCCGGGTGTTTCTCGGCGAAGTCTTTGCGCACGATCCAGGCATCGAAGGTCGGCGCGCCGAACTTGGCCAGTTCGCCGGAGGTGATCAGCACTTTGCCGTTTTCCTTGGCCACACCGAGCGCCGGGTCCCAGACGTAGGTGGCGTCGATGTCACCGCGTTTCCAGGCGGCAATGATCGCCGGCGGAGCGAGGTTGAGCACGGTGACTTTCGAGGGGTCGATGTTCCAGTGCTTCAACGCGGCCAGTAGGCTGTAGTGGCCGGTGGAAACGAATGGCACGGCGATTTTCTTGCCGATCAGGTCTTGCGGTGTCTTGATCCCGGAACCGTCGCGAGCCACCAGGGCTTCGGCGGCGCCAATCTGGGTGGCGATGAGGAAGGTTTCTACCGGAACCTTGCGAGTGATCGCAGCGGTCAGCGGGCTGGAACCGAGGTAACCGATCTGCACGTCGCCGGAAGCGATGGCGGCGATGATGTCGGCACCGTTATCGAATTTGCGCCAGTTGATGTCGGCCTTGGTGGCCTTTTCATACGCGCCGTCGGCTTGGGCGACTTTCGCCGGGTCAACGGTGGTCTGGTAGGCGACGGTGACGTCAGCCGCCTGGGCGAACAAGCTCGCAGTAGCCAAGGAAGCGGCCGCCAGCAAGCGAAGAGGGAAAGTCAGTTTCATCGGGAAGCTCCTTGTCAGGCGACCGAGAGTCGGCGTGAAAAGGAGACTAAATGATATAAGAATTCGAAAATAAATAACTTTTTCGAATGAGCTTATGAGCGGAAAATTCTAAGAGACGGTGGAAATAGCTATCCATGTGGGAGCGGGCTTGCTCGCGAAGAGGGAGTGTCAGCCGACATCAATGTTGACTGGTGCACCGTCTTCGCGAGCAAGCCCGCTCCCACAGGGGGCGCATTTGCAGGTTAGTTACTGATCGCCAGAATGCTCGCCTGATACGACCCGACAAACACATCGAAATCGCCAACCTCGTTCTGCTCCAGCTCCACTTGCTCGGCCAGCGAAGCACGCGCGCGCTCTTCAAACCTGGCTTGCTCTTCGGCTGGCAGCGGCTCGCTACGGAAATACTTCGCGTGAGCCTGGCTCTGGCGCAGGGAGAACTGGGCAAAGCTCTCCTTGTGCTCGGCCATGGCTGCCAGGACCTGGGCCGATGGTGTCAGGGACGGGTCCTTGACCTTGGCCATCTGCGCATCCAGCGCCTTGCTGTGGGCATCACCGCCATGGCTCTGATCCAGCAGCGCGGCCAATGGCGCGATGTTTTCCAGCAATTGGCCGGCCCACTCTTTCAGGTCCACCGGGTGGCCGTCGCGTTGCAACTGCAAACCCGGGCGCCGGCCTTCCTTGACCACGCTCAGGAAGTTCGACGTCGCATTGCCACAGCTGGTGCTGGTCAGCAGCGGACTGTCGTTCAGGGCGCAATACAGCAGGAAGGCGTCGAGGAAACGCGATTCGGTGAGATCGATGCCCATCGGCAGGAACGGGTTGATGTCCAGGCAGCGGACTTCGACGTACTGGATGCCGCGGGCCATCAGCGCCTGGATCGGCCGCTCGCCGGAATAGGTCACGCGTTTCGGACGGATGTTGGAGTAGTACTCGTTTTCGATCTGCAGGATGTTGGTGTTGAGCTGAACCCACTCACCATCCTTGTGCGTGCCGACTTCGACGTACGGCGCATAGGGCGTCGCCACTGCTTTGCGCAGACTGTCGGTGTAGCTGACCAGGTCGTTGTAGCACGGGGTCAGACCGGCCTGGGCGTTGCTCTGGTAACCCAGGTCACTCATGCGCAGGCTGGTGGCGTATGGCAGATACAGGGTATCGGGGTCCAGTTGTTCCAGTTGATGCGAGCGACCGCGCAGGAAACCGGCGTCCAGCGCTGGGGACGCACCGAACAGGTACATCAGCAGCCAGCTATAGCGGCGGAAGTTACGAATCAGGGCGATGTAGGACGACGACTGGAAGTCGCGGTCGGTGCCGTCAAGACCTTCAGCTGCTTTCACCAGCGGCCAGAGTTTCTCCGGCAGGGAGAAGTTGTAGTGAATCCCGGCGATGCATTGCATGGTCTTGCCGTAACGCAGGGCCAGGCCCTTGCGGTACACGTACTTGAGCTGACCGATGTTGGACGTGCCGTAGTAGGCGATCGGGATATCTTCCTCGGCCGGCAACGGGCACGGCATCGATGGGCTCCACAGGTACTCGTTGCCGAGCTTGCTGTAGGCAAAACGGTGAATGCTGTCCAGGCTCGCCAGCGTATCGGCAGGATCGGGCAGGGCCGGGGTGATGAACTCCAGCAGCGACTCGGAGTAGTCGGTGGTGATCTGTTCGTTGGTCAGCGCGGAACCCAATTCTTCCGGGTGCGGCGTTTGCGCCAGGCGACCTTCGCCGGTCACGCGCAGGCATTCACGTTCGATGCCGTGAAGGCACTGTTCGAGCAGAGAGAGGTTAGCGCGCTCGCCGAGCAAGGCCAGGCGGCGGTTGAGAAGTTCGCTCAAGTTGGATTCCTTCACGCGTCAGTCGCCCCAATATGGGGGTGGGCAAGACGGTCTACAAGGGTGAAGTTAAAACTGGCGTTTTCGCCTGGTTTTCGGACCGCACAGGGCTGTTGATACCAGCCAGGGTGAGCGTCGCAATCTACTGTGGGAGCGAGCCTGCTCGCGAAGGAGGACTGTCAACCGACATGGATGTCGCCTGAAATACCGCCTTCGCGAGCAGGCTCGCTCCCACAGAAAACTTCGGCGCTGCGGTCACAGCGCCGAAATTACCTCAAATCGATGACGGCTAGCTACAGGACAGCGAACGTGCCTTGTGCTTTTGCGACCAGTTTGTCGCCTTGCATCACGTCGGCCTCGACCACCAGGGTGCGGCGGCCCGGGTGGATTACCCGCGCCGTGCACATTACCTCGCCGTCGGCGACGGCGCGGATGTAGTTGATCTTGCACTCGATGGTCGCGCTATGCTGGTCAAATCCATGGGTGCTGGAGCAGGCCAGCCCCATGGCAATGTCCACCAGACTGAACAAGGCCCCGCCGTGCAGCTTGCCGCCGCGATTGCGCAGTTCGGGCTCCAGCGCCAGGGCGACTTGCGCCACCCCGGTTTCCAGGCTGTGCAAGCGACAGCCCAGCAGTCTGAAAAACGCGCTTTCGGTCAGGCCGGCAGGGATGTCCATCAGCGTTTCTTCAACTGCTTGGCATTGGCGAACAGCGACGCCATGGCGTTGTTGCTCGGGGCCGCCGCCGTGGTTTCCTTGCGCGGTGCTGTGTTCTGGGATTGGCGAGGTGCCGATCCCGGACGTGCACCACGGGCACCGTCGATTTTCTCGCCCGGGGTGTCGCTCATGCGCATCGACAGGCCCACGCGCTTACGAGGGATGTCGACTTCCATAACCTTCACTTTCACCACGTCGCCGGCCTTGACCGCTTCCCGTGGATCCTTGATGAACTTCTCCGAAAGTGCAGAGATGTGCACCAAACCGTCCTGATGCACGCCGATGTCGACGAACGCGCCGAAGTTGGTCACGTTGGTCACCACGCCTTCGAGAATCATCCCCAATTCCAGGTCCTTGAGGTCTTCGACGCCTTCCTGGAACTCGGCGGTCTTGAACTCCGGACGCGGATCGCGACCTGGTTTTTCCAGTTCTTGCAGGATGTCGGTGACCGTCGGCAGGCCGAAGGTTTCGTCGGTGTACTTTTTCGGGTCGAGGCGCTTGAGGAACGCGGCATCGCCAATCAGCGAACGGATGTCACGGTCGGTCTCGGCCGCAATGCGCTGTACCAGCGGATAGGCTTCCGGGTGCACGGCCGACGAATCCAGCGGGTTTTCGCCGTTCATGACGCGCAGGAAACCGGCGGCCTGTTCGAAGGTTTTTTCGCCCAGACGTGCGACTTTCTTCAGCGCAGCACGGGTTTTGAAGGCGCCGTGCTCGTCGCGATGGCTGACGATGTTCTGCGCCAGCGTTGCATTGAGGCCGGAAATCCGCGCCAGCAGCGCCACCGAAGCGGTGTTCACATCCACGCCGACGGCGTTCACGCAGTCCTCGACCACAGCATCCAGGCCGCGAGCCAGTTTCAGCTGCGATACGTCATGCTGGTATTGGCCGACGCCGATGGATTTCGGGTCGATCTTCACCAGTTCCGCCAGTGGGTCCTGCAGGCGACGAGCGATGGACACCGCGCCACGGATCGACACGTCGAGGTCCGGGAATTCCTTCGAGGCCAGTTCCGATGCCGAGTAAACGGATGCGCCGGCTTCGGAAACCATGACCTTGGTCATCTTCATGGCTGGGTATTTTTTGATCAGCTCGGCGGCCAGTTTGTCGGTTTCACGGCTGGCGGTGCCGTTGCCGATGGCGATCAGGTCTACCGAGTGCTTGGCGCACAAGGCCGCGAGAATCGCGATGGTCTGGTCCCACTTGTTGTGCGGTACGTGCGGGTAGACCGTGGCGTGATCCAGCAGCTTGCCGGTGGCGTCGACCACGGCCACCTTGCAACCGGTACGCAGGCCCGGGTCGAGGCCCAAGGTGGCGCGCGGGCCGGCCGGGGCCGACAGCAGCAGGTCGTGCAGGTTGTGGGCGAATACGTTGATCGCTTCGGTTTCCGCGCCATCGCGCAGTTCGCCCAGCAGGTCGGTTTCCAGGTGGGTGTAGAGCTTGACCTTCCAGGTCCAGCGCACCACTTCACCCAGCCATTTGTCGGCTGGGCGGTTCTGGTTCTGGATGCCGAATTGCTGGCCGATCATGCCTTCGCACGGATGCATGGTGCCCGGCAGTTCATCGCCGACTTTCAGCGCGGAGCTGAGAATGCCTTCGTTGCGACCACGGAAAATTGCCAGGGCGCGGTGCGATGGCATGGTTTTGAGCGGTTCGTCGTGTTCGAAGTAGTCGCGGAACTTGGCGCCTTCCTCTTCCTTGCCGGCGATCACGCGGGCACTGAGGGTGGCTTCCTGCTTGAGGAAGTTACGCAGCTTGTCCAGGAGGCCGGCGTCTTCGGCGAAGCGCTCCATCAGGATGTATTTGGCGCCTTCTAGGGCGGCTTTCACGTCGGCGACGCCTTTTTCCGCGTCGATGAAGCGTGCCGCTTCGACGTCCGGGGTGAGGGTCGGGTCGTTGAACAGGCCGTCGGCCAGCTCGCCGAGGCCGGCTTCCAGGGCGATCTGGCCCTTGGTGCGGCGCTTCTGCTTGTACGGCAGGTACAAGTCTTCGAGGCGGGTCTTGGTGTCGGCCAGCTTGATGTCGCGTTCAAGTGCCGGGGTCAGCTTGCCTTGCTCCTGGATACTGGCAAGGATGCTGATGCGCCGTTCGTCGAGTTCTCGCAGGTAGCGCAGACGCTCTTCCAGATGACGCAATTGGGTGTCATCGAGGCTGCCGGTCACTTCTTTCCGGTAACGGGCGATGAAGGGAACGGTAGAGCCTTCATCGAGTAGCGCGACGGCCGCTTCGACCTGTTGTGGGCGTACGCCGAGTTCCTCGGCGATGCGGCTGTTGATGCTGTCCATAAAACCACCTGACAAATTGTGAAAGCAGACGCGCAGGCACAAGGATAAGGGGGCCGGCGAATCTGGTTGAGCGGCCTGGCCTGCGCCGCTACCTGGATCAAAAGGTATTCCGTTGACCCGTGAAATCGAACAATTACTGCCGGAGCCCTGAAAATAAAAAACGACCACCCGGCGTAACGATCAGACGTTGCCTGACACAAAAGGCCGCGCATTATAACCAGCGTTCTGCCCTTCGGGGGCATCACAGACTGTAGGCAAAATGCCCGGTTTTCTGGCGGTGAAGGAAAAATCTGCTAACAATGCACACGGTGCGTATAACGGCAGCTACGCCATAATGCGCGCCGAGATCAAAGGAGCATCCAATGAGCAGCACTGCAAACATTGCTGAAGGCGAAAAAATTCTTATTGTTGACGACGACCCGGGCCTTAGCAGCCTGCTGGAGCGTTTTTTTGTCAGCAAGGGCTACCGTGCCCGCGCCGTACCGAATACCGAGCAAATGGATCGCCTGCTGGCGCGCGAGGTATTCAACCTGGTCGTCCTCGACCTGATGCTGCCTGGCGAAGACGGCCTGACCGCCTGCCGTCGCCTGCGTGGCGCGAACAATCAGATCCCGATCATCATGCTGACCGCCAAGGGTGACGAGCTGAGCCGCATCAAGGGCCTTGAACTGGGCGCCGACGATTACCTGGCCAAGCCGTTCAATCCGGACGAGCTGATGGCGCGCGTAAAAGCCGTCCTGCGCCGCCAGTCGGCTCCGGTGCCGGGCGCGCCTGGCAGCGAAGACGAAAGCGTGACCTTCGGTGACTACGAGTTGTCCCTGGCCACCCGTGAACTCAAGCGCGGTGAAGAAGTGCACATGCTCACCACCGGTGAGTTCGCGGTACTCAAGGCTCTGGTGATGAACGCCCGTCAGCCGCTGACCCGCGACAAGTTGATGAACCTGGCCCGTGGCCGCGAGTGGGACGCCCTGGAACGCTCCATCGACGTTCAGATTTCCCGTCTGCGCCGGATGATCGAACCCGATCCGTCCAAACCGCGCTATATCCAGACCGTCTGGGGCGTGGGTTACGTATTCGTTCCGGATGGCGCCGCCACCAAGTGATCGGCGAGTTGTAGGCGCGGGTCGTGCGGGCGAAGGGTCGATTGGCCTTGCCCGCAGACTCGCGACCCGCAATATGCGAGCATCCCTCGCTCCTGCAAGTGTGTAGCGGTTATCCATGAAAACCCCGGTTTGGTTCCCCCAGAGTTTCTTCTCCCGCACCCTTTGGCTGGTGCTGATCGTCGTTCTGTTTTCGAAGGCACTGACCCTCGTTTATCTGTTGATGAACGAAGACGTGCTGGTGGACCGTCAATACAGCCACGGCGTTGCCCTGACGTTGCGTGCTTATTGGGCCGCCGATGAAAACAACCGGGACAGGATTGCCGAGGCTGCGACCTTGATCCGGGTAGTGGGCGCTGGCGTACCGGAAGGTGAACAACACTGGCCCTATAGTGAAATCTATCAGCGGCAAATGCAGGCTGAACTGGGGGCCGACACCGAAGTGCGATTACGCATGCATTCGCCACCGGCATTGTGGGTTCGAGCGCCAAGCCTGGGTGACGGCTGGTTGAAAGTGCCGCTGTATCCGCATCCGCTGCGCGGTCAGAAAATCTGGAATGTGCTTGGCTGGTTCCTGGCCATTGGCCTGCTGTCCACGGCGTCGGCGTGGATATTCGTCAGCCAGCTCAATCAACCTCTGAAACGTCTGGTCTACGCCGCGCGGCAGCTCGGTCAGGGACGTAGCGTGCGTCTGCCGATCAGCGATACACCCAGCGAAATGACCGAGGTGTATCGCGCCTTCAACCAGATGGCCGAAGATGTCGAGCAGGCCGGTCGCGAACGTGAACTGATGTTGGCAGGGGTGTCCCATGACTTGCGTACGCCGTTGACCCGCTTGCGGTTATCCCTGGAGCTGATGGGGGACCGCAGCGATCTGACCGACGACATGGTTCGCGACATTGAAGACATGGATGCGATTCTCGACCAGTTCCTAGCGTTCATTCGTGACGGTCGTGACGAGTCGGTGGAAGAGGTCGACCTGAGCGACCTGGTGCGCGAAGTCGCCGCACCGTACAACCAGAACGAAGAGAAAGTGCGCTTGCGCCTGGAGCCGATCCAGCCGTTTCCATTGCGCCGGGTGTCGATGAAGCGGTTGCTGAACAACCTGATCGGCAACGCCTTGCATCACGCAGGCAGCGGGGTCGAAGTGGCGGCGTATGTGTCCGGAGATACCAGCGCGCCGTACGTGGTATTGAGCGTCATGGACCGTGGCGCCGGCATTGATCCATCGGAGCTGGAAGCGATCTTCAACCCGTTTACCCGGGGCGATCGTGCCCGTGGCGGCAAGGGCACCGGGTTGGGGTTGGCGATTGTGAAGCGGATTGCATCGATGCATGGCGGCAATGTTGAACTGCGCAACCGCGAGGGTGGTGGGCTGGAAGCTCGGGTGCGCTTGCCGCTGGGGTTGATGCTGCCAAGGGATGCCGTTTAGCGCCGAAAATCTCGGTGATGTTAAGGGCCTCTTCGCGAGCAGGCTCGCTCCCACAGTTGAAATGCCTCCATTGTGGGAGCGAGCCTGCTCGCGAAGTCGGCATCCCTGCCGCCGAAAGTGTTCGAGTCAGCCCTTCCCTTTAGTCCGCGTCATATTCGGACCACCGTTCTTTTCCAGGTGCTCAATGATGATTCCCGCCACGTTCTTCCCGGTGGTGGTCTCAATCCCTTCCAGCCCCGGCGACGAGTTCACTTCCATCACCAGCGGCCCGTGATTGGACCGCAGGATATCCACACCCGCTACCGCCAGGCCCATGACCTTCGCTGCCCGCAAAGCGGTCATGCGCTCCTCCGGGGTGATCTTGATCAGGCTGGCGCTGCCGCCGCGATGCAGGTTGGAGCGGAACTCGCCGGGTTTGGCCTGGCGCTTCATCGCCGCAATCACCTTGTCGCCCACAACGAAGCAACGAATGTCTGCTCCGCCGGCTTCCTTGATGTACTCCTGGACCATAATGTTTTGCTTGAGGCCCATGAACGCCTCGATCACCGACTCCGCCGCCGTGGCGGTTTCGCACAGCACCACGCCAATGCCCTGGGTGCCTTCCAGCACCTTGATCACCAGCGGTGCGCCGTTGACCATTTCGATCAGGTCGGGAATGTCATCCGGCGAGTGGGCAAACCCGGTGACCGGCAAACCGATTCCGCGACGCGACAACAATTGCAGCGAACGCAGTTTGTCCCTGGAGCGGGCGATGGCTACGGATTCGTTGAGCGGGAAGACCCCCATCATTTCGAACTGGCGCAACACCGCGCAGCCATAAAACGTGACCGACGCACCGATTCGCGGGATCACCGCGTCGAAACCCTCCAGCGGTTTGCCGCGATAGTGGATCTGCGGCTTGTGGCTGGCGATGTTCATGTAGGCGCGCAGGGTATCGACCACCACCATTTCATGGCCGCGTTCGGTACCGGCTTCGACCAGGCGACGGGTGGAATACAGACGCGGGTTCCGCGACAGCACAGCGATCTTCATGCAACACCTGTGGAGGAGGTAGATACCGGGAACACCGGCTTGTCTTGTACATACTTGATGCCCGGATTGACCACCAATTGGCCATCGATCAGGGCTTTGGAGCCGAGTAGCAGGCGATAACGCATGGACTTGCGGCAGGCCAGCGTGAACTGGACCCGCCAGACCCGATCACCGAGGGCCAGGGTGGTGCTGATCACGTATCGCACCTGCGCGTGACCGTTAGAGCTTTTAATGGTTTTCATCGTCACCAGCGGTGCTTCGCAGCGACGGTGACGCAACTGGACCACCGTGCCCAGGTGCGCGGTGAAGCGCACCCACTGCTCGCCGTCGCGGTCGAAAGGTTCGATGTCGGTGGCATGCAGGCTGGAGGTGCTGGCGCCGGTGTCGATTTTTGCCCGAAGGCCCGCGACTCCCAGATCCGGGAGCGCCACCCACTCGCGCAGACCGACAACGGTCAAATGATCAAATGTCTTCAAAATTGCTCAACCGGTAGAAACCACGGTGGCCGCAGGCGGCCGAATTCGCGGTATTCACGCAGAATAATGGTTAAAAGGCGACAGATATCTACGGCCCGGAATACCAGCCCCTCAGGGAGGTTATGGAATGTCAGCATTGTAGTCCGGGATGGCGGAATTCTTGGCACGACAGAAACGGTAGTACAGTTCACTAATATTTCAGAGTGAGGAAATCCCATGGCACAAAAAAACGAAGAGGACGACAAAGTCCGCCTCGATAAATGGTTGTGGGCCGCGCGTTTTTACAAGACACGAGCCTTGGCCAAAGCGGCGATTGAAAGCGGGAAGGTGCATTGCCGTGGTGAGCGCTGCAAGCCGGGCAAGGAACCACGCATCGGCGATGAATTTGTGATTCGCACCGGTTTCGATGAACGCACGGTGGTGGTCCAGGCGCTGTCGATCGTGCGCCGTGGCGCCCCGGAGGCGCAGACGCTGTATGCCGAAACCGAAGCCAGCATCGCCAAGCGCGAAAATGCAGCCGCCGAGCGCAAGGCTGGTGCACTTGGCGTGAGCACCGATGGTAAACCGAGCAAGAAACAGCGACGGGATCTGTTCAAGTTTCGTGGCAGCAGTAACGACTGAACCTCTTCGACCAGCCAGGCGAATCATTGTCTTTGAACGTGACAGACTTGTAATTCCCCGGACGAGCAACCATATCGGGGGATTCGCCAGCGGGGCATCGGGCGGCAAAACAGCCACTCGTCGAAAATCACCACGACCTCTGAGCCATGAGCCATAACCAGAGGGCCGGTGCAGTCAGAGGTCGGGAGAGTACCGGCCATCTTGCTTGGAACAATCCCGGATTGTTCCTAAAATGCCGGGTATCACCAGGCATTTTGCGCACCCAGCGTGCAGCCAAAGCGCGATTTTCACCGTTGAAACCCTATTGTTACCCATTCAGATACCCAGACTTATGACCGATCTAGCGGATACCGACTTCACCCAACGCTTCATCTTCGATGACAGCGACACCCGCGGCGAGATGGTCTCGCTGGAGCTCAGCTACGCCGAAGTCCTGGCCAAACACGCCTATCCGGAGCCGGTCGCGCAATTGCTCGGCGAATTGATGGCGGCCGCGGCATTGCTGGTCGGCACCTTGAAGTTCGATGGATTGCTGATCCTTCAGGCCCGCTCCGAAGGCCCGATTCCGTTGCTGATGATCGAGTGCTCCAGCGAGCGCGACATCCGTGGCCTGGCCCGTTACGAGGCGGACCGGATCGCTCCTGACGCGACACTTTCCAACCTGATGCCGGAGGGTTCGCTGACATTGACCATCGACCCCAAGCAGGGCCAGCGCTACCAGGGTGTCGTCGATCTCGACGGCGAAAACCTGTCCGAGTGCTTTACCAACTACTTCGTCATGTCCCAGCAGATTGGTACGCGCATCAAGCTCTGCGCCGATGGCCGTCGCTCGCGTGGCATGCTGCTGCAGCAGTTGCCCGCCGACCGCCTGAAAGACGAAGAAGAACGCGCCGCCAACTGGCAGCACCTCACCGCGCTGGCCGGGACAATGACCGCCGATGAACTGCTGAGCCTGGACAACGAAACCGTGCTCCATCGTCTCTACCACGAAGAGCAGGTGCGTCTTTTCGATGTGCAGAAACTGCGCTTCCGTTGCAGCTGCTCACGCGAACGTTCGGCCAATGCGCTGGTCAGTCTGGGTAGGGAAGACGCGCAAAAACTGGTGGTTGAACACGGTGGTCACATCGAGATCGATTGTCAGTTTTGCAACCAGCAGTACCTGTTTGACGCCGCCGATGTCACTCAACTGTTCGCCGGCGCGGGTGTCGATTCACCGTCAGATACCCGTCACTAAAACGATTCAGCGCAGGTAAATTCACTGGTTAGTGCCGGAATAACGCCGTTACGACGGGAGGGCCCTACTCTTTTTGGGCTTTTCTGGCATAATCCGGCCCACTTTTTTCGCGGTAGTAGTGCACGACTTTCTACTACAAAACGTTTGGAGCACACTCGGCCACTGGCCGACGGGGAACCTCATGACGCAAGCCAATAACGCCGTGTACACCGATCTGAGTGTTGATGATCTGGTTAAAGAAGCCTTGAACCGCGGTGAAGGCGAGCTTGCCGATACCGGCGCACTGGTTGTTCGCACCGGTCACCGTACCGGCCGTTCGCCAGTCGATCGTTTCATCGTTGAAGAGCCGACCACTCAGGCCGCCATCGCCTGGGGCCCGATCAACCGCAAGTTCCCGGCCGACAAGTTCGATGCCCTGTGGGCTCGCGTCGAGGCGTTCAACAACGCGCAAGAGCATTTCGTTTCCCACGTCCACGTAGGCGCCGCCTCCGAGCACTACCTGGCTGTGAAGATGACCACCCAGACCGCTTGGCAGAACCTGTTCGGCCGCTGCCTGTTCATCAATCCGGCCCAGTACAACCCGGCTGGCCGTGAAGAGTGGCAGGTGCTCAACGTTGCCAACTTCGAGTGCGTGCCAGAGCGTGACGGCACCAACTCCGACGGCTGCGTGATCATCAACTTCGCTCAGAAGAAAGTGCTGATCGCTGGCATGCGTTACGCCGGTGAGATGAAAAAAGCCATGTTCTCCGTGCAGAACTTCCTGCTGCCGGCTGCTGACGTGCTGCCAATGCACTGCGCTGCCAACATCGGCGAAGAAGGCGACGTGACCCTGTTCTTCGGTCTGTCGGGCACTGGTAAAACCACCCTGTCCGCCGACGAAAGCCGTTACCTGATCGGTGACGACGAGCACGGCTGGGGCGAAGGCGTTGTCTTCAACATCGAAGGCGGCTGCTACGCCAAGTGCATCGACCTGTCCGAGAAGAACGAGCCGGTCATCTGGAAAGCCATCAAGCACGGCGCGGTCCTGGAAAACGTCGTCATCGATGACGCCAAGCACGCCGACTACGCTGATGTCAGCCTGACCCAGAACAGCCGCGCCGCGTACCCGCTGGAGCACGTTGCCAAGCGTTCCGAGAAGAACCTCGGTGGCGAGCCAAACGCTGTGATCTTCCTGACCTGCGACCTGACTGGCGTGCTGCCGCCAGTGTCGATCCTCAACGAAGAACAAGCGGCCTACCACTTCCTGTCCGGCTACACCGCTCTGGTGGGTTCGACGGAAATGGGTTCGGGCAGCGGCATCAAGTCGACCTTCTCCACCTGCTTCGGCGCACCGTTCTTCCCGCGTCCGGCTGGCGAATACGCTGAACTGCTGATCAAGCGCATCCGCGGCTTCGGCTCCAAGGTCTACCTGGTCAACACCGGCTGGACCGGCGGCGGCTACGGTGTCGGCAAGCGCTTCAACATTCCGACCACCCGTGCGGTGATCGCAGCGATCCAGAGCGGCGCGCTGATCGGTACCGAGACCGAGCACCTGGACACCATCAACCTCGACGTGCCAGTGGCCGTACCGGGCGTTGAGACTGGCCTGCTGAACCCGCGCAACACCTGGGCTGATAAAGCTGCCTACGACGAAGCCGCCAAAGCACTGGCCGGCCTGTTCATCGAGAACTTCAAGAAGTTCGAAGTGAGCGACGCGATCAAGGCTGCGGGTCCAAAGTTGTAAGTGTTGGATTGAAGCAATGAAAAAGCCGCCCCTAGGGGCGGCTTTTTTGTGCGCGTTTGTCAGGTCTTCAGGTGCAAGACAAATGCCCCTGCCAGCACCAGGACAACGCCCAGCACTTGCACCTTCCCCAACCTCTCCTTGAAAAACACATAGCCCAGAATCGCCGCAATCCCGCCGGATAACGTGCTGATCACCGTCACCACCGAAACCGAGCCCGCCACCGCTCCCCAGGCAAACGACGAGAAGCCTCCGAGGTTCATCAGGCTCGCACCGGTCAATGTCAGGCAGTTTTTCAGCGGCGGGATTTTCAGGCCGTCCTCGATCCTGAGAACGATCACCACCAGCACAATCAGGCCCACCAGATAAGCCAGCCACAGCATCATCACCGGCCCCAGCACGGGCAGAACGAAGCGGCCTTGCAACCAGAAACTGGTGCCGTAGAAAACAGCCGCCAGCAACGCGTACGCAATCGAGCTGCTGGCTTTGGAGGTATGGGGCACCTTCGGGTCGGAATGAATGCTGGAGAGGACAACGCCGATCACGCACAGCGCGATACACAACAATTGAAGCAGGCTGATCTTCTCCCCGCCGGCCCAGGACAGCAACGTCGTCACCACGCCGTAAGAGGTCACCAGCGGCGCCACGATCGAGGCTTTGCCGAGGGCGAAGGCTTTGGACAGGGCTAGCGCGCCGGACACGGTCAACGCCGCGGCGGCAATACCGATCAGCCAGGTCTCGAGCGGGGCGGCCATGGAGCGGAGAATGAACATGGGGAAGGCGATCATCAGCAGGCTCATGATGCTGAAGCCCAACGCCTGACCGAAGTAAACGGCGCGTTTGACGCCGACTGCGCGGGCATTCAAACCCACCAGAAAATCCGTGCCGCCCCAAAGCAAGGCGGCCAGCAAACCCATCAGAACGTCCACGCAATATCCTTATCATTATGCGCCGGGGACGTTACAGACCTTCAAGCTCTTGGGTGTCCCAGCGTTGGGCCTTGATAGCCCGGTAGAGCATGCCGATGGTCAATGGTTCCTTGTCGCCGCGACCCTTGGCTTTGCGCTTCAGATACACATCGTAGCCTTCGGGCTGGAAATAGCGATAACTGTCGTAATCCACGAAATCGATGGCGAACTGCTCTTCCAGGGTTTCGATCAGATGCTGTGCGTCGGCGCCGTTGCAGGCGAGGTCGACATTGATTGATGTGGTGAGGTGGATGGTTTTGCGTTCAGGGAGACCGATTTCTTCGTGTAGCAGCTGCATGAGCTGGTGCATGGTGGGGGCGTCGGGGAAGTTTGGGGCGAGCTGCATGGCAAGGTATCCGGTTGAGGTAGGGCGGATCTTATTGTTTTTCATCAGGTAGAGCGCTTTATCGTTCTTCGCGAGCAGGCTCGCTCCCACATGGGGAATGTGGTTAGCGGGTGGTTTTGGGTAGGCGCTGCCGGGCAATGTCGAGTAGGTCGTTGCCGTCCTGGGTCAGCAGGTACAGCGCGCTGACAATGTTGGGGATGTCGCTGGCGTCGGCCTGTTTGAAGCACAGGCAGTATAGGGTTTCGAGCAGGTTGCTGGCGGCGCGGATGCGTTGGCGGGCGGCGTCGAGGATTTCGAAGGGATCGGCGTCTGTATCGATGACAAGCACCGCAGTTTCGCTGTAACTGGATTTGAGCGGGCGGTAGCGGTCGGTCATTGGATCAGCGTTCTTCATCGAGGTAGTCCTGTGCGAAATCGGCAAGTGTTCCCGGCAGGCCGAGACACCGTTTTCAGCCGCGCCGGAAACTATAGAAGGATCAATCAGCGAGGGACAAGACGACGCTAGGGGACGGCTCTCGTAGGGCTTTTATCGTCGTTCGAGGAAGGAGACTACGCACCAAAGCTGGTTTTTAGTTGTGAGGTCGCTATCGGTAAAAAAGCCTACGGTGTTATCAGGCAATGCATGGCTAATCTCGGCAGGAGGCGCCTAAGAGTCTGTAAGGTTTTTCGTAAGGGTGAAACTTGAGCCCGTGCGACGGGGGGCGGGCTCTGCGATCATGTATTAGTCAGCGTGGAGTTTGGGTGGCGTATGCGATGCTGCATCAAGGTCCATCATTCCCCGGCCGTAAGCCTCGCTGTTGGCATAGATACCCGTGCGATTGGCCGTCGCCAGCAAGTGTTCGCGTATCTGTTGCGCGCTGAGTTCCGGGTAGCGGCTTTGCAGTGCCGCCAGCGCTCCACTGACGAGCGCAGTGGCGGGTGAGGTGCCTGCGGTCTGCACGTACTTGCCGTCTTTTCCTGTGGTCAGAAGGCCTTGGCCAGCACCCGAATCTCCGCCCGGAACGGCAATGCACCACGCCGCCGCCACGCCGCAGAAATTGGATTTGGCATTGATGACGCTGCCATCGTTTTTCAGTGCAACGACAGCGATCCAGCCTTTCTCCAGTTCAGGCAGGGCAAGCGGCAGGCCAGGCTCCGCCAGCGGTTCGCGCTTGAGTTCATTGCCGGTTGGAAAGACCAGCACCGCACCCTCCTTGACCAGTTTTCGGGCGGTCACCAGCGACTGCGGCATTACCTGGTTGTAGCGTGCCTCAGTGATCTCGGTCGCGGGAATCGAATTAGCCCAGGAGTTGCTCAGAATACGTGCGCCTTTGTCGAATCCATCCTGCCAGGACAGGGCGATTTCATCATCGAAAAAGAACGGTTCGTTATCGTCGCCGAAACGGAAGGGGATCAGTTGTGCATTGAAAGCGACGCCGTGCATGCCCTGATTATTTTTATTGGCGGCGAGTATGCCGGCCATTTGAGTGCCGTGCCCGAGGCGGTCGTGCGTAGCGGGACGGTTTTCGACATGATCGAATCCGGGGTCAGCGATTCTGCCTTCAAATTCCGACAGATCGGTATTCAGCCCTGAGTCGATCAATGCGACGGTCACACCCTGGCCGGTGCCGCCGCGTGCATAAAGGTGTGATGCCTTGATAACTGACAGCCCTTTCTGAGCTTGATATTCAGGCGTTTCGAATGTGCCTCGTTCGACAGTGGGCTGATCGGGGATCGTCAGGCATCCGGCGAGAAACAGTGGCATTGTCAGCGCGAGGGCAAAATGAAATGTATTGGGTTGGAGCATGTTCGGTCCTTCGAATAGGTCTGCGCCCTCCAGGTTGTTTGCCAATGAAGTCTTCGCGCAGAGTTGCGTTGCTGGTGGCGAACCTTACCTGCGAATGGGCAGTCGTTATCAGGTGGCAAAGTGCTCCGTGTATTTCAATCTGTGGCGCAAGCAGAGTGGGTTGAGGCTGTATCATTCCGTATCGTTTTAGCCCCGACCTTTTCTCGACGCGCTGCCATCGCCGACTAGGCTTTGCCCATCGCAGCGGTCAACGGAGTGACAGCTTATGCACAACACCCTGGAACAGGTTTTCGGTTATCCACAGTTTCGACCCGGTCAGGAAGCGGCCATCAGTGCGGTATTGGCCGGGCGCTCGGCAGCGGCAATTTTCCCCACGGGTTCCGGTAAGTCCCTGTGCTATCAGTTGTCGGCGGTGATGCTGCCGCACCTCACGCTGGTGGTCTCGCCGTTGTTGGCGTTGATGCAGGATCAGCTGATGTTCCTGCAGCGTCACGGCATTGCAGCGGGCAGTATCGACTCGGCCCAGAGCCGCGATGACGCCAGCGATGTCATGGCGCGCGCCAAGTCCGGCGAACTGAAAATTCTGATGATTTCCGTGGAGCGCCTGAAGAACGAACGCTTTCGCAATTTCTTGCAGCAGGTGCCGATCTCGCTGCTGGTGGTGGACGAGGCGCACTGCATTTCGGAGTGGGGCCACAACTTCCGTCCGGATTACCTCAAGCTCCCGGACTACCAACGTCAGTTCAATATCCCTCAAGCCCTGCTGCTGACGGCCACTGCGACGCCCAAGGTGATCGCCGACATGCAGGCAAAATTCGCCATCCGTCCCGAGGACGTGGTGACCACCGGTTTCTATCGACCGAACCTTAATCTATGGGTTGAGCCGGTGCGTGGGCAGGACAAGCGCCGACGCCTCGTCGAGTGGATGAGCGAGCGTCCCGGTCAGCCGAGCATCGTCTACGTCACCCTGCAAAAAACCGCCGAACAGATCGCCGAGCACCTGAGTCGTAACGACATTCAGGCCGAGGCCTATCACGCCGGCTTGCCCCACGATCAGCGCGACGATATCCAGAAACGCTTCATGGGCGGGCAGTCCAACTGCATCGTCGCCACCATCGCGTTCGGCATGGGTATCGACAAGAGCGACATCCGCAACGTGGTGCATTTCGACCTGCCGAAATCCATCGAAAACTACAGTCAGGAAATCGGCCGTGCCGGGCGAGACGGGCAACCGTCCGATTGCCTGGTGCTGGCAAACCGCGACAGCCTCAATGTGCTGGAAAACTTCGTCTACGGTGATACGCCGGAGCGCGATGGCATACGTCGTGTACTCGACGAGTTGCTAGCTTGTGGGCCTGAAGGCCAGTGGGAGTTTCTGCTGGGGCCGCTGGCGGACAACAGCAACATTCGACAGCTCCCGCTCAAGACTTTGCTGGTGCAGCTGGAGCTGCGTGGAATCATCGCCCCGAAGTATGCGTACTACGCCGAGTACCGTTTCAAATACTTGCAGGAGCCAGAGGCATTGCTGGCTCGTTTCGAAGGCGAGCGCAGGGATTTCGTCGCGGCGATCATCCAGACGTCCAGCCGTGCACGTACCTGGGCCACGGTGAATTTCGAGGCGTTGTACCAGCAGCATCAGGCAGAGCGCGAAAGGGTGGTCAAGGCGCTGGACTACTTCCAGGAAAAGGGTTGGGTGGAGCTTGAGAGCAAGCTGATGACTGAGGTCTACAGTCTGCTGCAAACCGATTTCGATAGCGCCGCATTGAGCGAAGAGCTGCACACCTGCTTCACTCGGCATGAGCAAACCGAAATTGCACGAATCCACGCCATGCTGGATCTGTTCGCCACCGACCATTGTCTGGGCCATCGCCTGGCCGAATATTTCGGTGACGAAAACGCTCCCCGGCAGTGTGGGCATTGTTCGGTATGTCATGGGCAAGTGGCGCGACTGCCAGAGCCACCGACACTCCCGGCGCTTGTGGATAAAAATTTCGAGGCCTTGTGCAGTGACTTTATCCACAGGCATGAGCAGCACACCGGAAGCTTGCCGTCTGCCGAGCGCGTGACACGGTTTCTGTGCGGGATCAGCGTGCCGCTGTTCACCAGGCTCAAGGTGCGGACGATTTCCGGGTATGCGATGTTGGAGGATTATCCGTATGCCGAGGTGCGCGCATGGGCTGAAGCGCATTTAACTGAATGAATCGTCATCAAAGTGGGAACGCGCCTGCTCGCGAAGGACGATAACGCGATGTTCGCTTTAAACTGGCCACTCAACCTCAGGAACCAACACGGATGTCCAACCCGATGCCCCAACGCACCAACTACCCACACTTCCAACCCATCACCACCCGCTGGCATGACAACGATACTTACGGCCACATCAACAACGTCACCTACTACAGCTTTTTCGACACAGCGGTGAACACCTACCTGATCGAAGTCGGCGGCCTGGACATCCATGATGGCGAGGTGGTGGGTTTCGTGGTGAGTTCGGCGTGCGATTACTTTGCTTCCATCGCCTTCCCGGATCGGATCGAGATCGGACTGCGGGTAGGCAAATTGGGCAACAGTTCCGTGCAGTATGAGTTGGCGGTGTTCAAGCAAGGAGAGGACGAGGCCTGTGCAGCGGGGCGCTTCGTCCATGTGTTCGTTGACCGTGCGTCGAACCAGCCAGTGGCGATTCCAGCAGGATTGCGCAACGCCCTGGAGCGACTGGTGGTTTAGTTCAGGCAAAAAAAATCGCAGCCCTTGGGCTGCGATTCTTCACCTGCCAGTGAAACCGATCCGGTCTCAGTGACGATGGCGGTAGTGTTTGTGATGCTTGCGGTGGCCGTAGGCATGACCGCGACCCGGGTGGCCGTCACGGTAGTAGCGACGGTCATGGTCACGATAGGAGCGACGATCGTCATCGTCGTCGTCATCGTATTTGTTGCCCATGTAGTTGCCCAGCGCGCCACCGGCGCCGCCGCCTGCAGCGGAGCCGATCAGGCTGCCGGTGGTGCCGCCCATGCTGCGGCCGACCACGTTACCGCCTGCCGCGCCCAGCGCGCCACCGATGGCGGCTTCGCCACGGCTGTGTTTGTCTGCGCCGACTGCGCTACCGCCCGCGCCGCCCAGGGCTGCGCCGATGGTGGAACCTGTATTGCCGCCTATCGATTGGCCGACGACCGAGCCCAAAACCCCGCCCAATGCGCCACCCACACCTGCTTCGGTGGTGCCGCCAGCAGAAGCAATGCCACTGACCAGGCCAAGGGACAACAAGAGAATCGAGGAGAACTTCATGGAGTAGGAACCTCAAGGGGATGACGGCGCGATCCTGAGGCTGTGTCGGGGGCGTGACAATCGAAATCCGACGAGTAACACGACTTGAGCACATTTCTATAAGTTGCTGTTTTTTAGACGGAACTTAAGTGTTTTTCGCCGGTCTTTAGCTACTTCGGAAAGGCCGTTTTTGTGAGAAAACGGCCTTTTTTGTGGGTGTTTGGAATGTTTTAACGGTGCCATTACCCGGAGTGCTTAGTCCGACGCTTTCGCGAGCAGGTTCGCTCCCACAGTGGATCCTGGTGGAACACAAATGCTGTGCTCACAGAAGAATTAATGTGGGAACGAGCCTGCTCGCGAAGAGGCCGGATCAAACGCCGCGTTAAGCCGACCTGGCCATGATCAACCCAGTCTCACTTGCCGCTTCCAGCCGGATCGCCACGAACTTCGACGTCGGTGTATGACTGCCGTCCCCGGTGCTTTCCAGCGGCACCAGCGGATTCACCTCCGGATAGTACGCCGCCGCTTGCCCGGCCGGGATATCAAACGCCAGCAAGGTGAAGCCCTTCACCCGACGCTCAACACCATCGTCCCAGAGCGAAACGATGTCAGCCTTCTGCCCAGGCTTGAAACCCAGGCGAATGATGTCGGCTTCGTTCACGAACAACACATCACGCTGACCTTTCACGCCGCGATAACGATCGTTGAGGCCATAAATCGTGGTGTTGTACTGATCGTGGGAGCGCATCGATTGCAGGATCAGGTCCGGCAATATGCCGGTGGCGCGGCTGCGTTCGTGCACCAGGTCCTTGGGCAAAACGTTCGGACGGAAGTTGGCCCGGCCTGACGCAGTGTTCCACTTGCGAGCGCCGGCACTGTTGCCGAGGTAGAAACCGCCCGGATTCTTGATCTTCTCGTTGAAGCCCTTGAAGTTGGGAATGGTGTCGGCGATCAAGTCGCGGATGCGGCGGTAGTCAGCCACCAGCCAGTTCCAATCCACGGGGTGATTGCCCAGCGTGGCTGTCGCGATGCCGGCAAGAATCGCCGGCTCCGAGCGCATTTGGTTCGACAGCGGCTCCAATTGACCGTTGGAGGCATGGACCATGCTGAACGAGTCTTCGACGGTCACCGCTTGCGGGCCTTCGGTTTGCCGGTCGATATCGGTCCGCCCCAGGCATGGCAGGATCAGTGCGTCCTTACCGTGGGCCAGATGGCTGCGGTTGAGCTTGGTGCTGATCTGCACGGTCAGGTCGCAATTGCTCAGGGCCTTGAAGGTCCGTGGGCTGTCGGGGGTGGCTTGGGCGAAGTTACCGCCCAGGGCCATGAACACTTTTGCCCGACCTTCGGCCATGGCGTGAATCGCCTCGACCACGTTGTGGCCGTTTTCACGGGGTACCTTGAACTGGAAGCGACGCTCCAGGGCATCGAGAAATGCCACCGGCGGGCGTTCGTTGATGCCCATGGTCCGGTCACCCTGCACGTTACTGTGGCCACGCACCGGGCACAGGCCCGCGCCCGGCCGGCCGATGTTGCCGCGCAGCAGCATCAGGTTGGCGATTTCCTGGATGGTCGCCACCGAGTGGCGATGCTGGGTGATGCCCATGGCCCAGCACATGATGACGTTCTTGCCCTTGGCGTACATGCGCGCCGCTTGTTCGATCTCGACCAGGCTCAGGCCTGATTGCTCAACGATCTGTTCCCACGGCGTGTCGTCGATGACCGCCAGGTAGTCCAGCACATTGACACTGTGTTCATTGAGGAAGGCGTGATCGAACACCGCCGGGGCGCCAGCCTTCTGCGCATCGCGTTCCCACTGCAGCAGGAACTTGGCCATGCCGCGCATGATCGCCATGTCTCCGCCCAACGCCGGGCGGAAGTAGGCGGTGTTGGTCGGCTTGTCGCCGTTGGTGAGCATTTCGATCGGGTGTTGCGGGTGCTGGAAACGTTCCAGTCCCCGTTCTTTCAGCGGATTGATGCACACCACTTGCGCGCCGCGTTTCACCGCTTCGCGCAGCGGTTCGAGCATCCGTGGGTGGTTGGTGCCGGGGTTCTGGCCCCAGACGAAAATGGCATCGGCGTGTTCGAAGTCGTCGAAGGTCACGGTGCCTTTACCCACACCCACACTCTGTGACAGCGCGACGCCACTGGCCTCATGGCACATGTTCGAGCAGTCGGGGAAGTTGTTGGTGCCATAGGCGCGCACGAACAATTGATACAGGAATGCCGCTTCGTTGCTGGCACGTCCCGAGGTGTAGAACTCGGCTTGATCCGGGCTCGACAAACCGCGCAGGTGCTTGGCGATGAGGGCAAAGGCATCCTCCCAGCTGATGGGTTGGTAGCGATCGGTTTCGGCGTTGTACACCAACGGCTCGGTCAAACGGCCCTGGTATTCAAGCCAGTAGTCGCTCTGCTCCAGCAGCGAGGTGACGCTGTGTTTGGCGAAGAATTTGCCGTCGACGCGCCGTTTGGTCGCTTCCCAGTTCACCGCTTTGGCGCCGTTCTCGCAGAACGCCACCATGCCGCCTTCCAAAGAATCGCCCCAGGCGCAACCGGGGCAATCGAAGCCGCCGTTCTTGTTGGTCTTGAGCATCATGCGCAGGTTTTTCAGGGCGTTGTCGCTGGTCAACCAGGCCTGGGCGACGCTGATCAGCGCGCCCCAGCCGCCGGCCGGGCCTTTGTAAGGCTTGTAACGGGGGACGGGTGTCTGGTCGGCTTGACGGTGTTGACTCACGCTTGTTTCTCCAAAGCCGGGCTGTAGACCCGCGGCGCATTCTTTTGTGGCAGATGGATGAGATTGAGGTTGTGGCGACGGGCCCATTGCACGGCAAGGCTCGTGGGTGACGACAGGCTGACCAGGGTCTGGATGCCTGCGCGCAAAACTTTCTGGATCAATTCGAGACTGCAACGGCTGGTGACAATCGCCAGGCCGCCACTGATCGGGATGTTGCGACGGATCAGTCCGCCGATCAGTTTGTCGAGGGCGTTGTGCCGGCCGATGTCTTCACGACCGAGCAACAACTCGCCCTTGTCGTTCATAAACACCGCCGCATGCACCGCGCCGCTGTACTGCCCCAAGGGCTGGAACGCGCCGATACGCTGGCGCAGGCCGTCGAGCCATTCGGGGGGCGGCAGTGGCGCGCCGGACAATACCTTGAGTTCCGGCAACGCCTGTTCAAGGGCCTCGACGCCGCACAGCCCGCAACCGCTGGTCCCCGCCAGTTGCCGGCGCTGCTGCTTGAGATTCCAGAAGGCGCGGTTGGCGATCGTCACTTGCGCATACTGCGCCGAGCCGGAGCCGCTGAGTTGCAGGTCATAGATTTCATTGGCGTCTTCGATGATGCCGCTACCGAGACTGAAACCGACGACAAAGTCTTCAAGATCGGTCGGCGTCACCAACATGACGGCCTGGCTGATGCCGTTGTAGGCAATCGCCAACGCGACTTCCTCGGCCAAGGCTGTGCTGGCCGATTCCGTGTCTTCAAGGTTGCTGTAGCTGTAGGTCTGGCTGGCAGCAGGCGCTGGCGTTTCGAGGGCAGGCGCCGCGCAGGCAGGGCGCTTGTCGTTCATGGCATCACCGACGGTTTGATCAGCTTTAAGACTAGGCGCGGCAAAGTGTCGCGTCTAATCGCTAATACTGATCTACCGATAGATGCCGTCGATCAAGCGCCTGCCAGCGATTGCTGATAAATCGCGAAACAGGCTTCCGCCAACGCCGAGCGCGGCGCGCTACGACGCATGATCAGCCCCAGCCGGCCGAGGGTCTGGGCGTTTTCGATGGGCTGCAGGCGCAAATGATCGGTCAGTCCTTCGAGGCCGCCGTCCAAGGGCATCACGGCGCAGCACAAGCCGCCGTGCACAGCTTGTAACAGTTGATGCACCGCATCGGTCTGCAATAAAGGCTGCGGGGTCAGGCCTCGGCTGTGGAAATTGTGGTCGATGGACTGGCGGAAATGCATGCCGCTGGTGAGCATGCCCAGCGGCAGTTCGATGAGCGACTCCCAGCTTAGCGGCGCCTCGCCAAAGGTGAAGAAGCGCTGATCGTAAAGCAGACCCATGCGGGTTTCTTTGAAGGTGAGCGAGTCAAAGTGGTCGGCATCCAGACGTTCCAGGTACGACACACCGAGATCCAGGCGATTGTTCGCCAGTTGTTCGAGGATTTGTTCCGAACTGAGCGCCGAGAGTTCGAAGCGCAGGTTCGGGTGCTCAGCGTGCAGGCGCTGTAACAGCGGCAGCGGATCGAAACTCGACAGCGGCACCACGCCCAGGCGCAAGGTGCCGACCAGATTACCGCGGCAGGCCGCCGCTTCGGCGTACAAACCGTCATAGGCGGCCAGCACGGTGCGCGCCCAGGCCAGTACCCGCTCGCCTGGCGCGGTGAAACCCTCGAAGCGCTGTCCACGATTGACCAGTGGCAGATCGAGTTCTTCTTCGAGGCTGCGCAGGCGCATGGACAAGGTCGGCTGGGTGATGTGGCAACGCGCGGCGGCCTGGCCGAAGTGTCGGGTTTCGTCGAGGGCGATGAGGAATTTCAGCTGTTTGATGTCCATCTTCGCTCCAGGGCGGATCCAGGGATTGAGCAGGCGGGGATTCTATCGCTTGGCACGAAGCGGCGTCATTGGTCGGTTCGGAGCCTTGATTGGCAACCGTGGTCTAGGCTTTTGCGTCTGGACACTAAATTCCCCAGGGAGAGCACACGATGAGCCTGTTCAGTTTTCTAAAAGAAGCCGGAGAAAAAATCCTCGATGCGCTGACGCCGGACAAGGCTGAAGCCAACAGCGCTGCGTTGACCCAGCATGTGCAGAGCGCACTGACGGGGATCGATACCTCCAAGATCCAGGTGAAAGTCGAGGGCGATAAAGTCATCGCCACGGGTGAAGCGAGCAGTCAGGAAGAGAAAGAAAAAATCCTGCTGGCGTTGGGCAACGTGGCGGGCGTCAGCGGTGTTGACGACCAGATCACCGTGACAGGGGCTGTGGCCCCGGCCGCGAAGTTTGTAACGGTCGAGAAAGGCGACACGCTCAGTGCGATTTCCAAGCGTGTGTATGGCGATCCGAACAAGTACCAAAAGATCTTCGAGGCCAACAAGCCACAGCTCAAGCATCCGGACAAAATCTATCCGGGGCAGGTGTTGCGGATTCCTGAGTAATCTTCAAGACCGCTTTCGCGAGCAGGCTCGCTCCCACATTTGATCTGGACGCAGATCCATTGTGGGAGCGAGCCTGCTCGCGAAATAGGCGCCTCGGTCTAAAGCCCTGCAATCAAATCCCGATAATCCCCGACCGCCGCAAACTCCGCCGTGTCCTTGGGGCCCTTGCGACTGTCAGGCTCGCTCACGGCCAACAAATGTGCCACCCCAAAATCCCGCGCACTGCGCAATATCGGCAAGGTGTCATCGATAAACAGGCTGCGCGCCGGGTCGAAGTCGATGTCCGCTTGCAACGCCTCCCAGAATTGCGGATTTTCCTTGGGGTAACCGTAATCGTGGGAGCTGATCAAACGCTCGAAGTAGGGCGCCAGTTCGATTTTTTCCAGCTTCAAAGACAGTGAATCACGGTGAGCGTTGGTGATCAGTACCACGCGTTTGCCAGCCCGTTTGATGGCGGCCAGAAACGTGTCCGCGTCCGGGCGCAGGGCGATCAAGTGGGCGGTTTCCAGCTTCAATTCGCGCACCGGCAGCTTCAGTTCGGCACTCCAGAAATCCAGGCAGTACCACTGCAATTGGCCGGCGTTGCGCTCGAACAGCGGCTGCAGCTCCAGCTCGGCCATGGCCCGGCTCACTCCGTGCAAGTCTGCATAGCGCTGCGGCAAATGCTCCAGCCAGAAATGGTTGTCGAAGTGCAGGTCCAACAGCGTGCCGTCCATGTCCAGCAGAACGGTGTCGATGTCGTGCCAAGGCAGCGGGGGCATAAAACTTCTCCAGCGATAAAAAAGGTATCCGGGGACAACAATCAGGATAGGCCGGGTATAGTAACCCGCTATCGCTCAGGAGCCGCTCATGCGCCAGAAACCCACCATACTCGCCCGCGAGATCGTCGCCACCAGTCGTTTGTTTTGCGTGGAGGAGCTCAAGCTTCGCTTTTCCAATGGTGTGGAGCGCACCTATGAGCGACTGGTCGGCAAAGGCGCCGGATATGGTGCGGTGATGATCGTGGCGATGCTCGATGCGGATCACGCCGTGCTGGTGGAGGAGTATTGCGGTGGCACCGATGAATACGAACTGTCGCTGCCCAAAGGCCTGGTCGAACCCGGTGAGGATGTGCTCGCAGCGGCGGAACGCGAACTTAAGGAGGAGGCTGGCTTCGGCGCGCGGCAGCTTGAGCATTTGACTGAACTGTCGTTGTCCCCCGGCTACATGAGCCAGAAAATTCAGATAGTGCTGGCGACCGATTTGTATGAAGAACGACTGGAAGGTGACGAGCCGGAGCCGATGGGCCTGGGCAAGGTCAACTTGCGGGAATTATCGGCGCTGGCGCAAAACCCACAATTTACCGAGGGCCGAGCCTTGGCTGCGTTGTACCTGGCCCGAGATCTGCTGACCCAGCGCGGAGTGTTCCTGCCATGAATTTTTCCCATCCATTGATGGCACCGGTGGTCGAACTGGCCTTGAAGGCGGGCGACGCGATCCTGCCGTTCTGGCGCATCGGCACGGCGGTAACCGCCAAGGCTGACGACTCGCCTGTCACGGCCGCCGACCTGGCCGCCCACCACCTGATTGTTGCCGGGCTGACCGCGCTGGACCCGAGCATCCCGGTGTTGTCCGAGGAAGATGCCAACATTCCCCAGAGCGTACGCGCCGGATGGCAGCGCTGGTGGCTGGTGGACCCGCTGGACGGTACCAAGGAATTCATTTCCGGCAGCGAAGAGTTCACCGTCAACATTGCGCTGATCGAGCAGGGACGCGTGGTGTTTGGCGTCGTTTCGATGCCGACCAACGGGCGCTTTTACGTGGGCGGTTCCGGGTTGGGCGCCTGGCGGGGCGACAAGGGCGCCGAGCCGCAGCCCATTCAGGTTCGCGACGTGCTACCTGCGGATGCAGCGTTCACGGTGGTCGCCAGTCGCCGCCACTCCAGCCCGGAACAGGAGCGCCTGCTGGCCGGCCTGAGCGCCAGCCTGGGTGAGCTGGAACTGGCCAATATCGGCAGCTCGCTGAAATTTTGCCTGTTGGCCGAAGGGGCGGCGGATTGTTACCCGCGCCTGGCGCCGACGTCGCAGTGGGACACCGCCGCGGCTCAGGGGGTGCTCGAAGGTGCGGGTGGCGAGGTGCTGGATCTGAGCGGTGCGCCGTTCTGTTATCCGGCGCGGGACTCGTTGTTGAACGAGTTTTTCCTGGCGTTGCCGGCGAAGGCTGCGTGGCGAGAAAAGCTGCTGGAGCTGGCCCGTTCCTGATCCCGCTGTACCTCTGTGGCGAGGGGATTTATCCCCGCTGGGCTGCGAAGCGGCCCCAAAAATGGGACTGCTGCGCAGTCCAACGGGGCGGTGCGACGTTTCGCTAAATCCCCTCGCCACAATTAATCATTGCTTGTTCTATCTTTGCCAATTTTTTTGTAGGGGTTCTGATGTTTAGCGGTGCAGGACATACTGCCCGACAAACCTCACTGCATCCTCATCGCTGCCCGCATTTACCACCCGCGTATTCAGGGTCAACCGGGCCCGTCCATACCTTTGATACATCGCCAGAAACTTCTTCCACACCTGCGCACCAGGCGCCTGGCAAATGGCGTGCGCATCGCCCGTCACCGGTAGCGGGTAGTTGATCTGCCCTTCCTGAATCACGATGTGCCCGTCGGTGATGCCTTCTTCTTTCAGGCGCAAATGCAGCCAGCCCCAACCGGCCAGCACCGCGCCGCAATACAGGCTGCCGCCGAACATGGTGCTTTTGTGATTGACGTTGGCGTCGAGCGGCAAGTGCAGGCGCAGTTGCTGATCGTGCCAATCAAGCACTTTGAGGCCCATGTCCCGGGTGAGGGGGATGTCGTGGTGGAGGACGGATTCCAGTTGACGACTGTCGCGGCTCATTCAGCGGCCTCTTGTGTGCAGTGGATGATTGGACGGTGGCTCAATCGAGTTCGTCTGTGTGGTTGGCGGCACCACTGTCGGCGAAGCTCAGGCCATGTTTGCGCAGTTTGTCATGCAGGGTCTTGCGCGGGATGCCGAGGGCTTCGGCGACGCTGCGCACCGAACTGTGGGAGCGCGCCAGTTCGGCGGCAATCAGGGTTTTTTCGAAGTTTTCCACTTGCTCGCTCAGGCCGCCGCTGACCAGTTCTACCAGGGTGCCAGCGGTGCCTTGCGACTCGCTGTTGTCCAGCGCCAATTCCAGGCCGAGGGCGAAGCGCTCAGCTGCGTTTTGCAGTTCGCGCACGTTGCCGGGCCAGGTATGACGCAGCAACAGGGCGCGCTGACCCGGTTGCAGTTCATGGGGCGGCAAGCCGTGGCGGGCGCTGGCCTCATCGGCAAAGTGCTGGAACAGCACCAGCGCGTCTTCACCTCGCTCACGCAGTGGCGGAATGCGCAGCGGCGCGACGTTGAGGCGGTAGTACAAGTCGGCGCGAAAACGCCCCTGATCGGCGGCCTGGCGCAGGTCTTCCTTGGTCGCGGCGATGATGCGGATATCCAGCGGGATCAACTGATTGCCCCCCAGGCGCTCGACCACCCGCTCTTGCAGCAAGCGCAGCAATTTCACCTGCACGTCGAGGCTCATGCTTTCGATTTCATCGAGGAACAGCGTGCCGCCGTTGGCGAATTCAAACTTGCCGATGCGCCGTTTCTGCGCGCCGGTGAAGGCGCCCGGCTCATGGCCGAACAGCTCGCTTTCGACCACCGACTCGGCCAGCGCCCCGGCGTTGATCGCCACGAACGGACCGTTTCGGCGGCTCGACAAATCATGCAGCGCCCGAGCCACCACTTCTTTACCGGCGCCGGTCTCGCCGAGGATCAGCACGTCGGCCTTGGTCGCCGCCAAGGCGCCGATTTGCTCGCGCAGGCGCAACATCGAGGGCGATTGCCCGACCAGACGGGTACTCAACTCATTGCGATCGCTCAGGGCCAGGCGCAGGCTGCGGTTATCCAGCACCAATCGGCGCAAGGCCAGGGCGCGGCGCACGCTGTCGAGCAGGGCGTCGCTGGCAAAGGGCTTTTCCAGAAAATCATAGGCCCCGGCGCGCATGGCTTGTACCGCTAGCGGCACGTCGCCATGGCCGGTGATCAGCAGCACCGGCAGCTCCGGGTCCTGGGCGTGGAGTTCAGTCAGTAATTCGAGGCCGTCCATGCCAGGCATGCGAATGTCGCTGACCACCACGCCCGGCCAGTCGCGCTCCAATTGCCCGGCCAGGCCCTTGGCTTCGGCCAGCGACAGAATCTTCAGACCGGCCAGATCAAGGGTCTGTCCCAGGGCCTGGCGCAGATGGGGATCGTCGTCGATCAACACGACCTGGATGCGATTGTCGATGGTCATGCACTTCGGTCCTCGGACGGTTGCAGGCTCACACCCGGTGCGCCTGTGCGCAATTTCAGGGTAATCAAAGCGCCACCCTCCTTGTGGTTGGCGAACGACAGTTCACCGCCGAAGGCGCGCATCAGGGTTTCACAAATCGCCAGCCCCAATCCAAGCCCCTGGGTGCGGGTCTTGGTGGTGTAGAAGGGCTCGCTGGCGCGGCCAAGGGCCTCCAGGCAGAACCCGGGGCCGTTGTCGCGAATGTACAGGTTGACGCCATCGGCTGTGGATTGGGCACTGAGCCAGAGTTTACGCGGCGGGCCTTTTTCCGTCAGGGCGTCCAGGGCGTTGGCCAGCAGATTGCCGAGCACCTGGCGCAGGCGGGTCTCCCCGGCCTCGACCCACAAGGTCGCGGCGGGCAAATCGCGAATCAGTTCGACTTCCATGCTGCGCCGCCGCTTGGCCAGCAAGGCCAGAGCATCGTCGAGCGCCGGTTGCAGGGCGACGCTTTCCGGGGCGTGCCGGTCGCGTCGGGCAAACGCGCGCAAATGGGCGATGATCGAGGCCATGCGCCCGGTCAGTTCACTGATCAGTTTGAGATTGCCGCGGGCATCCTCGGTGCGCTGATGGTCGAGCAACACTTCGGCGTTTTCCGCATAGCTGCGAATGGCGGCCAACGGTTGGTTGAGTTCGTGGCTGATGCTGGCCGACATCGTTCCCAAGGCGGACAGTTTGCCGGCCTGCACCAGATCATCCTGGGCACGCACAAGCTCTTGCTGGGCCTGCTCGCGCTCCAGCACTTCCTGTTTAAGGCGACGGTTGAGGCCTTCCAGATCGCTGGTGCGCTCGGCCACCCGGCCTTCGAGTTCGCGTCGGGCCTTGGCTTCGAAGGCGATCCGCTCCAGGTAATGGCGACGGCGCTGCATCATCAGGCCGAGCAGCAGCATCAACACCAACAGCGCCGCGCCGCCGATGGCAACGACGGTGCGCACCGGACGGTCGATCAGGGTACGCGGGGCGAGGATGCTGACATTCCAGCCGGTTTCCGCGATGGCCTGGGTTTGGGTCAACCAGGCATTGGGGTTGAGCTTCAACGGCTTCGGATCACGGGTCGGATAGGGCTGAATCGCGCTGATGGCTTTGCGCTCGTCGTCACTTAACAGGCGGGTCGAGCGGAAGCGCCATTCAGGCCGCGACGTGAGGATGACCACGCCGTTGTGGTCGGTCAGCAGCAGTTGTTCAGGGGTTTTGCCCCAGAGGCTTTCGGTATGGTCGAGATCGACCTTGACCACCAGCACACCCATGATTTTCTCGCCGTTGCGCACGGCCGCGGCAAAGAAGTAACCCCGTTTGGCGGACGTCGTACCGAGCCCGAAAAAACGCCCCAGCCGCCCGGCCATGGCTTCGCTGAAATACGGTCTGAACGAAAAATTGCGACCGACGAAACTGTCGTGCTTGTCCCAGTTGGAGGCCGCCAGGGTCTTGCCCGTGGTGTCCATCAGGTACATGACTTCGGCGCCGGTCTGGGCGCTGATGTTTTTTAACAGTCGGTTGGCGTTGCCCTGGGTGACGCCATCGTCCGGCGCACCGAGCACGGCGCGCAGGGCTGGCAGATCGCCGAGGATCTGCGGCAGCACTTCATAGCGGTGCAGGGTGCCCAACAGGTTGGCGACGTAGAGGTCCAGGGTCTGGCGGTTCTGCCCGGCCAGTTCGCTGCGGTAGTAGCGCTCGGCCAAATGCTCCAGCGGCCACAGCAAGGGTGCCAGGCACAGTGCGAGCAGGGCCAGGCTGCGCCAGCGGGGTCTGCGGGGGAGGGTCGGAGTCATGAGCATCGAGCGCCTGTGGGTACGGGCACATTATGCCTAGGCTTGCGGGCGCAGTCTGCGAACCGTTGATAGCCGCCGGTTGTTCATCAGGTGGGTGAAAGGGGGGTTGCGTATCGGCTCGCGCAGTGGCGATATAGGCGCCTAATAAATTTAACACCTTCATTGAAGAGGTCCGTTCCATGCCGCTCGCCACGTTGATTCATCGCGCCAGTTTGCCCAGTCCGCAAGTCTCTGCGGAGCAAGCGCTTGAGCTGTTGCAGGAGCATTACGGGCTGAGCGGCAGGTTGCAGGCCCTGGGCAGCCAGCAGGATCTGAACTACCGCGTCGACAGCGAGCAGGGCCGTTTTGTCCTGAAAATCTGCCGGGGCGATTATTCGGCGCTGGAGTTGCAAGCCCAACACGCCGGGCTCAAACACCTGGCGCAGCACCCTGACGTGCACGTGCCTCGAGTGATCCCCGCGAAAAACGGTGCGGATCTGTTGTCCCTGGACGTCGGCGGCCAGGCGGTGCATGTGCGCCTGCTGGATTACATCGAGGGTCAGTCCCTGACGCATCTCGATCATTTCAACCGCACGGTGGTGGCCGGCTTCGGTCGCTTGTGTGGCGAGATGGACCTGGCGCTGGCGGCATTCGATCATCCGGGACTGGAGCGCACGCTGCAGTGGGACGCGCGTCACGCCCAGGCACTGATCGCGCATTTGTTGCCGGTTATCCAGGATGACACTCAGCGCACACTGATCGCCGAAGCAGCGGAGCGCGCCGAACGTCATTTGCAACCCTTGATGGACAAGTTGCCGGTGCAGGCCATCCACATGGACATCACCGACGATAACGTGGTGTGGCAGCGCGATGGCGAGCGTCAATGGCAGTTGCAGGGCGTCATCGATTTCGGCGACTTGATTCGCACCTGGCGCATCACCGATCTGTCGGTGACCTGCGCGGCATTGCTGCACCATGCCGATGGCGATCCATTCTGCATTTTGCCGGCGGTGCAGGCCTATCACGCGGTCAACCCTTTGCAGCATGAAGAATTGCTGGCGCTGTGGCCGCTGATCGTCGCCCGTGCGGCGGTGTTGGTGCTCAGCGGTGAGCAGCAGGTCAGTATCGATCCGGGCAATGCCTACAGCCGCGATAACCTGACCCACGAATGGGAGATTTTCCGCGTGGCGACCTCCGTGCCGTTGGCGCTGATGGAAGCGGCGATTCTGAGCGCGGTCGGCCAGCCTTTGCCGGGCATCGTCAGCGAAGGTTTTGCGCCGCTGCTGCCGAGCCTGGTGGGGCGTGAATTTACCTTGATCGATCTGGGCGTGCTCAGCCCGCACTTTGAGGCCGGTAACTGGGAACAGGAAGGCATCGATCAACGCCTGCTCGATGAAGCCGCCGCGACGCATGGTCTGGCGGCCAGTCGCTACGGGCAATACCGCTTGTCCCGCACTCGCCCGGACAGCGCCATCGAACCGGACACCTGCCCGTTGCACGTCGAGTTGCGTGTGCCCCATGGCACGGCGGTCGAGGCGCCGTTTGCCGGGGTGGTTCACCAACCCTTGCCGGGCGTTCTGCAACTGGACGGCCCGCAACTGAGCGTGCGTCTGTGGGGCGTTACGTCATCGCTGCATACAGGCGCTGCGCTGGTCAAAGGCCAGGTGCTGGGCTCGGTCAGCGGGCCGTTGATTGTGCAACTGTGCCGGGGGGCGTCGTTTACCGCGCCCTTGTTCTGCACGCCGACCCGCGCGCCGGCCTGGCAAGCGTTGTGCCCGTCGCCGGCGGCGCTGCTGGGGCTGGCTTGCGATGCCGAACAAGAACTCGATGCGCAAACCTTGCTGGCCCGTCGCGACGCCAGCTTCGCCCGCACGCAAAAACACTATTACGTCGACCCGCCGCGCATTGAACGCGGCTGGCGCAACCACCTGATCGACATGCAGGGCCGTTCCTACCTCGACATGCTCAACAACGTCGCGGTGCTCGGCCATGGACATCCGCGCATGGCTGCGGTTGCCAGCCGCCAGTGGTCATTGCTCAACACCAATTCACGGTTCAACTACGCCGCCGTTGCCGAGTTCTCCGAGCGCTTGCTGAAGCTGGCGCCGGACTCCATGGATCGCGTGTTCCTGGTCAACAGCGGCAGCGAGGCCAATGACCTGGCAATCCGTCTGGCCTGGGCCTACAGCGGCGGTCGCGACATCGTCAGTGTGCTGGAGGCCTATCACGGCTGGACCGTGGGCGCGGATGCCGTGTCGACCTCGATTGCCGACAATCCCAAGGCGCTGGAAAGCCGCCCGGACTGGGTGCATCCCGTCACCGCGCCGAACACCTATCGCGGCGAATTCCGTGGTCCGGACAGCGCGCCGGACTATGTACGCAGCGTCGAGCACAACCTGGCAAAAATCGCCGAGCAGAAACGCCAACTGGCCGGTTTCATCTGTGAACCGGTGTACGGCAATGCCGGTGGTATCTCGCTGCCAGCGGGTTACCTGAAAGAGGTCTATGCCAAGGTGCGCGCCCAGGGTGGCGTGTGCATCGCCGACGAAGTGCAGGTCGGCTACGGGCGCATGGGGCACTTCTTCTGGGGCTTCGAAGAGCAGGGCGTGGTGCCGGACATCATCACCATGGCCAAGGGCATGGGCAACGGCCAGCCACTCGGTGCGGTGATCACCCGTCGGGAAATTGCCGAAGCGCTGGAGGCCGAGGGTTACTTCTTCTCGTCGGCTGGCGGCAGCCCGGTCAGTTGCCAGATCGGCATGGCGGTGCTGGATGTGATGGAGGAAGAAAAGCTTTGGGAAAACGCTCAGGTCGTGGGCGGGTATTTCAAGGAGCGTCTTGAAGCGCTGATCGATCTTCATCCGCTGGTGGGGGCCGTGCATGGCTCTGGCTTCTATCTGGGCGTGGAGTTGATCCGCAACCGCGAAACACTGGAGCCGGCGACCGAGGAAACCACGGAACTGTGCAATCGCTTGCGTGACTTGGGCATCTTCATGCAGCCGACCGGCGATTACCTGAACGTCCTCAAGATCAAGCCGCCGATGGTGACGTCGCGCCAAAGCGTGGATTTCTTTGTGGACATGCTTTCGAAGGTGCTCGCCGAAGACCTGTAAACATAAAATCCTTGTGGGAGCGAGCCTGCTCGCGAAGGCGATCGTACAGTCGGCATTGATGTTGACTGGCACGTCGCTTTCGCGAGCAGGCTCGCTCCCACACTTTTTTGGGCTGTTAATTCGATTGTTATCGGGTTTAAGTGCGAAAAATAAGACGGAAGGCTATCCAAATGCTTCAAAAGCCGATTTTTATCGGCTATAAAGTCGCCAATGTTTGGGTGTGGATGAGCCATGCCCGACCGTCAAGCACTTGCCCGGAGATGATTCATGAGCCGTATCGTTACCGTTGCCGCCACCCAGATGGCCTGTTCCTGGGACCTTGAAGGCAACATCGAGGTCGCTGAGAGACTGGTCCGTGAAGCCGCCGCCCAAGGCGCGCAGATCATCCTGATTCAGGAGTTGTTCGAGGCGCCGTACTTCTGCCAGAAGCCGAACCCGGACTACCTGCAGCTGGCGACGACGGTGGAAGACAACGTCGCCATCAAGCATTTCCAGAAAGTCGCCAAGGAACTGCAAGTGGTGTTGCCGATCAGCTTCTACGAGTTGGCGGGCCGCGCGCGCTTCAACAGCATCGCGATCATCGACGCTGACGGCAGCAACCTCGGGATTTATCGGAAAAGCCACATTCCGGACGGCCCTGGCTACCACGAGAAGTACTACTTCAACCCGGGCGATACCGGTTTCAAGGTGTGGAACACCCGTTACGCGAAAATCGGCGTGGGCATCTGCTGGGACCAGTGGTTTCCAGAGGCCGCGCGCAGCATGGCATTGCAAGGCGCGGAAATTCTGCTTTACCCGACGGCCATCGGCAGCGAGCCCCACGACAAGACCATTTCGTCCCGTGATCACTGGCAACGCGTGCAACAGGGCCACGCCGGCGCTAACCTGATGCCGCTGATCGCCAGTAACCGCATCGGCAACGAAGAACAAGACGGCTACGACATTACCTTTTACGGTTCGTCGTTCATCGCCAACCAGTTCGGCGAGAAGGTGCAGGAACTCAATGAAACCGAAGAAGGCATTCTGGTTCACACCTTTGACCTCGACCAACTCGAACACATCCGTAGCGCGTGGGGCTCGTTCCGTGACCGTCGTCCGAACCTGTACGGCGCGCTGAAAACCCTCGACGGAACCCTGGAGTCCTGATCGACATGACCACTTTAAAAAGCACCCCTCGCGCAGACGGCTTCTACATGCCGGCCGAGTGGGCACCCCAGACCCAGACCTGGATGATCTGGCCCGAGCGGCCGGACAACTGGCGCCTGGGCGGCAAACCGGCGCAAGCCGCGCACGTGGCGGTGGCCAAGGCCATTGCGCGCTTTGAACCGGTCACCGTGGCGGTTTCCGCCGGCCAGTACGAAAACGCCCGTGCCCGCCTGGACGTGCCGAATATCCGCGTGGTCGAGATGTCCAGCGACGACGCCTGGGTCCGGGACACCGGGCCGACGTTCGTCATCAATAACAGCGGCGAAGTCCGTGGCGTGAATTGGGACTTCAATGCCTGGGGCGGTTTCGACGGTGGCCTGTATTCGCCGTGGAACCGTGACTCGCAGGTGGGCGGCAAGATCCTCGAGATCGAGCGCAGCCCGCGCTACCGCACCGAAGGCTTCGTGCTCGAAGGTGGCTCGATCCACGTCGATGGCGAAGGCACGCTGATCACCACCGAAGAATGCCTGCTCAACCGCAATCGCAATCCGCACCTGAACCGTGCAGAAATCGAAGCGGTGCTCAAAGACAATCTGGCTGTGGATAAGATCATCTGGCTGCCGGACGGTTTGTTCAACGACGAAACCGACGGCCATGTGGATAACTTCTGCTGCTACGTACGTCCGGGCGAAGTGCTGCTGGCGTGGACCGACGACCCGCAGGACCCGAACTACCCGCGTTGCCAGGCGGCGATGAAAGTGCTGCAAAGCAGCACCGACGCCAAGGGACGCCCGTTCACGGTGCACAAAATGCCGATTCCGGGGCCGCTGTACGCGACCGAGGAAGAGTGCGCCGGCGTCGATCCGGTGGACGGCACTCAGGAGCGTAATCCTTCGGTGCGCCTGGCCGGTTCCTACGTGAACTTCCTGATCGTCAACGGCGGCATCATTGCACCGAGCTTCGACGACCCGCTGGATGGCCCTGCCAAGGAGATCCTGCAGTCGCTGTTCCCACAGCATGAGGTGGTGATGGTGCCGGGGCGCGAACTGTTACTGGGTGGCGGCAACATTCACTGCCTTACCCAACAGCAGCCAGCGCCGCACAAGGAGTGAGTGAGCCCGTAACAGCCTGAGTTGATTGCGAAAAAAATCAGGCAAACGTTTTCGTTCCTCACCGTGCACAGAGCCCGCATTCCATAAGGATTGCGGGCTTTTTTGTATCGCTTTCTCAACAATTCAGACACGTTGGCATAGCTCTTGTATCGCTTCTTGGGCAACACAGGGAGGGGGAGAACTTAGTTGTTCTGTCATAAACCTTGGATAAGTTAGGCCGCTCACAAACCAGGAGAGAGCGCTGAAATGAACGCCGAAGTAAATGTGGTGAGCGAGCGGGCGTTGCATCCCCTGGCGGTAAATAGCGAATCGCTCCAGATCCTGGCGCACTGGTTCAAGTCCAATGGAACGCGTCAGATCAGCGAGACTGATCCGCGCCGGACGATGATCGAGCGCTACCCCGCTGGTTTATTCAGCGAAGCGGAACTGGATGCGTTGTGGGATGTGATGGAAGGATAAGAAGAAAAACAACGGATTGATCAAATAAAAGCGCTGCCGGGATGGCAGCGCTTTTTTTATGGACAAAGAATTCCCGGTCAATGTTGTCCACTGTGGGAGCGAGCCTGCTCGCGAAGGCGGACTGACCGTCAACATTGAAGTTGAATGTTCTGGCCTCTTCGCGAGCAGGCTCGCTCCCACAGGTGGTATTCGGTGATTAGAAGCTGTAGGTACCGGTCACCACCACGCTACGCGGCTCCCCCGGCTGAATCTGCGCCGCGCTGGTGGCCGACGAGTAATAGGTCTTGTCGGTGATGTTGTTCAGCGCCGCGCGCAAATCCCAATCCTTCTGGCGGAACCCGGCCAGCGCGTCCCAGCGGCCATAACCGGGCAGTACGGTGGTGTTGAGGTTATCGGCATAACGGTCACCCACCAGGGTCAAACCGGTCTCGGCGTACCAACCCATTTCCGGTTTCCAGGTCAGGAACAGGCTGCCGTTATGCTTGGCCACGTTGCTGATGCGCTTGCCCTCAAAGCCATTGTTGTCCTTCTCGACCGTTGCGTCCTGCACACCCACGCCGCCACGCACATACCAGTTGCCGGCGATCTTGCCGGTGGCGGTCAGCTCGATCCCTCGGGAACGTTGCAGGCCGGAAAGCAGGGTAATGGTCGGGTTGTTCGGGTCGCTGGTGCGGCGGTTGTACAGTTCCAGTTCATAGATCGCCAGCGTGGTGCTCAGGCGATCGTCCAGCCAGTCGCTCTTCACGCCGATCTCTTTCTGCTTGGTCAGCTCGGGACTGAGGTCGTTGGTGTTACCCGCGGCGCCCGGCGTGATACCGATCAAACCACCGCCAACCGGCGAGAACGTCTTCGACCACGAGGCGTAGAAGGAGTGATTCTGCAGCGGCGTCCAGACCAGTCCTACACGTGGGCTGGTGCTATGGCTGTCACGGTCTTCGGAAATGCCCCGCAGCTTGTTGGTCGACTCGATGTCGAACGTGTCGTAGCGCAAACCGGAGAGCAATTGCCATTGATCGTTCAGTTGCAGTTGATCCTGTACATACACCGCGCGGCTTTCGACTTCGGTATGGGAACTGCTGTTGACCTGCATGCGCCCCGTGTGGCGCAAATCGCGATTGGGATTACTGAGGTCCAGCGACGGTACAGGCGAGCTGCCCGGCCCGCTGGTGGCCGCGGTGTACAAAGTCGGATCGCGGCGCTGGCTGCCGATTTCGAGTCCGGTCAGCAGGCGATGCTCCAGGCCGAAGGTATCGAATCCGCCTTCCAGCTCAAGGTTGTTGTAGATATTGCGGGTGGTCAGGTCCTGCTGCCAGCGCTGGCGCGTGACCCGGTTGGTCGCCGGGGTGTAGCCGGTCAGGTAGGTGTTGTCGAAATCGCTGTTGAGCTTGAACACGCCCAGGGTCTGGCGCAGTTGCCAGTTGTCGCTGAGTTCATAGGTGAGTTTCGAGCGCAGGGATTGCGATTTATCGTCGATGAAATCGTGCTCGCTGCCGTAGGTCGTATCGCGGCCAACGTCAGCGGGGCGTCCGTTTACCCCGGGGATACCGCGATCCGGCGTACGGTTGTAGCGGCTGTATTCGTACTGCACCAGCCAGTTCAGGTCGGGGGTCAGTTGCCAGCTCATCGATGGCGCGAACAATTGGCGGTTGCCGCTCACGCCATCGCGGAAGCTGTTCTGGTCCATGTTGCCCATGTTCAGGCGCAGGCTGATGTTCTCGGAAGGGTCAGTGCTGAGGTCGGCATACAGGCTGCGCAGATCGTCGCTGCCACCCTGGGCTTCGAGGGTCGAGCGGCGGCCGAATTCTGGCAATTTGCTCACCCGATTGACGATCCCGCCCTGGCTGCCGCGGCCGTACAACACCGCGGCCGGGCCTTTGAGCACGTCGATGCGTTCGATGTTGTGCAAATCGCGCACGTACTGGCTGTCGTCGCGGATGCCGTCGAGATAGAAATCGTTGCTGGCGTCGAAGCCCCGGATGCGCAGGCTGTCGAAGCGGGTGTCAGCGCCGCTGCTGACGTTGGGAATGCCGCTCAATGCAGTGCCCAGGTCGTTGGTGCCGTAATCGACGACATTCGCGGTTTTGATCGAGTCGATGGCTTGTGGCACGTAGCGTACCGGCGTGTTGGTGCGGGTGGCAGTATTGGTTTCCTTCACGCGCGGGTCATCTGCCTCAGTTTCGGCGCTGATGGACGTGGCAGGTAGCGTGGTGGGTGCAGCGTAGGAAAAACCGGCAGACAGCAAAGCAGAAAGCCCAAGACTGTAGGGCAAAACGCGAAAAGGGGCAGGCATTGAAGAACGCATCCGTAGATTTTTAGGGGTGTAGCGAGACGGCGCGAATGGTAATGCTTGCTATTTACTTTCGTTAATTATTCTTGGGAAGTTCCCTCGCTGGAGTGTTTCTAATTGTGTCGTGATTGTTACTTTTGGTTTGTGTCGTTTGAATCAACCGAGGGAAGAGACGCGGGGAATTGAATTTTTCTGCTGCGTAAAGTCATTTCTTAGACGATTTTTGCCTACTTACAGACGATTCATGAAATTGACACATCGTCGAGGGCGCGGCTACGATTCGGCCAACGCCTGTGGCAGACCGCCATGACCCTAAAACAATAAAAAGGCCCGCCACGAGAGATCGTGGGCGGGTTTTTTTGTTTGCGGAATGAAAAAAGAGCGCGATAGTGCCGTTTCAGTCGTTCGACACAGCGCGTTTCAACCCGTAATAAGGAAAACAAAATGTTGAACAAGCGAATCAGCCTGATCGCTCTGGGGATTTTGAGCGCTTCACAGGCCATGGCTAACGACCAGGCCGAATCCAAGGGATTTGTCGAAGACAGCAGCCTCAAGGTGCTGCTGCGCAATGCCTACATGAACCGTGATTTCAAGGATGGCAACGACGATAAGTCCGAGTGGGGCCAAGCCGCCATCGGTACGTTCTCGTCCGGTTTCACCCAAGGCACCATCGGCGTGGGCGTGGATGCCTTCGGTCTGTACGCACTGAACCTGGAGCGCAGCGAAGACCGCAGTGGCGCACAAGGTATCGACTTCTTCAAAAAGGGCGCCAGTGGCGAACCGGCTGACGACCTGGCCAAGGCAGGCGCCGCCGTCAAATTCCGCCTGTCCAGCACGACACTGACCTACGGCGACCAGATGCCGGCCTTGCCGGTGCTGAGCTACGACAACGTGCGTCTGCTGCCGGAAAGCTACACCGGTACTCTGATCACCTCCAAGGAGATCAAGGGGCTGCAACTGGACGCCGGTCGCTTCACCGCCGAATCGCGTAAAAGCGCTGAAGGCCATGACAGCGGTGGCCTGAAGTCGATCAACGTGTTGGGCGGCAGCTACCAGTTCACTGAACAGTTCAAGGCGTCCCTGTACGCCTCCGACGTCGAAGACGTGCTGAAGAAGCAATACGTAAACGCCAACTACGTGTTCCCGCTGGCCAAGGATCAGTCCCTGACCCTGGACTTCAACGGCTACCGCACCAAGCTGGACAGTTCCTATGTTGAAGACGTCGGTGCAACCGGCGACGACAACAAGATCTGGAGCCTGGCAGCCGTCTACGCCACCGGCCCGCACTCGTTCACCCTCGGCTACCAGCGCAGCACTGGCGACAGCAACCTGGGCTACCCGTACGGCGGCTACCAGAAAGACCAGAACCGCATCGGTGACGGTGGCAACACCATCTACCTGGCCAACTCCTACTGGTCCGACTTCAACGCCGAAGACGAACGCAGCTGGCAACTGGGCTACGGCCTGGACTTCAGCACCTTCGGTGTTCCGGGCCTGAGCTATAACTTCGCCTACGTACGCGGTGACAACATCACCACCTCCACCAGCGAAGGCGGTACCGAGCGCGAAATCTTCAACCAGTTCAAATACGTCGTGCAAAGCGGCCCGGCCAAAGACCTGAGCGTGAAACTGCGCAGCTCGATCCTGCGCGTGTCGCAGAAGTCGAGCGAGTACAACGTCAGCGGTAACGAAGTGCGTGTGTTCGTGGATTACCCGATCAACATTTTCTGATGATCGGTTGCGATATCGAGGCCTGATTCAAGGCCGGGAAAAAAGAAGCCCCGACTGGTTCGGGGCTTTTTTGTGGGCTTCTTGCCTCGATGACGGCGACCTGCCCGTCAGGCTTTGGCGGGCGCCAGCTTTTTGCAGTTTTCCTTGCGAGTTGGATATTGCTCGCACTTTTGCAGCACCGTCTGAACCTGAGTGGCATCCTTGAGTTGCTGGTTGGCCAGCAGCTTTTCGGTGATGAACAATTCTTCCGATCCCAGGTTACTTTCAGCTTTATCGATCAGAGCCAATGCCGCTTGAGCCTCGCCGCGCTTGAGGTAGTAACCAATCATCAAGTCGTAGATCGACGGCCCGGCGAGCGACCAATCCTTGATTGACTGAAGATCTTTCAGCGCCTCGGCGCTTTTGCCTTGTGCAAGATGCACGGCGAACGCAGCGCGCCGAATGCCAGGCTGGTCCTTCACGGAAGAAGACAGCGCGCGCTGGCTAAGGACGTCGGCTTCATGCACCTTGCCTTGCTCCAGCGCGTCAGTCGATGCATAGGCATCCTTGTAAGCCTGCATGGCGGCAGCCACCGGCGCTGCATCGCGGATTTTTGGCCATCCACGTGCATCGACCCGGGCTCGACGTTCCTGACGGTATTCACGTTGCAGGTATTGGCGCAGCTCCTCGTCGCGGTCTGTCGGTGACATATGTGCGCGATTGAAATATTCGCTCGTCGCGGTGATACCGGTGGTCAGGCCCTGATTGACCAGTACATCAAGTTCTTTGGTCAGGCTGGCGAGATTGAATTGCTCCAGCGACTGCTGCATGGCGTCCTTGCGGGCACTGAGAAAACTACTGAGCAGCGGCTTTTGCTTACCCTGGAAATCATTCAGTCGCTGCAGGCTGTAGCTGGCAGCCCGGGGCGCATATCCGGCGCGGATCATCAGATCCGTGCCGAGCAAATCGGCCTGATCTTCCTGAGCGCGCCCCCAGGCCGTACTCCAGATGTTGTCCGAGAAGCTGTTGGCCAACGCGGTAAACAGTACGGTGTTGCCGATGGTTTTTTGCGTACCGATCGGATCCTTGTTGATCAATTTCATTGACCCGGTGCTGCGGTCCACGCCAGCGTTGGAGGCCATCGTGGCAAATACCACCGTGGAGGCGATGTTGGTCATCAGCTCTTTCTGCTGCTGGAAGGCTTCCGTGCGCTCATGATGGCGCAGCAGCACATGACTCATTTCATGGCCGAGCATGGCGGCGATTTCATCTTCGCTCTCGACGTTATCCAGCATGCCCAGCGGCACGAACACGTTGCCGAACGGATCTGCCGACGGCCCGAAACTGTAGCTGTCGGTGATCTTCACGCGCAGTGTCGGCATCTCGCCGGGCCAGCTCTTGGACAGTCGGGTCACGATGCCCTGCAAGTAGCTTTGCAGCATCGGGATGTCCACCAGATTTTGCTGGTGTAGCTCGGAGGCGGGGATGGTCCGGCCGTCGTAGCTCAAGCGCTGCTTGCTTTGCTGCAGCGGGTCGAGTTTGTAATGCTGGCGAACTTCGGTGTTCTCGACATACTTTCCCGCGACTCTGGATTGAGTCGAGGGACCGACGAGGTTCATCAATGCATCGTTGGCGCCATGGATGGTGTTGCAACCGCTGAGCAACGAGCCGGACAGCAGGCCGAGCGCCAGTAGAGACCTTTTCATCTAACGCTCCCCTTACTGTTTGCTGCAGCCCGCACCAAAACCAATGGTGGAGTTGTTTTGGCTGTCGACAACCTTGCTGCCCGGCATTTTCTGGCAAGGCAGTTTCACCAGTTTGCTGGGGTTAAGGCGCAGATCCATGGTATCCAGCCAGACTTTCCGGCCCGCCAGCTCAATCTGCACCAACTCCAAAGCCTCGTTGTATTGCAGTACCGGCAGGGCGGTTTTCGGGGCGTCCTTGAGCGGCAACTCGCGTTCGAGTTTGCCTTGTTCATCGAGCAACGCGATCGGATCGGCAAGAAACGCCTCGACCGTCGGCGTCGCTGACCAAACAGCCTGGCTGAACAATGTGGTGAGTAAAAAAGCGGCTGCTTTGGTCATCCTTGATTCCTTTTTATTAGATGGAAAATGTGTGGGCGATCACTTCTCGTCCGCGAAGAGTGCTTCGAATTTTTCGCTGAATATCGCCAGCGAAAGCATCAGCACGGCAAGCACGTTGACGGGCGTGTAGTGGAGTTTATGAAGCAAGTAGCTCAGTAGACCGAGCACGGTGGCCACCAGCGCAATGGGTATCAAGAACAAAATCAGAGCGCGTAACCTGCTGACCTTGGGCTCGGCAAACTCCAACCCCGAATGGCGCTGCTCGTGCAGGGCTTTAAGGAGTGCAATCAGCCCCAGCAATGCAAGCTCCGTCAGATCGAGCCAATTGATATTGGAATTCAGCAGGTCGGCCGGCTCGCGGTCATAGTTCATGCCCTGTGTGACGAGGTTATCCAGCGCCATGGCGTGCAAGTAGATACCGGGGACCTGGCCGTGTACCGGCGACTCAACCAGGTCACCGGTCGAGGTGATGTTTGCACCGACCAGCACCAGTCGATCTCGCAGCAGTTCGGCGAGCAGGGCACGGTCTTGCGGCGTGCTGACCTCCAGATCACTTGCCGAGAGCGTGAAGTTGTAGAGGCAGCGTGATTGTTCTGCGCCCGCCATCTTCCAGAAAATCGCCTGAAAAAACGCCTTCAGCATCTCGGCGTAGACGTTGCCGGGCGCTGAGCAATGACCAATATCGGCAATGCGCATCTGCTCCGGTGCCAGATTGATCCCCCACTGAATGGCGATGGGCGGGCTCTGGACCGCAGCTTGAGTATCGCTGGGGAGATCAGCGCAGGAATGCGATTGGCAGTATTGGCGATAGAGCAAGAGCGCTGGCGTTTCCATCGGCCCAAGCGGCATTTCGACCGCCAGAGGATATTTATCGCCAAATCCGCTCCACGCCACCAGCGCAGGGCTGCTGACTTCGGCCAGATTGGCCAGCGTGTTGGCCTGGCCCTCTTCACCGCGTACCTGGCCGGTGTTGGCCAGCAACAGCGCAATGCCCTGATGGCGATAGCGTTCGAAAACGTTGGCCAGTAACTGACTACCCTGGGCCGGGTCGCCCAGGGAGTGATCGTGGCTGTACATCAAATCGACGAACACCGCTTTCGGCTTGTAGGCCAGCAAGCGTTTGAACAACTTGCTTTGCTCGTCGTAGGGCATCGGCCAGTGCGTGTTGTTGCGCATCAGGTATGCGTCGTCGATCAGAATCACCGCGACTTGTTGCTGTCCCGTGCGTTGGTATTTGCTGGCGAATACGCGATTCAACCATTGGGCCGAAGCGTTGTTGCTTGAACTGGCAAGCCCGAAGGGATCGAGCAGTGCCATGGCCAGGACAAGCACTCCGAGCACAACCTGCCAGCGAGAAAACAATGGTGATCTGGCCGGCATCCCTGGCTCGATATAAGCAAATGAGCCGACGTTTTAAGTGAATGTAACGGCTGATGTCAAGGTGCCATCTTTTTTGCTTGTCAGCTCGAAATATAAAAAGCGATTATCGATTCTGGACTTTGCATGTGCTGCGAACGTGTCGTCCGCGGCGACATGTTCCCAGGACGTGTCGCGAAAAGCGAGAAATTGCGACACGTTAGAATTCGGATTACGCCAGCGACCTGCACCTGGCAGCCTTGCTCTACGAAGCCTTTCAACTCATTACACCGCGTAACTAATGATGTTCCCGCCCCCACCTTTATCCCCTCCAGTGAACTCCCTACATTGAGCTCCAACGCCTCTCCCATCATCCCGACGGGAAGGTCACTGGAGATTCCTCAATGCCTTTCGTAAGCGTACGCATCACCCGCGACGGGGTTACCACTGAGCAGAAAGCTCAGGTGATCGCGGAAATCACTGAAACACTGGAACGCGTTCTCAACAAGCGCCCTGACCTGACCCACATCGTGATCGAGGAAGTCGACACCGATAACTGGGGTTACGCCGGGATCACCACCACCCAATACCGCAAGCAACTGTCGGAAGAGGGGCAGTCATGACGGCGTCGGTGACCATCGATTTCATCTCCGATGTGGTGTGCCCTTGGTGCGCACTGGGGGCGACGGCGCTGGAGCAGGCGATCGAGAACGTGGCGGGTGAGGTGTCGGTCGAGCTGACCTACAAGCCCTTCGAACTGAACCCGAACATGCCCGCCGAAGGCGAGAAAGCCGTCGAGCACTTGATGCGCAAATACGGACGCACTGCTGAAGACGTCGCTTCCGGCAAGAAAATGCAGATCGAGCGCGGAGCAGCCATTGGCTTCAAGTTCGACCTGGAGAAGCGCACGCACTTCTACAACACCTTCGACGCTCACCGTTTGTTGTTGTGGGCACTGGAAGAAGGGCGTCAGGTGGCGCTGAAAAAGATCCTGCTTCGCGCTTACTTCAGCGAAGGCCAGAACCCGAGTGATCAGCAGACGCTGGTGCGGTTGGCGGGCGAAGCGGGATTGGACGAGGACCGGGCACGGGAAGTGTTGATGTCCGGTGCCTTTGCCGAAGACGTGCGCGAGCTTGAAACGTTTTACCAGCAGCGCGGCATCAACTCGGTCCCGGCCATGGTGCTGAACGGCCGTCACCTGGTGACCGGCTCGCAGTCGGTCGAGTACTACGAACAAATGTTGAGACAAATGGCAACGGCCGCCGCCGAAGCCTGATTCATCGAATTTCAAACCCCATTATTGTTAGAGGTGTACATCATGAGCCATTCGAAAAAAGTCATCGTCATCACTGGCGCTTCCCAAGGTCTCGGCGACGGCATGGTCAAGGCCTTCCGTGAACTGGGTTACCAGATCGTCGCCACTTCGCGTTCGATCAAACCATCCACCGATCCGGACATCCTCACCGTGGCCGGTGACATCGGCGAACCAGAAACCGCCCAGCGCGTGATTCGCGAAGCCATCGCACGTTTCGGCCGCATCGACACCCTGGTCAACAACGCCGGGATCTTCATCGCCAAGCCGTTCACCCAGTACACCGCCGAAGACTACGCCAATGTGTTGTCGGTGAACCTCAACGGCTTCTTCTACATCACTCAACTGGCCATCGCCGAGATGGAGAAAAATGGCAGCGGCCACGTCGTCAACATCACCACCAGCCTGGTGGACCACGCTATCGACGGCGTGCCATCGGTACTGGCTTCGCTGACCAAAGGTGGCCTGAACGCGGCGACCCGTTCCCTGGCCATCGAGTACGCCAAGCGCGGCATTCGGGTCAACGCGGTGTCGCCAGGCATCATCAAGACCCCGATGCATGGCGAAGAAACCCACGCCGCGCTGGGCGCTCTGCACCCGGTAGGGCACATGGGTGAGATCGACGACATTGCCAACGCGGTCGTGTACCTGGACGGCGCCAAATTTGTCACCGGCGAAATCCTGCATGTCGATGGTGGCCAGAGCGCGGGTCACTAAGACCTGACGTTCCAAACGGCGGAAACAACAAAGCCCTCGTATTTCTACGAGGGCTTTGTTGTTGTGTGGCTGGCACCGGACTTCGCCTCTTTGAGCCACTCATTGCAAGACCCTGCAACGGCGCAGAGACGCGTTCCGTTATGCAATGGAAAAGGGTTAAGGCATCCCACATGACTTGGAGAGCCGTGAGCGCCTTTAAGGGAGCCGTCTGACATACGCCGCAAAACCCTGAATCGATCATTGATTTTTCCCTTAGCGCAGGGCTTGGGAGATGTCTTTTGAGGAATTCACGTGGTGTATTCGGTACTGCGTTACGTGCAGGTTTTTGTCGGTCAATCCGTCAGCAATATCTCGTCACCCGATGAAGGGGTGGCGTCATGAGTCGTGTTTTCTTCGACGTTGACCGCGCCTTCTGTATATCGCTTAGCGAGAGGACAGACAGGCGGGTGTTGTTCTGCCGATGTGTCGCTCCGCTGATTGAAAACCCCATCGAGTTTTTCAGTACGCAACGACATAGCGACCCCGTTCAAGGGTGCTATGAGTCGCATCAGTGGCTAGCCAAAGTGGCCTTGGCCGAAGGTTGGCAGAGGATTTTGATCTTCGAGGATGATGCCAGGCCCTACAATCTGCGCAGTGCTCAGGTCCGATGGGTGAATCGGTTTATCCGGACTCACCCGTTTCAGGCACTTCACTTGGGCTACAGCATGGGGCGCACGTGGATGACATGGTTTCCCTTCATTGCCCGGGGGAGAGTAGTCGCCCTGCACGCGTACATCATTTCTCGCGAAGGCTGTCGGATTCTGGCTGAGACACCCTACTGCGGCACGCCGGTAGATGTCTTTTTCAAGCGACAACTCAAACAACATTGTGTTTTCCCAATGCTTTTTCGCCAGCACGAGGCCGCTGTGACAGGCAGCGATATTGAGGCAGTTGCCCTGAATGACGATGAGTGGTGGGAGCGTAACTGGAGGAAGCACCGACGATCGGTGCTTAAAAATATCTGGCGAACCGTTTTACGACTGAGATTCTGATTTTGAACCCTACAGAAACAACAAAGCCCTCGTATTTCTACGAGGGCTTTGTTTTGTATGGTGCCGGCACCAGGAATCGAACCCGGGACCTACTGATTACAAGGGAGGTGCTTTATACATAAAAATCAATCGCTTATGGGTTTTCTTGTTACGCCGGGCTTCCGCGAAGTGCCTGGTGCCTGTAGCGCAAAACTCGGTTGTTACGCCGGAATCACCGGTAGAGTTTCATCAGACACAAAGACTCGAATCAGAGAATTTCCTTAAAAGTGTGGTCGCCGAGCCAAGCCATGGTCTCAATGGGTGGGTTAATGATTTCGATGGTAGTCGACTTTTTTCTATGCCAGAACCGCACGACGGCCGGTGACAAGTGAGGTTTACACGCCTCCTTCACGGTTTCTAAAGCGATTTCGGCACTAGTTTTCAAATGTGGACGTTCCGCATTTCGAACGGCTTCCCATATCGCCTCGAGTTCTGTCATGACTTTTCTCGCTAACGTATCAACAGGAAACTTTGAGTCTATTTTTTTTAGATCCGTTTTGACTGGTCCCCAAAGATCGCCACCTACCCGCAGCAGCTCATTCGCATCAAAAAAAAGGTGCAAAGTGTGCTTCGTTTCCCCTGCATTTCCGTGCGACTTGCTCTCGTATTCGACGATCCCGATAGGTGCACCACAGTGTTGAGAATAGTTTCTCAGCTTGTAGAGGAATCGATATGCAAAAACAGTATCGAATGCTGTGCTTGTGCGCTTCTGAAAAACTTTGAAGATCTCTGGGTTGTTAGAATATTGCCTCTTCAAACGTAGTTCAGTGTGATCCAGAAGCTGTCTTACAGCGGACAAAAAATTCAGAAAGTGCCTGTTTACATCAAGCTTGGCTTCTCGAGAAAGGGTTCGATGTTGACCTCGGCCAGGTACTACCTGACAAAGATCTTTCACGCATTCCTCAAAGGCAACGAGGTTTCTGCGAGCAATTTCTGTCAGTGAAGCAGCTTCATCGTGAGAGTGAAGATGCTCATGGGCCTTTCGGTACGCCGCAGTTTCCTCCGCAGTCAACTTGCGAATGGAATTAAATTCGCCCTGTCCTATGGCCATTATTTGCAACTCCTTTTCAGGTGTTGCTCCTTGTGTCCCTAACATTATTTGTGCCCACCTTGGCTGCCTGGCAACCATGACATTAGATTATGAAAAAAGAGTAAACCCTAGCTGGGCGACCTAATGCGAGCACCATTTTAATCAACCGAGGGTGATACGATTGGAAGACTATGGTCATAGATGTCCATCATCTTCGGATCCCGGTGACCGCTGGCTTCTTGCTTATCCGCACGGGTACCAGCAGTGTCAGTAATGCCACGGCGCTTAAGATCATGCAGCGCGAACCGCTCCTCTGGTTCGATAGTTCCATCGGCGATCGTCAAGGTAATGAAGCGTTGCCAAGCGGTGTCGAGGCTCGTTTTGCGAAGCCGACCCCCATGGCTGGCAACGATGATAAAGCGCTTCGAAAGGGCGATCGGGATCGGTGTTTTCCTGCGTTCCCATGTCCTGGCACGCAGAGCCTTTGCACCATCCCAAACGGCGCGTAGCCGCGGAGTCCAACGAACAATATTGTCTCTACTACCCTTGCGCCGATTCGTCAGAATCCCTTCTTCCAGCTCGTTGGCATCTGTGAGCGTCACGACCTCGATGCCGCGTAACCGGCACAAATAGGCCAGCTCCATCACGCTGGCCAAGTACTCCGGACAACTACCAGGCTCATTCCGAGCCAGACGCCCACGGGCAGTTGCGCGATCGAATAGAACGGCCATCACGTTGTGCCGTGGCAATCGGCGTTGCTTCCGTTCGATCGGGGCCTCGATGCCCAGGGCAGGGTTTACTTCCAGGAATCCACGATTACGCCCCCACTGCAGAACACGGCGCAGGTATCGAAGCGCGTGAGCGGCCTTTGAGGGCGTACCCTCATCTGCGAGCCGATCGACAATGCGTTGCACCAGGGCGGCAGTGAACTTCTTCACTGCCAGATCGCCCAGCGGCTTGCCCAGTTTGGTTGGGATATTGAGCACCACATCTCTGGAGTAGCAGTAGTCGTCGTGAGTCTTCGGCGCGAGCTTCTTGTAACGGTCACTCAGGTGGAATTGCTCGCAGACGTAGCGAAGGGTGCCACGGTCGACATTGGACCTTTCGTCCATGATCCGATGAAGTTCGGCCAATGAAACATCTGCAGGCGCGACGTTCTTGCGGCGTTGCTTTCCGGTTTCGTCGTAATGAAGGGTGTACCAGACTCCGCTGCCGCGATGGTCGAAGTAAATGGCCGCCGGGAGAGCGGCCTGATCGATATGGGCAGGGATATGGGGATTGTGCTTACGCTTCCTTGCTCGCCTCATAATATGTCGGAGTCGTACCTTTCAGCGCTGGCCGCCGTGACGCCGCCAGCATGATTAATCAGATCAAGGGTTGTCCAAGGACCTGTCCGCCCCCGGAACAACCGAACGCCCTGGTCGATCAGTGATCGCTCAACGTCCGATCTGCGCTGATAACCAGTTATTTGTTGCAGGTCTTGAAAGGTCAAAACACCAGGTGTTGCTTGAGTCACAGCACAGCCCTCGAACCTGAATGTTCCCGTGCCTGATGGCAAAGTAGTGTAGAGCCGGGTACTGCTGGAAGCGAAGTAGAAACCATAGAGTTTGATTCTGGAGCTCTGTTTCCCAGTTTCCGCGCCCAGTCGCTGAGTTGCAGGATAAGTAGGGCTTGAAGGGCACACCGGTCACAATCGTTGATAACTTGGATCTGCATCGCTGTTACTCCCGAAAGATGAAGCAGCGCATGGTGGAGGGGATGTGGGTAGTTGGGGCCATGTCCTGCTGTCGGGCACGGATAACGCTCTCTACCCGCTTCTGGGTATCTAGGCACTGGTGAGCACGGCAGTCTTTGAGCAGGCGGCGCAGCACGGCCAAATCTGGGATCCGCTGGCGGTGTTCAAGGGCGACTTCGGCAAACTGGTTGAGATTGATGGCAATCACGCCGGCCTTCTTGCTGTGATTGACCAGTGGGGCAGCAGGCAGCGACTCGAGGTAGTCGAACACCTGCCAGAACTCGTTCACTTCCTTCGGATCGGTACTGATCGCCGCTTGGCGTTCGTTGGCCGCTTTCTGGAGATACTTACGGCATGCCTGGAGCATGTGGTCCGGAATGGCGATGACGAGCTGCAGGCAATCGAGCAGTGCCAGCATCATGCTGTGGTTCTTGATGACTCGATCGGATGACAGGTTACGACTGGCCCACAGCTCGGCGCGGTACTTGGGATACAGCTCAGCGAAACGCTTGAGAACCAATGGCTCGGCGCGCATTGCCTTCAACATGAAATGACTGACGTGATCCAGTTCGGTTTGGACGATCGCATCAGCCGCCTTGCGGCTTTCATCAGTGATCACAGGCTTGAGGAACGGTAGTCGGACGATACGGCTGATGATCGCTTCGTGGCCGGTAACAATCGCGTTCTGGGCGATCACGATGGAAGCGCGAAACGGCGGTTCGTAGGTGTCGTTGCTATTGGACTTTACGCCCCGGGTACGCAGGGTGCCGCCACCGTAGAAGTCCTTGAACTGGTCCCACTCGAAGGCTTTCGTATTGTCCTCGTTGGTGTTTCGGTCAGCCTCGAGGAGCACCAATGGTAGGTTTGCCACCTGGCCCATGGCCCGGCTCAGACCCGAGAACGAGCTTTTGGCCGGGTCGAAACCCTCATAGATTCGCCCGAACAGTTTCCACAAGAATTTGATCAGCGTAGTTTTGCCCGAATCGGGCTCGCCGGACATCTCCAGGAACGGGAAACTCTCGTGCTCTGCTCGGATCTGCTCGGCGAACAGCGAGCCAAACCAGTAGGTGAGCGCCAGAATGCCGTTCTCGCCAAAGCAGGTCCAAAGGTTAGGCAGCCAGTCTTCGCGATAGCCCTTGGCGTCCAAGGCCGTCTTTAGTTTCACCGACTTCATTAGACACTTGACCCGCTGCTTGCCGAACTCAAAAAAATCCTCGTCGTTGGCCTTGTAGACAGACCCACTGTGGATGGTGATGTCATTAAAGATGTAGGCCTTGTGGTCCCGGCTGTAACCCAAAAAGTCGATGGTTTCGACGGTCTTCAAACCATCGGTTTGCCGAATGATGATCTGGTCCAAGTGTTTTTGAGTGCCGAGCCAGGTGGCGCCGGAGTACATCAGACGGGTCTTGAATTCGCTGCTCGAGGAGATCTGTTTCGGCGTGAAGGTGTAGTTCTCACCCTCATCGTCGTGGATGCCAGCCACGTGGAAGTAAAACCACGCCTCGTTGGTGACGTCGTTCACTTGCTTGTACAGCGCCTCGAAGCGGCAGTTGGCCAATAGCTTTAGCCCGCAAACGTTCTGCAGCACCTTGCGGCGTGCAGCCTTGTCGTTGAGTTGCTGCTCATTGTGATCTTCGCTTGTCGCCAGCGCCTTTTGTTCCTCCTCGAGCTTCGACAAGTCGAACTTGGCCCAGTAGGTTTGGTTGCTGAAATTAAACGCGAACTCTGGAAATCCTTCGTCCCAGGTGTACATCAGCAACGCCTTTTCCTTCGGCGACGGAGCGAGGAGCAAATCGCCCTCATGACGCGCAGCATCCAGATCCCGTTTGCGCTTGTCGTTGCGAGACTTACCTTCTTCCTCGAACTGCCAGCGCTGGTGTAGGTCGTTCCAGTCGACTTTTTTGTCCCGTTGGGGAATAAGTGCAGCCTTGCACTTGAAGCCCATTTCGCGCGCCTGTTTTACCCAACGCAGCAGGTAGCCACGGGCTGTTGGCTCGTTGTCCAGAGCCCAGACCAGCGTGGGCAAATTACCCGGGCGCTGCTCGTGCAGTTGCTTCAATGCCTCGATCGGGAAATTCACACTCGACATGGCTGACACAGCATTGACTGCGTTTTGCACTAGAGCGCTGGCATCGAAGATGCCCTCAACAATCCACAGCTCTGTGACGGTGGCCAAGTCCACACTCGGGGGGCACCACCATTCTCCCTGAGCGCTGTATTTCGGCTTGAAGCGGGCTTTCATCTTGCCGAAGCGGGCAGGGCGATCGATCAGGCGTTCCCAGTAACCACCGTTTGGCAGGACGAAGCGAATCGTGGCGCTGGACTCGTTCGTTTCGTGGTTGACGTAGTTCTCTTGTGTGAACCAACCGGTCATATTCCCGGCGTTCAGGCCCCGGGCGAATTCCAAGTACGCTCGGGCGGTTAAGGTCGGGTCGTTGTCCGTTGCCGGTGCTCGCTTGCTCCAATCTTCGAACAGGTCCTCATAAAGTTCTTTGACGTGTTCGATGTGGCCGCAGCGCTCTGGACGACCACAGCGGATCTGCCAGGGTTTGTCGTGGCGAGCGTACAACTCTTTCTTATTGCATGCGGGGCAGACGCCACCCCGCATGTAGTTCGTGCCTGCACGTAATTTCAGGCCGAAGTCGTCTTCCAACCGCTGAAGTACTTGTGTGCGGATATCTTCATTCATCATGAGTGTTACTTCGCTGGTTTAAGGCTGAGGCCAAGGCTGTGGGTGAGGGCGCCGATCAGGTGTTTTTGAGCGGCCATCACAGGGCTATTGGCGAGGATTGATCCGTGGCGCAGGCCATCCGGAATCAGGCGGTATTGGTCTGCGTACCAGAGATCATTGAGGCTGAGTCGGTATTGCTCGCGCAGGTTGGCCAAGAGCGCTTGAGCCTGATCGGGCGTCAGTTTTGCGTTGATGTTCATGGCGTTTTCCATCGTCAAACCTCAATTCCGGGCGCAGTTCACCCAAACCCACGGGATGTGTGGGACAGGCGAGTTATTGGGTGGGTGTTACGGTGCGGCTATGCGGAAACGGCCGTTGTCCGGTGCATTGAGAATGCGTTCGTAGATCAGGCTGACCGGCACGGCCCAGGTGTTACCTGTGGCAGGGTCAATGATGACTGTGTGGGTGGATGTGCTGTTGAAGATGTCCAATCGCTGACGGTTGCGTATCTCCGACATGTGGCTGCACGCCAGATGCACCAGCCTTTCAGCGGTCTGGGTCAGCACGTCATAGTCGCTGACCAGGTGCTGTACGGCCCGGTCGAACAACTGCTGATCGTTGCCCAGGTGTTCGCATTGGTGTCGCTCCAGGAACGCAAGCGCGGCGGCTTGGAGCATGTCCTGGTATTCCTGTACGGCAGGCAGGTTGGTCATTTGGATGTCTCCGACTTCGATGCGTGCAGTTGGATAACTGCAAGAACCTCGGCATGCCTGGCGGCCAGGTGAAGAGTCTCCGCTTGTAGGATCGTCTCGGCTTCGACCTGATTGATGATCCCGTCCTTCAATGCCTCGGCAATCAGCTGATCCACAGTGCCTTTCTTGGCGGCAGCCTGGACGCATCGGGCATACATTTCGACGTTATCGAGCGATTCAGGCTCGGTCACCGGGACGAACATGCCGCCGTACATCGATGCGATGTATTCAGGCAAATGGGTGGTGCCGGCTTCCAGTTCGAGCAGGTAGATCTGAGCGTCAGTCAGTGGGCGGCTGTTGTTGTTTTCATAGGCGTGGTTGTCGAACTTCTTCAGCGCCAATCCGATTCGAGCTGCTGCGCATTCACGTCCACCTGGGTAAGTGCAAATGATTGCACTGACGACCTGTCGCCGGGTCTTTAGAACGATGTTCTTCATCTTCTGCTACTCCCTGTGGGTCAGTGCCATTACTGTTCGATCACGCCGTCTTTGATGCCAAGCAATACGGCGGCGCGATGTGCCTCCCCACGGCGACAATGGCTCTGGCCACTCAGCACCGCGTAAACGGTGCTGGCGTTTAGATCATGCAATTTGGCAAAGTCTTTCGCGGATTGACCGCGCTTCTCTAGGGCTTCACGCGCTTGTTTGCGGGCTTGCTCAGTGATGCATGTGTTGGGCATAGTGCAATTCCGTGCAGTTTCATGTGGTGTGGAATGCACAATGATGCACTTCGGTGCATTTGTAAATATCAGAGATGAATTATTTTGCACCTTTCCGAAGAGATAGGCTCCCGACTGCAGGAAGAACGAAAGCGATGCGCGAAAACTCAGAACGAGCTTGCGGATGCATTGGGAATAGCCAAGCGAACGCAAGCTAACTACGAGTCTGGAGCTAGTGACGCGACGGCGTCGTATTTGAGCAAAGTCTCGATTCAGTTCGGTTTTGACGTCCCGTATATTCTGAATGGTGTGCGGACAACACTGTCCGAGCATGCTCTCAGTGACGTCGAAGACATGCTTGTTAAGCAATATCGAAGCATTCCGGAGGATGACCAAAAAGCTATCCGCCGTTTTCTCCAAGCGATGGCGGATGACGCTGCTAAATATCAGAAATAACCATTCGGACAATCAGAGATGTCTGATTCCCTCAGCACGCTGGCTCACTAACGTGGATTCAACAATGCACTTTATGGAGCAGTAGCATGTTGAATGAAACAAGCGGCACCCTTGTCGATACGGACGCTTTAAGGAACGAGCGACCCGTGTTCACCCACGTTGAAAGTCATTTGATCGACACCTACCGGCGGTTGAGTGCTGATGATCGGAAACAAGTTTGGCGCCTCGCGAATTTGCTAGCAGAACATCCAACTCTGTTTGAGTGCAGGGATACCCCATAACCGTTCTACTCGAAGTAAAAAGCCAACTGAAATAGTCGCCGACGCTAATGCGTTGGCGGTTTGTACCTACGCAACCGCCTGCGATCCCAACTGCTCAAACAACTCCCGTTGCTGCGCCCTGGGCATGCCTCTCAAACGATCGAACAGCATTCTTTCAAATGACTGCGCCGAAGGGCTCAGCGTGTGCGAAAACGTCAGATTTGCGACCCACGTGTGCCCGCATTTTGCGTCCAGGCATTGGCAGTAGAGCTTCGCAAAATCGACGGAAAGTTCTTCTCTGGAAGCAATGCGGCCCTTATGTCCGCATTTACATACAACTCGCATTGTGTCCCTCCCCAGGGGCAACTTGTCGCTGCCATACTGCCACAATATGTAGTGGTAATCTCTCTTCTAGGTGCTTGATGTAGTGTTATCAACTGTTTTTGTTGCTGTTCTCCAGGTGAATCGCCTGTCTTCGCGTAGCGAGTCATTCAGCTGGTTGAACAGCTGGCAAATCGGTCGTATTTCGTTGCTGGTGTAAACGCGATCGATCTTCTCTATGTCGCCAAACCCGCCGTTGTTTTCCGGAATGATGCCGGCCAGCGCGGGATTCATCCGCCAGGCGGCGATCACATCGTTTCGCGTGATGTTCTTCACCTTCTCCAGCTCGTCCTTGGCCTGAAAATCACCCACCGGGATGATCTGAATCGCGTTCTCCTTGCCATTGGGAATGTTGACGAACATTGAGCGGAAGTTGCCTACGCCCTTGCTGGCGCTGATTTGGGCGCGCAGTTCCTCTTCGTCTTCCTCGGTCAGGTCCGGGTCGTTGGTGTAGAAGATGTATCCCGCGTGCGCACCGTTGCTGTAGTAGCGCCGACGGAACAAGGTTGCGGCTTCATTGAGCAGCAGCGCCTGCAGGCCGCCCAGGTAGTCCGGCACGCCGTAGATGTTCTGTTCCACGTCGTAGTCCAAGACGTGAGCGATGTCGTCCTGGTCAAATTCCATTTCCTTGTTGTCGGGCAGCAGCATCACGAACCCGCCATCTACCTTGACCCGCATGTTTATTGCCGGCAGGTGCTGCAGCTCCAGGACCTGGCCGAAGGCGTTTCGGTCGCGGTAAAAATAGCCTTCGCCGAAAACCATGTAATCCAGTGCGGCCCGTCCCATGGTTTCCGTGCTGCAGCCGGCCGAGGGGATGAACTCACGCAGTAGCAGGTTGCGTTTGAACTTGGGAATGGCGCCGTGGTGTGCGTTGGCACGCAGCAGTTTGGCCAGGCCGGCCCGCGATACGGGGGGCTTGTAGATTTTGCCGTCGTCGCTGGGAAATACGCCCACGTACTCGCCGATGTTGCCCGACAACACTTGTTCCGGCTCCCCGAACGTAAAGGAGCGCATGGGCTGTTGCGATCGTTGAACTACCTGGGGCTTTCTGCGTTTGTTGGCCATGGCTACTGTGGGTACTCGTGACATAGCGGCTGCGACGCCGCTTGTTGGTGTTGAGGGGTTCGTTGGCCAGGGCGTGCATCACCGCCCAGGCGATATCGGCGTGGCCGGTGGCATCCGTTCGGGACGCGCTGTAGGTGATTTGACCGCTGGTAGTAGCGCCGCGCTTGATGGTCAGGAACGCCTGAGCGATGTCCGTCCAGCCGGCATCCCATTCGATGCGGCTGCCTTGGATGGTGTCCTGGGCTTTGAGTACCAGGGCGTTTTTTGCCTCGAGGCTGTAGTGAATCGGCGTCGCCTTCGCATAGAAATCGCGCACCAGGTCGAACACCCCGTAGCCCACGCCGGTGACATCGATGCCGATGTGCTGCACGTTGAAGCGCTCGGTCAGTTTCTTGACCTGGGCGGCCTGGTAGGTGAACGAATGCCCACGCCAGCTGTGCTTTTCCAGGATGCGGAATTTCGCCCCGGGTTCGAGCGGTGGCGCGATGACCACACACGTGGCGTCGTCGCGGGTGCGGCTCGGGTCGTAGCCGAGCCAGACCGGACTGTTGCCGAATGGGCGTTCCAGCTCCGGGTTGTAGTCCTCCCACAACGACAGATCCGAATAGCAGCGCTCCAGATCCTTGAGGCTGAAGGCGCTCTGCGTGCTGTCGATGAACTTGCAGTAGAACAGCTGCTGAAATTTGTCTTCGTCGTACTCCAGCTGCAGCTGCTCGAGGTCGAACAGATCGCAACCGCCGGCGATCGCGTCGTCCAGCGTGATCGTTTTACGCCACTGGCCATCGGGGCAAAGCGCGCCCTGGGTATAGGCTGTTTCACTGGGCCACACACCGCCGATCTTTTTGCCGCGCTTGCTATTGCGGAATTCTTCGCCCGACCAGAATGGGTACGCCTGGTGCGACACCGCGCTGGGCGTCGAGAAATAGGTTTTGCGCCATTTCTTATGTGTGCCCATGGCGCTGGCCACAGTACTCAGTTTCTCGAAGTCGCGGATCCAGAAATATTCGTCCACGTAGACGTGTCCGTGATAGCCCTGGGCGGTGCTGCTGTTGGTGCTGAGAAAGCGCAGTTCGGCACCGTTGCTGAGGGTAATGGGGTTGCCGGTCAGCTCGATGCCGAACCACTGCTGGGCGAACTGGATGATGTAGCTACGGAAGATTTCTGATTGCGATCGGCTGGCGGATAGGAACACCTGGTTATCGCCGCTCAACACGGCGTCCATAAACGCCTCGCCAGCGAAGTAGTAGGTCAGGCCCACCTGGCGGCTTTTGAGAATGTTGCGGACCCGTCGCGTCAACGGGTTTTGCTTCGCCTCGAACAGCTCCTTTTGATAGCCGTACATCTTGGAGATGAACTTATCCAGGAAGTCGACTTCGGTCAGGCCGCTGATGTCGTTCTTGGCCTTCTTTTCGCGTTTCTTGCCGCCGCCTTCGCCTCGTTCGCGACGTTGGCCTGGTGAGCGTTCCCGGGATTCGTCGGGGCTTTCAGAGGGGGCCGCCGGCGCCGGCTTAGACGTTTGCTTGATCAGGCGCTCGCGCAGCGTGGTCAGACGCTCCAGCTCGTCCAGTTCGCCCTTGGTCAGCGTGTCCAGCTTCTCCAGGATCAAGGTGATGCGACGGCTGACCGCAGTCAGTGGTTCTTCATCCGTCAGCATTTCGTCCCAGCATCCTTGGCGGATCCAGTAGTAGACGATTCGGATGTTGGGCAGCTTCAGATGCGCCTGGATTTCCTTTACCGAGCAACGGCGTAGGTATAGGCGTTTTGCAGCTTCTTTGACTTCGCTCGGGTAGTTCATGGGCCGCAGTCTATGCGGCGAAAACGCGGTAAACGCGGGGTTAAATTCCGCGATTCACCTAGATATCGAATCTAGGAGGAACGCGCATTTGAACCGTTTGTTCAGGGGCAAACGGCTCCCTATCGTGGCGACTCAAATCACCGATTGAGCGCAGTTATCGCCCATGCCCCGTTCCCTTGTTTCGTTTTGGAAACGTGTCGCCACCAGCGGCCCGACCGTAGATGGCCGCGAGATCCTTCCCCAGGAACTGCGTGATATCGCTGAGACCTACAAAGCCGCCACTTACACAGCGGTGATCTGGTGTGACCACGAACGCTGGTACGGCTCCCATGGGACCGTATTTGCCGTGCGCTTGGTTGAAGATGCCGAGGATCTGGTGCCTGGCCAAGTCGCCCTTGAGGCGCAGTTGAAGCCCAACGACAAATTGCTGTGGCTCAACGACCAGGGCGAAAAGCTGTTCACCAGCATCGAGATTACCCCGAATTTCGCGAACACCGGGAAAGCCTACCTGACCGGCCTGGCGGTGACCGACGAGCCCGCCAGCCTGGGCACTCAGGAACTCTACTTCTCGAAGAAGACCAGCAAAGCCGCGTATTACGCCGCATCGCTGGAGCTTGGCCCATTCCAGGAGTCTCAGCCGCAGGGCGAGGCCACCAAACTACTGGGCATGTTCACCCGCCTGTTTAAGCGCTTCGGCCTAGAAGAAGCCCCCTCTGAACCCAACACCCCACAAACCGAGAGCAAACCCCCAATGGATGAAGCTACCGCAACGGCCTTGAAGGCCCTGCTGGCGCAGCTGCTGGTTGTCGCTGCCGGCATTCAGGCCGTGATTGAGCCTGCAGCTGAAGAGGCACCCGAACCCGATCAAGCCCCGATCGATGACGTAAGCGCGGCGGTGGACGAAATCGTCACCACTGCAGAAGAACAACGCGAGTTTGCACGCAGCGGTGGCGCCACCAATAAGGCCGTGCTGGCTGCGCTGGCGAACCTCGATAAAAAGTTCACCGCGCTGCAGAACACCGGTACCGGCCGCCAGTTGCCGCGCACCACTGGCGTGGCTGACAAAGCCAAAGTGCGGGTGCTCTGACATGGCTCATTCCCTGAGCGCCTATGGCGCAAAAATGTATGCGCAGCTGCAGCTGGCCATCGCCGAAACCTACGGCGTCGCGCTGTCCAGTAAGCAGTTCAGTGTGGAGCCTTCGGTCGCCCAAGAGCTGAACGACGCGATCACCGCCAAGTCGGATTTCCTGCAGCGCATCAACGTCATCCCGGTGACCGAGATCAAAGGTCAAAAGGTGTTCATTGGCGTGTCCGGTCCGGTCACTGGCCGAACCAACACCAAGACCACCGACCGCGAAGCCAAGGACGCTTCGGCACTCGATGACACCACCTATGAATTGTCGTCGACTGAATCCGACGTGGGGCTGCCGTACGCGAAAATCGATGCCTGGGCCAAGTTCCCGGACTTCCACAAGCGCTATTCCGACGCCGTGCAAAAGCAGATCGCCCTGGATCGCATCATGGTTGGCTTCCACGGCACGCACGCTGCTCCGCAGACCGACATCGTCGCCTATCCAATGCTGCAGGACGTGAACAAGGGCTGGTTGCAACAGGCCCGTGAGCAGATCCCGGCGCAAGTCCTCAAGGAAGGCAAAACTCCTGGCAAGGTATTGCTGGGCGCTGGTGGCGATTACGCCAACCTGGATGCCCTGGTGCATGACACCAAGCAGATGGTGGACGAACGACTGCGCGACGGCGGCGACCTGATCGCCATTATCGGCACCGACTTGTTGGCCGCTGACAAGGCCAAGCTGTACGCCAAACAAGGCGATGTACCGACCGAGAAAGAGCGCATCGAAGAGGCCCAGGTGATTGCCACCTACGGCGGTCTGCCGAGCTTCAGCGTGCCGTTCTTCCCGGTCAACGGCGTGGTGGTCACCAGTTGGGACAACCTGTCGATCTACTTCCAGGATTCCAGCTGGCGCAAGCAGACCGTGGACAACGCGAAACGCTCCCGCGTCGAGGATTACAACAGCCGTAACGAGGGCTATGTGATCGAGCAGCTGGAGAAGTTCGCGATGACCGAAAACGTCGAGCTGGTGCCGGCAGAGGGCGCAGCGTGAGCCTGGCTCTGGCGCACAAGCGCCGCCTCTTGGCCTTGGGCGGCGCGGCCGTAGCCGCTGCAGCTGCGGCACCGGTGGCGTACACCCCTGGCGATGCGCTGAGCAGCCCAGCCAATGCCCGAAAGCATCTGCTGCTGCAGGAAGCGGCCCTGGACCAGGATCTGGAGCGCCTGAGCGCGATGAAGGGAGCGCTGGCCGGCCGCCAGTTGCTCAAGCGCGACGAACTGCTGCCCAAGTACCAGGACTACATCCAGCGTTACATCGAGTCGGGTATGAACTTCCCGAATCGCGTCCTGGTGCAGGTAATGATCTGGCTGTTTGACACCGCCCAGTTCGAAGACGGGTTGGAGTTGGCTGATTTCGCCATGACCCAAGGGCAGCAAATGCCGGAGCGCTTCAAACGTCGCGACGTCCAGACCTTTGTCGCGGATGCCGTGATCGAGTGGGCCTATGCCGAGTACAACGCCAATCGCAGTCCGGAGCCCTACCTATCCAACTTGCTGCCCCGCGTTGATACGGAATGGGATCTAACAGAGCAGATCCCGGCCAAGTATCACAAGTTGATCGGCATCCGCGCCATGGAGGCCAACGAGTGGGAAACCGCGCTCAAGCATTTTGAGCGTGCCACGGAGTTGTACCCGAAAGCCGGTGTGGACACCCGCATCGAGAAGTGCCGCAAGGCGCTGGCCAGAAAAGAACCCGCCACCAACGGCGCCCAATAACCGACTACCCCCCCAGCGGGGAACTGTGGACGTGTGTCTGCCATTTATGGCCAGCCCCACGGGAAACAGTTTCCCCGCCCTATTTGAGCGGCCAGCAATGAGCTTTTCCGGGAAACCCACCACCTTTGTGGAGCAAGCGATTGAGAACGACGGCTTTTGGCCGAACCTCTCCGTGGCCGAGTTCCAGAAGGGGTATCGCCTACCGGCAGAGCACCTGGTTGAGATGCTGGTCATCAACCTGACCAGCGCAATGACCGAGGTCAATCGTGACCTGGCCAAGTTAAAAGCGCGCTGGCAGGGCGCTGGAGTGTCAAACGTTGAGTCTGCAGACACCACCGTTCTGCCGGAGCGCACCTTTCAAGCCGCGACGTACAAACGCGCTGTGTATTGCCGTGCCAAAGCCAGCTTGCTGCCTGAGTTTGCCTCGGTTGTACGTCGTGAAAGTGCCGAGAACCTGGGTAAAGAAGCTCCTGAGCGCAAAGAAACCTACCTTGAGTTCAGCCAGCAGGCTGTACGCGCTCTGCAGGGCCGTGGCCGCATCACGGCGGCGTTGCTATGACCAAGCTGCAGAAACTCACGGCCTATCTGCTGGAGCGCCGCCTGGTCGAGCCCGAACAGCTCGATAGCTGGACCGAGCAAGTCACCCTCGAACTGGTCTGGAAGCCTGACGTGGATGGCATGCACCTGGGCAACATGCGCTATCGCGCCGCGATTGTCCTGGAGCGTTTCGCCGATCACCCGGCGCGGCTGATGGCCCTAGTTGGCAGTTGGCTGGAAAGCAACGATCCCGGGCGCGATCGCGACGAACTACCGGCCGCGCAGTTCGCCATCGAGATGCTGGACAACGACCTGGCCGACGTGGACATCACCCTGGAGTTTGTCGAGCCACAGTATCTGGCCGAAGACCCCGCCGGCGAGATTCTGGCTTTCGGCAAGACCTGGGCATTTGTCCCGTTCGATCTGTGGGTGGCTGAGCGCGGCGAGGTGGCCACCAATGGCGGGGCGTAGCACCTTCGAACTCGATGCACGCGGTTACCTGGGTGTGCGTGAACAACTGGCTTTGCTTAGCCTGCCGCCACGCTTGCGCCGCCGGCTGCTGAACAACGTCACCAAGCGTGTGCGGACGATGAGTCGCCAGCGTGTGCGCGACCAGCAGAACCTGGACGGCACACCGTTTGAAGCACGGAAGGGCTCCAGCAAAGGCAAGAAAAAGATGGAAGCCGGCCTGGCCAAGCTGATGGTGGTTACCCGCGTCAGCGCCGATGAAGCCGAGTTGGGTTGGCGTAACGCTTTAACTCGTTGGGTCGCCGCGCAACAAAACAACGGCGTCAGCGAGCGCCGCACTGCCGCACAGATGAGGCGCTGGAACAAAACTGCACCCGGCCTGGCTGCGACCGACAAGCAAGCCAAACGCCTGCGCCGGCTGGGCTTTCGTGTGCGCCAGGCCGGTAAAAAAGCGCTGTCCCGGCCATCCGTAGCGTGGATTCAAGAGCATGTGAACTACGCCAAGGCGGGTTTGCTGATCCGCATCCTGGACGACGAACGAGCCGAAACCAGCGGCGCGCAGAGCTGGGAAATCACTCTGCCCAAGCGCCAGTTCATCGGCGTTAACTCCGACCGCGACACCAGCGTGCTGATCAACCAGGTGTTGCAACAAATCCTAACTTCACCCCGTTAACGAGGCATTGCATGGCACTCGGTCAAGTCACCGTCGACAATCTCAATCTGGGCCAGGGTGCCGTGACAGAGATTGAACGTTATTTTCTGTTCATCGGCCCAGCCGGCAAAAACGTCGGCCAGTTCATCCCCCTGAATACCGACAGCGACCTGGATGGAGCCCTGGGCATTCCGGCCAGCGATCTGAAAACCCAAATCATCGCCGCCAGGCTCAACGGCGGTCAGCGCTGGGCGTGCGTCGCCGCTCCAATAGGTGTCGAAGGCAACTGGCAGGAAGCGCTGGAAAAGGCGCAGCAACAGGGCATTTCCGTCGAAGCCGTGGTGATCACCAAACCGGTGGCCACGCCTGGTGAACTGTCGGCTATGCATGACACGGCCGTGGCGCTGAACAACACCTACGGCCGCCGTGTGTTCGTGATGGCCAGCGTTACCGGCATCACCCCCGAACAAACCTGGGCGCACTACCAGACTGAGCAGAAGGCGTTGTTGGCGAACGTAGCGGCACCGCGTGTGCTGGTCGTGCCGCAACTGCACGGCAATGATCTGGGCGTGTTGGCCGGACGCCTGGCCAACACCGCAGTCAGCATTGCGGACAGCCCGATGCGTGTCGCCACCGGTCCGGTGTTGGGACTGGGTGCGGTGCCAATCGACAAAGAAAAGGTGCCCTTGCCGTCTGCCGTGCGCAATGAGCTGGATCGAGCACGCTTCTCCGTGTCGCAAACCTATCCCGACTACCAGGGCGTGTACTGGGGCGACGGCAACATGCTCGACACCCCGGCGAGTGACTTTCAGGTCGTTGAATACCTGCGCATCACCGACAAGGCTGCGCGCCTGATTCGTCCGCTGCTGATTCGTCGCGTGGCCGATCGCCGCTTGAACAGCACCCCCAACAGCATGGCGGTCAACACCAACCAGTTGATGGCGCCGCTGCGTGCCATGGCCAAGTCCAGCACGTTCAACGGCGAGGTGTTCCCGGGTGACATCGAGCCGCCGAAAGACGGCGACCTGGTGCTCAGTTGGCTGAGCAAAACCAAGGTCGCCGCCTTCATCAAACTCAAACCCCTCAACTGCCCGAAAGACCTGACGGCGAACATCGCCCTGGATCTTTCCAACGATCAATCGGAGTAAGGCCCATGGCAAAAATCGGCGGTAAGAATTTCGACGTGAGCCTGGGCGACCTGGTGCTGCACGTCGAGAACTGCACCCTGGACATCACCGACAACTCGGCGGTGGCACAAACCCGGGGCGTTCCCGATGGCTACGTGGAAGGCGACGTCGCGGCGGCGGGTGAGTTTGAGTTGGACACCACCAATTTCAACCTGCTGATCGACGCGGCGCGATCGGCCGGCAGCTTCCGTGCGTTGAAACCGTTCGACGCGGTGTTTTTCGCCAAGGCCGGTGAAGAAGAGGAACTGCGGGTGGAAGCCTTCGGCTGCAAGGTGAAGATTTCCAGCCTGCTAGGTATCGATCCCAAGGGTGCGGAAAAGAGCAAACACAAAGTGCCGTTCAACGTCACCAGCCCTGACTTTGTGCACATCAACGGCGTGCCGTACCTCGATGCCCGTGAGATCGAGGGCCTGCGCTGATGGTGTGCCCGTTCGATCGTGCCCAGGCGCTGGAGCAACGCCAGCGTGACCAGGCGATCGCCGCCCAGCTCGCCAAGGCACGCCCGATCGGGCCGAGCCGCAGCCATTGCCTGGAGTGCGAAAACCCTATTCCGGAGCAGCGCCAGGCCCTGGGCGGAATCAGCCGGTGCTCCCCGTGCCAATCCCTTTTTGAGACAGGAAAACTCCGATGAGCCTGATCACCTGGCCGCACTTTGCTGCGGCTGAATTGCGCTGCCGGTGCGGGAAATGTGCCAGCACCGGCGCCGAGATGAATCCGAATTTCATGGCTGAGTTGGTAACGCTGCGTCAGCAGTTTGGTCGGCCGATGGCACTCAGCAGTGCCTTCCGCTGCCCCCAGCATCCGGTGGAAGTAAACAAGCCCGCCCCCGGTGAACACTGTACCGGCTTGGCCGTTGACGTGCGCTGCAGTGGTGTTGATGCCGTGGAGATTTTGCGCCTAGCCATGAACCTGAAGTTCACTCGCTTCGGGATCAGCCAGCGCGGTAGTGCCCGTTTTATCCACTTGGGTATGGCGCCGGCCGGTGGCCGATTCCCCAGCCCTGCGATCTGGAGCTACTGAATGTCTCGATTGTCGATTGTTGCCCTGTTCACCGCCGTCGCTCTGGTCGGTTGTGCCTTCAGTGACGCCCGTACGGTGGTGGCGCGGAGTGCGTCCACGCTAGTGGCGATGTATTGCCAAGCGCCGGAAACAGTACGCGTGCTGCTGCGTGCGCAGATCGCCAGTGACACCGCCCCCAATACCATTCGCGTGGGGTGCGCCGCCGATGCCCTTTGAAAGTGATCTGGAATTGCGACACCGGCCCGGGCACACCCGCTGGGAAGTGATCCGCCCGCTGGTCTATCGGACCAGCGACGGGCGACAGGTCGTTGTGCCGGTTGGCTACCTCTCGGACCTGGCCAGTGTGCCGCACGTAGCGCGCCGGATCGTTGATCCACAAACGCCCCAAGCACGTCGGCCTTCGGTGGTGCATGACCACATTTACACCCACTTGAGCCACCGTTTCAGCAAGGTGGAAGCCGACCGGATTTTCTACGACGCGCTGCGTGAAGAAGGCATGGCCACGCCTTTGGCCTGGCTGATGTGGAAAGCCGTGCGCATCGGCGGTCGCGGCACCTGGAGTGCATGACATGGAACTCAATCCATTAACCGTGAGCATCCTTTTAGTGCTGACCGAACTGGCGCTGACCGGTGTCATGGGCTTTCAGGTGTACCTGTTCAAACAGATCAATGCGGCACGCCGCGAGCACCTGGAACTGCGCCTGCACCTGGCACAGAACTACGTGCGCAACGACCAGTTCGACAAGGTCATTACCCGCCTGGAAGACCGGCTGGAAAACCACCTCGATACCTATTTCAAAAACCTCAACAAGAGAGCGAGCGCATGAACGAGCAAAACCCGGAAATCGTCCTGGAAGTCGGCGAACAGGAATTCACCTTCAACCTGACCCCGCAGGACGTCACCAAATACTTCAACGCGCTGACGCAGACCAACAAAGTTGCCCCGGGCAACAACCTGCTGATGACCACCGTCAAGCAGGAACAGCGTGCCACTTTGAAACCACTGCTGGGCAACCCGGTGATGGTGATGCAGCTCGCCGGCACGCTGTTGGAAGAGTACGCGCCGAACGTTGAGGTGATCGTAAAAAAGCGCTCGACCACGCTGACCGCCTAACCGAAAACGGCCTGGGTCAGTTGATGGCCCTGACCAACCGCTGGCTGCCTGGAGCCGAGCCCACGACCGAAGCGATGGGCACGGCCAAGTGGCTGGAAGACGAATACTGGAGACGCATGGAGTTTGCCGTGGCTAACGGCATCGCCCTTGCGCTGAACGGGTAACGATTTTGGCAGACCGTAGCGCCAGCCTGGCTTTCATCCTGAGCCTGACCGACAAGGTCACCGCGCCCCTGGGCAAGGTGAAAATGGGCTTTTCCGACCTTGCCGAGCAGAGCGAACAGCACATCAAAACGATGGGCTTGGGTCTGGGCGGGCTTACGGCGGCCGTGGTCGGCATTCAGCAATCCATGGCACCGGCGTTGGAGGTTAACCGCGCCCTGGGCGACGTCCGATCGCTGGGTGTGGCCGAGGACGCTTTGAGTGCGCTCAACAGCAAGTCGCTGGAGTTTGCGGTGAACTACGGCGAGAACGCCCGTGATTTTGTCGCGTCGGCATACCAAATCGATGGTGCGATCAAGGGCCTGGCCGGCAACCAGCTGGCCACCTTCACCAACACCAGCAACCTGTTGGCCAAGGCGACCAAGACCGATGCCGGCACGATGGGCGAGTACGTCGGCACGCTCTACAACCTGCAAAAATCCCAGGCCGATGCCATGGGCAAGGACGAGTGGGTCGAAAGGCTCGGTGGTCAGACGGCACTGGCGGTGCGGATGTTCCGTACCAGTGGTGCGGCGATGAAGGACGCCTTCAAGGAGGCCGGCGCGATCGCCACGACAGCCGGTGTCGATCTGGCCGAGCAGATGGCCGTGATCGGCACCCTGAGCAGCACCATGGAAGGCGGTGACGCGGGTGGACGCTACAAATCGTTCTTCGAGAATATCGGCGCGGCGTCGGACAAGTTGGGGCTGAAGTTCACCGACCAGCAGGGCAAGATCCTGCCGATCATGACCATCCTGGACAAACTCCAGGGCAAGTTCGGCGATCTGTCCAGCGCCTCGGCTGGGGCCAAGTTGATGGAAGCGTTCGGTGGTGAAGGCGCCCAGGTGATCGGCGCCCTTGCCAAAGACAGCGAGCGGTTGCGCAACGGTATCGATCAACTGGGCAAGGTGCGCGGTCTGGAAAAGGCTGAGCAGATGGCCCAAGCGATGGTCGATCCATGGCAGCAGTGGGCGTCCCTGGTCGAGGTCATGCGCGTGGTATTTGGCCAGGTGCTGATCCCGGTCCTGTCGCCGTTCATGTCCAAGATGGTCGACATCGGCAAAACCCTGGTGCGCTGGTCGCAGCTGTTTCCCAACATCACCCGCGTGATCGGCCTCACCGCGCTGACCATCATGGGCATCGTGGCCGCCATGTCGTTGCTCACTCTGGTGGTGGGAATCGCCAGGACCACCTGGCTGGGCCTGGTGACAGTGTGGAAAGTGGTGCAGTTGCTGAACTTGCGCACCGTGGCCGGCTTCATTCTGCAAAAGCTGGCCATCCTGGCTTATTCCGTCGTGATCTATGGTTTGAGCGCTGCCCTGGCGGTCATTCGCGGCGCTATGTTGTTGTGGCAGGGCGCGATATGGCTGGTCAACGTTGCCCTGACCGCCAACCCGATCGGCGTCATTGTGATGGGGATTGCCGTACTGGTCGCGATGGTGGTCGCCGCCGTCTACTACTGGGACGAATGGACGTCGGCGCTCATGGACACCGCCGCCTTTCAATGGGTCGCGGACAAGTTCGCGGGGCTGTCGGACTGGTTCAACTCCATGGGCGGCTGGTCGAGCATGGCCAAGGCGGCCTGGGACAGCATCGTCGGCGTCTTTCAGACGGCGATCAACGGCCTGATCGAGATGCTCAACAGCATCCCCGGGGTGAACATCGAGGCGCGTTTCGGTGGCATGCCCGACATTCCCGGCGTCGATGCCGCGACTAGTGCCGCCGACGCCGCCGGCACCGCACAGAAAGCCCAGCAGTCCATCAACTCGGCCATCCCCAGCCTGTCTCCGGCGCGCCCGTCAGCGGTGCCGCCAGGCGGCCTGCTGACCAGCATTCAGAACAACACCAACAGCCAGAACAAGGGCACCCATGTGGAGAACGTGAACATTCAAACCAGCAAGCCGATGAGCCCGCTGGAAATGGAAAACATGATGGCCATGGCGGTGGGAGGATGAGCGAGTACCTGGACCTGTTGATCGTCAACAACGACCTGGCGCTGGACCCGTCGCACCAGCCGCGGCTGGTCGATGACCGCGCCTGCATCGCCCAGGACATCGCGCACATGATCCGTGACAGCGGGCTGCTGGTCACCCTGGTGGCCGAGCGCGATCGGCTGCGCCAACGCGACTGCATTCAACAGCTGGAGCTGCTGGTGGAGGCGGACGAACGCCTGGTGCCGGGTACAGCGCGCATCACGCAGTTGGAGGCTGGCCAGTACTTGGTCACCGCGAAAACCCTGAAATTCGGATTGATTGAGGTTCGTGCATGAGCGAGGTCGATTTTAAGCAAGTGATCGCCGACGCCGGCATTCCCACCACGGAAGCGGGGCTGAAGGCGGCCTGGGAAAAGGAAGTGGTGGCTCAGGGTGCCAAGGTGGCCAACACCAGCAGCTATTCGCCGTTCTGGCGCGTGATGACGGCCCTGGTGACCAAACCGGTGCTATGGCTGCTGGATTTTCTGTGCCTGACGGTGCTGCCCAACTTCTTTGTGAAAACGGCGGTGGACGCCTGGCTGGACATGCTGGCTTGGGCGGTCAACGTCGAGCGCAAGGGCGCCACCAAAGCCCGGGGCACTTTGCTGTTTACCCGGGCGACACCGGACGGGGTGATGGAGCTGCCCAAAGGTATCGCCGTGCAGTCAGCATCAATCAACGGCAACGTCTACCAGTTGAACACGACCGCCGCCGCGACTTTCCAGAATGGCCAGTTGCAACTGGCAGTGCCGGTGGAAGGCAAGGAGGCGGGCAGCGGCTACAACCTGGCACCTGGTTACTACGCGATCCTGCCGGAGCCGGTACCGGGCATTGTCCAGGTGTCCAACGTGGACGGCTGGCTGGAATCCCCGGGTGCAGATCCTGAACCCAACGACCAACTGCGTCTACGTGTGCGTAACCAGTTTTCGGCGGTCAACCAATGGCACACCGACGCGGTGTATCGCGCCATGATTTCCGCGTTCCCGGGTGTGCGTCCGGATGGCGTTTATTTCGAGCATGGCGCACCACGGGGGCCGGGCAGCGCGAACGCCTTTGTGCTGTTCGATGCCGGTGTGCCGGCGGACAGCTACCTGGAGCAAATCAACGTGCACATTCGGGACCAGGGCAATCACGGGCACGGTGATGACCTGCTGGCCATGGTCATGCCGGAAGTGCTGGTGGACCTTGAAGTCTTAGTCTGGCCGCGTTTGAACCTCAACGCGGAACAGATCAGCACCCTGGAAAAAGAGGTCGATCTGTTCGTGCGGGCCGCGTTTCGCGAAAGCACCCCGCGTGATTACCAGCCAACGCTGACCTTTCCCCAGTCGCGTTTCAGCCTGAGCCGCTTGGTCGAAGAACTGCACCAGCAATTCGCCGACATCGAGTCGCTGAGCATGCTCCAGCCGGACGACATCATTTCGGGCTTGAACATTCCGCGCCTGAACAGCCTCACGGTGAGCATGCAATGAACAAGCTGAAACTACCGTTTTGGCTCGCTGGGACTGAGCTTTCAAAGCTGACCGCTGCCGCCCAGGCCTGGTGGGAAACCGTCACCGGCTGGCTGCGTTGGCCCTACCAGCAAATTGATCCCGACACCTGCCACCTGACCATCCTGGAGCTGTGGGCCTGGCAGCGCGACGTCACGCGCTTCAAGGGCGAACCGGAAGCCTTGTTTCGCCTGCGCGTGAAATACGCCTTCATCAATTCAGTGGACGCTGGCAGCACTGCCGGGATGAAACGCATTTTCCAGCGCCTAGGCGTCGGTTACGTCGAGATCGAGGAGCGCCACCCCGATCGGGATTGGGACGTGGTCCTGCTCAAATTCAGCAACGCCCAGCTGTCACTGAACCCGGAGCTGCTGCGTGTGTTGATCCAGCAATACGGCCGGACCTGCCGGCGTTATGACTTCTTCACCATCACCCCCGTGGCGCTGCAAATCGCCTTGATTGACTTTAACGACGACCAGCAAACGCTGGTTGCCCGCCTGTAGGAGCGCACCGTGAGCGCCAGTATTACCTTGGCCGGTGAAGGCCAAATCGCCCTAAAGCTAAGCCAGCAAAAAAATCTGATCATCAGCAAATTCATTTTTGCCAATGTTCCCGGGCTGGACCCGGTGACACCCGTTGATCGCGCAGCCGGCAGACCGCCGGCGGGGCAGATTGTCCACGTCTACGCCATCCCCAAAGAAAATGCCGGCTACGTCAATCCCAACCAGGTGGTGTACAGCGCGCAGCTGGGGTCAGACATCGGCGATTGGGATTTCAACTGGGTCGGCGTTGAGGATGAAGACGGTCTGTTGTTTGCCGTGTCCTACGTGCCGCTGCAGCAGAAGCGCAAGAACATTCCGCCGCTTCAGATCGGCAACAACGTCACCCGCAATTTTCTGGTGGCGTTCGATGGTGCTCAACAGCTTACTGGCGTGACGATCAGCGCCAGCACCTGGCAGCACGATTTTACTGTGCGCCTGGCGGGCATTGATGAGCGTGAACGGCAAAGCAACCGGAACCTGTACGGGCGCGCCTGTTTCTTTGGCGACTCCCTGACCTTTGAAAAAGTCGCGAGCGCGTACCAGGTTCGTTCGGGAACGGCCTACATCGAAGGTATTCGGGTGGCCTTGGGTGAGCCGTTGCCAGTTCCCGGTGTCGTCCCCGTTGGTAAGGTCTGGTTGGATGTCTGCCTGGAACGTCAACTCAATGATCGAGTGGCCCGGTGGAAAGTTGTGTATGGCGATCAAGCGGATTACACCGACGCTGCCGGCACCCGCCACTATTGCGTGCCGATCGCTGACTTCGTGTCCTTGAGCAACATCATCGACCTGCGACCATCCGAACCTATTGGGACTGCCTTGATTCGTTATTTGGCGGCGCGTAATGGCGACTACCCGGATCTGCGCGCTCGAGCGACAACCAAGGGCGACGTGGGTCTGGGCAATTTGCCCAACGCCAAGAGCGACGATCCTTTAACCAACAGCAGTGAGATCCTGGCCACAACCGCCGCGCTGAATAAGCTCCAGCAACAAGTCGGTGATTCGATGACGGGCATGGTGGCCAGCTTTGCCATGAAGACGGCACCCACCGGCTGGCTGAGGTGCAACGGTGCGCTGATTTCCCGCACCACCTTTGCCAGCCTGTTCGCCCGTATAGGTACAACATTTGGTGCGGGCGACGGCGTGACCACCTTCGGCATTCCAGATTCGCGCGGTTTGTTCCTGCGTGACTGGGACGACGGTCGCGGCTTTGACCTCAGTCGCGTGTTTGGATCGTTCCAGGACATGCTGCTGCAATCCCACGCCCATACCGCCACTGCCGCCACCGTGGGCGATCACGTCCACGCTGCTTCGACCGATGCGCAGGGTTCTCACGCCCACGCCGCCTGGACCGATGCCCAAGGCTCTCACGCTCACAACATTCCGCGAGCGCTTAACAGCAACGTGGGTAACGGCGGTCCTAACATCACGACGGCCAACGGTGCCAATGGGTGGGCTGCGACTACGGATGTGCAAGGCTCGCACGCTCACAACATTGGCGTCGGCGAGGCGGGCTATCACGCCCACAACGTGGGTATCGGCGGTGCGGGTAACCACACCCACGCCATCACGGTGGCTGCCAATGGCGGCGCCGAAACACGGCCGAAGAACCTGGCCCTCCTTTTCTGTATCAAGTACTGAGGCTGCGCATGACCCCGAAAGTCGTTTATCAAACCAACCCTCTCGGCGTGTACGTGGGGCAGGCGCTCGCCGATCCATGCCCCATTGAGCCGGGCGTGTACCTGATTCCTGCCGGTTGCGTTGAAGTACCGCCGCCGGCGCCGGTGGACAACAAGGTCGCTGTTTGGAGCGGTGGGCAGTGGCAGCTGGTGGACTTTTACCAGGGCGTCACCGCCTACAGCATCACCACCGGCGAACCCCTGACGCTGGATGGCTTTCAGCCCTTGCCCAACGGCTACACCCTGAAGAAACCCGGGCCGAACCAGGTCTGGAAAGATGGGGGTTGGGTGGACGACGACGGGGCTGTGTTGGCGGCGTTGTACCAGGAAAAACTGCTGAAGATCGGTGCGGATTGCGCACGCTACATCGAAGGCGGCTTCAGCTCTGACGCGCTGGGCTGGACCTTCCGCTATGCCAGCGAGCTGGAAGACCAAATCAACCTGACCGGGATGATTCTGAGCGGCCTCGATACCGATTACGCCTGCGTTGACGAACACCAGGTGAAGGCCTTTCGACCGCACACAGCGGCTCAACTGCATGAAGTTGGCCAAGCTCTGATGCGCTTCAAATATGCCGCCTTGCGGCATGCTGACGCCCTCAAGCAGGCACTGGCCGACGTCCTCAAAGATGAGGATCTGGCGGCGATGAAGGCGATCACCTGGACATCGCCGGCATGACCTGGACGCCGGTAACCATGCGCTGGCCCGAGCAATCCTCGCAATGGATGGGCAACCTGACCGCCGCCCAGGAGCTGGCCAGCGGTGAGCTGGGTAGCACCGGGCAACGCTTGGCCATACTGGAAGGCCTGGTCAGCACCAGCCCGGGGCCGGTCGGCGATGCGGCGAAAGAAGTGATTGCCGCCGGCCGTGCCGCGCTGTCAGGCCAATTGAGCCAGGCCCCCGCGTGCCTGGTGGTCACCCCGTTTCAACCGGGTATTGGCCAGGGGCGCGGTTATCAGCGTTTCCTGTCCGCTCCGAACCTGCTCGAGCACCTGGCGAAAAAACTTGAGGACGTGACCGACACCGGTCGACCGACTGGGCCGCAATACGCGCTGTCGATCTTGTTTTTAAGCACGCGCCTGGAACAGCTGGCCAGCAGCCTGGCGCGGTTCATCGCGTTGTTTCCGGTGCCCGACCTGGTGCGCACACAGCGCCGGGCTCAACACCTGTCGACGTTGGAGACCGAGAAATGGGAGATCCCCGCCGCCGGTCCATTGCCGCGCTGGCAAGCGTTGCCCCTGGAGCGTTGCACAGTGGTCAAAGCCGCCAAGCAATCAATGACTGGCCAACTCTCGGTGCTTGAGGGCTACGCGGCGGACAGCTCGCCAATGGGCGATCTGGCTGCACTGGCAACACGCAAAGCGCAGCAGCAACAACAGCGAAACGATCAACTGGACGAGCTGAAAGCCCTGCTGACTGGCGGCAGTCCCGACGTCAGCATGCGCGCCCGCTTGATTGGCCCGGGCAACACCAGCGAGTTGCGTCGCCAGTTGCTGGCCGGGGATGCACCTGGTCATGAGTGGGTGCTATGTGCCGGGGTGATGCTGGTCGGCTCGAAAGAGGGATTGAGTTTTGTCCAGGAGTTGGTTGGCCTATGACGCTTTTACTCGATGGTCACAAAGTCCAGGGCAAGAACCTCAAGGTCACCGCCAATCTGCGTATTGAAAGCGGCGACATGTCCGGGCAGACCAGCAACACCGACAAGGCGCACAAGGGCTTCAAGCCCAAGACCCTGACCGTATCTTTGCTGATCCCCTTTGTGGATAAAACGCAGCTCGTTGATCTGTTGCGCTTGGCCGAAGCCACGGCCGGCGGTGGCCAGCTGCACTTGTATCGCGTCGTCAACGACTCGGCCGAAGCCTTCGGCGTGCGCCAGGTTGAGTTCTCCGACGGTGTCAGCGCCCGGGAAGACGATTCGCTGCGTGCCTGGCTGGTCCAGTTCACGCTGAGCGAGCGCGAATCAAACCCGGAAAAGGTCGAGAGCCGACGCGCCGACAACCCGGTCAACGCCCAAGGCGCCCCGGGCAGTCCGGTTGGCGATGGGGCAGGGGGTAACGGCGCATCGAGCGACAACCCGGCGTTGAGCGGCTTCGAAAAGGTACTGGGTCGTGTGGATAAGTGGCTGGGTGGGAGTGCGCCGGCATGAAGTTGCACAAAGTGTTGGTCATCAATGGCGCACCCTTTGCCCTGGTGAAAGAGGATGTTCGCCTGGACGCCACCAGCCCGGGGCGAGCGACGTTCACCATTCAATCCGCGGTGCCGGTGAAAGGCCTGGTGACGCTGGATATCGGTTACAACGAAGGCACACTGCAACGGCATTTCATCGGTTACGTCGAGCGCTGCACCGCCGCCAATGCCGTCGAACAGGTGCTGTTTTGCCGCGAGCTGGCCGCCGTCCTGGCGAACCCCCTGCCGATGAATCTGCGTCACGTCGATTTGCGCGCCGTGCTGGCTGTCATCAGTGAGCAGACCGGTCTGCGGTTCCGTGTCCCCGATCGCCCTTACGCCAGCGTGAAAGCCCCGTTCTTTTACAGCCTGGCTGCCGGCTACCAGGCGATGGACAGCCTTACCCGGGTTTTCAACATTCCCGACTTCATCTGGCAGCAACAGGGCAACGGCGAAGTGTTCGTGGGCAGCTGGGCGGACAGTTTTTTCGGTGTCCGGGCGCCGCTACAAATTCCCACGGAGCTGTTCGACGGCTACCAGGGCAACCAAAGTGCAATGGTCGCAGCCCTTCCCGGGTTGCGACCAGGTGCAACGATCAACCAAGGCGAGCGCGTCACCAGTGTGGCGCTCGCCAACGACCAGATGGCCATCCGATGGAAGACGCAATCCGCCGCAGCGTAGAGCGGCAATTTCCCGAACTCACCGGTGGTTACCACCTGCCGCGCTTTGCCCGGGTTATCGCCGTGGCCGATGCGCCGGCCGGCGCCGGGATCTGTGACGATTTCCGGCCGCGCTATGCGGTCGACATCGAGGTACTGGGTCCGGACGGCGAACCAGATTTGCAGTTGCCCCAGCTGGCCGGGGTGCCGTTGCCACTGCCCACCGGTGGCCAGGAAATGGGTCTGTATGCCTTTCCGGAGGAGGGCACCCAAGTGGTGGTGTGTTTCGCCTACGGCCTGCCGAACAAACCCTACATCCAGACGATCCTGCCGCACGGGTTGAGCATGCCGAAGGTGCCGAAGGGCGATCAGGTGTGGCAGCACAGCGACGCCGTGCAGCAGCGGGTAGACGCCGACGGCAACTGGTTGCGTCAGACCGATGGCAAGATCCGGGACAAGGCGATCGAGCGCGAAATCGAAGCCCTGGACAACACCGAGAGCTTTCAGAATCACACCAGGACAGTGGACGACCATTCAACCGAGTCAGTGGGTGGTATTAAAAAGATCGAGGCGCTGGGCGCGCTTAAGCTGTTGTCGGGCGGATCCGCGAGCGTCGCGGCAGTGGACGACCTGCACCAGGCGACGGGCCGTGATCTGAATTTGGTGGTCGGGCAAAAGCACAACGCCACGGTGGGTGGCGACATGCAGGAGAGAATCCAGGGTTTGCGCCAGAGCATGGCTGGTATAGCGCAAAGCTTAAAGGCTCCGAAAAATTGGATTGGTTCGGAAGGTGTGAATCTTTTTCGAGTGGTAGGCGACACACTGGAGTTACTGCAAGAAATGAACGAGCAATTGGCGGCACATACACACGGGCCTACTCCAACTCCCTCTAACGCAGCAGCCTTTACGGTTAAAGCAGAACTATCTAAAGAATTGGGAAACAAGGTTAGGGCTATTGCCCTTTGATATTGTTGGCTAATAGGGCGAGGCAATGACTTTATCGATGTCGATCTTTATTGCACTTAATAGGTCTTTCAACTCCATTGTCAACGACTTCATGCCATTGGCTGTATCGCCCATCCCTAGCTTTTTTGCTTCTTGCTGAACGTAGTAGTCATGGTATTCATTGAGCCTTCGGGCGCCATCCTCGTTGATTGCTTGTCCTTCTGAAATTGCTTTGTTAATTAAATTTTGGGTTGCATACCTTCCAGCGCTATACACAGCTTGGCAGTCCGCATTGTTAAGATTGATCATGGAAATTAACCCCTTTGTTCTCATGTATATGCGAACAATTTTTGCGGAAATCAGAGGGTCGACATTTGCCAAGCAAGATGGGGCTGAGTCATAGATTGGAAAGGGGTTTTCCCCGATTGGCAGTGTGTCAATGTAGGGGGTGTTTTCGGGAATCGACAATAGTTCTTCTCCATATTCAAACATGTAGATATCCCAAGCGGTTGTGAGTTCTGCTTTTATTAGTCGAAGTGTGTTCCTGGTCGTTTCAATTTCGTCGTTCTTTGATTTTTGCAATGCATACTCATGAGCTTTCGTTGTGGCCCTGCTTGTTGCTCTCGCTCCAATGTATGCGGCTGCAAGCGCGATAAAAACTTCTTTTGAGAATATTCCATCAAATGCATCTGCTACGACATTCAAGACGTCTATAAGTTGCATGGTTTAGCCCATTTTTTGATTTGTCTGTGGGGCATTGTATCCATCAATTCCTAGCGATCTCAATATTGGGCGTCGCGGGTCGCCTAATTTTTTTGATATTTCTATTAAATAGTCTTTGACTTGATGATCTCTAGCATCCATGCCCGGCCAAAAGAAGGGAACATTTTGGTTTTCTAAGCTCTCCATAAAAGTAATGTGTGTCAAGCAAATAAATATTCTAGGGAAATTTGCTGGATTGTTAAAATCATTCTTTAGTAAATGGATGATTAAGTGGCGGTTAAATCCTTCGTCATTTCCTTGGCTTGATTTGTAAAGCACATTTTTAAAGTAAAGTCGAAACGCATTGATTACGTCTGATTGTGGGCATATATGGGTAAGAAAATCAATTTCTACAGATGAGTTGTAATCTTTTCCAGGGTGCCAGACGTATGCGCCTAATCTTCTCCGGCCCCATTGTATTATGATGTCTTTGAGGTGACGCTCGAATACATCCGAGCTGACGTTACCCGGATTTGTAGTTAGCTTTGAGTTTTGTATATTTCTTAATCCCGCTTCAAATACCGGGATTAAAGACATAATGGCGATGTGATCCATGCCAAGGTAATACGCTTCGATCGCCTCAAAAATAATAATTTTGTATTCTCTGAGGGAGTTGCTAATTGAAAAATATTTATTGAAGTAAGTGGCTGCAACCTCAGGGCTGAATATTTCATTGAGCCAGTAGTCTGCCGCATCCTTTGGGTTAGCGGAATTGTTCATGGTGAAAACTGCGTTAACTAACTCGCCCTCACCTACTAGATGCAGTGGGATTGGTAGCGATAGAGATAATGCTCTTTCCTGCGTGCCTGTGATTCGGCCCCATTTCTTGTTGTAGTAATCAATCGGTCGTTCAGTGACAAAGCACAGACCTTCATCTGTAGCAATTTCAAAGCCCGGCTTTTCTAGATCTTTAGAGGAAACATATACCTCTATGTTTTCGTGCTTCCTGAAAGTTTCGACTATCAGTTTTTCAGTTAATATCGGATACCCGCATAATTTTATTAGGGTTTTTTCATATTTCATAGGTAAGTCCTTTTCCCTAAATAATGCTATCTATTTTTCTGGTTCGTCGTCAGTTTTAATATCGTCTGTATTAGTGCGTGGAAAATTTTCAAGTGCTTTTGCGATGGCTGAGTCTTGACGGGTGATATTCTCAAGTGCAGAGGCTAAAGCCGCATTCGGCTGATTGATTTTCGCCATTGCAGTTGTAAGGGCTGCATTATGCCGGCTGATTTCTTCAATGGCTGCTGTGAGGGATGGATTAGGCCGATTCATCCTTTCTACCAGTTCCGCAATGGCTGCATTTGGGCGTACGAAATCGTCTATGATTTTTTTCATTTTCGGATCCATCGAAAACTTTGATAGCATTTTCAATTGGTCAGAATTATTGGGTAAGAGATTCGGCACATGCATATCCGTCATGGCGCGTGCCAATGTCGTGTAGGTCGGGTTTATGGAGTTCTTTTCTTTAATATTGTTTACACTGCTTTGAAGAGACCTGATTGTCTCTTCTGACGTCGAACCGTCAGATCGCAATTGATCGATTTGTTGTTGCAGTTTTTCGATGTCGGAATTTTTCGAAGCTAAAATAACTTCGTTCTCCAGTTCGGCTGCGCTTGTTGCGTTGATGAGGTTGTGGAGTTTTATTACAAATGAACCCATGTCATCAGCCGTTCCCGCAAAACCATTAAATACGCCAATAAAGTACTTTAATAGATCGTTATTGGAAAAATCTGGATATCTAACTTTGTGATCAATCTCACTCCAGCCTTCTTGGAAGATCGTTCTAACTTGGATCTCTACTATTACATGTTCTTTTTCTGCAGCATATGTGAATCCGTAATGTATAGATCTATAGCCTGCGTCATGAGGTTTTTCAGTAGCGCCGCGTTTGACTATTTCACTTAATGGGTGGTCGCCTTCCCTTTTGAATACAGTGACGTCGTAAACATCATAAGTTTCACGAAGCTGTGCATCAATTTCGAAGCATTCCTCTCGCAGCAAATGCAGGGCACGAACACCAATCAAGTCCGAAACTACAGATCTATAGTTTTCACGGTTGATCGTCTGCCATTTTTCTTTTGGATGTTCTTCAAGGTTTTTTCTTATGATTTTTTTTATTAGTCCAAACGTATCTTTTACTCGCCATCTAACTGAATGCACACCGCGAAATGCTTGTATTCGGTTGGCAATGTGCCCGCCGTTTAGTGCTAATGCATGACGCGCCGAGTCATGATGATTTGCAATTAAAACTAATTGATCCCAGTCCAGGGAGGACTTTTCCCAGTCCTGCTGTGAGATATCAGCTTCTTCAAGAAACGCTTCACGTGTGTATTCAAACGGCATTGCTAAGTCCTTTGTTCGAGTCCGTGGGGGACTATAGAACACCGCGACGCCTCGGCACTACGCGGATTGATAAAAAAGGCGTGCCTAAAAAAACTACAGGAAAAAGCACTTATCCCCCTCCCGCCGACGGGCTTTGCGTCCTTTTTTTGTGCAAATTCGGATGTGGTGCAAGCGAAGCTGTAGCCCAAGCGGGCCATGGGGCTTCGCGGGGCATCGGTCATTTCACAAAATGAAAAGTTTTGAAGAGAAATGCAGCGCGGTTGCAAAGCAGGACAGGGGACGGTCACAAACGGGGTGAGGCTGGAGTCCCCGGTTTCATTGACTGGAAAAATGAAAAACACCGGTTTTGGAGGATTTTCAGTTTCAAGCACGGTCACTTTTAAGCGAAATGATCATCGAGGATCCAAAGGCGATAATTAGCTGGAGCTCGCGAGCGCTATGGGTTGTAGTCGCTCGCCGGCGTTTCAGAAAGTTTCTTGCTCGGTATCTGTCAATCGAAGGTGGGGCAGTTCACTCATTTTCTGCAGGCGCGTGAATTCGTTTGTCACGACGGGGATCAGTAGGCGCTCTAAAGCATCTCGCAGTTTCAACGCCTGGTCTTCGGTCAGCTTTTTCACGGCTCCAGTGACACTGCTGGCGCAACGGACGTTGGCGGGAGGGATGCCGATCATGTCCATGGACCCATCTATGTAGCCACCCAAGTAGTCCTTTCGTTTAAACAGGATCGAACTTTCAGGTGCTTCCTGGTAATCCCAGTGAACCTCCCAGGTCGCGCCGTTCTTGATGATTTCAATGATGGGGACTGCTGCTCGGGACGCTGTCTTACGCATGCTTATTCTCCTCGATCAGTGCGCGCCGGGGTTATTTTGAAGGATAGCTTCGAGGTGCCCCAATAAAGTTTTTTAGGTTGACCCTCAAATCCTTGTCAGACCATGGAAGTTTGTCAGAGAAACCCTTGAAAGCCCCGTATTTACTGGGTTTGTGGGTCTGACATTGAGGGTGGATGTTGATGGCAATACTGCCATCTCTAATAAAAAACCACTGTTAATCAATGACTTATAAATCAAGAATCTGACACTGGTTTTTTGTCAGGTTTTCCAAGTCACTGCCACCTTTTCCGACACTACCCAAAACTCTCAAAGCCTTTAAATATAAGGGTTACAGAGTAGAGGAATATAAATCTGACAAATCTGACAAGCTTTTGAGGGGTCAACCTAAATTTTTCTGCGCTTCGCATAAGGGGCGTTTCGTCATACGCGTACACACTGCAACGGCTCTGAAAAATCGGCCTATCACACCGCGACACTGCTACTTCTCACCCCGCCGTTACTGAGCTTTGGGCATGCCCGTTGTGTGCCTTCTGGCGGCGAAGGGAGCGCTTGTTACGTGGGATAAAAAACAAGGGCCTGCATCGCTGCAAGCCCTCGTCGTGGTGTACTGGAATCGAACCGATGACCCTACGGATATCGCTACAAATGCTTTGACTGCTCTGCAAAGATTTTTGAAGCCAGAGCGGTACCTATGATGGTTTTGATGGTGTCTAGCTGAGACGGACTCAAGAAGCACCATGGGGTGATCCAATGAAAAATAAGGACGCCGAGCATTCCCATAAATGCGATCACCAACAGCCAGAAAATACCAATTCTGGCGTTTGACAGATGATCACGGAATTTTTCATCCCGGCTGTGCTTGGTGACAGCGGCTTCCTTATCAAGGTCGCCGGCTGCGATCGCCTTTCGTTCCTCGTTAGCAAGGCCGTGGTCGGCGGGTAATGGCTTTATAGGACCGATGGGGCTCGGTATATCAATAATTGGAGCCCCAGCGTTAGGGACTTCAGCTTGTGGCTGCTGCATGCGCTGTACGTTCCCTGTAGAGCTGCTGATAATGATCCATGATCAATTCGTTCGGGATGACAGACCCAAGTGTGTCCCCTCTAAACGTCCTCGACCATGGCGTATTTGGCGCATGCGTGATCTGGGAGAGGGCAATCCCTGACCGCTCACCGTACATCTGCATTACCTGGTCAACCATTGTTGACTCATACACGTCGAGCGGTTCTACAGGTTGGTGAACTGGGAGAATGCAAGGAACCGGTGCGTCGCGATACACCTTCAGGCTCTGATAAAGCTCCGGAATTACCGGGCCGTACTTCCACGCTTGGACTGGTTCCTGAATCAGTGGGCGCGAATACAGCCCAAGCATCCAGCCATGGCAGAGGTAAACCAGCTTAAGCAGCTGCATAGGGGTGTAATAGCGTGGAGGATTCTTGGCTGCGCCACGCTGAATGATTTCATTAGCAATTTGTAATGATGGGTGCATAAGTGCCTCCTCGAGGTTTGATTCCTTCAACCCTCTGTGACGAAGGGGGGCGGTCTTGATCCCCCTTCAGCTGTCAACGTTGAACTGTTGAGCCGCGATGTGACGTTAGCACGTTATAAGTTGAGTCGCTATCCGAAAAGTCAATACTGTTTGTTTAAACAGCATTCGGATGCTTGTTACGTCTGCTGTTACGTTGAGCAGACAAACAAAAGCCCCGCATTGCTGCGAGGCCTTGTTTTGTATGGTGCCGGCACCAGGAATCGAACCCGGGACCTACTGATTACAAGTCAGTTGCTCTACCATCTGAGCTATACCGGCGTGTCAGGGCGACGATTATAGCGATTGGGCAGGTTCTGTAAACCCCTGAATTCTGACTATTTTTGCGCAGGGTTCTGACAAGGATATCTGGTGCCCGTTGCGCGTCATCGAGCGTTGTAAAACGTGGTACCCGAGGGGATGTCCTTGTTGACGAACGACATGGCGCCGATGGTGACGTTGTCCCCGATCTTCAGGGTGTCCGCGATGATGCAACTGTTGGCGCCGACGCTGACATTGTCGCCAATGACGAGGTCGTAGCTGTCCAGCCCCAGGGTTTTGATGCCAATTGTGGTGTTCTGACGGATGAAAAAATTGCGGCCGATTTTGACTTCGCCGGTGATCACGACGCCCGGCAGGTGGCCGATGCGAAAGCCTGGACCGATTTGGGCGTGGATACTGATGTCGACGCCGTACTTGAGGTTGAGCTTTCTCTCCAGACGCTTCGCGTACCAGCGCGCCAAACGGTTTCCGGAATAGAAATACTGGGCCAGGCGAAACATGAACAAGTAGCGCAGGGTGTTGTTTTTTCGAGTCCGCTTGAGGATGTTGCTGATAAACCCTGTGCGGCTTCCGCGTTTTTTCTTGTTCGAAACTTCCGACTGCCAATGTTCTATCAAGGTGTCCAGATTCAAAACGCGGCCCTGTTGATCGTGCGGTGGTGTGAGATCGTCGATGGTAGCTGGTTGCTATTACGATGCCTACCTGCTCTCGCGTCTGCCTTGGCGCGTTAAATCCCGCTGTTCATTTGCTGTCCCTGATTCAACAGTTGAACGCTTTTGAGCAAATGCTTATGCACAACGGGATTTGTAATGCACGAGCAACATGACGAATGTGTGGATCCGTTCTCAACTGAGCGCAAATCACTGTTTTTCGGGTTTTTTATTCTGGTGTACGAAAACTGAACAGCATCGTTTCACCCCTGAAACAGCTGTAAATCTTGGATCCACGAATTTTCATCAACAGAGTTATCCACAGGCTGTGTGGGTTTAGGAACGTTCCGCCAACAGCAGGAAATTGCGCGGTGTAAGCGGCGTTTCACAGAAGGTGCCGAGGCGAATCCTATAGCCTTGCTCAAGCAGGAAAAGTGCTCGATCGAGCACCAGCCAAAGCTCCAACGGGCGTCGGAAAAGTCCGCGCAGCAGCTCCAAATTGCGCACGTGCGCCAAGCGCTGCCAACCGGCGGCTTCCAGTGCTGGCCAATCCTGCTGGCCGATTGTGGATAACTCTTTTAGCTCGGCCAGGTGATGGCAATAGTCGGCGAAGGGTTTGTCCAGCCAGGTGCTGGGCAGGGACGGTGTTGGCAAGTATTCGTCAACGCCACGCAGCTGCCGTTGCAACAGGTCGAACGCCAGGCGTCGGGCCATGGAGGTGTCGCGTTGGCGCCGGACGCGAGCACCCGCGGTGACGGTTTCGCTCATAGGTAACGCCAGATCATCGAGCGATAGCTGTAGGCCGGAGGCCATGGCGGCCGAGGAAATCGGTGAGTACCGGGAAATACTTATCCGGTTGTAGCAGCAAGGGGCAATGGCGAGTTGCTTACAGCCTGCCGCACTGGCGAGCTGGATCAACCGCACGTGGAGATCGCCGCAGGCGTGCAGTGCGACAGGGGTGTGGTCAGCCTTCAATAAAGAAGCTGCGTTCGCCGCAAGCACATCCTGCTCGACGTGCAGAGCAGGCAGTTGATGACGCTGACTTAAAGCCTGACCGCTGGCGACCAGCGCCGGATCGTATTCCAGGCAGGTCAGCTGTTGGCCGGTTTGCAGCAAGCGTCGCCCCAAGTGCCCTTTGCCCGAACACCAGTCCAGCCAATGCTTGGGCGTATCGGCGAAATTCAATCGACTGGCAAAGGCTTCGATTTGCCGCCACTTGCGTCCAGGTACGTCGACATTCAATCGATGACCCGCCGCTTCCAGCGCATGGGAGGGCAATTCATCCACGGTACTCAGTGCAAGGGACATCGCTGCCAAGGTTGCAAAAGGCTCGGGCGCATCCAACAGGGCAGGTTGATTGTGAGCACTTTCCGCATCCTCCAGCGACCGCCCGCGTAGCCAAGTGGCCAGCTCGGGGTAGGAGGCTTCCCAGGGGAGCTGCAGATGAGTGAAGGGTCGTGGCTTCCACAACGCCTGATGCCTGGTCAGGAAAGCATCCAGCGCGGTGAAGCGGGCGAGCAGGTTCTCGCCCGTCAGCACCTGAGGATCAACGGCCCTGGCAGGCATCGACGCGCAGCCAGCGCTCCAGCAGCTTGAAGCCGCGCACCAGCACAAAAGCCATCAGCAAATAGAACATCCCAGCCGCGAAGAAGATTTCCACTGGCAAGTAAGTCCGGGCAATGATGGTGCGAGCCATGCCGGTCAATTCCAGCAGGGTCACGGTACTGGCCAGGGCGCTGGCCTTGAGCATCAGGATCACTTCGTTGCTGTAGGCCGGCAGGCCGATTCGTGCTGCTCGGGGCAGCATGATGTAGAACAGTGCCTTGGGTTTGGACATGCCCAACGCACGGGCCGCCTCGATCTCGCCCGGTGGAATCGCCTGAATGGCGCCACGCAGGATTTCGGCGATATAGGCCGCGGTGTGCAGGGTCATGGTGGCCGTGGCGCACCAGAACGGATCGCGCAGGTAGGGCCACATCGAGCTGTTACGGATCACGTCGAACTGCGCCAGCCCGTAATAGACCAGAAATAGCTGAACCAGAAGCGGCGTGCCACGGAAAAAGAAGATGTAGCCGTAGGGAAATGCCCGCACCCACCACAGGCGCGACGAGCGCGCGATGCCCAGTGGAATCGCCAGCAGCAGTCCGGCAATCACGGCGATGGCCACCAGTTCCAGGGTCAGGGTCGCGCCCTGAGCCAGTTTCGGCAGCCACTTGATGATGACTTCCCAGTTCATTGGGTGCTCCTCGCGAAGCCGCGAGCGGCGCGTTTTTCCAGGAAGTGCATGCCGGTCATGGCCAGAACCGTCAGGCCCAGGTACATGAACGCGGCGACCATATAGAAGGTGAACGGTTGCTTGGACACGGTCACGCCGATTTGCGCGTGGCGCATGATTTCTTCCAGGCCGATCACCGACACCAACGCGGTGTCTTTCATCAGGATCATGAACAGGTTGCCCAGGCCGGGCAGGGCGATGCGCCACATCTGCGGCATGATCAACTTGGTGAAGATGCGCCATTTCGACAGGCCCAGCGCCACACCGGCCTCACGGTGACCCTTGGGAATGGCGAGGATCGCACCACGAAACACTTCCGTGGCGTAGGCGCCGAAGCACAAGCCCAGTGCAATCACGCCGGCAGCGAAGGCGTTGAGTTCCAGGTCGGGGTTGTCGAAGAACTCGCCCAAGGCACGCATCATGTTGACCGTGCCGAAGTAGATCAGCAGCACCCAGAGCAATTCCGGGATGCCGCGAACCAGGGTCGAATAAGTACCGCCAAGCCATTGCAGGGGCTTGTACGGGGAAGTCTTGGCCAAGGCGCCAAGCAGACCGAGCACCAGCCCCAGGCACAGGGCCGAGAGTGCCAGTTTCACAGTCATCAGCGCGCCAGCGGCGAGCGCCGGGCCGAATCCGTAGAGGTCGATAATCATGGATTTCTTTTCAAATCGCGGCAGGCAAGGCCGGGGACCGGCGCCGTCAGAAGGCGGCGCTGGTCCGGCAGGTCAGTATCAATAGATGCTGAACGGGAAGTACTTGTCGTTGATCTTCTTGTAAGTGCCGTCAGCGACGATTTCTTTCAGGGCGGTGTTCAGCTTCTCGCGGATCGGGTCGTTTTTACGGACAGCGATACCGATCTTGTCGCTTTCTTCCACCGGATCACCCTTGAATTCATAGGACCGGCCGGAGTCGCTTTTCAGCCACTCGTAGTTGACGTACTTGTCGGCCAGAATGCCATCCAGACGACCGGAAGTCAGGTCGAGATAGGCGTTTTCCTGGGTGTCATACAGCTTGATGGTGACGTCGTCACCGAAGTTGTCTTCCAGGAAGGTGCCGGCCAGGGTGGCACGCTGGGCGCCGATCACCTTGCCCTTCAGCGAGGCCTTGTCGGTTTTGAAGTCGACGTTTTTCGGCGCGATGAATTGCAGTTTGTTGGAGTAGTACGGGTCGGTGAAGTCTACCGCTTGCTTACGCTCGTCGGTGATCGACATCGAAGAGATCAGGAAGTCGAATTTCTTGGCGTTCAAGGCCGGGATGATGCCGTCCCAGTCGGAGGTCACCACGGTGCACTCGACCTTCATCCTGGCGCACAGGGCGTCGCCGATTTCCTTGTCGAAGCCCACGACGTTGCCGCTGGCATCTTTGTTATTGAACGGCGGGTAGGCCGCTTCGATGCCCATCTTCAGGGTTTCAGCCATGGCACCGGCGCTGAACGCCAGGGTGACGGCGGCAGCCAGGAAGACCTTTTTGTAGTTCTGCATGCGGGTAGCTCCGTTAGCGGTTGCTGGACATGAATTGTTTGCAGCGCGCCGAAAGCGGGTTTTCAAACACCTGCTGTGGCGATCCTTGCTCTTCTACCAGGCCCTGGTGGAGGAACACCACTTCGCTGGAGACCTGACGGGCGAAGCCCATTTCGTGGGTCACGAGCAGCATGGTGCGGCCTTCTTCGGCCAGTGCGCGGATGACATTAAGTACTTCCTGGACCATTTCCGGGTCAAGCGCGGAGGTGGGCTCGTCGAACAGGATGACCTTGGGCTGCATGGCCAGGGTGCGGGCAATGGCCGCGCGTTGTTGCTGACCGCCGGACAGTTGCGCGGGGTAGGCGTGGCGCTTGTCGGCAATGCCGACCTTGGCCAGCAGGGCTTCGGCCACTTCAATGGCTTCGGCCTTGCTCTGGCCGAGCACACGGCGCGGAGCCTCGATGATGTTGTCGAGCACGCTCATGTGCGGCCAAAGATTAAAGTTTTGAAACACAAACCCGATTTCGCTGCGCAGGCGATTGATCTGCTTGCCATCGGCAGCGACCAGTTCGCCGTTCTTCGCGGTCTTGAGTTTAAGTTCTTCACCGGCCACCAGAATCTGGCCCTGGTGCGGGTTTTCCAACAGGTTGATGCAACGCAGGAACGTGGACTTGCCGGAACCGGAGGAACCCAGGATCGAGATCACATCGCCGTCGCGGGCGGTCAGCGAGACGCCTTTGAGCACCTCCAGCGAACCGTAGCGTTTGTGCAAGTTGCGGATTTCAAGCGCGGGCGTGGCCTCAGCCATGTGCGTTCCTCATATATGTTGCGCTCCTGCTGTTGGCGACCTTCCTGGCGAGGCGGCCAAGCTAGCATAGCGTTTCAAAGGCAGCCAACAGCGCTACGGGCAGTAAACGGCTGGCATGTGGCAGGTTGTCGCATCGGCACAGCAGACTGTCGCCCCATCAACAACCGAACAGCCGTTTGAACCCTGCTCGCAGGTAAAAGCGCGGTGGCTGTCGCGTAAAAAAGGGCGCGATGTTGCCAGCTTTGACGGGGTGTTGGAAGCGCAAACCGGCCAAACGCACTTTTAATGTGCGCTGAGCATTTTTTGGGTGTGTTTCCGGTGCGCTGGTTCGTTCAATAAGTGGGTCGCAGGGTAACGCTTTGGCAAAGTGCCATTACTATCAATGACTTGCGATGACTGTCCGGTCAGGCCGAGATCGGCGGATTAGAGGGTTTTGAAACATTTTGGCGCAATTATTGCGTGCAGATTCCGGAACGCCCCGTTGGTTTCTTTTTACAGAAGGGAAATTCAAACGGGATGCATGCATTCGCTTTTCCTTACAAAGGTAGTTTCAATGAGCAGTACCCAAAGCTCTAACGGCCTCGAACAGGGGCTTAAACCGCGTCATGTGACCATGCTGTCGATCGCCGGGGTTATCGGCGCCGGCTTGTTCGTTGGCTCGGGCCACGCGATCGCTGCAGCAGGCCCAGCCGTGCTGTTGGCCTATGCCGCCGCCGGTATGCTGGTGGTGTTGGTGATGCGTATGCTGGGTGAAATGGCGGTTGCCTCGCCAGACACCGGCTCCTTCTCTACTTATGCCGATCGCGCGATCGGTCACTGGGCCGGTTTCACCATCGGCTGGCTGTACTGGTGGTTCTGGGTTCTCGTCATCCCGCTGGAGGCCAACGCCGCCGCGACCATCCTGCATGCCTGGTTCCCGGGCGTGGACATCTGGGCCTTCGCCCTGGTCATCACGATGCTGCTGACAGTGACCAACCTGTTCAGTGTCAAAAACTACGGTGAGTTCGAATTCTGGTTCGCCCTGCTCAAGGTGGTGGCGATCATCGGTTTCATCATTCTGGGCGTCGCGGCGATCTTCGGCTTCCTGCCGAACAGCCAGGTCAGCGGCGTTTCGCACCTGTTCGACACCCAGGGCTTCCTGCCAAACGGCATGGGCGCGGTGCTTGGTGCAATCCTGACCACCATGTTCTCCTTCATGGGTACCGAGATCGTGACCATTGCGGCCGCGGAATCGAAGAACCCTGGCAAGCAAATCTCCAAGGCCACCAACTCGGTGATCTGGCGGATCGGCCTGTTCTATCTCGTATCGATTTTCATCGTTGTGGCACTGGTGCCATGGAACGATCCGGTACTGGCCAGCCTCGGTTCCTACCAGACCGTGCTTGAGCGCATGGGTATCCCGAATGCCAAGATGATCGTCGATATCGTGGTACTGGTTGCTGTCACCAGCTGCCTGAACTCCGCGCTCTACACTTCGTCGCGCATGTTGTTCTCCCTGGGCAAGCGCGGTGATGCACCGGCCATGTCCACCCGCACCAACAAAAGCGGCACGCCATACTGGGCGGTCATGCTGTCCACTGGCGCAGCGTTCCTGGCAACCTTCGCCAACTACGTGGCTCCGGCTGCTGTGTTCGAGTTCCTGCTGGCCAGCTCCGGTGCCATCGCATTGCTGGTGTACCTGGTGATTGCGATCTCGCAACTGCGCATGCGCAAGCAGCGTATGGCGCGTGGCGAGAAAATCGTGTTCAGCATGTGGCTGTTCCCGGGCCTGACCTACGCGGTGATCGCATTCATCGTGGGTGCCCTGACCATCATGCTGTTCCAGGACGCCCATCGCGTGGAAATCCTGGCGACCGGTCTGCTCAGCATTCTGGTGGTTGCCGCCGGTTTGCTGGTCGCTCGCCGTCGTCGCAACGAGAAGGTAATCGCAGCAGTCGCACGCTGAGTCCTCTGGCTCAAACCAAGCGCTGTTGAAACATCGAACGACCGCCATCAGTAATGATCGCGGTCGTTTTTGCATTCATTGCGGCGATTTATTGAAAGGCTGTCCCATGGACAGGGTGGTGGCAAAATAGTAGCCTTTGCGCTGAATGTGTATCACGGTTTATCCGGATACGATGGAGATGTCAGGACATGGATTGTTCACCCCGGCCTTTGCGGCTACCGTCCCTCAATTCCTTTCCTGCCTGCTCCGTTATCCGGCTTTTGTCCTGGATGCATTTGCCTGTGTCTGCCGTTCATACGGCTGAACAGTGCCATTGCTGCATGGGGTAGCCCGCCCCATTCAGCCAACCCATCGGGGCATCAAGGAGAGACAGGCATGGCGTTTACGTCGGTTATTTTCAAAAACCCTAACACCGGTGCCATGAAAGAAGCGCCAATCGGTTTTTCATGGACTGTGTTTTTCTTTGGTTTCTTTCCGCCGCTGTTCCGTGGGGATATCAAGTGGGCTGCGATCATGTTTCTGCTGGCTTGCTTCACCTTCGGGTTAAGTAACATCGTGTTCATGTTCATCTACAACAAACTGTACGTGCGTGACCTGATCGGTGCGGGCTTCAAGGCTCAATCCATCGCCAGCGGCGATCTGAGCTATGCCAGTGCAAAAGTCGGCATGGAAATCCCGCGCCTGGAAGGTGTTGCTGCCTGAGGCATGTCCCCCCTTGTCGGCAACAAAAAACGGCCGCTGTCAGTGATGACAAGCGGCCGTTTTTCATTTGGGTCGAAACCCTTATTCGGCTTTTTCTTCTGGCGCATCCACCGCCTGGCGGTAGACGTCCAGCGCGTCGCCGAAGTCAGCAATGAACTGCGGGTCGGTCAGCCATGCCTGGGCGGCGTCGCGGTCCATGCCGTCGGCCCACATGCGGTAATCGATCAGCATGTCGGCGGCCAGGTGGGTGGCGGCCATGCCTTCGTCATCGGCGTTTTCCATGTCCAGCAGTTCTGGATGGTCAATGATGATAAAGGCGAGGTTCGTCAGCAGCACGGAGAGCATTTCACTGCGGCTGACAGCTTCCGCATCGCGCATTTTGCTGAACATCGCCAGGGTGTATTCCGGGATCGGTTCGCCGATTTCGCCCAGGTCATCATCCAGCGCGGCGGGTTTTCTGCCGTGAATATTGATTTGCCTGGCTTTGGCTTTAGCGCGTTTGGCGCGTTTCTGTTGCTTGTTCAGAGAGGCCATGGGAACTCAGTTCGGTTTCTGTTGGGTTTGGGCGGCGATCGCGTCGGACGCTGCCACGTAGTCAGCCTGGAAGGCTGCGGATTCGATCCACGCCAGCGCCCCGGCTTCGTCGGTTTCGGCGGACCATTGGCGGTACTCGATCAGCGCGGCGAGGATAAAGTCCATCGCGCCTTCTTCGCCTTCCTGTTCATACACCAGCTCCAGCAGCGGGTCTTCGAGGAAGGCCGTGCACATGGCTTGCTGACTGATCTTTTGCGCGTCGATCATTTTCTTGAACAGGTCGGTCAGGTCGACCGACTCGAAATCGATGCGGTCATCGTTCGGATCTAGCTCGACCGGCGCGGCGGCACGTTGGGTGCGGTTTTGCTTGGCTTTGGCCTTGGCGCGGGAGGCGCGTTTTTGCTGCTTGTTGGCGGAGGCCATGGGCGTCGTTCCGTAAGTCGTTGAAAGGGCAGTGGCTCAATTGGGTGGCACGGTCCGCCCGGGAGTGTCGGGGGCCAGTTCTCCGTTTTGCAGCCAGGACAATGCAATGGGCCATAGTGTGGCTTGGTATGCGCTGCGAAAAAAGGCGAAATGTCCGACTTCTGCTTCGCCGATGTCTTCGGGAGCAATCCGCAGGTGGGTATGGGTGCTGCTGGTGAAGTAGCCGAGCAGGCGTTCGATGGCCGGGATGGTGCCGTAGGGATCATCGCTGATACTGATTGCCAGGATCTTTGCGCTGACGGCGGCAAAGGGCAGGTGACCGGTGGTGGCCTGTATGGCGCGACCACTGGGGCGCTTTTCGTAGTGCGCCGTGGGTGTGCTCCAGTCGCGAACCACGCCGGCGGGCGTATCCTCCAGCCATCCGAGTCGCTTGCCGGGAAAGTAGCCGCAAAGCAGCGTCACGATCGGCATGACCACATGCCATTTGCCGAACATTCGCCAGCGATGGGCCGGTTCATAATCACGCCAGTAAGCGAACTGCGCGCCGACGGTGAGCAGTCGCCGAATCACACTCCCCGAGGCTCCCAGCCCCGCTGCACAGCCGCCAAAGCTATGGCCCACCACATCGACAGGCTGGCCGGGAAACTCACGCTGCGCGCGCTGCAGCATCGCCTCGAAGTCCAGTGCACCCCAGTCGGTCCATGAGGCCTGAAGCCCATTGAGCGATGCCGGGCGTGATTCGCCGATGCCGCGGTAGTCGTAGGTGATCACATCGAAGCCATTCGCAAACAGGTAATCGGCGAAACGCGAGTAGTGTCGGCAACGGACCGAGGTCGCGGCGTTGATGATCACCACCGGGCGAGCGGGGGCCGGATCGGCATGCCGCCAGGTGAAGCCGCCGAGCATGAAGCCATCGGCGGCGGGTTGCCTGAAGGGCTCGGCAGCGGCGTCTGTTGCCAGTGGCAACTCGATTTGAGTGGGGGCCAGAGGTGGCATGTCCTGCAAATTCATGGGCGCTGAACCTTTGCGGGTAGCTGCCAACGATAGTCCTCGTGCTGCGGATGAACAATCTGTCTGTACTACTCAGGCATCTGGTTGAGCAGCCGCTCCTCAATCACCGCCTGTTCCCGATCCAGTTCCGCCCGCAGTTCGTCTTCACTCGGTAGTACCAACTTGTACTTGCTGGCGAAGAGTTGTTCATGGCCTTGCAATACGGAGTAGCGCACCACGGACTCATTTTTTTGTGCGCAGAGAATGATGCCGACAGTGGGCCCGTCCGTCTCTCTGCGTTTGAGGTCGTCGTACATGCGCACGTACATATCCATCTGTCCCACATCCTGATGTGTCAATTCACCACGCTTGAGATCGAAGATAACAAAACAGTTGAGAAGGTAGTTGTAGAACACCAGATCGATGTAGAAGTCTCTGCCTTCGGTACTGATCCGTTGTTGGCGGGCAATGAACGCGAACCCCTTGCCCAGCTCAAGTAGAAAGCCCTGGAGTTTGTCGATGAGGGCTTGTTCGAGTTTGGTTTCCAGGACGATTCCAGTATTGGGCAGGCCAAGAAATTCCAGCATCACGGGATCACGGATGAAGTCCCGGGGGCCGTTGTTCATTTCATGAATGTTGATGGCGGCTTCTTTCATGACGGCAGACTTGTCGCGACTCATCAGTAGGCGCTCGTAATAGAGAGTGCTGATCTGACGTTCCAGACTGCGGCTTGACCAGTTTTGAGTAGCGGCTTCGTTCATGTACCACATGCGTGCCTTTTCACTGTCCACTCGGAGAAGCCTGCGGTAGTGCGTCCAGCTCAATTCGAGACGCAGTGCGTCTCGAATTGGAAACGCCTGATAGAACAGTCGCATTTTTCGCAGGTTGGTCTCGTCAAAGCCCTTCCCAAACTCCACTGTCAGCACCTTCGCTAGCGTCGCCAGCAACTGCTTGCCGTAAGCCGCGCGCCGGGAACCCTCTTGTTCAAACTCCACGATGTGTCGCCCGATCTGCCAGTAGGTTTGCACTTGGGCAGTATCCACAGCTCGCTGAACTGTCAGTCGAGCTTGACGGATCAAGTTGCCAAGGTTGCCCAGCAACGAGGTGAGATTTGGATCTTCTTTGTTTTCGGGGGGTAAAGCGTTCATGGGGCTTCCGCGAGTGATTGAACAGGCAGAAGAGGATGGCAAAAGAGTGTTGGCCGAGGATGCAGGGCTAGGCCGAGAAACCGGCAGGAAACGCCTGACGTATTGGAAGGAGTGGCCCCATGGTGTGTGAGGCTTACAGGAGCAAATCACGTAGTACGTTTCGTAGTAAACCCAATTCAAAATCGATCTAAAACACGACCACTCCCCCGGAAATCCCAATTAAGTAACGATTGGGTTCTGTGGAACCCGGGAGTCGTCATCATGAAGCGTTTCCATTCACTGATGTTGCCCCTCGCCACTGTTGGCGTATTGATGTTTCCCGCCCTGTTGCAAGCCACCACGCTCGAGCCGATCAACAGCTCTGGTGTGCAGGTTCAGAGGCAGGAGCAGAACGGGATTGCCTATTTGTCCGGCGGTATTGGCGAGGATGAGTCGAGAGCGATCCAGCAAACCACGGGTTACAACTTGCACATGACCTTCTCTGTCGGGCCGCAGAATGAATACATTCCCGATGTGAATCTGGTGATTCAGAAAGCGCCCGGGCAGACGGTGTTGGCGTTGAGTGAGGCCGGACCACTGGTTTACGCCCAGTTGCCCCCTGGTAAATACACCGTCGTCGCGACGCGCAATGGTGTCGAACGGCGCGATACGGCGGATGTGGGTGCCGGTGCCGCGCGCAATCTTGTCTTCCACTGGAATGACGCTGAATAGCCATGCCCTACGCATCGTTTCAGGGAGGTAGGCGGCGGGTACCGGGCTGTTTCGTTGAGCGGGTGTATGGCTTGCCGGTGTCTTGATGCCTGACACCTGAAACGATAAAAACCCGCGATCACTGTTCAAGGATGGGCGGGGTTTTTCTGCACAGCGGACAGGGCCGGATTCGGCGATTATCAAATGGCAGGCATAAAAAAACCCTGAATCTTTCGATTCAGGGTTTTCGGTATTTGGTGCCCAGAGACGGAATCGAACCGCCGACACGGGGATTTTCAATCCCCTGCTCTACCGACTGAGCTATCTGGGCAACGGGGCGCATTAAACGGGTTTTTCAGGGGGTCGTCAAGCAAGTTTTCAAAAAAAATTTAATTATTACCGTCGCTTACGTTCCGACCCCCGATTTCACGGGGTTACTCGGCGGGCGGCACGTAGCCTTCAGCCTTGGCGTATTCCTCGCCGGAGAAGAACTTGTCCATCTCGCCCTGAAGATATTTGCGGTCTTCGGCGTTCATCATGTTCAAGCGTTTTTCGTTGATCAGCAGGGTCTGGTGCTTTTGCCAGTCGGCCCAGGCCTTGGCCGAGACGTGATCAAAAATGTCCTGGCCTTTGGCACCCGGGAAGGGCGCGCGCTCCAGGGCAGGCAATTCTTCTTTGTACTTGCGGCACATGATGGTGCGGGTCATGACGACTCTCCTGCGTTCAAAACGACGGCCGCGCGCTCGAGCAAGGTCTTGACCGGGGCGGCGAGGCCCAGGCGCGGCGGGGTGGCGAGGTTATACCAGAGCCAGTCGGCCTCGGCCACGTGATGGCCTGCCTCCTGGACCTGAACCAGCCAGGGTTCGATGGACAGTTGAAAATGGCTGAAGGTGTGTACCAGGCTCGGCAGCGCCTGCTGCGAGCCCAACTCCAGCGAGTGCTGCGAAGCCAGATGTTGCAGGTCGTCGAGGTCATCGAGCTCCGGCAGGCTCCAGAGACCGCCCCACAAACCCGTGGAAGGGCGACGGTAAAGCAGGATCTCGCCTTCACCGTTGGCGAGCATCGGCATCAGCGTGCGCTTCTGCGGAATGGCTTTGCGCGGCTTGGGGATCGGGTAGCGGGTTTCCAGGCCGAGCATGTGTGCTTCGCAGCCCTTTTCCAGGGGGCAGAGCAGGCAACTCGGTTTGCTACGGGTACAGAGCGTGGCGCCCAGGTCCATCATCGCCTGGGTGTAGGCGTTGACCCGATCATGCGGCGTAAAGCGCTCAGCGTTCGCCCACAGCTGTTTGGCGACCTTCGGCTCGCCGGGGTAGCCCTCTTGCGCGGTAAAGCGCGCCAGCACCCGTTTGACGTTGCCATCGAGGATCGGTGCGCGCAGGCCCATGCTGATACTGGCAATGGCGCCGGCGGTGGACAGGCCAATGCCCGGCAGGTCCGTGAGCTTCTCCACGTCCCGGGGAAACTCGCCGTCATATTGCTCGACAACAATTTTTGCGGTTTTCTGCAGATTGCGTGCACGGGTGTAGTAACCCAGACCCGTCCATAGATGCAGTACTTCATCCTCCGGCGCAGCGGCCAGGGCCTGGACCGTCGGCAGTGAAGCCATGAAGCGGTCGAAGTAATTCAGCACCGTGCTGACCTGGGTCTGCTGCAACATGATTTCCGAGACCCACACCCGATAGGGGTTGATGTCCTGCTGCCAGGGCAAATCGTGGCGGCCGTGGCGGTCGTACCAATCCAGCACCGCCGTTGAAAACTGCTCGGCTCTCATCGCTTGAACAGCCCCTTGAGTGCGTCTTTGAGTTCCGGACTGACCTTGTCGCCAAGCTTTTCGTCGATTTTCTCGCTGATCCGCTCGCCAGCCAGTTTGCTCGCGACCTGACCCATGCGCTCATTGTCGATTCGGCAGGCCTTGGCGCCCAATTCCAGAGGACCACGGCAACGCAGCGGCCACTCGATGCCGACGAATTTCTCGCCCACCTGGCAAGCCGGGTCCGGCATGTCGCTCTTGTCGCCTTCGACGATAATGCCCACGCGGTAGTCCATGCCCAGTACCCGCAGGTCGACATCACCGTCGCCGTTGACGGTCATGCCCGGGATGCGCACTTTCAGGTCCGGATTGCTGGCGACACCGTTACGGAAATTCAGGTTGCCCTTGAGTTCCTGGAAAGGGGTGTCCTTGCCCCGCGGCTCGCCGCTGAGGGATTTGCGGTTAAGCGTGGCGATACCTTTGCACAGCTGTTGTTCGAGGTTGGCGTTGAGCAGGACGCCATTGTTGATGACGAAACTGGCATTGCCGTTGAGGGTTTCGATTAGCGCCTTCTGGCTATTGCCGCTACCGGTCAAGGTGCTGTTGAGTGTGACCAGGCCTTGGACCGGTGGGGTCTTGCCCTGGCTTTCGAGGATTTTTTCCACCGGTACCCGGCTGATTTGCGTCTGCATATTCAGTACCGGTGCCTGCTGGCGCACATCGAGGGTGCCCTTGGCTTCGAAGTTGCCTTCGTACAGATCGCCGCGCAGATTCGTCAACGTCAGCAAGCCGCCCTGGCCGCTGGCCTTGAGCGCGGCGTTGTGGATTGGCAGCTTTTCCAGGGTCAACTGGCCAAAGGTCAGGTCGGCGTCCACATCCAGCTTGTTCAGGCGCTCCACCGGCAGCAGGCGTTCATTGCTCCACGCCTCCTTGGTGGGCGCTGGCGGGAGTGGTGTACTGCCGGCGCCCGCCATGGCATCGGCTTCAGTGCTGGCGACTTCAGCCTGGCGCACCTGTTTCGCACTGTTGGCCTCTGCCGATTTCGGCGGCAGGTAACGATCGACGTTGAAGGTGTCGGCCTTGAGAGTGGCGCGCAGGGATTGTTTGGCAAAGTCCTCGACGGCGATGCGGCCAGTGAAGGTGCTGTCGTCGACTTTCAGGTTGATGTCATCCAGCGTGAGGCTGGAAGGCGTGCCGGCCAGGCGGCTGACCAACTCGACCTTGCTCAGGCTCCCTTCTGCCATCACCGGGAATTTCTGGCCGATGCTGTCGACGAATTTCGCCAGGTCGAACTGGGCAATCGACAGGCCGCCACTGACTTGCGGTGTCTTGTCGAGGTCGTTGACCTTCAGTTCGCCCAGCGCGCGCAGTTGGTTGGCGGAGATTTTGATGCCGGTCCATTCAGCGACATTGGCGGCCTTGTCCAGCAGCAACTGGCCCTGTGCGGCGAAGGTCATGGTCTTGCCTTGCAGCGGATCGCCGGCGACCTCACCGGAGAGTTTCATGTCCTCGAGCTTGTAGCGCTGCAATGCGCGTTCGAAACGCAGTTCGCCATTCAGCTCTGTACGGACCCGCAAAACCGGTTGGTTGGTGCCCAAAAACGCGGTGAGTTTGATCGGAATATTGGTGGAGTCATGCACCGGGCCAGTGCTTAGTTGAATGCTTTCCGCGCTGAACTGCCTGCCGGTTTTCTCATCGCTGTATTCGACCCGGGCGTTGTTGACGGTCAGGCTGTCAATGTCCAGGCGAATGGGCTGGGCCGGTTTTTCTGCTTGAGCAGTGCTTTGCGTCTCAGGCTCGCTGGCGGAGGCAGGAGGCGTGCCAGTGGTGCTCGCAGTGGCCGGAACCTTGCCGATGTCTTCCCAGTTGCCATGGCCGTCCTTGTCGCGGTTCAGGCGCAGGTTCAGGCCTTCGACGCGCACGTCGCTCATCTGCACTTCACGACGCAGCAGCGGCAGCACGCGGACCGACAGGCCGAGCATCTGCAAATCGGCGAACGGTTCGGCTGGCTTGGCCAGGGTCGCCACGGCGGCGTCGTGCAGCTCCAGGCCCAGCCACGGGAACAGGCTCCAGCCGATATCGCCATTGAGCGTCAGCTCGATGTGGGCCTTGTCTCGGGCAATCTGGCGGATCTCGTCTTTGTAATCGTTGGGATCGAAGAGGTGGGTCAGGGCGAAGCCCAGCGCCACAATGATCAGCAACAACCCGAGAAGTACCAGACCCAGGATTTTGCCGAACGCTTTCATGGGCGAGTCCTTGTAGTTAGTCGAATTCGAAATTTAGCCGTGGAGTATAGCGCTCCAAAACGGACGATCGGTCAGCGATCACTCAGGCAGCGTATCCAGTGACACGTTCAACTTGGCCGCCAATGCCTGGGCCTCCAGGTGCCCGGCGGGCGCCAGCAGGCGCAGGGTGGCGCCGGATTGCGCAGCCTTGGCCTGTGCTTCTCGCACCAGGCGTTCCGCGACGCCACGACGTCGGGTGACTTTTCGTACGCATAAATGAGACAGGTGCCAGACATCCGGGTGCCGTTGCAGGCGTGCTGCACCCAGCAATCGGTCATTGAAGCGTGCAGCGATCAAAGAACCCTCCCGCAGACAGGTTTCAACCAGTAGCGCATCCCCGGCAAATGGCGCAAACAGCCATTGCGGAGCGTCACGATAGATTTTCTGCAGATCCTGCTGATCTTGATGAGTGGCTTCGTTCAGTGACTCGACAACGATGGGCATGGAAAATCCTTCAGAGGTACGAGAACAGACAACATTGAAAAAGGTGATGGCAGTTTGGTTTTTCTGTCACGTGCAAATGGTAACCTTCACCCGTTCGTCGGCTCTTCTGCGACCAGACGTCGCACCAAAATGAAGCTTCACCCGCAAAAGACAGTCATGCCTGCGTGCAACAAGGCTGGGGACGAAGAGTGGCTCGCGAACCATACTAATAATTGGGGGATACACAATGACCACGAGTATCGCGGCGGACGGCTATGCCGACCAGCCCTCGTTCCTGTCCAAGGAGCGAATCATCGCCAAGCCCGGTTTCAACCGTTGGCTGGTACCACCGGCCGCGCTGGCCATCCACCTCTGCATCGGCATGGCCTACGGCTTCTCGGTGTTCTGGCTGCCACTGTCCAAGGCCTTGGGCATCACCAAGCCGCTGGCCTGCGCGCCGGACATGAGCTTCGTCGCTCAAGTCTTTTCTTCGCAATGCGACTGGCCGATCTCGATGCTCGGCTGGATCTACACCCTGTTCTTCATCTTCCTGGGTTGCTCGGCAGCCATCTGGGGCGGCTGGCTGGAACATGCCGGACCGCGCAAGGCTGGCGTCGTGTCGGCCCTGTGCTGGTGTGGCGGTCTGCTGATATCGGCGCTGGGTATTTATACCCACCAGATCTGGCTGATGTGGCTCGGTTCTGGCGTCATTGGCGGTATCGGCCTGGGCCTGGGGTACATCTCGCCGGTGTCGACCCTGATCAAGTGGTTCCCGGACAAGCGCGGCATGGCGACCGGTATGGCGATCATGGGGTTCGGCGGCGGCGCGATGGTCGGTGCACCCCTGGGGACAGCGCTGATGAGCCACTTCGGTTCGCCGGAAGGCGTGGGCGTGTGGCAGAGCTTCGTGGCGATGGCTGCGATCTACTTCGTGTTCATGATCGGTGGTGCGCTGTCCTATCGCGTTCCGCCAACCGGCTGGAAGCCTGAGGGCTGGACTGCACCGGCGAAGAAAGCTTCTAACGCGATGATCACCAACCGTCACGTGCACGTGAACGTGGCGTGGAAAACACCGCAATTCCGTCTGGTATGGCTGGTGCTGTGCCTGAACGTATCGGCCGGTATCGGCATCCTGGGCATGGCTTCGCCGCTGTTGCAGGAAGTGTTCGGCGGCAAGTTGCTGGGCAATGACCTGGCGTTCGGCCAGCTGGACGCTTCACAACTGGCCTCGATTGCCGCGATCGCTGCCGGTTTCACCGGTTTGCTGAGTCTGTTCAATATCGGTGGCCGGTTCTTCTGGGCATCGTTCTCGGACTACCTGGGCCGTAAAAACACCTACTTTGTGTTCTTCGCCCTGGGTTTTGCGCTGTACGCACTGATTCCCAACCTTGGTCATTTGGGCAACATCGCACTGTTCGTGGCGGCGTTCTGCATCATCCTGTCGATGTATGGCGGCGGTTTTGCCACCGTTCCGGCCTACCTGGCTGACCTGTTCGGTACGCAAATGGTCGGCGCGATCCATGGTCGCCTGCTGACGGCATGGGCGGCGGCGGGCGTGTTGGGCCCGGTGCTGGTGAACTACCTGCGCGAGTACCAGCTGAGTATCGGTGTTGAACGTGCCGCGGCTTACGACATCACGCTGTACATCCTGGCGGGCCTGCTGGTGCTGGGTTTCATCTGCAACCTGCTGGTGCGCCCGGTGGCCGACAAGTACTTCATGACTGACGCTGAGCTGGCTGCCGAACAGGCGCTGGGTCACGACAAAGGGGCTGACAGCAGCACCTCGCTGGAATGGAAAGCAGCCGCGGGCACCAAGCCATTGGCCGTAGCTGCCTGGCTGGTGGTGGGCATTCCGTTGGCGTGGGGTGTTTGGGTAACCCTGCAGAAGACGGCGGTGCTGTTCCACTAAGAAGCTGAGGGTCTGGCCTGATATCTTCAGGCCGACACCAAACCCTGTGGGAGCGAGCCTGCTCGCGAATGCGGTCTGACAGTCGACAGAGATGTTGAATATGCAGTCCCTTTCGCGAGCAAGCCCGCTCCCACATTTGTTTTGTGCCGCCTGAAAATGGCTTGTATGGACATGTCTATCCCCGACGGCCGGGGGTTCTATCCATCAGTGATATCACCTCTCGTGTTTCTGTTTGGCGCCCGCACCCCTATAATGGTTGCCTTTTTCGCCCAATGATTTTGCGGAGCTGGTGATGGCCGAACGTAAGGCGTCAGTCGAGCGCGACACTCTGGAAACCCAGATCAAAGCCTCGATCAACCTGGATGGCACCGGAAAGGCCCGATTTGATATCGGTGTTCCTTTTCTTGAGCACATGCTCGACCAGATCGCCCGTCACGGGCTGATCGACCTGGATATCGTCAGCAAAGGCGACCTGCATATCGATGACCACCACACGGTGGAAGACGTCGGTATCACGCTGGGTCAGGCATTCACCCAAGCCATCGGCGACAAGAAAGGCATCCGTCGCTACGGTCACGCCTATGTGCCGCTCGATGAAGCGCTGTCGCGCGTGGTGATCGACTTCTCCGGCCGCCCTGGCCTGCAGATGCATGTTCCGTATACCCGCGCCACTGTCGGCGGTTTTGACGTTGACCTGTTCCAGGAGTTCTTCCAGGGCTTCGTCAACCACGCCAACGTCACTCTGCACATCGACAACCTGCGTGGCCACAACACCCACCACCAGATCGAAACCGTGTTCAAGGCTTTCGGCCGCGCGCTGCGCATGGCGGTAGAGCTCGATGACCGCATGGCCGGGCAAATGCCATCGACCAAGGGCGTCCTGTAATGCAGACAGTCGCGGTTATCGATTACGGCATGGGCAACCTGCACTCGGTGGCCAAGGCCCTCGAGCATGTCGGTGCTGGCAAGGTGTTGATCACCAGCGATGCCAACGTGATTCGCGAAGCCGACCGGGTGGTTTTCCCCGGCGTCGGCGCGATTCGCGATTGCATGGCGGAGATTCGTCGCCTCGGTTTCGATTCGCTGGTGCGTGAAGTCAGCCAGGACCGTCCGTTTCTTGGCATCTGCGTCGGCATGCAAGCCTTGCTCGACACCAGTGAAGAAAACGACGGCGTTGACTGCATCGGTTTGTTCCCTGGCCAGGTGAAGTTCTTCGGCAAGGATCTGGTCGAAGACGGTGAGCACCTGAAAGTCCCGCACATGGGCTGGAACGAAGTGAAGCAGAAGGTGAGTCACCCGCTGTGGCACGACATTCCGGACCTGGCGCGTTTCTATTTCGTGCACAGCTACTACATCGCGGCCGCTAACGCGCGCCAGGTGGTGGGTGGCGGTCACTACGGCGTCGATTTCGCTGCAGCGCTGGCCGACGGCTCGCGTTTCGCCGTGCAGTTCCACCCGGAGAAAAGCCATACCCATGGCCTGCAATTGCTGCAGAACTTCGCGGCGTGGGACGGTCGCTGGTAAATGGCTGTCAAGAAGTCCAAGCCGCCGATCCTGACCCTCACGCCCGAACAGGAGCGTGAGGCCAATCAGAAGATTCAGCGGTTCATGGAAGATCGCTTCGAACTGGACCTGGGGTCGTTCGAGGCAGCGGAAATTCTTGAGCTGTTTACCCGTGAAATTGCTCCGCACTATTACAACAGGGCGATTTTCGATGTGCAGACGCACCTCAAGGAGAGGTTCGAAAGCATCGAAAGCGACCTGTGGGCGCTCGAGAAAAACTGATTTTCGAGTGAAGCTGAACAATCGAATTTGAAGGTTTGCCAGATGCTGATTATTCCCGCTATCGATCTTAAAGACGGTGCCTGTGTTCGTCTGCGCCAGGGCCGCATGGAAGATTCCACAGTGTTCTCCGATGACCCGGTGAGCATGGCTGCCAAGTGGGTGGAGGGCGGTTGCCGCCGTCTGCATCTGGTCGACCTGAACGGTGCGTTCGAAGGCCAGCCAGTCAACGGCGAAGTGGTCACGGCCATTGCCAAGCGCTACCCGAACCTGCCGATCCAGATCGGCGGTGGTATCCGTTCGCTGGAAACCATCGAGCACTATGTGAAAGCGGGCGTGAGCTACGTGATCATCGGCACCAAAGCCGTGAAAGACCCAGCCTTCGTTGCCGAAGCCTGCCGTGCGTTCCCGGGCAAAGTGATTGTTGGCCTGGATGCCAAGGACGGTTTCGTCGCCACCGACGGCTGGGCTGAAATCAGCACCGTGCAGGTGATCGACCTGGCCAAGCAGTTCGAAGCCGACGGCGTGTCCGCTATCGTTTATACCGACATCGCCAAAGACGGCATGATGCAGGGCTGCAACGTCCCGTTCACTGCTGCCCTGGCCGCTGCCACGCGCATTCCGGTGATCGCTTCTGGCGGCATTCACAACCTGGGTGACATCAAGTCGCTGCTCGACGCCAAGGCGCCAGGCATCATCGGTGCGATCACGGGTCGCGCGATCTACGAAGGCACCCTCGACGTCGCTGAAGCGCAAGCTTTCTGCGATTCGTACAAAGGCTGAGGACTGACCATGGCGCTGGCCAAACGCATCATCCCTTGCCTGGACGTGGACAACGGCCGGGTGGTCAAGGGTGTGAAATTCGAAAACATCCGCGACGCCGGTGACCCGGTGGAAATCGCCCGTCGTTACGACGAGCAGGGTGCCGACGAGATTACCTTTCTCGACATCACCGCCAGCGTCGACGGTCGCGATACCACGCTGCATACCGTCGAGCGCATGGCCAGCCAGGTGTTCATTCCGCTGACCGTCGGCGGTGGCGTGCGTACCGTGCAGGATATCCGCAACCTGCTCAATGCCGGTGCGGACAAGGTCTCGATCAACACCGCCGCGGTGTTCAACCCGGAATTCGTCGGTGAAGCGGCGCAGCATTTCGGTTCGCAGTGCATTGTTGTCGCCATCGACGCGAAGAAAGTGTCCGGTCCGGACGAAACCCCGCGCTGGGAAATCTTCACCCACGGCGGCCGCAAGCCGACCGGCCTCGATGCCGTTGAGTGGGCGAAGAAAATGGAAGGCCTGGGTGCCGGTGAAATCCTCCTGACCAGCATGGATCAGGATGGCATGAAAAACGGTTTCGACCTCGGTGTAACCCGCGCCATCAGCGACGCACTGGGCATTCCGGTGATCGCTTCCGGCGGTGTTGGCAACCTGCAACACCTGGCTGACGGCATTCTCGAAGGTCACGCCAGTGCAGTATTGGCGGCGAGTATTTTCCACTTCGGCGAATACACCGTGCAGGAAGCCAAGGCCTATATGGCTCATCGCGGAATTGTGATGCGCTGAACAAACCGATGCAGGCCAGTGGACATCATGGCGAGCCCAAGGCACTCTTGGGTACGCCATGGATTTCGGTAGCCAGACATGCTTAAACGCTTTCTTCTCGTCCTTGCCAGCGCTTCTCTGTTGTTGATCAACGGGGCTTACGCTAATGACAGTCCCGATACCGACATCGTGTTGCTGACGGAAAACTTCCCGCCGTACAACATGGCGAAGAACGGCAAGAACTTCGCTCAGGACGAAAACATCAATGGCATCGCCACCGATATCGTCCGTGAAATCTTCAAGCGCGCCGAAATTACCTACAGCCTGACGCTGCGTTTCCCCTGGGAGCGCATCTACAAACTCACCCTGGAAAAACCCGGTTACGGCGTGTTCGTCATGGCGCGGCTACCTGACCGGGAAAAGTTGTTCAAATGGGTCGGTCCCATTGGTCCGGACGACTGGATCATGCTTGCCAAGGCTGACAGCAAGATCACCCTCGAAACGCTGAATGACGCGCGCAAGTACAAGATCGGCGCCTACAAGGGCGATGCGATTGCCGAGACCTTGACCAAGCAAGGCTTGAACCCGGTGGTCGTGCTACGCGATCAGGACAATGCAAAGAAACTGGTCAACGGCCAGATCGACCTGTGGGCCACAGGTGACCCGGCCGGCCGTTACCTGGCAAGGCAGGACGGCGTGACCGGGCTCAAGACGGTGTTGCGCTTCAACAGCGCCGAGCTTTATCTGGCGCTGAACAAGGACGTGCCGGACGAAACCGTTGCCAAATTGCAGGCTGCGCTGGATCAGCTGCGCAAGGAAGGCGTGGTGGACGACATCATGGCGCGGTATCTGTAGGCGTCGGCAAGTCTTCCGTCGGCTGCGGCATGACGTGAATTGGGACTGTTGCGCACTCTTCTGATGGATATTCTGTCATGTGCAGGCTTTCGTCATCGGTGTACTCAAAGCTGATTGCCACTGGCGTGTTGTCTTCGCGCAGCAATTTATAACTGCTCTGCAGTTGATAAACTGCCACGGCCTTGTTTTTTGCCGCCATGGCGATAACTACCTGGGGTTGCGTGTTCCGCCACCCGTCAGTTGACGTTTCGGTGTGAATAAAGGTCTTGTCCAGGTTTGCCGAGAAATTCAATGCCTGGACATCGCCAGGGGACTTGGCTGGCCATGTGGTAAAGATGTCGATAGAGGTAAGGCGGTTGAATATCTGCACTTTCGACATGTCTTGCCTGGGCAAGGCTGTCCATTTAACTGCCCGGGCCTTGTCGCTGGTGTTGTGCCCATGCCCGACAAGTGCATATTGGTCGGTTCTTTCGAGCCGATAGAATGGGGAGCTGCGTAGTTGATCAGCGGGGCGCATGTCCTCTTTAACAGCGAACCATGGAAGCTTGACTGTTTGAGTGACCTTGCGCGCTTCGATCGCTAAAGGCGCTTCGTACCCGGAGAGTACCGGAGGCTCTGGCGCAGGGGTTACTTCAAGACGAATTTGCATCCGCAATGCGTAGACAATCGGTTCCGCCGGTTTGTTATGGCTTTGAACACCAAAAAAAGTGCCGGGCGCAAAGTAGATCTCGCCCGACGCTGCGGTTGGCGGTTCAATTTCCCAGGCGCTGAAGTTTTGCCTGGCTCGACTGCCCAGGTCGCTCCAGATCAAATTGCCGACCGTCGATGCGATGACCAGATCGGCTCGCACGCAGCGTATAGCGTTGATCGAAGGTTTTTCGTGGCTGTTGGAGCACACCAATCCCATCGCAACATAGCCCGCTGGAGCAAGCGGGCGCCATATCGACGAGTCCGTTGCGGCGCCCGAGCCGGCATCTGTCCAGACGCGTTCAAAGTCGTCGGGTCGGCTGAGCGCATTGCCCATGGTGCTTGGCGAATCACTTTCGCAGACAACGGCTGCTACGCGGGTGCCGTTGATGTTGGCATCTCCGGCAACAGCGAGATCACCCAAGGGAAAGTAGCCAGGTAGTGCATCGGGGGCGGGTGTGGGCCGCCAAAAACCGGCGGTATTCGAGCGCAGGAATCTGGTATCCAGAATCCGATTGAACTCCGTCGTGAAACTGATCAACAGGTTGTCGAGCTTGATGGGCTCTATTTGCCTGTTGGGTAATGCGCCATTTTCATTGGTAGTCATCGTCTGTCCTGATAGAGAGAGGCGACTCGGGAGAGTCACGATCGGTTGGAGGTCTCAATATCTGGATTTGAAAGAGGGGGCAGGCGGTAACTATGTATTGGGTTGTGACAGGCTATTAACGATAAATCCCATCTTTTCCATGGGCGATCATGGCGCGATTGCCGCGCACGCTGATCATCTGGCGCAGGTCGATCCACTCGATACCCTGGGCCTTGAGCTTCGGCAGTTCGCGCTCGAGCACCGCCAGGGTCTGCGGATAGGGATGGCCGATCATGACCGCCGAACCCTGTTTGTGCGCCAGGCTGATTGCGGTCTGCAATTGGGTGTAGATCGCCGCTTCAGTGCGCTCGTCATCGAGAAACACATCCCGCGAAACGCTCGCCAGATCGATTTTCTGTGCCTGTTGTGCGGCCACGGTCTGTGCGCTGGTACGACTGTCGACGAAAAACTTGTGCCTACGCTGAAGCTCGCTCATCAACCATGCCATGGCGGCCGGTTGCGCGGTCATGCGGCTGCCCATGTGGTTATTGATGCCAGCGGTGTAAGGCACCCTTTTCAAGGCAGCATTGAGGCGCTTTTCGAGCTCGTCGGTGGACAGTTCGGGATGCCAGGCAAAGGGGCCTGTGGCCGGGTCCATGGGCATGTGCAGGATGACAATTTTGCCGGCGCGATGGGCTTCGCGGGCAAATTCAGTAGCGTGGGGTGTATCGGGCATGATCGCCGTGGTGACCGGACCGGGGAGGGCCAGCACGCGGCGATCCCGGGTCAGGTTCTGCCCCAGGTCGTCGATGATCAGGCTCAGGTAGGCCTTGTGAGGCGCTGAGCCGGCGGGTTCTGCGTGAGCAGTACCCGCCAGGCAGCACAACAGGACGTAGATGAAGCGCAGCACCATCCTCAACGGCCGGAGGTGATGCTCAGCCCTTTAAGCAGGCTCAGGGCCTGGGCCAATTGGTAATCGTCATCCTGTGGCATCGCTTTGGCCTTGCCAGTGGAACCGGTCGGTTTGTCGGCACCGCCATTGCCATTGCCCAGGTGACCTTGAAGGTCGGCTTCCTTGAAGTAGTCGCTGTCCTGCTCGCTGGTGATCTTGGCCTTGCGCACTTCGATGTCCGGGACGATGCCCTGGGCCTGAATCGAGCGACCGTTTGGTGTGTAGTACAGCGCAGTAGTGATCTTCAGCGCGCGTTCGTTGTTCAGCGGCAGCACGGTTTGCACCGAACCTTTGCCGAAGCTCGGGGTGCCCATGACGACGGCGCGTTTTTGATCCTGCAAGGCGCCCGCAACGATTTCCGAAGCCGAGGCGCTGCCGCCGTTGATCAGCGCAACCATTGGCACGGCCTCGCTTTCGTCCTTGCCGGTGGCCGAGAAGCGCAGTTCGGAGTTGGCAATACGGCCCTTGGTGTAGACGATCAGGCCTTTGGTGATGAAGTGATCCACCACTTCCACGGCAGCCTGCAGCACGCCGCCAGGGTTGTTGCGCAGGTCGAGGATGATGCCGTTGAGTTTCTTGCCGTTGTCCTTACGCAGCTTGGCCAGGGCTTTGGAGACCTCTTCGCCGGTCTTGACCTGGAACTGGGTGATGCGGATGTAGCCGTAGCCCGACTCCAGCAGTTGGCTCTTCACGCTCTTGACCTGGATGATCGCGCGGGCCAGGGTTACGTCGAACGGTGTGCCGCCGTCGCGTACCAGGGTCAGGGTGATTTTCTGGCCGATCTTGCCGCGCATCTTGTCCACGGCTTCGGTCATGCTCTGGCCGCGGGTCGGCTGGCCATTGATCTTGACGATGAAGTCGCCGGCCTGGATACCGGCCTTCGAAGCCGGGGTGTCGTCGATTGGCGATACCACCTTGATGAATCCGTCCTCGGCGCCGACTTCAATGCCCAGGCCGCCGAATTCACCGCTGGTGCTTTCCTGCAATTCGGCGAAGTCTTCCGGCCCCAGGTAAGCGGAGTGCGGATCAAGGTTGCTGAGCATGCCCTTGATCGCGTTTTCCAGCAGGGTCTTGTCGTCCACCGGTTCGACATACGCGGCCTTGATCCGATCCATGACCTCGGCGAAGGTGCGCAACTCTTCCAAAGGCAATGGCGCCTTGGTGGTCGCGGCAGTGCCCGCAGGCGCGACCGCCGGGGCCGGTTGAGCGGCAAACGCCAGGGGCGCGCCGATCACCAGGGCGATCGTCAGGGCCAGCGAGGTAAGGCGGGACAAATGCAGCATGTCGAACGAACTCCTGAATTAGGCGGTGCGCTTATCCTTGCGCACGGCACCATTGCGCCGGATCACTCGGGTGACCCTGCTGACGAATCGCGAAATACAGTGCTGGCGTGTCCTGTCCTCCACTATTACCGACAGTGGAAATGGACTCGCCGGCTTTAACCACGTCACCCGCAGACTTGAGCAGCGTCTGGTTGTGACCATAAAGACTCAAGAAACCGTTGCCGTGGTCAAGAATCACCAGCAGCCCGGCGCCACGCAACCAGTCGGCGAACACCACGCGACCACCGTGTACCGCATGCACCGTACTGCCAGCCGATGCGCCGATCATCACGCCGTCCCACCTGGTGCGGGTGTCGTCGCCACGGCTTTCGCCAAAGCGTGCCAACAGTCGACCGTCGACGGGCCATGGAAGTTTGCCGCGGCTTGAAGCAAAAGGCCCGCCGAAGGTTTCGCCTGAGCTTGAAACCAGAGCGCCGGGTGTCGATTTGACGGGTTTGCGTGGGGCGTCAGTGGCTTCTGCTTGAGCCTGAGCCTCACGCAAACGCTTTTTTTCGGCTTCCTGCTGGGCGATCAGCGCTTTTTGCCGCGCTTCTTCTGCCTCACGGGCCTGGCGAGCCAGGGTTTCTTCAATCGTTTTAAGGACTTTAGACAGGTCTGCCTGATCCTGCTCGCGGGCTGCCAGTTTCTGGTCGCGAGCCTTTACGTCGTCATTGAGCTTGGCCAACACCTGTTGGCGCTCCTGACGCACTTTGTCGAGTTCGTCGCGCTGGCTGTCGAGACTGCTTTTCTGCACCAGCAATTGCGCCTGTTGGCTGGCGATGTCCTGTTCGACATTGGCCAGTTGGCGCAGGGTTTCGTTGAAATTCTTCAACTGCTCCAGGCGGGCCTGGCTCAGGTAGTCGTAATAGGTGAGGGTGCGGGCGAACTTCTCGGGATTCTGCTGGTTGAGCAGCAGCTTCAAGTACTCCTGCCGACCGTTTTGATAGGCCGCCCGGGCCTGGATCGCAATCAGTCTTTGCTGTTCAGTGCGCGCGCTCTGGAGTTTTTTTTTCTCCGCATCGAGTCGCTGCAGCTCGGATTCGCTCTTCTTCAGCTCTTTTTGCAGGGATTCGACCTGCTTTTCGAGCTTGCCCATCTCGGTCTCGGTACCCTTGAGGTCCTTCTGCACGCCGGACTTCTCTTCCTGCAGCTTGCCCAGCAGCTTTTTCAGCTCGGCAATGTCCTGACGCGTGGCGTCCAACTGTTGTTGGGTTTGCGCGCGCTCGTCAGCGAAGGCCGGTTGGAGCAGGCAAGTCAGAGCAAGGGCTATCAGGACGCGAAGCATAGAGGCGGGCGACACCAGGGAAAGGGACAGCCTAGTATGCCCGCCCCACGCTGCAAAAAAAACGCCCAATTGGGGCTGTGTGATAACTGGCCTGAAAAACCCCTGAAAGCAATGTGGGAGCGAGCCTGCTCGCGAAAGCGGCGTGTCAGGCAACGTTGATGTTGGCTGACACTCGGCATTCGCGAGCAGGCTCGCTCCCACAGGGTCTTGCGGTGATTAGACGAGGATCGAAGTCCCGGTCATTTCCGCCGGTTTTTCCAGGCCCAGCAACTTCAGCATGGTCGGCGCCACGTCCGCCAGCACGCCGCCTTCGCGAACCTTGAGGTCACGTTTGCCAACATAAATGAAGGGCACGGGTTCGGTAGTGTGGGCGGTGTGGGCCTGGCCGGTGGATTCGTCGGACATTTGTTCGACGTTGCCGTGGTCGGCGGTGATCAGGGCTTCGCCGCCGACTTTCTCCAGGGCATCAACGATGCGGCCAACGCACAGATCCAGGCACTCAACGGCTTTAACCGCGGCCTCGAACACACCACTGTGGCCCACCATGTCGCCGTTGGCGTAGTTGACGACAATCACGTCGTAGCGCTGGTTTTCGATGGCATCGACGATGCGGTCGGTGACTTCCGGTGCGCTCATTTCCGGCTGCAAGTCGTAAGTGGCGACTTTCGGCGACGGAATCAGGATGCGCTCTTCGCCCGGGAACGGTTCTTCGCGACCGCCGGAGAAGAAGAAGGTCACGTGAGCGTACTTCTCGGTTTCAGCGATGCGCAGCTGGGTTTTGCCGTTTTTCGCCAGGTAATCGCCCAGCACGTTTTCCAGGCTGCCGGCGGCGAAGGCCGAGGGGGCCGGGATGCTGACGGCGTATTGGGTCAGCATCACGAAGCCCGCCAGTTTTGGCTGACGGCTGCGCTCGAACTCATTGAAGTCGTCTTCAACGAAGACACGGGTCAGCTCGCGGGCACGGTCGGCGCGGAAGTTCATGAACACCACGGCGTCGCCGTCTTCGACTTTCACCGGGTCGCCGATGGAGGTGGCTTTGACGAATTCGTCGCTCTCGCCACGCTCATACGCCGCTTGCAGGCCTTCCTGGGCAGTGGCGGCATTGAATTCGCCAGCGCCGTCGATGATCAGGTTGTAAGCCTGGGACACGCGATCCCAACGGTTGTCGCGGTCCATCGCATAGTAGCGGCCGATGAGGCTGGCGATGCGGCCTTTGCCCAGTGCCTGGAAAGTGGCGTCGAGCAGTTCGATCGACGACTGCGCGCTTTTCGGCGGCGTGTCGCGGCCGTCGAGGAAGGCGTGCAGGTAGATGTTCTGTGCGCCGCGCTTGGCGGCCAGCTCGGCCATGGCGACCAGGTGATCCTGGTGGCTGTGGACGCCACCATCGGACAGCAGGCCCATGAAATGCACGGCCTTGCCCGCAGCAACAGCTTTATCGACGGCGGCGCAGATGGTCGGGTTCTCGAAGAACTCCCCGTCGCGGATCGATTTGGTCACGCGAGTGAAGTCCTGATACACCACACGGCCGGCACCGAGGTTCATGTGGCCGACTTCGGAGTTGCCCATCTGGCCATCCGGCAGACCGACGTCCATGCCGCTGCCCGAGATCAGGCCGTTCGGCACGGTGGCCCACAGACGGTCCAGTACGGGTTTCTTCGCCGCGAAAATCGCGTTGGATTCAGGGCTCTCACTATGACCGAAGCCGTCGAGAATGATCAGGACCAAAGGTTTGGGCGTGGTAGTCATGGAATCCACTCGTGGCTGATTAAAAAGGGGCGATGGAAAAGGGAGTGGCAGTTTAAAGCGAAGTTCCGGCCGCGTCACCGCCGGACGGGGTTTGGCCCACCCTAGGGGCTGTGTATACTGGCCGACATTTTAACGCCCTGGAACCTCCTTCGATGGTTGCTCACCTGATTGAATTTGCCACTAACCACTACATTCTCGTCGGTATCTTCGTCGTACTGCTGGCCCTGCTGATTGCCTATCAGATGCAAGGCGGCGGGCGCAGCCTGAGCACCGGTGAGCTGACGGGCCTGGTCAATAAAGATGCAGGCGTGGTGATCGACATTCGTCCATCCAAGGACTTTGCCGCCGGTCACATTGTTGGCGCGCTGAACATTCCTCACGACAAACTGGCTGCACGCATCGGCGAGCTGGAAAAGCACAAGGCCAAGACCATCATTCTGGTCGACGCCCTGGGTCAGACCGCCGGTACCCACGCTCGCGAACTGGTGAAGGCCGGCTTCACCGCCGCCAAGCTGTCCGGTGGCGTTTCCAGCTGGAAAGCCGACAATCTGCCGCTGGTGAAGTGATATGAACAACGTCGTCGTCTACTCCAGCGATTACTGCCCTTACTGCTCGCGAGCCAAGTACCTGCTCGAGAACAAAGGCGTGGCGTTCGAAGAGATCAAGGTCGATGGCAAGCCGCAGGTGCGTGCCGCGATGGCTCAGAAAGCCGGACGTACGTCCGTGCCGCAGATCTGGATCGGCAGCACCCACGTCGGTGGTTGTGATGATTTGTTTGCCCTGGAACGCGCCGGCAAGCTCGACGCGATGCTCAAGGCCTGAATTCCGTACCCAATAAAAGACCCAAGATCAGAAAGGATCTGAGATGACTGACCAACAGAACACTGCAGCTAGCGAAGAAGAAACCGCACCGCAATTCTCCTTGCAGCGCATCTACGTACGTGACTTGTCCTTCGAAGCCCCGAAAAGCCCGGCGATCTTCCGCCAGCAGTGGGAGCCGAGCGTCGGTCTGGATCTGAATACCCGTCAAAAGGCGTTGGAAAACGACTTCCACGAAGTCGTGCTGACCCTGTCGGTCACCGTGAAGAACGGTGACGAAGTGGCGTTCATCGCTGAAGTGCAACAGGCCGGGATCTTCCTGATCAAGAACCTGGACGCGCCTTCGATGAGCCACACCCTCGGTGCGTTCTGCCCGAACATCCTGTTCCCGTACGCTCGTGAAGCGCTGGACAGCCTGGTGACCCGTGGTTCGTTCCCGGCCCTGATGCTGGCTCCGGTGAACTTCGATGCGCTGTACGCGCAAGAGCTGCAGCGTATGCAGTCGGCTGGCGAGACTCCTACCGTTCAATAAGCGGTCTGAGCGTCGAAGCAAGTCCAATGTGGGAGCGGGCTTGCTCGCGAAGGCGGTGTGTCAGTCAAGATTGAGGTCGACTGACACTCCGCCTTCGCGAGCAAGCCCGCTCCCACATTTGTTATGCGGTGTTATTTGAAGTCGTTCTGCCGCCACGCTTCGTAAACGGCGACCGCCACGGTGTTGGACAGGTTCAGGCTGCGGCAGCCTTCACGCATCGGCAGGCGCAGGCGTTGTTCGCCGGGCAGGGCATCGAGCACGTCGGCGGGCAGGCCACGGCTTTCGGGGCCGAACAGGAAGGCATCGCCCGGGACGAAACTGGCATCGTGAAACGGCCGCGAGCCCTTGGTCGTGAAAGCGAACACCCGCGGGTTGCCCAGGCTTTCCAGGCAGCTGGCCAGGTCCGCATGGCGTTGCAGGGTGGCATACTCGTGGTAATCGAGCCCGGCCCGGCGCAGGCGCTTGTCGTCCATCTCGAAGCCCAGCGGTTCGATCAAATGCAGGTGGCAGCCACTGTTGGCGCACAGCCTGATAACGTTGCCGGTATTCGGCGGAATTTCTGGTTGAAAAAGGATGACGTGAAACATGCACGGCTCCGAAGGTAGAGATGAGCGGCATTCTACGCCGCAAGCCGACCCTCGTTCGAAACTATTCCCGCGAGTGATGGCATCGCTGGCGATTGTCGGGGTGATGGTGGGGATGATGATCGGTCGCCTGACCACGCCCGACCCCAGTGAACTGCAGCAGGTCGAGGTGACAAGTGACGGGCTGGTGGTGTGGTTCAACAACGAACCCAAGACCCACGGCGAGATCGTCGATGGCAGTGTCGCGTTGCTGTTCGACGCTCAGGGCAAGGCGCAGCAAGGCCAGCTCAAGGTCAACGACAAAAACGTGAACTGGCGGGTGCGTTTGAGTGATGGAGGTTTGTTGTTGACGGCGGTGGCGGCCCGCCCCCTGCAGGGCGATTGGGCCGGTAGCGAGGTCGATGACCGCTGGCGGCTGGAGATCCATCTCCGGGAGCAATAAAAGAGGGAATCCCCGGCCTGCCTGTACCAAGGTCCCCAAAGCGGGAGGGTTCGCGCATGGTGTCGTGAACCCGGTGTAAAGAGGGAATCCCCGGCCTGCCTGTACCAAGGACCCCAAAACGGCAGGGCTCGTCGCTTGTGCGGTGTGAGCCCGGTGTAAAGAGGGGAATCCCCGGCCTGCCTGTACCAAGGTCCCCGAAACTGGGCAGTGAACTGAATCACTGATGAGACTATTGCAGGGGGCGTGCCAGGTTTTAACAAGTTGAAACAGAAAGTCGCGCTTGAGCGTCGAAAGCCCCGTAATTCGGGGCTTTCGTGTTTTTTCGATAGGGGTTCGATAGCGAACGGAGGCGGGATTTTGGATCGGTTGCCGTGCGCGATTGCGGTTCACGGTGCATTCAGGCGGTGCACGGGAGCCCAAAAATCTTCGCGAGCAGGCTCGCTCCCACAAGGCTCGGTGATGTTCACTCAATAGTGAAACCTCAACAAATCCACTGTGGGAGCGAGCCTGCTCGCGAATGGGGTGTGACGGTCAGTGAAGCATCAAGGCTGCTTAGCCCTCATCCCCCTCGTCATCATCCCCGCCATCGACCTTCATCCCCAGCTCCTTGATCTTGCGCGTCAGGGTATTACGCCCCCAGCCCAGCAAAACCGCGGCATCCCGGCGACGGCCCGCCGTGTGCTTGAGGGCGGTTTCGATCATGATCCGCTCAAACGCAGGCACAGCGCTGTCCAGCAGGCTCGACTGACCCCGTGCCAGCGCCTGGTCGGCCCACTGGCGCAGTGCCTGTTCCCAGTTGGTCACTGGAGCGGAATCCTGCGGCAGGCTCAGCAGCTCCGGTGGCAGGTCACCGATGTGCACTTCACGACCGGAAGCCATCACCGTGATCCAGCGGCAGGTGTTCTCCAGTTGCCGCACGTTGCCTGGCCAAGGCAGGTTTTTCAGGTATTCCTCGGTTTCGTTTTTCAGCAACTTCGGCTCGACGGCCAGCTCTTGCGCGGCACGGCTGAGGAAGTGCTTGGCCAGGGTCGGGATGTCTTCACGACGATCCGACAGGCGCGGGATGTGGATGCGGATCACATTGAGCCGGTGGAACAAGTCTTCACGGAATTTCCCGGCATGCACCAGGGTTTCCAGATTCTGGTGAGTCGCGGCGATGATCCGCACATCGACTTTCACCGGTACATGTCCGCCAACCCGGTAAAACTCGCCGTCAGCCAGGACCCGCAGCAGACGGGTCTGGGTGTCGGCCGGCATGTCACCGATTTCGTCGAGGAACAACGTGCCGCCGTCCGCCTGTTCAAAACGCCCGCGGCGCAGGTTGGCAGCGCCGGTGAACGCTCCTTTTTCGTGGCCGAACAGCTCGGATTCCATCAGGTCTTTCGGGATCGCCGCCATGTTCAGCGCGATGAACGGCGAAGCCGCGCGCGGGCTGTGGCGGTGCAGGGCGTGGGCCACCAGTTCTTTACCGGTGCCCGATTCGCCGTTGATCAGCACGGTGATGTTGGAGTGACTCAAGCGCCCGATGGCGCGAAACACTTCCTGCATCGCGGGCGCTTCGCCGATGATTTCCGGGGTGCGGGTCAGGGTCGGAGCGACTTCCAGGCCTTGCTGTTCCTGGGCGTGCTGGTTGGCGCGCTTGACGAGGGACACCGCTTCGTCGACATCGAATGGCTTTGGCAGGTACTCAAAGGCGCCGCCCTGGTAGGACGCGACAGCGCTGTCCAGATCGGAATGCGCCGTCATGATGATCACTGGCAGCCGTGGATGCTGTTCGCGAATCCGCGCCAGAAGGTCCAGGCCGCTGGCACCGGGCATGCGGATGTCAGAGATGATCACGTCCGGCTGCTGGCGTGCCAGGCGGCTCATCACGCCATCGGCGCTGTCGAAGCTTTGCGTGGTCATGCCTTCCTGCTGCAAGGCTTTTTCCAGGACCCAACGGATAGAACGGTCGTCATCGACGATCCACACGGTTTCACTACGGCTCATGTCGATGTGGCTCCTTGTTCCAGTGGCAGAAAGATCGAGAAAGTGGTGTGGCCGGGGTGGCTGTCACATTCGATCAGGCCCTGGTGCTGGCTGATGATGTTCTGGGTAATGGCCAGGCCCAGCCCGGTACCGTCCGGACGACCGCTGACCATGGGAAAGAAGATGGTTTCCTGAAGCTCCGCAGGAATGCCCGGGCCGTTGTCGATGATTTCGATCTTGGTCACCAGGCGATGGCGCACGTGGCCGATGGTGAACTGGCGCATGGCGCGGGTGCGCAGGCTGATACGGCCCAGGCGCAGCTCGTTCTGGCTGCTGATGGCCTGCATCGCATTGCGCACGATGTTCAGCACGGCCTGGATCATTTGTTCGCGATCGATTAAAACGTCGGGAATGCTCGGATCATAGTCGCGCACCAAGGTGATGCAGCCCTGACTTTCGGCTTCCACCAGGTGGCAGACACGTTCCAGCACTTCGTGGATGTTGCACATGGCCAGCGAGGGCAGTTTGTTGGAGCCGAGCATGCGATCCACCAGATTACGCAGGCGATCGGCTTCTTCAATGATGACGTTGGTGTAGTCGCGCAGGTTTTCTTCCGGCAGCTCGCGGGCGAGCAACTGAGCAGCGCCACGAATGCCGCCCAGCGGGTTCTTGATCTCGTGGGCAAGCCCGCGTACCAGCATCTTGCTGGTTTCCTGCTTCGACAGCTGCGCTTCTTCCTTGGTGATCCGCAACAGTCGATCGCGGGGATGAACTTCGAGCAGCAGCATCGTGTCGCCGCCTGAAAGGATCGGCGTCACCGCGTAATCGACCGTCAGGGTCTGGCCGGTGAGGGCGGTGAGCATGGCCTCGCGCTTGGTGAACGGGTGCGCCTGCTGGACCGCCTGGCGCAAGGAATTCAACGCCTCGGTCGATTCGGTGAACAACTCGCTGATGAACTGCCCATGACTGCGCTGGCCGCTGATGGCCAGAAGCATCTCTGCCGCCGGGTTCATGTACTCGAGGCGCAGTTCGGCATCGAGCAGGATGGTGGCGGTGGTCAGGTTGTCGAGTAGCAAACGATGCAGTGCGTCGCTGATGGTCATTCAGGACCTCTTTTGGCGCATGAATAAAAAGCTGATGCGAGGAAACTGCAAAAAACAAACCAAGGCTCCGAAAAGAAGCGTTCAACCCCTGAAACGGGCGTTTGACGCTCGATTGCGTGGCGCTCTGTCAGCTTTCGCGGGTACTTTCGAACCAAAATGGGTTGCAATTGGAGGGCGGTGCAACCATTCGCACCAATATAGTGCGCAAACCTGAACAAGGTTAGAAATTGCGCCAAATCGCGTTTTTTTCTTCAACGGGCTTTTCGGTGAGTGGGCATTCCGGCCTTTGGCCGTAGTCGTCGAGGGCGCAGGGTTTGACCTTGCGTTTCTGTTTCAGAGACACGCGTTGCATGTGGAATGGCTGATTGGCGGTGCGTTCGACGGTTTGGCCCTGTTCGTCGATGATCTCCACCGACAGCTGGTGCGTGCCACGGTCGATATTGCTCAACGGGAAGACCGGGCTCAAGCCCGGCTCAGCGGTGGGGCGGCCATCCAGCAGCAATCGATAGCGATGCCTTCGTTGCAGCCCTGGTTCGCTGGTGACGCTGACGATGATCTCGCCGGCGGTGCTGCGTACCGTGGCATCGGGTTCCGGTACCAAAATGCGCAGCAGGTCGTAATGCAACGGCGGCTGTTTCTCGGTTTTCTTTGAAGTGACGGGGGCGGTCTGGGTGGTGGGCATTCGATTGCTGGGCGCCAGTGGCACAGGTTTGGCGTTGCCGGCTTTTGGCTGGTCGGTGAACACCCGATTGCCTTGAGCATCGAGGTACGTGAAGACCTCCGCCGACACAGGCAGGGCGAACAGCCAGGCAATCAGCAGCCAGGCCTTCAAGGCTTGTGCACCCGCTGCACGGTAAAAGTGACGGTAGGGCTTTGCTGGATCACGGTTTCGCCATCGATCACTTGCACGGCGAGACTGTGCTGGCCGCGGTCGATATTCACCAATTGCAGTGTCGGTATGTTCCCCGGTTGTCCGTAGGGTTGTTGGTCCAGCAACAGCCTGAACAGATGCGGGCCTTGCAGGCGTGGCTTGATCAGCACATTGACGGTGAAGGTGCCGTTGTTGGCGCGTAGGGCTTCGTTGGTGGGCAGGCCGATGAGTTCCAATACCTCGTAGGCGCGGTGAGGTGGTTCGTTGGCATTGGCCTCTGGCGCAGGTTTGCCAGACGACTGCGTTTCAACGCTGTTGAGCGGTGGCAACTCGACCGCCTGGGCTTTCACGCCTTCGGGTGGTTGATTGCTGTAGGCGGTGTTGCCATTGGCGTCGGTGTATTTGTAGATCTGCGCTGCGGCGGGCAGGGCGATCAGCAGCAGGATGAAGAGAAAACCACGACCCATAAAATCGACCGGAAACGAAAAGCGTTGGGAGGCAGCATAGGTCAGGGGTGGTCGTTTGGCCCAGCCTATTAACATCTGGATATGGAGTTACCCGTTTCTCCCCGCCACCAATAATCCCCCTGTGGGAGCGAGCCTGCTCGCGAAGGCGGATTAACAGACGACGACTGTGTTGATTGTGCCGGCCTCTTCGCGAGCAGGCTCGCTCCCACAGGGGGGGGGGCGGTGGCCGTTGAATTGCGGGCATAAAAAAGGCCTCCCGAAGGAGGCCTCTTTTTGGTCACGCCGCTTGCGCAGGCGTCACTGGATTAGCAGCTGTAGTACAGATCGTATTCCAGTGGGTGTACGAAGGTACGTACCTTGATTTCTTCTTCGCTTTTCAGAGCGATGTAAGCGTCGATGAAGTCGTCGGAGAACACGCCGCCTTTGGTCAGGAACGCACGACCTTTGTCCAGCTCTTCCAGGGCTTCTTTCAGGCTGCCGCAAACTTGTGGGATCTCTTTCGCCTCTTCAGGCGGCAGGTCGTACAGGTTTTTGTCAGCTGCGTCGCCAGGGTGGATCTTGTTCTGGATACCGTCCAGGCCAGCCATCATCAGTGCTGCGAAGCACAGGTACGGGTTGGCAGCCGGATCCGGGAAGCGCGCTTCGATACGGCGGGCTTTCGGGCTCGACACGTAAGGAATACGGATCGAAGCGGAACGGTTACGGGCCGAGTAGGCCAGCATTACCGGAGCTTCGAAGCCTGGAACCAGACGCTTGTAGGAGTTGGTCGCCGGGTTGGTGAAGCCGTTCAGGGCCTTACCGTGCTTGATGATGCCGCCGATGAAGTACAGGGCGGTATCGGACAGACCGGCATAGCCTTCGCCTGCGAAGGTGTTCTTGCCGTCTTTCCAGAGGGACATGTGCACGTGCATACCCGAACCGTTGTCGCCGTACAGCGGCTTAGGCATGAAGGTAGCGGTACGGCCGTAGGCATCGGCAACGTTGTGCACGACGTACTTCAGGGTTTGGGTTTCGTCGGCTTTCTTCACCAGGGTGTTGAATTTGACGCCGATTTCGTTCTGGCCGGCAGTTGCCACTTCGTGGTGGTGAACTTCGACGGTCAGGCCCATTTCTTCCAGTGCGTTGCACATGGAGGTACGGATTTCGTGGTCATGGTCGAACGGCGGAACCGGGAAGTAGCCGCCTTTGACGCCTGGACGGTGGCCTTTGTTGCCGCCTTCCACGTCCTGGTCGGACATCCACGAACCTTGTTCGGAGTAGATCTTGAACATGGAGCCGGAGATGTCGGACTTGAACTTCACTTGGTCGAAGATGAAGAACTCTGGCTCTGGACCGGCGTATGCGGTATCACCAATGCCGGTGGACTTCAGGTACTCTTCGGCGCGCTTGGCGATCGCACGTGGGTCGCGGTCGTAGCCTTGCATGCTCGAAGGGTCGACGATGTCGCAGACCAGGATCAGGGTCGGCTCTTCGGTGAACGGGTCCAGTACGGCAGTGCTGTCGTCCGGCATCAGGATCATGTCGGAGGCTTCGATGCCTTTCCAGCCAGCGATGGAGGAACCGTCGAACATCTTGCCGACTTCGAAGAAGTCTTCATCCAGCGCGTCGCGAGCCGGCATGGTCACGTGGTGCTGAGTGCCGCGGGTGTCCGTGAAGCGCAGATCAATCCACTTGACGTCATGATCTTTGATGAGTTGAACCGACTTCGACATAGTGTCCTCCGGGTGGATTAGGGCTGGTAGTGGATGCCCTTAAATGTTTGTGATGCCGGCGCGAATACTCTGCCAAGGCAACCTGCCTCACAAGGGAGCAAATTGCATGCCAGTGCCCCAGCATGGGTTTTTTGCCCCAATTTCACGCTTATAGAGGTGCAAAACGCTTCAAAGCGGAAAAACACGCCCCTTAATGTAGCGTCGAAATCGGAAAGTGACCTGTTTTGGTGCGTGAAAAACCTTCTGCACATAAACTGGTTAAACCTTGAGCAATTTCCGCTATAATCCGCGCCCCCCTTTTTCGGCTGGCCCAGCGCGCGCTGTTTTCATGAAACTAATCGTAAAAGTCTTCCCAGAGATCACCATCAAGAGCCGCCCGGTACGGATGCGTTTCATCCGCCAGTTGGCCAAGAACATCCGTGCCGTGCTCCGCGACCTGGACCCGGCTGTGGTGGTGAACGGCGTGTGGGACAACCTCGAGCTGGAAACCCGCGTCAGCGACCCCAAGGCCCTGAAAGAGATGGGCGAGCGCCTGAGCTGCATGCCGGGCATCGCGCACTTCCTGCAGATTGACGAATACCCGCTGGGCGATTTCGACGACATCGTCGAAAAATGCAAGCAGCACTACGGTGATGCACTGGCCGGGAAGATCTTCTCGGTACGTTGCAAACGTGCCGGCAAGCACCCATTTAGCTCCATAGATATCGAAAAATACGTCGGCAGCCAGTTGCGCCGTCAGTGTGGTGCGGCCGGTATCGACCTGAAAAAGCCGGAAATCGAAGTCCGGATCGAAGTTCGCGACCAACGGTTGTTCGTGATCCACAGCCAGCACAACGGCATCGGCGGTTATCCGCTGGGTGCGCTGGAGCAGACGCTGGTGCTGATGTCCGGTGGCTTCGACTCCACCGTCGCGGCCTACCAGATCATGCGCCGTGGCCTGATGGCGCATTTCTGCTTCTTTAACCTGGGCGGACGTGCCCACGAACTGGGCGTCATGGAAGTCGCGCATTTCATCTGGAAGAAGTACGGCAGCTCGCAACGCGTGTTATTTGTCAGTGTGCCGTTCGAGGAAGTGCTGGGAGAAATTCTCGGCAAAGTCGATAACAGTCATATGGGCGTAGTATTGAAGCGTATGATGTTGCGCGCTTCCTCCCAGATTGCCGATCGACTGCACATCGAGGCGCTGGTCACCGGTGAGGCGATCTCCCAGGTGTCGAGCCAGACGTTGCCGAACCTGTCCGTGATCGACTGCGTGACCGACAAGCTGGTCCTGCGTCCGCTGATCGCCAGCCACAAGCAGGACATCATCGATACGGCCAATGAAATCGGCACTGCCGATTTCGCCCGGCACATGCCGGAGTACTGCGGGGTCATTTCGGTCAATCCGAAGACGGCGGCCAAGCGCTACCGCGTAGAGCATGAAGAGAAAGAATTCGACATGGCAGTCCTTGAGCGTGCGCTCGAGAACGCCAAGCTGGTGCCGATCGATCGCGTGATCGACGAATTGGGCCAGGATTTGCAGATTGAAGAAGTCAGCGAAGCGCTGGCCGGTCAGATCGTCATCGACATCCGTCACCCGGATGCCGCCGAGGATGATCCGCTGGAGCTCGCTGGTATCGAGGTACAAACGATGCCGTTTTATGCACTGAACGCTCGTTTCAAGGAACTGGACCCTACTCGCCAGTACCTGTTGTATTGCGACAAAGGCGTGATGAGTCGCCTGCATGCCCACCATTTGCTCAGTGAGGGGCATGCCAATGTGCGCGTTTATCGACCGAGCTAAGTGCCCGGGGCTGTTTGCCTGTGGCCTGCGTCACCGGCCCCCCGATGCCACCGTCAAGCTGTAACGGCTTTCACGGACGCTACTGTTAATCGCTGCCAAGACTTGTCAGCACACCGAATCCTCTGATCGAGATACACAAGTGATCGAAAATCTACGCAACATCGCCATTATTGCTCACGTTGACCATGGTAAAACCACCCTGGTAGACAAACTCCTGCGTCAATCCGGCACCCTGGAGCGCAACGAGCTCAACGACGAGCGCGTGATGGACTCCAACGACCAGGAAAAAGAGCGCGGTATTACCATTCTGGCGAAAAACACCGCCATCAACTGGAACGGCTACCACATCAACATCGTGGACACCCCGGGCCACGCCGACTTCGGCGGCGAAGTAGAACGCGTTATGTCGATGGTTGACTCCGTTCTGCTGCTGGTTGACGCTCAAGACGGCCCTATGCCGCAAACCCGTTTCGTGACCAAGAAGGCTTTCGAAGCCGGCCTGCGTCCAATCGTGTGCATCAACAAGGTTGACCGTCCAGGCGCGCGTCCGGACTGGGTTCTGGACCAGATCTTCGACCTGTTCGACAACCTGGGTGCCACCGAAGAACAGCTGGACTTCAAAGTCGTCTACGCCTCGGCCCTGAACGGTATTGCCGGTCTGGACCACACCGAAATGGCTGAAGACATGACCCCGCTGTACCAGTCGATCGTCGACAACGTACCGGCGCCGGCTGTTGACCGTGACGGTCCGTTCCAGATGCAGATCTCCGCACTGGACTACAACAGCTTCCTGGGTGTTATCGGCGTTGGCCGTATCGCTCGTGGTCGCGTCAAGCCGAACACCCCGGTTGTCGCTATCGGCGCCGACGGCAAGAAGCGTAACGGTCGTATCCTGAAGCTGATGGGTCACCACGGTCTGCACCGTGTAGACGTTGAAGAAGCTGCAGCAGGCGACATCGTGTGCATCAGCGGTATGGACTCGCTGTTCATCTCCGACACCCTGTGCCACCCGGACACCGTCGAAGCGATGAAGCCGCTGACCGTTGACGAGCCAACCGTTTCCATGACCTTCCAGGTCAACGATTCGCCATTCTGCGGTAAAGAAGGCAAGTTCGTGACTTCCCGTAACATCAAGGAGCGTCTGGACAAAGAGCTGCTGTACAACGTTGCACTGCGCGTTGAAGAAGGCGACTCGGCTGACAAGTTCAAGGTTTCCGGCCGTGGCGAACTGCACCTCTCGGTACTGATCGAAACCATGCGTCGCGAAGGCTTCGAAATGGCTGTAGGCCGTCCGGAAGTGATCATCCGTCTGGTTGACGGCGTGAAGCACGAACCGTTCGAAAACGTCACCATCGACCTGCCGGAAGAATCCCAGGGCAAGGTGATGGAAGAGATGGGCCTGCGTAAAGGCGACCTGACCAACATGGTGCCGGATGGCAAGGGCCGTGTACGTCTGGAATACAACATCCCTGCTCGTGGTCTGATCGGTTTCCGTAACCAGTTCCTGACCCTGACCAACGGTGCTGGCATCCTGACCTCGATCTTCGACCGTTACGACGTGATGAAGTCCGGCGACATGTCCGGCCGTCAGAACGGCGTTCTGGTTTCGGTTGAAACCGGCAAGGCTCTGACCTACTCCCTGGAAACCCTGCAGGCACGTGGCAAGCTGTTCGTTGAACACGGTCAGGAAATCTACAACGGTCAGATCGTTGGTCTGAACAGCCGTGACAACGACCTGGGCGTTAACCCTACCAAGGGCAAGAAGCTCGACAACATGCGTGCTTCGGGTAAAGACGAAACCATCGCCCTGGTTCCACCTGTTCGCTTCACCCTGGAGCAGGCTCTGGAATTCATCCAGGACGACGAGCTGTGCGAAGTAACGCCTAAGTCCATCCGTCTTCGCAAGAAGATCCTGGACGAAAGCGAGCGTACCCGCGCTGCCAAGAAAGCCAAGGCGTAACTAGCCCCGGCTGAAAAAAAAACGCCCCCGGTCGAAAGGCCGGGGGCGTTTTTGTTTGTCCGTCGTTTGTGAGGCCCAATCGCGTTATGGGCTGATCTCCATTTCAAGTGATGAAGGCATGGGGGCAATCCCCAGGCTACGGTTGATTTCCACCCAATGCAGGGCAACATCAAGCTGAGCCCGGGCCTGGCTGCGTCGCACCTCAAAAAGGCTGCGCTCGGCATCCAGTACTTCCAGCATGGAAACAGTGCCGGCATCGTACTGTTGTCTGGCCAGATCGACGGCGCGGGCCGCGGCAGCGGTGGCTTTGTCGAGTTCGCGTTGTCGACTGATGGTTTGGCCATAAGCGTGAATCGATGTATGTGTTTCCCGAAGCGCCTGTAGCAGACTCTGCCGGTAAGCGAGCCGGGCCTGCTCACGGCGGGCATCGCTGGCCTCAATGCGTGAGTCGATCCGGCCGAAATCGAACAGAGGCTGGAACAATTGGCTGGTCAATGCCCAAGGCGCTGCGCCCCCCTGCTCAACAAATGCCAGTGCCCCCAAGCTCAATTGAGGGTAGCGCGCGGCCTTGGCGGCGACGAGGGACTCACCGGCAGCCTGCACCCGTTGTTCTGCGGCCCGTACATCCGGCCGCTCACGGAGTATCTCGGCGGGGATCGATAACAGCTGCGGTAGTGCGGACTCGGAAAATCCCATCGAGGGGGCCGCTGGCTCGGCAAGAAGACTGTCTATCTGTGCCTGATCACTGGCCAGCAGGTAAGCAAGGTTATAGCTGGCCGATTGTGCCTGTTGTCGCGCCGTGGGAATTTCGGCCTGGGTGATCGCGACCTGAGATTCGATGCGCTCCAGGTCAAGGCGATTGGCCGATCCCTGCTCCAGCCGTGCGCGAGTGACACGGGCGGTTTGCGCCTGGTTGATGCCTGTCTCGGTCGCGATTCCCAATATCTGTTGGGCCAGTCGGTACTGCAGGTAATGGCTGGCGACCTCCGACATCAGGCTGAGCCGCAGACTCAGATAATCCTGCCGGGTCGCTTCCAGTTCGGCGCTGGCTTCATTGCGCAGGGCCTTCAGACGGCCGAACAGATCCAGCTCCCAAGCCAGGTCCACCCCATAGGAATACTGAGTGTTCGTACCATTCAGTGCCGTTCGGGATCGACCGTAACGGGCCGCGATGCCGATCTCGGGATACAGCGCGGTCGTGGTCAGATTGCGCTGGGCGCGTACTTCCCGGACGCGCTCGACGGCAGCGGCCAGGTCCAGGTTATCGCGAAGCGCATCGGTCATCAGGCGATTGAGCACCGGGTCATCGAAGCTCTCCCACCAGCGCTGGGTCAGGGAGGCCAGGGCGGGTCCTGGCTCTTTGACTGACGGGCTTTGCTCCAGAGGCATTGCGGGGTCCGATGGGCTGGCGCAACCCGTCAAGACAGACAACAGCAGCAGCGTGAACACAGGTGTTTTGTAATTCATTTCGAGTGCTCCAGCGCAGGGACCTGACGGCGCTTGTCTCCATGGAACAGACGATCAAGTGCCAGGAACACCACCGGTGTCGTCAACAAGGTCAACATCTGGCTGAGCATCAGGCCACCGACGATAACGACCCCAAGTGGTTCACGCAGCTCCGCACCAGTGCCAAACGCCAGCATCAAGGGCACCGCGCCAAACAGGGCCGCCAGGGTGGTCATCAGAATCGGGCGAAAGCGCGCCAGGCACGCCTGATGGATCGCTTCCCGTGCCGTCAACTGGTGTTCGCGCTGGGCCTGCAGGGCGAAGTCGACCAACAGGATGCCGTTTTTCTTGACGATGCCGATCAGCAGGATCAAGCCGATCAGCGCCATGATCGAGAAGTCCAGCTGCCACACCCACAGCAGCAGGATCGCGCCGATGCCTGCCGATGGCAGGGTGGAAAGAATGGTCAGCGGATGCACGAGGCTTTCATAGAGCACGCCGAGAATGATGTAGACGGCAACCAGCGCCGCGATGATCAGAAAGGGTTGGCTGGCCAGTGATGCCTGGAACGCCTGGGCGGAGCCCTGGAAAGTACCGCTCACTGAAGTCGGCAGGCCAATCTCCAGTTCGATGCCCTGCAGGGCGTCCACTGCCTGGCCGAGGGCGACACCGGGGGCCAGATTGAAGGACAGGTTGGCTGCCGGCAGCATGCCGTTGTGATTGATCACGACGGGGCCGCTTGTGGGTGGTTCTACCCGAGTAAATGCCAGCAATGGCACCATCTCGCCGGTCAGGGGCGAGCGTAAATGGAAGTAGCTCAGGCTTTCGGTATTGCCCCGTTGTGCGGTGCTCAGTTCCAGCACCACCTTGTATTGGTTGGCTTCGGTTTGATACTCGCTGATCTGACGCTGCCCGAATGCGTCATACAGCGCATTGTCCAGGTCACGTGCCGTGAAGCCATAACGTGCGGCTTCGTCCCGGTCGAGTGTGATTCGCGTGATGTTGGCATCCCGTTGCAGGTCGTGAGACACGTCACGGAACAATGGATTGGTACGCAGGCGATCGGCCAGGGTGGTCGCCCAGGTTGCGAGTTCGTCGCTGTTTTGCGCTTGAAGGACGTATTGATATTGAGCTCTGGGTTGTCCCGCGCTGAGGTTGATGTCTTGAACCGCGCGAAGGGATATCTGGATGCCGGGTACCTGCGCCAACTGAGGGCGCAGCCGGTCAATGACCTGGCTGACGGTGACGTCGCGCTCGCCCGGGTCGCTCAATACCAGCCACACCCGGCCATTGCCGATCGAATCGGTGGTGCTGCCACCGACGGCATGGTTGTAGCTGATAACGGCCGGGTCCTGGCTGAAAATCGTCTCCAGTTGCTGGTGTTTAACAACCATCTCCTCATAGGAAATATCGGCGGACGCGCGGGTGAACCCCATGATGAAGGCCGTATCCTGCAAGGGGAAAAACCCTTTGGGGATCATGACGAAGCTGGCAACGCTGAGTAATACGCTCGCAAGAAACACGCCCAGCATGCAGCGCTGATGTCCGAGCGCCCAACCCAGGGCTCGATCGTAAGCACCCAGCAGCCCGTTGAAGAAGCCTTCGGAGGGCGTGTGCGTGGGCGCTTTCATGAACAGAGAGGCCAAAGTCGGCACGAGTGTCAGGCAGACCAGGACCGAAATGGCGAGGGTGGCGACCAGTGTGAGGGCAAACTCGCTGAACAGGCGCCCTACGACGCCTCCCATGAATAGCAGGGGGATCAGGGCCGCAACCAATGACACGCTGATCGACACCACCGTGAAGCCGATTTCGCTGACCCCCTTCAGCGCAGCGGTGCGCTTGTCCTCGCCGCGTTCCAGGTGGCGGTGGATGTTTTCGATCACCACGATCGCGTCATCGACGATAAAGCCGACGGAGATGACAATGGCCACCAGTGTCAGGTTGTTCAGGCTGAAGCCCGCCAGGTACATCACCGCGCACGTCGATACGATGGATACGCCAAGCACCGCGGTGACGATCAGCGTCGCCGACCACTGCCGCAGAAACAGCGCCATCACGCCAATCACCAGGAAAACGGCAATCGCCAGCGTCAGTTCGACTTCATGCAATGACGAACGAATGGTGCGCGTGCGATCGTTGATGACCTCGACCTTCATATCCGCCGGCAGAACCGCCTGGAGACCGGGCAGGGCTTCCTTGATGCGATCGGCGATGGCGACAATGTTCGCCCCGGGCTGGCGCCGGATCAGCAACGCCACGCCGGACTGGCCATTGGGCCAGCTTTGCACGTAGTCATCCTCCGCGCCCAGGCTGACGCTGGCCAGGTCCCGCACCCGAACAGGCGCGCCATTGCGATAGGTGACGATGACGTTGTCGTACTGCGCCGGCTCGAACAGTTGATCGTTCACTTCCAGATTCGATACCCGATGTTCGCCGAACAGCGCCCCTTTTGGCAGATTGACACTGGCCTCTTGCACCGCCGTGCGGATATCGGCCAGGGTCACGCCCGCCGCCGCGAGCACCTCCGGTCGGGCCTGGATACGGATTGCCGGGCGGCGTTGGCCGATCACGTTGATCAGGCCGACCCCATCAAGTTGACTCAGTCGACGCGAAAGCACGGTCTCGGCAAGGTCGCTGACTTCGGTCAGGGAAAGTGTGTCGGACCAGGCGCCGAGGATCATGACCGCACCGTCCGCCGGATTCACTTTGCGCCAGACCGGCAGACTGGGCATGTCGCTGGGCAACCGGGCCGAAGCGGTATTGATCGCCACCTGCACTTCCTGGGCCGCCGTGTCGATGTGCTTGTCCAGGCTGAATTGCAGCGTCAGCGTCAACTTTCCCAGCGAGCTGGTCGAGGTCATCTCGGTGATGCCGGCGATTGAACTCAGTTGCACTTCCAGAGGCGTCGCAACAGAGGACGCCATGGTCTGTGCGCTGGCGCCGGGCAGGGTGGCGGTAATCTGGAGGGTGGGGAAGTCCGCCTCGGGCAGTGGCGCGATGGACAGGCGCAAATAGGCGACAACACCGAGCAGAACCATCGCGACACTCAACAAAAGGGTGCCGACCGGACGGTCCATGCACCAGGCGTAAACATTGCGGCTGCTCATCAGGGTGCGCTCCTGCTGGCGACGGCATCCTTGGCCTGGAGAATATTGACCGCTGATCCGGGTCTTAGCCGTGAATAGCCATCAGTGACAACCTGGGTGTCGGGCTCGATACCCTCGACCACGGCGATGTTGGCGTCGGAGTACGCGACCTGCACGGGCTGGGGGAATGCTTTCCCATCGCTGACACGCCAGACAAACGTACCTTTCGCGCCCTGACGCAGGGCACGCTGCGGCACCACCAGGGCATCCTGCACAGTGCCGGCCTGCAGGTTGATCACGACCGACTGATCCGGCCATAGATGTCCCAAGGGATTGGCGACGGTGCCTTTGATCCGCACGGTCCCGGTAGCGTCGGACACCCGGTTATCGATCAGGTCCAGAGACCCCTCCCCCAGAAGAGATCCGCCGTCACCGGAGTAGGCGCGTAACACCATTGTCGATTTGTCGGCATTGGCCGTCAGTGCTCGCAACTGTGGAAGGCGGGCCTGCGGCAAGGCGAATTCGATGCTGATGGGATCCAGCTGGACGACCGAGAACAGCGGCTGCGGGTCGCTTACCCTCAGGTAGTTGCCTTCGTGGACATTACGAATCCCGATGCGGCCATCGGCCGGCGCCTGAATCCGGGTATGGGACAACTGCACCTGAGCGGCTGACACCGCGGCTTCCTGGTTCTGTACTGTCGCTCGTAGCTGAGCAACCAGCCCGGTTTGTTGATCCAGTGTCTGTGAGGAGACAGCTTGCGTGCTGACCAGCGCCCGATAGCGCTTGAGGTCGATCGTTGCCGACGCCAGCTGAGCCTGTGCAACCGCGAGTTGGGCCTTGGCCGCTCCCAGTGCGGCGACAATGGTGCGATCGTCGAGACGTGCCAGCAGATCGCCTTTCTTGACGAACGCACCCTCGCTGACGGGCAGCTCCAGCAATAGCCCATCCACTTGAGGGCGGATATCGATGCTACGCGCGGAGCGTACGTGACCGATGGCATTAAGAAGGATCGGCACGTCCCGGTGCCCGACTTCGACTGCGGTGACCGGCACGGACGGAGCGGTTGCCGGCGTGGTCGTTGGCCCGCCTGGCCATAGCCGGTAGGTCATGCCGCCGACAACGACCAGGCTGCAGAGCGTCAAAGAGGTGCTGATCAACGTCCGACGTATTTTGTTGGATGGCATGCTGACTACTTCCCTATCGGTTTATGGTTTCACCGCGGAAAGCGAAATAAGTGCATGGCGGAGGCGTAAGTTACCTACAGATCATGCATCTACCGGGTGAGTGGCCCGATATTGTCTTTCATGGATTAACGAACGGTTATCCGCCGGTTGTATAAATGCCGTGAAATGATTCTTGTTGTTGCGGACTTAAGTGTTGGAAAGAGGAGTGTCAAATATCGAAGTTTCCTATTTTAATAACGGAACTTTCCTACATTAAATAAAGAGTTTTTAGCGGAAGCGAAATGTATATGCGTTTCGGTGATGGTTCGCCGGGCATCGAGGGTCGGCAGGCGTTGCAGCTGCTTGAAGAAGGGGCGTGTGGGTAGTGACTGACAGTCGAGCCACAGGGTGGCGGTGATCAATCAAGAAAAAGTTTCTCGCCAATCAATACAGTCGGAGAAGTTGCTTTGTTTCTTGAACACTGAGAGCCCGTGCAACTTGCCGGGCTCCTGCTGGGTTAAGAGTTGTCTGTCGATAAGCATTCAGACATGTTCTTACAAGAAGAAAAGTTAAAACTTTTCCAGTGTCCGATGACTGTTGGTTTCCCGCACAACTTCCTTCGGCTTGTACGCGCAATATCCTGGTCGTGGACCGATCTTCGGATGATTGCGGCACGTGTCGGGACGCTTTTCATAAATAGTGCACAAACGGCTCTTACGATTCAGGTAGTAGCAATCGTTGTTGCTCATGCGCTGGAGGGTGAAGATGCCCGATTTCTGGTTGAAGCGCTCGACCAACCCTTCCTTTTGCAGGCGCTTGGCGATGTTCTTCGGTGGATCACCCAGCTCGAATTCGTCAACCACGCCGATACGGACCAGATCCTTGATCTTGACCTCCACCGGCAGCGTGCAGCAGCTGGAGACGCACGAGCCGCACATCGGGGCCGAATATTTGGCCCAGGTATCGAGACGGTCGATCTCGGCTGCGGCAATCAGATTGGGCTTCATCATCGAGGGTTTTACCAGGCGTATGCATCAGGGCGCGCGATCATACCGGGACTGGTGGATTTTTGAACAACCTTTCGCCAGATTTTTTCCAGGTCGTTCAGACAAACCACTAATCCGGCACGGCCCCTGCATTGATTCAGGTACACGACAATGTACTGTCGAGCCAATTCGCATTCATGGGAAAAACTGCCGAACCAGAGCCTCTACCGCCTGTCAGACCGTCTAGGCTCAGACAACTCCAAGCTCGCTCGAGGTCTTATCGATGACTCAAGAACCACTTGTTCGCGAAGCAGAGGTGGCCGCATTCCGCGACGCCGTCTTGACCAAACTCACCTATGCGGTGGGCAAAGACCCGGATCACGCCTTCGACCATGACTGGTTCGAAGCCATTGCGCTGGCGGCGCGTGATCACATGGTCGAGCACTGGATGGACCACACGCGACAGATCTACCGCAAGGGTCAGAAACGCGTTTATTACCTCTCCCTGGAATTCCTCATCGGCCGGCTGCTCTACGACAGCCTGAGCAACCTCGGCCTGCTCGACGTCGCTCGCGAGGCGATGACTGAGCTCGGTGTCGATATCGAGCGCATTCGCCTGCTGGAGCCCGACGCGGCATTAGGCAACGGCGGTCTGGGTCGTTTGGCGGCGTGCTTCATGGAAAGCATGTCGACCCTGGGCATCGCCGGTCATGGTTACGGTATTCGCTACGAGCACGGCTTGTTCCGCCAGGCCATCGTCGACGGTTGGCAGCAGGAACAGACCGAACACTGGCTGGATTTCGGCAACCCATGGGAGTTCGAACGGCCGGAGGTGGTTTACACGATCGGCTTCGGCGGCGGCGTCGAGACTGTGATCGATGAGGCCGGCAAGTCCAAGCAGGTCTGGCATCCGGCGGAAACCGTGCGGGCCATTGCCTACGACACGCCGGTGGTCGGCTGGCGGGGGGCGAGCGTGAACACCTTGCGTCTGTGGCGCGCCCGGGCCATGGAGGATCTGCACCTGGAACGCTTCAACGCCGGTGACCACCTGGGGGCGGTCGCCGAAGTGGCACGGGCCGAGAGTATCTCTCGCGTGCTGTATCCCGCCGATAGCACCGAAGCCGGCCAGGAACTGCGCTTGCGCCAGGAATACTTCTTCGTCGCCGCATCGCTGCAGGATTTGCTGCGCCGCCATCGCAACATGCACACCTCGGTGCTGACCCTGGGCGACCATGCGGCGATCCAGCTCAACGACACCCACCCCTCCATCGCCGTGGCCGAGCTGATGCGTCAATTGGTCGATGTCTATGACGTGGCCTGGGACGCGGCGTGGCAGGTCACGGTCGATACGCTGTCCTACACCAACCACACCCTGCTGCCCGAAGCCCTGGAAACCTGGCCGGTCGGTTTGATGGAGCGCATGTTGCCGCGGCATATGCAGATCATTTACCTGATCAACGCTCAACACATCGACTCGCTGCGCGCCAAAGGCATCCACGACTTCGATGTGCTGCGCGCGGTGTCGCTGATCGAAGAAGACAATGGCCGTCGCGTGCGCATGGGCAATCTGGCGTTCCTCGGTTCCCACAGCGTCAACGGCGTGTCCGGGCTGCATACGCAACTGATGCGCAAAACGGTGTTCTCCGAACTGCACAAGCTCTATCCGCAGCGGATCAACAACAAGACCAACGGCATCACTTTCCGTCGCTGGCTGTACCAGTCGAATCCGGAACTGACCTCGATGCTGGTCGATGCCCTCGGGCCTGAGGTGCTGGACAAGCCCGAGGAACTCTTGACCGGTCTGGAGCCGTTCGCCGAGAAGACCACGTTCCGCAAGGCGTTTTCCGAACAGCGCTTGCACAGTAAAAAAGCCCTGGCGTACCTCATTCATGAGCGGCTGGGGGTGGCGGTCAATCCGGCGGCCATGTTCGACGTGCAGGTCAAGCGGATCCACGAGTACAAGCGCCAGTTGCTCAACCTGATGCACACTGTGGCGTTGTACCAGGCGATTCGCGCCGAACCGGAAATCGACTGGGTGCCGCGGGTGAAAATCTTCGCCGGTAAAGCGGCGGCCAGTTATCACCAGGCAAAGCTGATTATCAAGTTGACCAACGATATCGCCCGGGTGGTGAACAACGACCCGACCGTGCGCGGTTTGCTCAAGGTGGTGTTCCTGCCCAACTACAACGTCAGCCTGGCGGAGAGCATCATTCCGGCGGCAGACCTGTCCGAGCAGATATCCACCGCCGGTTTCGAGGCCTCGGGCACCAGTAACATGAAATTTGGCCTGAACGGGGCGCTGACCATTGGTACGCTTGATGGGGCCAACGTGGAAATGTGCGAGCGCATCGGTGCCGAGCACATGTTTATCTTCGGCCTCAGTGCGCAGCAGGTAGAAGCGCGCAAGCAGAACCACGAGTTCAGCGCGGTGCCGGACATTGCCGCGTCCCATCGGCTCAACGATGTGTTGCAGGCGATTCGTGGCGGGGTGTTCTCGCCGGATGATCCATCCCGTTACACCGGGCTGATCGATTCGCTGGTGGACTACGACCGCTTTCTGGTCTGCGCCGACTTCGATTCCTATTGGAACGCACAGATGCGAGTCGAAGCCCATTGGCATGACTCGAACGAGTGGTGGCGTTCAGCGGTGTTGAACACGGCGCGGCTCGGTTGGTTCTCCTCCGACCGGACGATTCGCGAGTACGCCACGGATATCTGGAAGGCGTTGGGATAGCTTTTAGCAATAATTGCGAGCAAGGCCCGGCGTTTGCTGGGCCTGATCGATATACTAAGCATCAGTTTTACCGGGCGGCAGGGTACATCCGGAGTCAGGAAACTGCGCAGGCCATTGTGGGAGCGAGCCTGCTCGCGAAAGCGGACTTGCATTCAACATCAGTGTTGAATGTCATGGCCCCCTTCGCGAG
>NZ_JABFMU010000060.1 GCF_013359695.1 Pseudomonas sp. C2B4
TCTTTTTCAACTCCCTTTCGGCTTCGATGACCTGAAGCAACTCACTGTCGAAAACCTCGTAACTCATTGTTTATCAAGGAGTTTTCCGTTTCGACTGCGCCGGAAGTGGGGCGAATTATAGACATCTGAAATCTGCCGTCAACACCTAATTTCATAAATCTGTCATATAGGTCAAAAAAGCCCCAGAAACGCGAAGGCCGGCCTATAAAGGCCGGCCTTCTTCCCTTCTACTTACAAGCTAGGGAATGCGAACTGCGAAGCTTCATGGCTCGCGCGCTGCGGCCAGCGCTGAGTGATGGCCTTGCGACGGGTGTAGAAACGCACGCCATCCGGACCGTAAGCATGCAGATCGCCAAACAGCGAGCGCTTCCAACCGCCAAAGCTGTGATAGGCCACCGGTACCGGCAACGGTACGTTGACACCCACCATGCCGACCTCGATCTCATCGCAGAACAACCGTGCCGCTTCGCCGTCACGGGTGAAGATGCAGGTGCCGTTGCCATACTCGTGATCGTTGATCAGTTGCATCGCCTCTTCCAGGCTGTTGACCCGGACGACGCACAGTACCGGCCCGAAGATCTCTTCTTTATAGATGCGCATTTCCGGGGTGACGTTGTCGAACAGGCAGCCACCGAGGAAGAAGCCGTTCTCATGACCGGCCACGCTCAGACCACGACCGTCCACCACAAGGGTCGCACCTGCCGCCACGCCGTCTTCGACATAACCGCTGACCTTGTCGCGCGCCTGACCGGTGACCAGAGGCCCCATGTCCAGACCGCACGAAGTACCTGCGCCGATTTTCAGCGCCTTGATTTGCGGCGTCAGCTTGGCCACCAGTGCGTCGGCAACCTGGTCACCCACGCAGACCGCCACCGAGATCGCCATGCAGCGCTCCCCGCAGGAACCGTAAGCTGCACCCATCAAAGCGCTGACGGCGTTATCCAGATCCGCATCCGGCATCAGCACCGCATGGTTTTTCGCCCCGCCCAGTGCCTGGACACGCTTTCCGCGCTTGGTGCCTTCGGCGTAGATGTATTCGGCAATCGGCGTCGACCCCACGAAGCTCAGCGCCTTGACTTCCGGCGCTTCGATCAACGCGTCCACGGCAGCCTTGTCACCGTGGACCACGCTCAGTACGCCTTTAGGTAGACCGGCTTCCAGCAGCAGTTGCGCGATCAGCAATGTCGAGCTTGGGTCACGCTCGGATGGCTTGAGGATGAAGCAGTTGCCGCAAACAATCGCCAGCGGATACATCCACAGCGGCACCATGGCCGGGAAGTTGAACGGTGTAATACCGGCCACTACGCCCAGCGGCTGGAAGTCCGACCAGGCATCGATGTTCGGGCCGACGTTGCGGCTGTATTCGCCCTTGAGGATTTCCGGTGCCGCGCAAGCGAACTCGACGTTCTCGATACCGCGCTTCAGTTCACCGGCAGCGTCTTCCAGGGTCTTGCCGTGTTCTTCGCTGATCAGTTGGGCAATACGCGCTTCGTTCTGCTCCAGCAATTGCTTGAAGCGAAACATCACCTGGGCACGCTTGGCCGCAGGCGTGTTGCGCCAGGCAGGGAACGCGGCTTTGGCTGCATCAATGGCTTGTTGAATGGTTTCACGGCTGGCCAATGGCAGTTTGTGGATCGCCTGGCCGGTGGACGGGTTGAACACGTCGACGCTACGACCGGTTTCGGTGACCAGTTCACCATTGATCAAATGCGGAATAACGCTCATGGAAGCTCCTGAAAAGTTGTCCACAGGCACCCGTTGACGGGTGCCCCTATATAGAAGGAGAAATCAGTCGATCTTGCTCAGCACTTCGCCGACCGCGTCAAACAGACGATCAAGGTCTTGCGGCTTGCTGTTGAAGGTTGGGCCGAACTGCAGGGTGTCGCCGCCGAAGCGCACGTAGAATCCGGCTTTCCACAGCGCCATGCCCGCCTCGAATGGACGCACGATGGCATCGCCATCACGCGGTGCGATCTGGATGGCACCGGCCAGGCCGTAGTTGCGGATGTCGATGATGTTTTTCGTGCCTTTCAGGCCGTGCAGTGCATTTTCGAAATGCGGCGCGACTTCGGCCACGCTCTGCACCAGGTTTTCCTTTTGCAGCAGGTCGAGTGCTGCCAGGCCCGCGGCGCACGCCACCGGGTGGGCGGAATAGGTGTAACCGTGAGGGAATTCCACCGCGTACTCAGGCGTCGCCTGGTTCATGAAGGTCTGGTAGATCTCGGAGCTGGCAATTACCGCGCCCATCGGGATCGCACCGTTGGTGACTTGCTTGGCGATACACATCAAGTCCGGGGTCACACCAAAGGTGGTAGCACCGAACATAGTGCCAGTACGGCCGAAACCGGTGATCACTTCGTCGAACACCAGCAGGATGTTGTGCTGATCGCAGATCTCGCGCAGACGCTTGAGGTAGCCCTGTGGCGGAACCAGCACGCCAGCGGAACCGGCCAATGGCTCGACGAACACGGCGGCGATGTTGGAAGCATCGTGCAGTTCGATCAACTTGAGCAGCTCATCGGCGAGAGCGATGCCGCCCTGCTCCGGCATGCCACGGGAGTAGGCATTGCTCGCCAGCAGCGTGTGCGGCAGGTGATCGACGTCCATCATCGCCTGGCCGAACAGTTTGCGGTTGCCATTGACGCCGCCCAGGCTGGTACCGGCGATGTTCACCCCATGGTAGCCACGGGCACGACCGATCATTTTGGTCTTGGTCGACTGGCCTTTCAGGCGCCAGTAAGCACGCACCATCTTCACCGCGGTGTCGGCGCACTCGGAGCCGGAGTCGGTGAAGAACACGTGGTTCAGGTTGCCCGGCGTCAAGTCGGTAATTTTTTCCGCCAACTGGAACGACAGCGGGTGACCGTACTGGAAGCCTGGCGAGTAATCGAGGGTGCCCAGTTGCTTGGCGACCGCTTCCTGGATTTCCTTGCGGGTGTGACCGGCACCGCAGGTCCACAGACCGGACAGCGAGTCATAGACTTTGCGGCCCTTGTCGTCGATCAGCCAGCTGCCTTCGGCGCCCACGATCAGACGTGGATCGCGCTGGAAGTTGCGGTTGGCGGTGTACGGCATCCAGTGCGCATCGAGCTTGAGCTGGCTGGCCAGAGAAGTCGGGGCGTTTTCAGGCAAGTTCATGGGGAAAAACCTCGCAAGGCAATAAGCGGCGTAGGGATTGAAAAGCGTAGTTGCAGCTAAGTTGCCACGGAGATAAAGTCGGTGAAATCCAACTTTTGTAACCTTCAGTCAGCCATTGACTAAACTATCGAGTAAGAACATGAGCAGCCGCCGCCCCGACCCACTGGCGCAAGTCAGCGACTTCGACATACGCCTGCTGCGGATCTTTCGCAGTGTGGTCGAATGCGGTGGTTTCTCCGCGGCCGAAAGCGTGCTCGGCATTGGTCGCTCCGCGATCAGCCAACAAATGAGCGATCTGGAACAGCGTCTCGGCTTGCGTCTGTGCCAGCGTGGCCGCGCCGGTTTTTCCCTGACAGAAGAAGGTCGCGAGGTTTATCAATCGGCTTTGCAGCTATTAAGTGCGCTGGAAAGTTTCCGTACCGAAGTCAACGGCCTGCACCAGCACTTGCGCGGCGAATTGACCATCGGCCTGACCGACAACCTGGTCACCCTGCCCCACATGCGCATTACCCACGCCCTGGCACAACTCAAGGAACGTGGCCCGGACGTGCAGATTCAGATCCGCATGATCCCGCCCAACGAAGTGGAGCAAGGCGTGCTCGACGGTCGCCTGCATGTCGGCGTGGTGCCGCAGGCCAGCGCCCTGTCCGGGCTGGAATATCAACCGCTCTACAGCGAACGCTCACTGCTGTATTGCGCGGTTGGCCACCCGCTGTTTTATGTCGATGACAAACAGTTGGATGATGCGCGCCTCAACAGCCAGGACGCCATTGCTCCGACCTTCCGTTTGCCGGCGGAAATCCAGGCCCATTACCAGGTGCTCAATTGCACCGCCAGCGCCTCGGACCGCGAAGGCATGGCGTTCCTGATTCTCACCGGGCGTTACATCGGTTACCTGCCGGATCACTACGCCAGTCTTTGGGTTCAGCAAGGCCGCTTGCGTGCGCTGAAACCAAAAACGCGCTTCTATGACTTGAGCCTCGCCTCGGTCACGCGCAAGGGCCGTCGGCCACATTTGGTACTGGAAAGCTTTCTGGAGAGCCTGGCGGCGACGCGATAGCCCACTGCGTCGAAGGTTTTATCCCGCGGGGTCTTGTTTGAAACCCGAGGGTGCGATATCAACGCAATGGCCCGCCCCACCCACCTGATCGGAAGCGCCCATGACCTTTGAAGTCCCCGCTCACGGCGGCAAACCTGCCAGCCGCATTCGTCAGAAGAACGAAGAGACCATCATCAAAGCCGCCGAAGACGAATTCGCCCGTCATGGGTTCAAAGGCACCAGCATGAACACCATCGCCCTGAATGCCGGATTGCCAAAAGCAAACCTGCATTACTACTTCACCAACAAACTCGGTTTGTACGTGGCGGTGTTGAGCAATATCCTTCAATTGTGGGACAGCACCTTCAATACGCTGACGGCCGAAGATGATCCGGCCGAAGCCTTGACCCGCTACATCCGCGCCAAAATGGAATTTTCCCGTCGTCAGCCGCAAGCCTCGCGGGTCTTCGCCATGGAGGTCATCAGCGGTGGCGAATGCCTGACCGAGTATTTCAACCAGGACTACCGCACGTGGTTCCAGGGCCGAGCCTCGGTGTTTCAAGCCTGGATTGATGCCGGCAAGATGGATCCGGTCGATCCGGTTAACCTGATCTTTCTGTTGTGGGGCAGCACCCAGCATTACGCTGACTTCGCCACCCAGATTTGCCGTGTCAGCGGACGCGCCAAGTTGACCAAGCAGGATATGGAAGACGCCGGCAACAACCTGATCCGTATCATTCTCAAGGGCTGCGGCCTGACACCAACGATTTAAGACTTTTATGCCTTTTACCCTCAGCGACTTTTGCGAATACCGCGAAGAGATTCGAAAAAGCCGCTTCATTACCTTCGCCGCGCCAATCACCAGTCCCGCTGAAGCCCAGGCATTCATCGAGCAGCACAGTGACCTGAACGCCACGCACAATTGCTGGGCGTGGAAGCTCGGCGCCCAATATCGCAGCACCGATGACGGTGAGCCTGGCGGCACCGCGGGCCGACCGATTCTGGCGGCGATCGAGGCGCAGGATTGCGATCAGGTCGCGGTGCTGGTGATTCGCTGGTATGGCGGCATCCAACTGGGCACCGGCGGACTCGCGCGGGCCTATGGCGGTGGCGCCAACAAATGCCTGCAAGCGGCGCCCAAGATCGAACTGATCAGCCGGGTGCCATTGCGTTGCGCCTGCACGTTCAGTGAACTGGCCCTGGTGAAATTGCGAGTCGCCGACATCGGTGGGCTGGTGGTGCAAGAAGACTTCACCGCCAATGGCGTCGAATTGCAGTTGGCGGTGGGTGAAACGCATATTGAATTGCTGCAAAAGCAGCTGGCTGATTTGAGCCGTGGGCGCATTCTATTGCAGCGTTGAGGCTGCAATTTTTTGGGGCACTCACCTTTTCCATGCACTCGACAGTTGCCCACATCTGCTGTGTACCCGACTGTGGATAACCTGAGTACATACCGCTGCAACCCTTCTGTCATGCGGCTTTGCGGCCTTTGCTCACTTTTCGTCCAAAACACCATAAAAAATACAAAATCCACGTAAAAACATATACTTAGATTGGTTTATCACCTTTAGAAGATAGCCGCCCCGTGCTTATGCCCGACGTTTGCGCTTGCGCACAAATACTGTGGAGCAATCTGTGGATAACCCGTTCATTCCTGTCGCGGCCCCATGCCGGGCATGGCTCGCGCCAGACTGTTCATTTTTTGACCAATAACAGCACGCAAATAGTGGCGCCTGATGATCGGCTTCGCCCTCAAGTGGTGCCGGTCTACTTTCGAATGACCCAACAATGGACTCGACGCCTCGCACCCGGCGTTGCAGCATAGGTCCCGCCAACGCTGTCCATTGAATCTGTGATCCTCATTTACTAAGGAAGCCACACATGTCCAAGGCAAAAACCGCACTCATTATCGGCGCCTCCCGGGGGCTGGGCCTCGGCCTGGTCAAAACCCTGCTGGCCGATGGTTGGCAAGTGACCGCCACCGTGCGTAATCCGCAAAATGCCCAAGCCTTGCAGGCGTTGGGCAAGGTGCGGATCGAGAAACTCGACATGGATGATCAGCAAGCCGTGATCGACTTGAGCCAGCAACTCAAGGGTGAAGTGTTCGACTTGCTGTTCGTGAATGCCGGGGTCAAGGGGCCGGACGTACAAACACCCGGCGGCGCGACGCTGGCCGAGGTCGGGCAACTGTTTTTCACCAACGCCGTAGCCCCTATCAACCTGGCCCAGCGCTTCGTTGGGCAGATCCGTCCAGAGACCGGTGTACTGGCATTCATGAGTTCGGTGCTCGGCAGCGTGACCATGCCCGACGCACCGGAACTGGCGCTGTACAAGGCCAGCAAGGCCGCGCTGAACTCCATGACCAACAGCTTCGTCACACAACTGGGCGAACAGAAACTCACCGTGCTGTCGCTGCATCCCGGCTGGGTGAAAACCGACATGGGCGGCGAAGGCGCCGATATCGACGTGGAAACCAGTACTCGCGGGTTGGTTGATCAGGTCAATGCGTATGTCGGCAAGGGTGGTCATCATTTTGTGAATTACCGGGGTGAGACCATTCCCTGGTAAGCCCTGATTCCTTTGTGGGAGCGAGCCTGCTCGCGAAGACGGTGTGTCATTTGGCATTGATGTTGAATGTTAAGGCTCCTTCGCGAGCAGGCTCGCTCCCACAAGGGTTCATTCCACAAAGGGTTCCTCGCTGTCCTGTCGGGTCGGGCTTGCCCGTAACGCCATTTTGTTCGACACTTCGCACCTCGCCTCCCCGGCGACCCTGGATCAGCAGACAGGGCAACACTGAGCTGGCAACCCTGAACCCAACTTTCAGAGGAGCCGGCCAACATGCCTGCGACCCGTACCTGGTTAAAAAATCCCCTCGCCATTTTCACGGCCAACGGTCTCGATGCCCGTGGCGGCCTGGTGCTGCAAGATGGAGTGATCGTCGAAGTGCTCGGCGCAGGCCAGCAACCGTCCGCACCCTGTGGACAAGTCTTCGATGCCCGCGAGCACGTGATCCTGCCAGGGCTGATCAATACCCATCACCACTTCTATCAAACCCTGACCCGCGCCTGGGCGCCGGTGGTCAACCAGCCGTTGTTCCCGTGGCTGAAGACCTTGTACCCGGTCTGGGCGCGCCTCACCCCTGAAAAACTGGCCCTCGCCACTAAAGTCGCGCTGGCCGAGTTGTTGCTGTCCGGCTGCACCACCGCTGCTGATCACCATTACCTGTTCCCCGATGGTTTGGAAAACGCCATCGACGTACAAGTCGAGAGTGTTCGCGAACTGGGCATGCGCGCCATGTTGACCCGCGGCTCGATGAGCCTCGGCGAGAAGGACGGTGGCCTGCCGCCGCAGCAGACCGTGCAGGAAGGGCAGGTGATCCTCGACGACAGTCAGCGCTTGATCGCCGAGTACCACCAGCGCGGTGACGGCGCGCAAATCCAGATTGCCCTGGCGCCCTGCTCGCCGTTTTCGGTGACGCCAGAAATCATGTCCGCCAGTGCCGAACTGGCGAACAAACTCGATGTGCGCCTGCACACGCACCTGGCCGAAACCCTCGACGAAGAAGACTTTTGCCTGCAACGCTTCGGTCTGCGCACCGTGGATTATCTGGACAGCGTCGGTTGGCTCGGCCCGCGCACCTGGCTGGCCCACGGCATTCACTTCAACCCGGATGAAATCGCCCGCCTCGGCGCCGCCGGCACCGGAATCTGCCATTGCCCAAGCTCGAACATGCGCCTGGCTTCCGGTATCTGTCCGAGCATCGAACTGACCGACGCCGGGGCGCCGCTGGGCCTGGGCGTGGACGGCTCGGCTTCCAACGACGCATCGAACATGATCCTTGAAGCGCGGCAGGCTTTGTACATCCAGCGCCTGCGTTACGGTGCCGAGAAGATCACCCCGGAACGTGTGCTGGGTTGGGCCACCCGAGGTTCGGCGCAGTTGCTCGGTCGCACCGATATCGGTGAACTCGCGGTGGGCAAACAGGCTGACCTGGCTTTGTTCAAACTCGATGAGCTGCGTTTCTCCGGCAGCCATGACCCGGTGTCGGCGCTGCTGTTGTGCGGTGCGGACCGCGCGGATCGGGTGATGGTGGGTGGCAAGTGGCGAGTGATTGACGGGCAGGTTGAAGGGTTGGACCTGAAGGGCTTGATTGCCGATCACAGCCAGGCGGCTCGGCAGTTGATCGCAGGCACCTGACACAACACAAATCAAAAATGTGGGAGCGAGCCTGCTCGCGAATGCGGAGTGTCAGCCGGCATCAATGTTGACTGACACGCCTCCTTCGCGAGCAAGCCCGCTCCCACAGGGGACTTGTGGGGTTCAAAGTCCGAGAAGCGACAACATGATGAACGTCGCAAACAGCACAAAGTGAGTCATCCCTTCGATGGCGTTGGTTTCGCCATCGTTGAGATTGATTGCGCTGACGATCAGGGTGATGAAGATCATCACCGACTGCACCGGGGTCATCGCCATCTGGAAGGGCTGACCGGTGTAGAGCGCCATCGCTTCCATCACCGGCACCGTGAGGATCACTGTCGACAGCGACGCGCCCAACGCGATGTTGACCACCGACTGCATGCGATTGGCCAGCGCCGCGCGCAATGCGGTCAGAATTTCCGGCGCTGCGGAGATCGCCGCCACCAGGATCGCCGTGACCACCGGCGGTGCGCCCGTTCCATCCAGCCCCAGATCGAGGGTCTTGGACATCACTTCGGCCAATGCGCCAATCACCACCACCCCGAACACCAGAATACCGATCGACAACGCCAGGCTGATCGGTGCCGGCTCTGCTTCCTGCGGTTCCTTCTTGCGGCGCTTGTCCGGATAGTTGTAACTGAAAAAGTAACTGTGCGGACCAACCTGCATGCGCAGGAACAAGGCATAAAGCACCACCATCGCACCGATGGTGAACGCCGAATACAGCTTCCAGTCGGTTTCGGGAATGAACTCGGGCACCACCATCGACACCCCCATGGCGGTGAGAATCATCACACTGTAACTGCGTGCCGAGTCATCGTTGTAGGACTGTTCACCATGTTTGAGCCCGCCCATCAACGCCGCCAGCCCGAGGATTCCGTTGATGTCGAGCATCACTGCCGAATAGATCGTGTCGCGCACCAGTGTCTTTGAGGCTTCGTTGCTCATCATGATCGCCAGGATCACCACTTCCACCAGCACAGCAGCCAGAGTCAGGATCATCGTGCCGTAGGGGTCACCCACCTTTTCCGCCAGCAACTCGGCCTGGTGGGCGACGCGCATGGAGGCTGCGACGATGAACGCAATCAGCACCAACCCGGCGCTCAGCGCAATCGTCTGCCCGCTGTGCAACAGCCAGTGCTCAAGCGCGAAGGCAACCACGGCGGCGATCAGCGCCAACAGCAGAAAGGTTTCTTGCTTGAGGATCGTGAGCATGGCCGGCCTTTTGCTGTGGATAAGCGACTGACTGCAGTGTGGGCTAATGTTTCGTTACACCTTAGCGCACCGGGAGTTGCGTCCAGGTCGACGCAATGAACCTTCCGGTCAGGTTTTGCCAATTGTTTCCACTGGGCGCTGTAGAATGCCCGTCATCTGCACCTGATGAGAAAAGAATATGTATGACTGGCTGAACGCCCTGCCCAAGGCAGAACTGCACTTGCACCTGGAAGGTTCGCTGGAACCCGAGCTGCTGTTCGCCCTGGCCGAACGCAACAAGATCGCCCTGCCGTGGAGCGATGTTGAAACCCTGCGCAAGGCTTACGCCTTCAACAATCTGCAAGAGTTTCTCGACCTGTATTACCAGGGCGCCGACGTGCTGCGCACCTCCCAGGATTTCTATGACCTGACCTGGGCTTATCTGCTGCGCTGCAAAGAACAGAATGTGATTCATACCGAACCGTTCTTCGACCCGCAGACCCATACCGACCGTGGCGTCCCGTTCGAAGTGGTGCTCAATGGCATCGCCGCCGCCTTGAAGGATGGCGAACAGCAACTGGGCATCACCAGCGGTCTGATCCTGAGCTTCCTGCGTCACTTGAGCGAAGAACAGGCACAGAAAACCCTCGACCAGGCGCTGCCATTCCGAGATGCGTTTGTCGCGGTCGGCCTGGACAGTTCCGAGATGGGGCATCCACCGAGCAAGTTCCAGCGTGTGTTCGATCGTGCTCGCGGCGAAGGTTTCCTGACCGTCGCCCACGCCGGCGAAGAAGGCCCGCCCGAGTACATCTGGGAAGCCCTCGACCTGCTGAAAATCCAGCGCATCGACCATGGCGTACGCGCCATCGAAGACGAGCGTTTGATGCAGCGCATCATCGATGAGCAGATCCCGCTGACCGTGTGCCCGTTGTCCAACACCAAGCTTTGCGTGTTCGATCACATGTCCCAGCACAACATTCTCGACATGCTCGAGCGTGGCGTGAAAGTGACTGTGAACTCGGATGACCCGGCGTACTTCGGCGGTTACGTCACCGAGAACTTCCATGCGCTGTATACCGATCTGGGGATGACCCAGGATCAGGCCAAACGACTGGCGCAGAACAGCCTGGATGCGCGGTTGGTAAAACCGTAGGACCACTGAAGATCCAATGTGGGAGCGGGCTTGCTCGCGAATGCGGTGTGTCATTCAACATTGATGTCGACTGACACTCCCTCTTCGCGAGCAAGCCCGCTCCCACATTTTGATCGGCGTTCACCCGCCAGCATCTTGTGTAACCTTCCTTACAACGCCATCTCCAGCTCGGTCTCCTTGGCGAACCGGTGGATCTCGCGTTGCCCGGAAGGGGTGACCTGCAAGGCCCGCGAATCGTTGGGCAGGCTCAACCAGCCGGACTGCATGAACAGCTGCAATAACGCCGCCCCCAGTGCCCCGCCCATGTGCGGGCGTCTTTCGCTCCAGTCAGGACACGCACACGCCGACTTGCCATTGCGATGGGCCAGCGCCTGGATGAACACACCACGCACCGCCAATTCGGTGGACCCCTTGAGGGTGATCGAGACACGCTGATCGAACTGTTCGATCCAGCCCGCGTCCAGCAAACGCTGGTACAGATCCGCCGCCAGGGTGCCGCCCAGATGATCGTCGCACAGGCGGGCACGCAACAAAGACGAGTGCCTGACCGCAGGTTTGGCGAGGGGGGTGCAGTGCTTGAAAATATCCGGGGTTTCCCGGGGCGTGCTGGCCAGCGTAGCGCTGGCCAATGCTTCGATCGCAGCACCGACTTCGGGTGCCGCCAGGCGGAAGAAGCGCTTGCGTCCCCGGGTTTCGACTTTCAACAGACCGCCGGTGGACAATCGCCCCAGGTGAGCGCTGGCCGAAGACGGTGACAGTCCGGCCAACAGGGCCAGTTCTTCGGCTTGACGCGCGGTGCCGTCCATCAAGGCCCACATCATTGCGCTGCGCTTTGGGTCAGCCAGCAAGGTGGCTATCTGGCTGATGCAAGGTGCATGTTCCATGAATTCACTCCCTGTTGAATCGTTTCGTCTACTGCTCAGAGACATCTTGACCAGTAATGTGCCGTCGGCCAAGACATGAAACCGCCATGAACCCGACAAAGTCCTCGGCCATCCCTTGGCAATGATTACAGAGGTCCGGCGATGGGTAAGGGACAAGGCCGAATCCAGCGTGGCGACGCTATTGCGAGTGACGCTGCGTACATGAGGCGAGCGCTAGTATAGGCGGGTTGGTCGCCGGTTCCTGCCCTGCGCAAACCCTTGGTGGTGATAGTTCCTGAGGGAAATTTCTCTTTTTACCTGCGACTAATGAGCGATTCCCGAGGACCCCGGAAAATGACTGCTCAACCGGGCGCATCGGCTGGCAAGCATTTCCCGCAACAGGTTCACCGGCTTACTCAATTGTGCGCGATGAGCGCACAACAAATTCAGCGGTGCGCGCTCACAGAGCAGTTCCGGCATCAGCACTTTCAATCGACCGGCGAGCACATCGTCGGCCACATCGAGCCAGGACTTGTAGGCGATCCCGGCACCCGCCACGGCCCACAGTCGCACGACATCGGCGTCGTCACTGAAACGATCACCGCTGACGGTCAGGCCGACCTCGCGCTTGCCGTCGTGGAAACTCCAGTGATCGTGGACCCGGCTACCAAGCATGAATAGCAGGCAATTGTGCTGCGCCAACTGCTCCAATTGCCGCGGCTCGCCGTGTCGAGCCAGGTAACTCGGCGCTGCACAGAGCACGCGACGGTTCTGCGGCGCGATGGGCAATGCCACCAGGCTGGAATCTTCCGGCTCGCCGTAGCGCAATGCGATGTCCACCGGTTGGCGGAACAGGTCGGCGATACGGTCACCCAGCAACAGGCGCACAGTGAGCTTGGGGTGCTCGCGTTGAAACTCGTCCAGCCAGGGCAGCAGCAAATTGCGGCCAAAGTCCGAAGGCGCCGACAACTGCAACACGCCGCTGACCTGATCCTGACCTCTGGCCAATAAACGCCGGCCCTCGTCGAGGTTACTCAAGGCTGCACGGGCATATTCAAGAAAGCCTTCGCCCTCCGCGGTCAGGCGCAGGCTGCGTGTCGAGCGGGCGAGCAAGCGCGCGCCAAGTTGCTGTTCGATGCGTTTTAACGCGGCGCTGGCGACCGCCGCCGACATGTCCATACCCCGCGCGGCCGCCGACAGACTCCCCAGGTCTGCCGCCCGCACGAACAATTGCAAGTCATCGAAACGCAGCATCGGAAGCTCCGATTATCAAAAAAACATTGAAAGAGACTGCTCTTTTAGCGGGTTTTATCTTCGAGAGAAATAGCCAATCATCTGCCCATCGAAATCAGCCCGTATCCGGAGTCACCGATGTCCCAACCCTTTACCGCTATCGCCACCCTCATCGCCAAACCCGGCCAGCAGGATGCCCTTGAACAACACCTGCGGGCGCTGGTGGAACCCACTCGCGCCGAAGCCGGTTGCGGGCAATACGACTTGCATCAGGACCTGGCCAATCCACTGGCCTTCTACATGATCGAACACTGGAGCAGCGATGAAGCCCTGCAGGCCCACGACGACAGTGCGCATATCCAGAACTTCCGCGCCAAGGCCGGTGACTTTCTCGAACACTTCGAGCTCAAGCGCCTGCGCACCCTCGCCTGATTTTTCTTCTATCTATTTTCGGAGTCATCGATGAAAGCCATTGCCTATTACGCGTCCCTGCCAATCAGCGACGAAAAATCCCTGCAAGACATCGAACTGCCGGAACCGGTTGCCGGGCCTCGCGATTTGTTGGTGGAGGTCAAGGCGATCTCGGTCAACCCGGTGGACACCAAGGTCCGCCAGAACGTCCAGCCAGAAGGTGGCGCTGCAAAAGTGCTGGGCTGGGACGTGGCCGGCGTGGTCAAGGCTGTCGGCAGTGACGTGACGCTGTTCAAGGCCGGCGACAAGGTGTTCTACGCCGGTTCCATCGCCCGCGCTGGCGCCAACAGCGAACTGCATGTGGTGGATGAGCGAATCGTCGGGCACATGCCCAATACCCTTGGTTTTGCCGAAGCCGCCGCCCTGCCTTTGACCGCGATCACGGCGTGGGAATTGCTCTTTGAGCGCTTGCAAATACGGGAAGGCAAAACCGATGAAGGCCAGAGCCTGCTGATCGTCGGCGCCGCCGGCGGTGTCGGTTCGATCCTCACGCAATTGGCAAAACAGCTCACCGCGCTGAACGTCATCGGTACCGCTTCACGTCCGCAAACCCAAAGCTGGGTGAAGGAACTGGGTGCCGATCAAGTGATCGATCACAGCCAGCCACTCAGTGAAGCGCTCAAGCGTGCGGGCATCCAGCAAGTCACCCACGTCGCCAGTCTGACCCAGACCGATCAACACCTGGACCAACTGGTCGAAGCGCTGGCGCCACAAGGCAAACTCGCCCTGATCGATGACCCGAAAACCCTGGACATCACCAAGCTCAAGCGCAAGAGCCTGTCGCTGCACTGGGAGTTCATGTACACCCGCTCGCTGTTCGAAACCGCGGACATGATTGAACAGCACAACCTGCTCAATCGCGTGGCGCGCCTGATCGATGCCGGGACGTTGAAAACCACGGTCGGCGAGCACTTCGGCACCATCAATGCGGCCAATCTGCGTCGTGCCCATGCCCTGCTGGAAAGCGGTAAATCCAAGGGCAAGATTGTGCTGGAAGGCTTCTAATACGCTGTATAAGGAGCTGGCGAACCTTCGCTGGCTCCTGCTTTTTTTGCCGTGCGAACGCCCCGTCAAACCGCGATATTTTTTTGTTACAAACCGTCAGTCCGACAGTTGTCCCTTGTCACAATGGCGATCGTATTCAGGACTACAATCGAAGCCTCTGCGAGACAATCTTTTACATGAGGAGGTCAGTAATGAAGATCCTGATAAAAGAATTGGCAAAATCCCAGTGGCAGGTCCGCCTGGACCAACATGCGGTGACTTTCCGCAGCGAAGCCGAAGCTCGCGCCTTTACCAATACCCTCGAAGCGCGCCTGCACGCGCCCCATCACATTCCCGACCGTCAGCAGCGCGCTGTTGGCTGAGTCCGTCCTTAAACCTGGGCTTGCGCCAGTGCCCGGGCATTTTGCAAACGCCGGGTGAGCATCGCCACGCTCACCACCAGAGTTCCGCACAGGCTGATGACCATGGCCATCGGCATGGCGCTGCCATCGTGCAAAACGCCCACCAGTGCGGCGGCGCCGGCCGCCACGCTGAACTGTAGGCAACCGAGCATCGCCGAAGCACTGCCGGCCCGAGCGCCCTGGCCATTCATCGCACAGGCCGAAGCGTTGGGAATGATGCAACCGAGGCTGGCGATGCAGACGAACAGCGGAATCAGCAACGGCCACAGTTGCGCGGTATGCATTGCGCTGACGGCAAGCAGGGCCAGGCCGGCACCGAGGTAAACCCACACGGCACGTGCGAGCAGGAAGGCCGGCCCACGCCTGGCCAACAGCCGTGCATTGATCTGGGCCACCAGAATGAAACCGGCGGCATTGGCGCCGAAAAACCAGCCAAAATGCTCCGCCGGGACGCCATAGAGCTTGATGAAGACGAACGGTGAACCGGCAATGTAGGAAAACATTCCGGCGATGGCGATGCCTCCGGTCAGCGCGTGACCGAGGTACACCGGGTCCTTCAACAGACGACCGTACTGACGCAATGCCCCCGACAAGGGTTGACGTGGAACATGGGCGGGCATGCTTTCCGGCAAACCGAGGGCAACGGCCAATCCCGCCAAGGCACTGAAACCGGTCAACACCAGGAAGATCGACTGCCAACCGGTGGTATTGACCAGCAAGCCACCCAGCATCGGCGCGAGAATCGGCGCCAGCCCCATCACCAGCATCAATTGCGAAAAGACCTTGGCCGACCCCACCGCATCGCATTTATCGCTGACCACCGCCCGGGAAATCACCATCCCCGCACAACCGCCCAGCGCCTGGACGAATCGTGCCGCGATCAGCCATTCGAGGTTCGGTGCATAGGCGCACGCCAACGAAGCCGCGGTAAACAGCCCGACACCGGTCAACAACGGAATGCGTCGTCCGAAACGATCCGCCACCGGCCCGTAAGCCAGTTGACCAATGGACAAGCCAAGGAAGTACGCCGCCAACGTCAATTGAACGTGTTTTTCGTCCGTACCGAAGGCCAGCGCCATCGCCGGGAACGCCGGCAAATAGAAATCGATCGCCAGCGGACCGAAAGCGCTCAAGGCGCCGAGAATCAGAATGGTACGGAAGTTCATCAGGCATCCAGTTGGGCAAAGGTCGGCAGCCCGACAGTCTAGCCGTGCATGGACGCCTTGAACATTCCGATAGCTCGCTAACTATTAAAAAATCAGGCCAGCCTCACGCCATAACCTTCTTCGCTGATCAGCGCGATCACTTGATCCGCGGTCAACGCAGATTCAACACCGACTTCTTTCGCCGCCAGATCGACGCGTACGCTGGCCGCCGGGTCCTTGGCCTGGACAGCTTCAGTGATAGCCCTGACGCAGTGACCGCAGGACATGCCTTCAACATTGAACACTTGCATGGGACAACTCCTTTAATGCGCTTTCGAGTGAGGTTGCGTGCAGTGTCGAGCTTGCCACCATGGCAAGGTCAAGTTCTGCAGTGAGCTGCCGGGCTGGCAATCGGCGCCGCGCTCGGCCAAGCTGCGTCCATCAATGACTCGATCTCAGGAGATTCAGCCATGCGCTGGTCAGCTTTCAGCCTGTTTGGCTTCCTCAGCCTCTTCGCCGCCCTGCCTTCGGCCCAAGCCGCCGGGGAGGACTATGGCGTGCTGATCATTTCCCGCGAGCGACTGGAAGTGGCGACCAATTGCGAGATCGGCGTGTACATCCATGACCAGCTGTCGGCGCGGCTGTTCCAGGAGCAAAGCACCTCATTCAACCTGCCGCCGGGCAACGTGTCCCTGCGCCTCAAACTGCTGCCGGGCCAGGCGCCGGGTTGCAATCCGGGCATGCTGGCACCGGGTTCGCAGACCATCACGCTGCGGGCCGGGGAAGTGCTGAAGTACCGGATTGCGATGACGCAGGAAGGGATGTACCTCAAGCGCTCGGGCCTGGGCTACTGATCACCGCCTGCCCGTAGGAGCGAGCTTGCTCGCGAAAAACCCAAGGGCGCTGCGAAGCACCTGGTTTTGCGCGTTATCGTTCACGACCTTCGCGAGCAAGCTCGCTCCTACACAAAAGCAGAATGGTGCTTGACCTTGCCAGCATGGCAAGGTTGATCCTGTAGACATCTTCTACAGGGAGCGTGCCCCATGTCCGAATCCACCACTTTCGACCTGCCGATTGCCGGGATGACGTGCGCCAGTTGCGCCGGGCGAGTCGAGCGTGCCTTGAGCAAAGTCATCGGCGCCAGCGCCGTCAGTGTCAACCTGGCCACGGAGCAGGCACGGGTTCAGGCGCCCACAGGCAGCCTGCCAGCCCTGATGGAAGCCGTGGAAAAGGCTGGTTACAGCGTGCCGCAGCAGAGCCTGGAGTTAAGCATCGACGGCATGACCTGCGCATCCTGCGTCGGTCGCGTCGAACGGGCACTGAACAAAGTGCCGGGGGTGAAGAGCGTCAGCGTCAACCTGGCCAATGAACGCGCGCATCTGGAACTGCTCGGGCAGGTCGATGCGCAAGCCTTGATCGCCGCCGTGACCAAGGCCGGTTACGCCGCCAGCGTGTGGGAAGCCGATCATCCGCCAACCGATAACCAGCAGATTCGCCTGCACCGCGAACGCTGGGCCTTGATCGCGGCCATCGTCCTCGCCTTGCCGCTGGTACTGCCGATGCTGCTGCAACCCTTCGGCGTGCACTGGATGCTCCCGGCCTGGGTGCAATTCGCGTTGGCCACGCCGGTGCAATTCATCTTCGGCGCACGCTTCTACGTCGCGGCGTGGAAAGCCGTGCGCGCCGGTGCCGGCAACATGGACTTGCTGGTGGCCTTGGGCACCAGCGCCGGGTATGGCTTGAGCGTCTACGAATGGGCCACCGCCGCCGGGCGCATGCCACACCTGTATTTCGAAGCCTCGGCGGTGGTCATTGCCTTGGTGCTGCTGGGCAAATACCTGGAAAGCCGCGCCAAGCGCCAGACCGCCAGCGCCATTCGCGCCCTGGAAGCGCTGCGCCCGGAGCGGGCGATTCAGGTGATCGACGGCCGCGAGCAGGACGTCGCCATCAGTGCCCTGCGCCTCAATGATCTGGTACTGGTCAAACCCGGTGAACGCTTCCCGGTGGACGGTGAAGTGGTCGAAGGCCAGAGCCATGCCGACGAAGCGCTGATCAGCGGCGAAAGCCTGCCAGTGCCCAAGCAACCCGGCGACACCGTCACTGGCGGCGCGATCAATGGCGAAGGTCGGTTGCTGGTGCGCACTCGGGCACTCGGCGCGGAAACGGTGCTGGCGCGGATCATTCGGCTGGTGGAAGACGCCCAGGCCGCCAAAGCGCCCATCCAGAAACTGGTGGATAAAGTCAGCCAGATTTTCGTTCCGGTGGTGTTGCTGCTGGCCCTGGCGACCTTGATCGGCTGGTGGTTGTACGGCGCCCCCTTGGAAACCGCGCTGATCAATGCCGTCGCGGTGTTGGTGATCGCGTGCCCTTGCGCGCTGGGCCTGGCCACGCCGACGGCGATCATGGCCGGCACCGGGGTGGCGGCACGCTACGGGATTCTGATCAAGGATGCCGAAGCGTTGGAGCGCGCTCATGAAGTCAGTGCGGTGGTGTTCGACAAGACCGGCACCCTGACCTCGGGAGCCCCGCGCATCGCACACTTGAATGCCATCGACGGTGACGAGTCCAGCCTGCTGCAATTGGCCGGCGCGTTGCAACGCGGCAGCGAGCATCCGCTGGCCAAGGCGGTGCTGGATGCGTGCGCCGAGCGCGGCTTGACCGTGGCCGATGTCAGCGACAGCCAGTCCCTGACCGGACGTGGTATTGCCGGCAATCTCGATGGTCGACGGTTGGCGCTGGGCAATCGGCGTCTATTGGAAGAAAGCGGCATGAACGCCGGTTCACTGGCCGATTCGGCCATTGCATGGGAAACCGAAGGCCGGACCCTGTCGTGGCTGATCGAGCAAAGCCCGACGCCACGAGTATTGGGTCTGTTCGCTTTTGGTGACACCCTCAAGCCCGGCGCACTGCAAGCGGTGCAACAACTCAACGCACGCCACATCAGCAGTCACCTGTTGACCGGCGACAATCGCGGCAGCGCCAAAGTGGTCGCCGATGCGCTGGGCATCACCAACGTCCACGCCGAAGTGCTGCCGGCGGACAAAGCCGCCGAAGTCGCCACGCTGAAGAAAAACGGTGTGGTGGCGATGGTCGGTGACGGCATCAACGATGCACCCGCATTGGCGGCCGCCGACATCGGCATCGCCATGGGCGGCGGTACCGACGTGGCCATGCACGCCGCCGGCATCACTCTGATGCGCGGCGATCCGCGCCTGGTGCCGGCGGCGCTGGACATCAGCCGCAAGACCTACGCGAAGATCCGGCAAAACCTGTTCTGGGCCTTCGTCTATAACCTGATCGGCATTCCCCTGGCGGCCTTTGGCCTGCTCAACCCGGTGGTGGCCGGCGCGGCCATGGCGTTGTCGAGCGTCAGTGTGGTGAGCAATGCGCTACTGTTGAAAACCTGGAAGCCCAAGGATCTGGAGGACAAGCGATGAACATCGGCCAAGCGGCTCGCCACAGTGGCCTGAGCGCGAAGATGATCCGTTATTACGAATCCATCGGCTTGCTCAAGGCGGCCCATCGCACCGACAGCGGTTACCGGGTGTATGGCGACGACGACCTGCACACCCTGGCGTTCATCAAGCGCTCCCGGGACCTGGGGTTTTCCCTGGAGGAAGTCGGCAAGTTGCTGACCCTCTGGCAGGACCGCCAGCGCGCCAGTGCCGACGTGAAGGCCTTGGCCCGGCAGCACATCGACGAGCTGAACCAGAAGATCCGCGAGCTGGGCCAGTTGCGCGATACGCTGCAGGACCTGGTGGAGCATTGTCAGGGCGATCATCGGCCGGATTGCCCGATACTCAAGGAGCTGGCGTCGGGGTGCTGCGCTGAACCGGTGCGTGCCTGATTGAAAAACAATACCCTGTGGGAGCGAGCCTGCTCGCGAAGGCGGAGTGTCAGTCACCTTGATTATCGACTGACACAACGCCTTCGCGAGCAGGCTCGCTCCCACATTGGGTTTTGTGTTGTGCATGAAAAAACCGGCCGAAGCCGGTTTTTTTGATCAACCGATCACTGCATCCACGGTGGAGGCGGTTCTTCGGTTTTGCCCGGGGGCGCATCGTCGGCTGCACGAGCCGCTTGCTTGCGCTCTTCCTCCCGACGCGCGGCTTCGATCTCGCGCATGACACCGCCCACGTCGGCCAGGTCTTCCGGTTCGTCGAACTCGCCGGTCAGGACACTGGCCGGGTGCAAGGTGCCCGCCTCGTACAGGGCCCACATTTCCTTGGCGTATTTGGTCTTCTTCAACTCCGGCGCAAAACGCCCGAAGTAGGAAGCCATGTTGCCGACATCCCGCTCCAGCATGCTGAACGCGTGGTTGTTGCCCGCCGCATCCACCGCTTGCGGCAGGTCGATGATCACCGGGCCGGTCGGGGTCAGCAGGACGTTGAACTCGGACAGGTCACCGTGCACCAGACCGGTACACAGCATCAGCACGATCTGCGAAATCAGGTACGCGTGATACTCGCGCGCCTGGTCCGGCTCCAGCACCACGTCGTTCAGGCGCGGCGCGGCATCGCCGTACTCGTCGGCCACCAGCTCCATCAGCAGCACGCCTTCGAGGAAGTCATACGGCTTGGGCACCCGCACACCGGCATTGGCCAGCCGGAACAGCGCCGCCACTTCGGCGTTCTGCCAGGCGTCCTCGGCTTCCTTGCGGCCAAACTTGGAGCCCTTGGCCATGGCCCGGGCCTGACGGCTGTTGCGCACCTTGCGGCCTTCCTGGTACTCGGCCGCCTGACGAAAACTGCGTTTGTTCGCCTCCTTGTAGACCTTCGCGCAACGTAACTGGTTACCGCAGCGCACCACGTAAACAGCTGCTTCTTTACCACTCATGAGTGGGCGCAGCACCTCGTCGACCAGACCGTCCTCGATCAGGGGTTCAATGCGTTTTGGAGTCTTCATCAGCTTTTATTGTGGGTCCTTTATTACCAAACACGCGAAAGTCATTCGTTATACGGCAATCCACTCACCGATGGGAGGGGGTGGCGACCTATGAACGCTGACACAAGCCTCAAGAAGCACAGAATGTGCCGGACAACGGCTGACAACTCGACTGGCGGTCATTTGCAGGATTTTTTCAAACCGTCCTCAATTTCCTCCGACAACAGCCGAAGTCCTGAGTGACAAACTGATTTGTCCGACAATCGTTGCCTTGCGATAGCGATGTTGCCCCAGGGACCCGGGTTGAAAAACTACGTTTACGGCTGCCAATAAACCGCGAGTCATCTGCACTGCGTGGGCCTACAAGAAAATCTGGAGCGCGGATGAACATCAAACAGAAGTTGACCTGGGCGTTTGCAATCATCGCCTGCTTGCCCGTGGTGCTGGTCGCCACCCTCGTTGTGCTGAACTTGCGCAGTGATGCCAAGGACGAATTCGTCGACAGCAGCGGTCGCGAAATCCGTCAGGTCAGCAATGCCATGCAACTGTTCTTCGATGGCATCAGCCAGAACGTCGAATACCTGGCCAAGCAACCCTTGATCACGAACTCCGACGACAGCCTCAAGACGTACATGAGCGCCAACGCCGCCAGCATTCCCCAGGGCGAGATGGACAAAAAAGTCTTCGGCTTCCTGCAGGACCTGGGTAACGCTCATCCCTCCTACGCCTACGCGATTCTTGGCACCGCCGCCGGTGGCTACGTGTCCTGGCCGGACGATGCCAAGCTCGCCAACTACGACCCGCGCCAGCGCCCGTGGTACAAGGCAGCCCAGGCCAAACCGGGCAAACCGTTCCGTACCGAGGCCTACTACTGGGCCGAAAACGATACGTCCTACGTCAGCACCGTGCGCACCATCGACAACAAGCTGGGCACCAACGGCGGCGTGGTCAGTATCGACGTGTCGCTCAAGCAGCTCACCGAACTGGTCAAGCAGATCAAGCTCGGTGAAACCGGCTACCTGATGCTGCTGGAAAACTCCGGCACCGTGCTGGTCGATCCGAAGCAACCGGAACACAACTTCAAAGCCCTGAGCAGCCTCGGCGAGGGTTATGCGCAACTGGCCAAGGCCGGCAAAGGCATGGTCGAAGTCGAACTCAACGGCGAGCGCTACATGGCCAACGTCTGGCCGTCGGAGCAACTGGGTTGGACCTTCATTGGCCTGATCAAGCAAAGCGACGTGATGAGCACCGCGACCCAACTGACCTGGTTGATCGCGATCATTGCCGCCGTTCTGGCCGTGATCTTCGCCGTCGTCGGCGCCAGCTTCGCCAGCCTCATCGTGCGTCCGATCCGCAGCGTGGCCGATGGCCTGGAAGGCATTGCCCAGGGTGAAGGCGACCTGACCAAGAATCTGCAAATCCGTGGCAGCGACGAAACCGCGCAACTGGCCAACTGGTTCAACCAGTTCCTGACGGCGATTCGCAACCTGATCCAGAGCATCGGCGGCGCCGCGACCAAAATCCTGGCCACCTCCAAGAGCTCGACCCAGGTCTCCAGCGACATGGCCGAAGCCGCCGGGCGCCAGCGTGAAGCGGTGGACATGGTGTCCACGGCGTTCCACGAAATGGTCGCCACCGCCAACGAAGTGGCGCGCTCTTGCAGCCAGGCCGCCGAGTCCGCCGACAGTGGCCAGCGCCAGGCCCGCGAAGGCCAGCAGCAGATCGATGCCGCGGTGAACAGCGTGGATCGCCTGAGCCAGGAAATCGAACAGTCGGCCCAGTCGATGCAACAGCTGGAGCGCGACAGCAATGACATTCAGTCGATCCTCGGCACCATTCGCTCGATCGCCGAACAGACCAACCTGCTGGCGTTGAACGCAGCCATTGAAGCGGCGCGGGCCGGTGAGCAGGGTCGTGGTTTTGCGGTGGTGGCGGACGAAGTGCGGGCACTGGCCAAGCGCACGGCCGATTCCACGGCGGAAATCGACGGTTTGCTGGGCAACCTGGCCAAACGTACCAGCCAGGTGACGCAGCAGATGCACGCCAGCCTTGAAGTGTCGCAGCAATCGGTGACGCGCATTGGCGAAGCGCGCAGCAGCTTCGGGCAGATTCGCGAGTCGGTGGACGTGATCCGCGACATGAACACCCAGATCGCCACGGCAGCGGAGCAACAGCACCAGGTGGCCGAAGACATCAACCGGCACATCAGCCAGATTCATGGCGATGCGCAGTTGGTGGCGGAACTGGCGAACTCGGCGCGACTGGATTCCCAGAGCCTGGCCGGGTTGTCGAATGAGCTGGATGGGTTGGTGCGTCGCTTCCGTACCTGATATCAGCAACGCCTCAAATCAAGTGTGGGAGCGGGCTTGCTCGCGAAAGCGGTGTGTCAGTCAACGATGCAGTGACTGGTCTGCCGCCTTCGCGAGCAGGCTCGCTCCCACAGGGTTATGCGCTGTTCTTGTGGGAGCGAGCCTGCTCGCGAAGGGGGCGTCACTGCCGAAACAACTCTCCCGGGGTAAACCCGAACAACCCCTTGAACGCCGCAATAAACGCCGACGTCGAGTCATACCCACAGGCCAGCGCCGCATTGGTCACGCTGTCCCCCTCCTCCAGCAAACTCAGCGACGACAGCAGCCGCATGCGCTGGCGCCAGCCGCGAAAGCTCAACCCGGTTTCGCGCTGGAACAGGCGCATCAGGGTTTTCTCCGAGGTTCCCAAACGCTCTGCCCATTCCTGCAAGGTCACGTTGCGCTCGGGGTTTTCGATCAGTTCGTTGCACAACCCGAGTAACCGTTCATGCCGGGGCAATGGCAGGGAGAACCCGACTTCCGGCAACGCTGCCAGCTGATCCAGCAACACACTCACCAGTCGCGCTTCCGGGCTGTCGCCTTGTGGATACTCCGCTGGAAGCAGGCAAAAGCTCTTGATCAGTTCCCGGGCCAGCGGCGTCACTTCCAGCACTCGACAACGCCCTTCCGCCCACTGGCAATCTTCGCGACGCACATACAGGCTGCGCATTTCGGCACGCATCGACGTCACCACCTGATGCTCAAGATCCGCCGGAATCCAGATGCCCCACTGAGGCGGCGCGAAGAAACTACCCTCGGCGGTGTGCACACCGAGAACGCCGCTGATGGCGTAGGAAAACTGCACCCAATCGTGATGGTGGGACGCTGTCCAAGAACCGGCGTTAAGGCTTTCCACCCGGGCATACAGTGGACGTGGGAGCGCCTTGAGGGGCGGGATGCTGCGTTCGAGGGAGACTTGTCCGTTGGTCGGCATTGACTGGCCTTGTGTTGCGGGACGGCTGATGCGGCGACGTTAGGTCATGTCCAAAATCTATTCAACACCGACCGTCCCCTGTGGGAGCGAGCCTGCTCGCGATGACGGAGTGTCAGTCGACGTTGATGCTGGCTGACACACCGCTTTCGCGAGCAGGCTCGCTCCCACAAGGGGTTCACTTATCCCGGCTGATCAGCGCTCGATAATGGCCGTCACACCCTGCCCACCCGCCGCACAAATCGAAACCAGTCCCCGCCCTTTCCCCGCCGCATCCAACAATTTCGCCAGATTGGCAACGATACGCCCCCCCGTGGCCGCGAACGGATGCCCCGCCGCCAGCGAACTGCCTTTGACGTTGAGCCGACTGCGATCAATCGAGCCCAGCGGCGCATCGAGGCCGAGGCGGCTTTTGCAGTACTCGGGATCCTCCCAGGCCTTCAACGTGCACAGTACTTGCGCGGCGAAGGCTTCGTGGATTTCGTAGTAGTCGAAATCTTGCAGGGTCAAACCGTTGCGCGCCAGTAATCGCGGCACGGCATACACCGGCGCCATCAACAGGCCTTCGGCGCCGTTGACGAAATCCACCGCCGCTGCTTCTCCGTCACGCAGGTAGGCGAGGATCGGCAAGCCGCGTTCTTTCGCCCACTCTTCACTGCCCAGCAGCACCAGCGACGCACCATCAGTCAGCGGCGTGGAATTGCCGGGGGTCAGCGTCCCCTTGGCGCTTTTCTCATAGGCGGGCTTGAGGGCGGCGAGCTTTTCCAGTGTCGAATCCGGGCGCAGGTTGTTGTCGCGGGTCAGGCCCAGGTACGGCGTCATCAAATCGTTGTGCCAACCCTCGGCATAGGACGCGGCCAGTTTCTGATGACTTTCCAGGGCCAGTTGATCCTGTGCTTCACGGGAAATGTTCCAGGTCTGCGCCATCAATTCGCAATGCTGCCCCATGGACAAACCGGTGCGCGGCTCGCCGTTGCGCGGGAACTCGGGGATCAGATGCCGGGGACGCAATTGCAGGAAGGTTTTCAGTTTGTCGCCGGTGCTCTTAGCGCGGTTGGCTTGCAGCAGAATTTTACGCAGGCCCTCGCCGACGCTGATCGGCGCATCGGACGTGGTATCGACGCCACCGGCAATGCCGCAGTCGATCTGCCCCAGGGCAATCTTGTTCGCCACCAGCAACGCCGCCTCCAATCCGGTGCCGCAGGCCTGCTGGATGTCATAGGCCGGCGTCGAGGGCGACAGCCGCGAACCGAGTACGCACTCGCGGGTCAGGTTCATGTCCCGCGAGTGCTTGAGCACGGCCCCCGCGACCACCTCGCCGATGCGCAGGCCGTGCAGGTTGTAGCGCTCGATCAGACCTTCGAGCGCAGCGGTGAGCATGTCCTGATTACTGGCGGTGGCGAACGGCCCGTTGGAACGGGCGAAGGGTATCCGGTTACCGCCGATGATCGCGACGCGGCGCAGTTGAGTCATGAAAAGCTCCTGATGAATACCTGGAAGTTGAGCCAATCCCTGTGGGAGCGAGCCTGCCCGCGAAGGCAATCTGTCAGTGACATCAATGTTGAATGTACTGCCGTCTTCGCGAGCAGGCTCGCTCCCACAGGGTTTGAGTTCTCCTGAAAATCCTGCAACCAACTAATCTGCTTTGATCAAGCGTAGGCCTTATCTCGTGGATCGAACGACTGATCGCCATTCATGGTCCACACTTTGAACCCCAGCTGCTGGAGCGCGTTCCATGTCTGACCGCTATATCGACTTCGCCAACTCTTCCATCGGCCATCGTCTGGTCGGTGCCATTGGCCTGCCTTCGCCGGTACGCCTGGAACGCTGGCAGGCTGGCCGGTTGCGTCCGGTCGAGGGGGCGTTGCTGATCGGTGGCGGACCGTTGGCGGAGAAGGTCAACGCATTGGCCAACCGCCTGACCGACGCGATCTACAGCTACGGCACCGACCCTTCGATGGCGACCGCGTGGATTCCCGGCCACGGCCCGAAACTCAAGGCCGTGGTGTTCGATGCCAGCGACCTGCTGCAGACCGATCAACTTAAAGCGCTGCGCGAGTTCTTCCAGCCGCTGATGAAAAACCTCGAGCACTGCGCGCACCTGGTGATTCTCGGGCGTGACCCGCAGACCTTGAACGACCCGTTCGCCGCCAGCGCCCAACGCGCCCTGGAAGGCTTCAGTCGCTCGCTGGCCAAGGAATTGCGCAGCGGCGGCACCTTGCAACTGATCTATGTCGGCGAGGGTGCCGAAGATCAACTCGAAGGCCCGCTGCGATTTTTCCTCTCGCCCAAAAGCGCTTTCGTCTCCGGGCAAGTCATTCGCCTGAACCCCTGCGAGACCCAGGTGACGGACTGGACCCGTCCGCTGGCCGGGCGCAAGGCGCTGGTCACCGGCGCGGCACGGGGCATCGGCGCTTCCATCGCCGAAACCCTGGCCCGCGACGGTGCCGACGTCATTCTGCTCGATGTCCCTCCCGCGAAAAACGATCTCGACGCCCTGGCTGCGCGCCTCGGCGGGCGCAGTATCACGCTGGACATTTGCGCCGAAGACGCCGCTGCGCAATTGGTCGAACACTTGCCCGATGGCATCGACATCGTGGTGCACAACGCCGGGATCACCCGGGATAAAACCCTGGCCAACATGACGCCGGATTTCTGGGACGCGGTGCTCGCCGTCAACCTCAATGCCCCGCAAGTGCTGACCCAGGCCCTGCTCGACAACGGCACGCTGCGCGACAACGGGCGGGTGATTCTGCTGGCCTCGATCAGCGGCATCGCCGGCAATCGCGGGCAAACCAACTACGCGGCGAGCAAGGCCGGACTGATCGGCCTGGCGCAAGCCTGGGCGCCGTTGTTGCAGGAACGGGGCATCAGCATCAACGCGGTGGCCCCCGGTTTTATCGAAACCCAGATGACCGCGCGCGTTCCCTTCGGCTTGCGCGAGGCCGGACGCCGCATGAGTTCGCTGGGCCAGGGCGGCCTGCCGCAGGACGTGGCCGAAGCGGTGGCCTGGCTCGCGCAACCGGGCACCGGCGCGTTCACCGGGCAGGCGTTGCGCGTCTGCGGGCAAAGTGTCCTGGGGGCCTAGGCATGACGACTGATTGGCACATGCTCAACCGTGAACCCTCACTGCCGCCGCTGTATGCGAAAGCTGCGATGCGACGCAAAATCACAGGCACCGCCCTGCCCGATTCGGGATTGCGCTGCTGGGTCGATGTCGATCCGCAGCGGCTGGCGGCCTATCGCAAGGTCTGCGGTTTCGACGACAACGGCCTGCTGCCACCGACCTATCCCCACATCCTCGCCTTCGCCCTGCAGATGCAGCTGCTCACCGCCGAAGCATTTCCGTTTCCGTTGCTGGGGCTGATTCACCTGAGCAATCGCATTCGTGTACTGCGGCCCATGGGCGGGCTCAATCGGGCGCGGGTCGGCGTGAACGTGCAGAACCTGCAACCCCATGCCAAGGGCGCGACGTTCGATCTGGTGACAACCCTGGATGATCAACTGGGGACGTTGTGGGAGGCCGAAAGCCAGATGCTCTGTCGCGGCGCCAAGCTGGAGGGCGAACCCGTCGAAGAAGTGCTGGCTTCGATGCTGACACTGACACAGGTCGCGCAATGGAAAGCGCCTTCGGACATTGGGCGGCAGTACGCCAAAGTCTCCGGCGACTACAACCCGATTCACCTGAGCAAGGCCAGCGCCCGGCTGTTCGGATTCCCTTCGGCCATCGCCCACGGGTTATGGAACAAGGCCCGCACGCTGGCTGCGCTGGCCGAGCATTTGCCGGCGGCGAACATCGACATCGCGGTGCAATTCAAGAAACCGGTGCGCCTGCCCAGTACAGTGGCGTTACTGGCCAGCGCGGCGGGGTCCAGTGGCGAGCTGCAATTGATCGGGGATGGGGATCTGGAGCACATGGTGGGGCAGTGGCGGCCCATGACCTGATCGTTCGACAGGGGCGTTTTGGGTGTCTGTCAGATTGCTTTCGCGAGCAGGCTCGCTCCCACAGGGTTATGCGCTGTCCTTGTGGGAGCGAGCCGCTCGCGAAGGAAGACTGTCGCCACGGGCTGTATCAACCCTTGACCAGAAAAACCTGCGGCTGCGGAAACAGATTGTTCAGCGTCTCCAGCAACCGCACGTGATAGATCGGCTTGCGAAACAGATCCAGCACCTGCAGGCGCAACATGTCGCTGACATCGTCCATGTCCGCGTGCCCGGACATCACGATCACCGGCAGATGCTGGCGCGACGTGTGCTCGCGCAGACGCTTGATCAGCGACATGCCGCTCTCCTCGGGCATGCGCAAATCGGTGATGACCAACGCGATATCCGGATGCTGCGTCAGGTGCTGCAGCGCCTGCTTGACCGAGGTCGCCGTGAAGCAGTTGAAGCCCTCCCCCTCCAGTAGTTCCGCCAGTTCAAGCAATGCGTCCTCTTCGTCATCGACCAGAAGCAGCTGCTGGCGCGGAGATGATGGAGCGATCATGGGCACCACCTGAAATGAACGGGTCACAAACATTGAAGTCGCACCGGGAAGTCAGCCAGCCAACACTCAAGGTGTCGGAACCAGATTGGTCTTGATGATCTCAAAAATCCCTTTCACCGCTCCGGAGATGGGGGACATGAACGTTGCCAGAATCACCGCCGCCATTCCCGCGACAATCGCGTACTCGATACCCGAAGCACCCTCGGTGTCCTTGGCCAGACTTTTATAAAAAGCGACTTCGGATTTGACCTTATGAACCAGCTTGGAAAAAGACATGACCTATCTCCTGAAGCACCCGGGTGTTGCATCGGCGCAACATGATTCCCCTATGCCAGCACCAGCATTGTCGGCATTCCCCCGGCCAACAACTGTAAATACGCATTAACACGAAAGTATTAACCGTTTCGTTGACGTCAAAAATTTGCGCTTTAGTGCGCTGCCCCGCCTTTCCCTTAGTTAATTTTTGTCAGCTAATGGCATTTTGCTCTACCTGCGCTACGGTCAAATAGCGAAATAGTTTCAGTGTTCATAGCTGCCTGATTGCGAAGATTTCTCGTTGGATGAACGAGTGCGTTGTAGCAGCAGGAAAGGGAGAGCCGTCATGAACAGTCGTGTCACTTTGGGTCTGGCTGGACTGCTGCTGGTCGGGGCCCTTATCGCCGGTTACTGGGGTCTGACGCTCAGCCATCAACCCGCCGCCGAGCCCATTGTTCAACCCACCGTCACTGCACCCGCTGTCCCGGCGCCTGCACCGGTGGAGGATCCTTCGCGCCAGCCGGTGGTGGTGCTGGTCCACGACGTGGCGCCGTTCACGCCGATCACCGCCGATGACGTCGCCCTGGAAAAGCTGCGTACCGCACCGGCCGGTAGCCTGTCCCGACTCGATCAGGCGATTGGTCGCACGCCCTGGCGTGCCCTTGCCGCCGGCACCTGGCTCAATGACGAAAGCTTCGAGGCCGGCAGCAGCCTGGCGCGGATGATCCGCCCCGACGAGCGCGCCCTCGCGGTCGCCGTGGATGAAGTGATCAATGCCGGCGGCCAACTGACGCCGGGGGACTATGTCGATGTGCTGCTGTTTCTGCGCATGGACACCAACAACCTTCAGCCATCGGCGCAGCTTGTCGTTCCAGCGTTGAGGGTGCTCGGGGTGGGTGAACAAATGGGCTTGACCAATGATGGTCAGCCCTCGAGCCCGACCCGCAGCAACGAAGACAAACTCAGACAGGAGCAAATGCGCGCCAGCGCCCGGACCGTGCTGCTCGCCGTCCCCGAACAACTGTTGAGCCGATTGATGCTCGCGGCGCAGGCCGGCGTGTTGCGCCTGGCCGTGCGCAGCGCGGATGAAAAACGCCTGGCCCGTTACTGGGCCGGCGAAAACGAATCCCCGGCCAACATCGCCAATGCTGACCGTGAACTGCTCCAGTTCAACCAACTGGCCATGACACCGCCCCCCAAAACCGTGATCGCCATGGGTGCATCGGCACCGGTGCGCAAAGCGGGCGTGCAAGTCATACGCGGCAATGAAGTCACTCAACAGAATCCCTGAATCGAGCAAGGACGCCTTTTAATGCGCAGACGTTTTACGCCGTTGTTCAACGGCTTGATCTGGGCCACCTTGCTGAGCTGCATGCCGATGACGGCAGCCCTGGCGGCAACCGGCAATTGTGCCGCGCTGGGCCCGATGCCGGCCGTGCTGGAAGTCGGCGAAGGCCAGCAACAGGAAGTGCAATCGCCCGTGGCAATTACCCGGATAGCGGTTGGTGACCCGAAAACCGCCGACGTGCGGGTCAACGGCGACCGGGCATTTCTGATCACCGGCATGGCCCCCGGCGCCACCAGCCTGATGATCTGGACCGCCTGCGCCACGGCACCGCGCCAAAGCATGGTATTCGTTCAGGGACGCGCCACCGCCGCCATGACCAGCGCCGCCAGGCTGCCATCCGATGACCCGATGCTGCCGTCGCAAGTACAGACCGACATCCGCTTCGTCGAAGTCAGCCGGACCAAGCTCAAGGAAGCCAGCACCTCGATTTTCGGCAAGAGCTCTAACTTCCTGTTCGGCTCCCCCGGCACGGTGCCCAACACTGCCGTGACACCCCGCGTGTTCCCGTTGCGCAACCTCGATCCGCGCATTGCCGTGCCCAGCATTCCGTTGGCCAACGACATGTACAACATCGTCGCCGGTGGCGGCAATTTCCTGGCCATCATTAATGCCATGGAGGGCAGCGGCTTCGCCTATACCCTGGCGCGCCCAAGCCTGGTGGCCCTCAGCGGACAGAGCGCGAGCTTCCTGGCCGGCGGTGAAATCCCGATTCCGGTACCCAGCGCCAACAGCAACAGCTACTCCATCGAATACAAGGAATTCGGGATCCGCCTGACCCTGACACCGACGGTGATCAGCAATGACCACATCGCCCTCAAGGTGGCGCCGGAAGTCAGCGAACTGGACTTCAACAATGGCGTCACCATCGGTGGCACCACCGTGCCGGCGCTGACCATTCGCCGCACCGACACCAGCATCTCCCTGGCCGATGGCGAGAGTTTCGTGATCAGCGGGTTGATCAGCACACAAAACACCTCGCAGGTCAGCAAGTTTCCCGGGCTGGGCGATATCCCGATCCTTGGCGCGTTTTTCCGCAGCTCCTCGATCAACCGCGAAGAGCGGGAGCTGCTGATGATCGTCACGCCGCACCTGGTCCAGCCACTGGCCGCCAATGCACAGTTGCCGTCGTTGCCCGGCGAAAAACTGCGCAACTACGACCCGAACTGGTATCGCCTGTACTTCCTCGAGAACGGCGACTTCGACAAACGCAGCGGGTTATCGCAATGAGCCAGAACCTGAGCCAGACCTTCCTGGCAATCACGCGCAACAGCACCGATCTTGAGTGGCTGCAAGGCGCCCTCGCCCCGTTGGGCCAGGTGGTCAGCGCCGGTGGCGGCAGCCTCGACGAACTGCTGGCGCTGGTGGACGTGACCTTCGCCAGCCTGGTGTTCGTGGGCCTCGATCGTGATCACGTGGTGGCCCAGAGTGCGCTGATCGAAGGTGCGCTGGAAGCCAAACCGATGCTGGCCATCGTCGCGTTGGGCGACGGCATGGACAACCAGCTTGTGCTCAATGCGATGCGCGCCGGTGCCCGGGATTTCGTCGCCTACGGCTCGCGCTCCAGCGAAGTGGCCGGCCTGGTACGACGCTTGAGCAAACGTCTGCCACCGGTGGCGCCGAACACCCAGCACGGCGGCCTGACGGTACTGTACGGGGTGCAGAGCAATGCCGATGGCGCGCTGCTGGCCAACCACATGGCGCAGGTGGTGCAGAAGAGCGGCCAGCAAACCCTGTTGCTCGACCTGGGTCTGCCACGGGGCGACAGCCTGGCCTTGCTCGGCCTGGAGAGTTCGTTCAATTTCGGCGACGCACTGCGCCACGTGCGCCGTCTCGACGCAACGCTGATCGACAGTGCGTTCACCCGCTGCGAAGTCGGCCTGCGCATCCTCGCCTATGCCAACAACGATGAATCGCTGGAACAGACCAGCGCCGCCGAGTTGTACATGCTGCTCAGCGTCCTTCGCCAACACTTCCAGCACATCGTGGTGAACCTCACCGGCCAGCCGGACAGCGAAGCCTTGCGCACCTTCGTCAGCCATTGCGACAAACTGCTGTGGTACACCGATCAGAACGTCCTCGACTGCCGACGCAATCTGGCGGTACTCAACCTGTGGCGCGAAAAAGGCATGAAGCTCGATCACGCCAAGCTGCTGGTGGACCGTTACCTGCGCAGCGTCGCTCCGGACTCCGACACCCTGGGCAAAAGCTTCGGCATGGAAATCATCGCCACCCTTACCTACAGCCCGGAAGTGCGGCTCAACGCCAAGAATCAGGGCGTGACCCTGTTTGAACTGGCGCCGCGCGAAGGCCTCACCCAAAGCCTGCGGGCCCTGGGCGAACGCCTGGCCAAGCGCTCCGAAGGCCTGGCCAAACCCAAATCGGGCTGGTTCAACCGTTTGAGGGGCGCGCAATGAACGGTGAAAAACTCTTCGGCGCTTCCCAGCGCGCAGCGATCGGCAACACCGACCATGAAGGCCTGAAGCTGGTGCTGCACCGCTACATCATCGACGCCATCGAAGAGTCCGGCAAAAACCTGCTGGAAGGTTCGCGCCAGGTGCTGTCCCAGTTCGTCATCGATAAGGTGGCCGAGTACATCGCTCGCTTGCACCTGGCGATTTCCCGCTATGAGATGGAGCGCCTGGCCGAGGAAATCGTCGACGAACTGACCGGCTTCGGTCCATTGGAAGTGCTGCTGCGCGACGCGGCCGTGACTGAAATTCTGGTCAACGGCCCGCACCGGGTCTTTGTCGAACGCGAGGGTGTCCTGCATCAAAGCGACTTGCGCTTCATAGACGCCCACCACGTCGAACGTGTCATGCAACGCATCCTCGCCCCCTTGGGTCGGCGCCTCGACGAGTCTTCGCCGATGGTCGATGCGCGCCTGCCGGACGGCAGCCGGGTCAACGCGATCATTCCGCCGATTGCCCTCGACGGTCCGTGCCTGTCGATCCGAAAGTTTCGCCAGGACATGCTCAAGAGCAGCGACCTGATCGCCATGCAGACCATCGACCAGGCCATCTTCGAGTTCATCCAGGAAGCCGTGGGCAAACGCTGCAACATCCTGATCAGCGGCGGCACCGGCACCGGCAAGACCACGCTGTTGAATATCCTCAGCCAGTTGATCAACCCCCATGAGCGACTGGTCACCATCGAGGACGTTGCCGAACTGCAACTGGGCCACCCTCATGTCGTGCGCCTGGAAACCCGGCCGCCGAATGCCGAAGGCCATGGCGAAGTGAAGGCCAGCGACCTGATTCGCAACGCCCTGCGGATGCGCCCGGACCGGATCATTCTCGGCGAAATCCGCGGCGTCGAAGTGGTCGACGTGCTCACGGCCATGAACACCGGCCACGATGGCTCCATGAGCACCGTGCACGCCAACAATGCCCAGGATGCCTTGCTGCGCCTGGAAACCCTGGTCGGCCTGACAGGTCGCACCATCGCCGAACGCACCCTGCGGCAGATGATCTGCGCAGCACTGGACGTCGTGATCCAGCTGACGCGCATGCCCGATGGCCGTCGCTGCGTCAGTGAAGTGGTCGAGGTGGTTGGCGTGCGTGACGACGTGTACGTCACCAACACCCTGTTCCGGCTCGACCGCCGCACGGGCATTGGATTCATGCGCGAGGCGGTCAATCCCGCCGGCGACAAACTGCGCCGCGATTCGGCGCTCTCCCCGTCGGCGTATTGAGGCCACCGCATGCTCAAACCGCTGCTGCTGATTCTCGTCTGCCTGACCTTGCTGGGGCTGTCGGCGCGGTTGTTCTACAAGGGGCTGCGCCAGAGCGGCATCGAGCGGATTCTGGGTCGTCTGAACCAGGGGCAACCGCAACGGGTGGTGCAGAAAGCGTCATGGACAGGACTTGAGCGCGCATTCCTGCGTGCAGGTCTGGGCCGGCCCTCCGAACGGCTAGGCGTATGGCTGGCACTCTGGGGCCTGGCGGTATTGCTGGGGTTGGCCACGGGCGGCTGGATGGGCGCCTTGCTGTTGCTGCTGGTGCCGCCACTGCTGGTGCGCCTGTATGTCAGCTGGCGTTATCAGCGCCGACTGACGCGCATGATTGAACAACTGCCGCCTCTGCTCGATCACGCCGTGCGCAGCCTGAAGTCCGGGCGGACGCTGGCCGATGCCGTATTGGGCGCGATCGATGCGGTCGAGGACCCGTTAAAAAATGCCATGGGCCGGATTCAACGCAACGTGCAGCTGGGCGTCAGCCTCGCGGATGCTGTCTCGGACTTCGCCGAACTGTATGAAAAAGATGAACTGCGCTTGTTCGCACTCGGTTTGAAGGTCAACCATCGCTACGGCGGCAATGCCAGTGAAGTGCTGGAAAACCTGATCAAGATGATCCGCGAACGCGAGCAAGCCGCTCGTCAATTGAAGGCCATGACGGGGGAAACCCGGGTGACGGCAGTGGTCCTGGCACTGTTGCCGGTGACACTCGCCGGTTATTTCCTGATGACCAATCCGACCTACCTGCTCGCCATGTGGGACACCAGCTCCGGGCAGACAATGCTGGCGACCGCGTTCGGGTTGCAGACGGTGGGATGCCTGGCGCTGTGGCGCATGTTGCGCAGCCTATGAAGACGCCATTGCTGATCAGTGCCCTGCTGCTCCTCGGCGCCGCACTCCTGCTCCTCGCCAGCCTGCTGGAACAGCGTCGGCGGGCCCGCCAGATCGCCCAGCGCCTGGATGGAAAAACTGCTGGCGACAACCGTTTCAGCCAGTGGCTGCATGCATTGGGCGCCAGCCGGGTCGGACAGAAAGCGGTCAACCTCGACAATGAAACCCAGACCCTGCTCAACCGCCTGGGCTGGCGCAGCGCACGGCAACGCACGTTGTTCGCCGCGTTTCAGGTGGGCGTGCCGGTGCTGGCGCTGGCCTTGAGCCTGCTGATCCAGGGGCTGTTTTTTCCGGTGGTGGAAAGCCACTGGATCGCCCCGGCCTTTGCCACCGGCATCGGGTACCTCTTGCCCAAACGCCTGCTGGCGGCCGCCGCGCTACACCGACAAAAACAATTGGCCCTTGAAACCTCAACCTTCATCGCCCTCCTGCGCATCCTGTTCGAATCGGGCATGGCCGTAGAACAATCGCTGAGGGTGTTGAGCATTGAAGGCAAACAACTGTTGCCTAATTTGACCCATGAACTGCGCCTGGTGCTGGCTCGGGTCGATTCCGGCCTGGAACTGGGCGAAGAACTGAACAAGACCACCCGATTGCTGGGCGTAGACGAATTCACCGACACCTGCGTGATCCTCCAGCAGCTGATCCATCAGGGTGGCGGTGCCATGAAATCCCTGCTGTCGCTCAAGCAATTGCTCGATGACCGGCGCCTGACGCGCCTGCAGGAATACATCTCCAAGATGTCCGCCAAAATGTCCGTCGTGATGATGCTGTTTCTCTTCCCGGCGTTGTTGATCGTACTGGCCGGCCCGGGTTTCACCGCCCTGGCCCGGGCCTTTGCTTCCTAGAGGGAACCTGATGAAAGCATTGATTGCCGGTTTGAGTCTGCTGTTGCTGGGCGGTTGCGCGAGCAACGGACAGGCGCCCTGGGAAACCCTCACCAGCACCGCCAGTTGCGGCAAGTTGAACTCAGACCAACAGCTGGCCATGAATCTTGCCGATGACATGGCCAAGGACGGCAAACTGCACGCCAGCCTGGCCAACCTGCAAAACCTGCCGGACAACCTGGCCGATGTGCGCCTGCGCAAGGCCAAGGTCTATCGGCTGCTGGGCCGCAGCGAAGCCGAACCGCTGTACCGCAGCCTGCTGGGCAGTTGCCTGGCCGCCGAAGCCGAACATGGTCTGGGTCAACTCGCCGCCGCCAAGGGTGATAACGGCCTGGCACAGGCTCACCTGCAACGGGCCGCGCGCCTGTCGCCCACCGATGAAAAAATCCGCAACGACCTGGGGGTGGTGTACCTGAACCAATTGCGCGTCGAAGACGCGAAATTCGAGTTCCTCACCGCCATAGAACTCAGGCAAGGCGATCAATTGGCCGCGGTGAACCTGGTCACCCTGCTGATCTACCAGGATGACTGGAGCCGCGCCGCCGAACTGGTCAGCCGCCTCGGCCTGAGCCCGGCACAAGTCACCGAAGCCCAGGCCCGCGCCGAGAAACTCAAGGCCCCTGCCAGGACAGGCCCAGCGGTCGCCGCCCAAGTCGCCGCCGTCACTCCGCCAACGCTTCAATAGGGAGAGCACAGGATGAAACCCACTACCCTTTACTGCCTAGGCCTGCTGGCCCTGCCGCTGACCAGCCACGCCATCGACGCCGGCCCGGCCTCACCGCAACAACAGGAAACCGAAGGCTGGCTGCAACTGCAATCACGCAACACCGTCGCCTCCCCAAAACCGCAGACCGCCACCGCCACTGAGCGTGAATTGGCGATGCAGCGGTGGTTGAAGAGTTATCAGCATGAGATTCCGCAGTTCTTTGATCAGGATACGGGAGGGATGGTGGACAGTGGGTCGGGGGGATAGGCCTGGTTTTTTTTTGCGCCTGCCAGGCCGCCTTCGCGAGCAGGCTCGCTCCCACCGTTGAAACGCATTCCCCTGTGGGAGCGAGCCTGCTCGCGAAGAACGATAACGCGGTCTGTCTGTCCGCATGCAGTTACGGAGGATCGAGATTATCCAGCGCCCGATTCACCGCCAGCTCACCCAGCATGATCACCTGCGCAATCCCCAGCAGAGTGCTGCGCTGCGACCCTTCCAGAAACGTCGCGAAATCACTGGCCATGACGCTTGCTGAAGCCAGCGACTCACAGGCATGAGCCAACAGGGTTTCGGTATCGATATCGGGGGCGATGACAAACATCGTGCTGGGTTTGCGCACGACGGGTTCTTTATTTGTATTGAGGTAATGATCGAGGGCGCGGTCGGCGGCTTCGTGGAGTTTTTTTGAGTTGGGGGATTCGTAGGGGGAAATGGGGTCGGTTTCTGGGGGATTTGGGGTGGGTTTGATCATGGTGAAGCTCCATTCGTAAGTAGGAGTTCGCCATCACTGCGACCAAGCAGAAGGGTGGCGAACTATACGCAGGTTGGTCGACCAGGGAATGGAAACCCGGCAGGGCGTAAGCCCTCCCACGCACAGCTCGCCATTAAGCAAGCATAAAAAAACCGCTCACGCGGTGCCGTGCGCCATTCTAAACCCGGGCGACCAAACCCGATCACTGATTTTTTCAGTGACAGACAAAGGCTAGAGATGGCGCTTCCTGTAGTGGTCTAATGAAACCGGACACCCATTTAGGCGAGAATGCTCGCCAGATAG
>NZ_JABFMU010000061.1 GCF_013359695.1 Pseudomonas sp. C2B4
CGCTCCCACAGGGGTACGCGATCAACTGTGGGAGCGAGCCTGCTCGCGAAGAGGCCAGATCCGGCAATCAAAATCTAACGCTCTAGCGCCCGCCCCCCAAATCAACAAAAGTCCCGGTCGCATAAGAAGCCTTATCCGACAACAACCAGATAATCGCCTCGGCCACTTCATCCGGCCGCCCGCCCCGGGCCATCGGGATCGCCGATTCGAGCTTGCTGACCCGATCCGGATCGCCGCTCAATGCATGGAAATCGGTGTAGATGTAACCCGGACGTACCGCGTTGACGCGAATCCCCTCACCCGCCACTTCCTTGGACAGGCCGATGGTGAAGGTGTCGAGCGCGCCCTTGGAGGCGGCGTAGTCGACGTATTCGTTGGGCGAGCCCAGCCGCGCGGCGACCGAGGAGACGTTGACGATGCTGCCGCCCTGCCCGCCGTGCTTGGGCGACATGCGCAGGATCGCGTGCTTGGCGCACAGCACCGGCGCCAGCACATTGGTCTTGAGGATTTTGAGAATGCGGAATTCGGACATCTCGTCGACCCGGGACTTGTGCCCTACGGTGCCGGCGTTGTTCACCAGCGCTGTGACCCGGCCCAGTTCGCTGTCCACCCGATTGAACAGGGCGATCACTTCGTCTTCGATGCTGACATCGGCGCGCACTGCAATGGCCTGAGCACCCAGTGCGCGGACTTGCTCCAGCACACCGTGCGCCGCCTCTTCATCAGACTGGTAGTTGATGCAGATCCGGTAGCCAAGTCCTGCGGCCAACAGGGCTGTGGCGGCACCAATGCCGCGACTGCCGCCGGTGATGACGATGACTTTATCCATGCATGCTTTCCCCGTTTCAAGCGTAAGCGGTCGGGGGGAAGAATAACCGTCCTTTTTGGTTTTTGCATGGTGCGGTTATCGCACCCTGTGGCAAGGTTATTTTCTGTGGCGAGGGGATTCATCCCCGTCCGGCTGCGCAGCAGCCGTAAATTCGGTGAATCCCAATCTGACTGGAAGAATGGGTTTTTCTGAGTAAATTGAGGGCCGCTTCGCGCCCCAACGGGGATAAATCCCCTCGCCACAGATAAATCCCCTCGCCACAAATCAGGCCAGCGCCAACTGCTCCGAGCGATGAATTTCCACCATGAAGCGCTCGGCCGGCAACGGATGACCGAGCAGGTAACCCTGCAACGAATCGCACCCAAGCTGGGTCAGGAAGTCCTGTTGCACGCCGGTTTCCACGCCTTCGGCGACAATGCGCAGGCCCAAGGCCTGGCCGAGGGCGACGATGGCGGAAACAATGGCCGCGTCATCGCTGTCACGTTCCAGGTCACGCACGAAGCCACGGTCGATTTTCAGTTCGTTGGCCGGCAGGCGCTTGAGGTACATCAGGCTCGAATAACCGGTACCGAAGTCATCGATCGACAGATCGACGCCCATTTCCGACAGTTCCTGCAGCACCGTCATGCTGGCATCGGCATCGCTCATGGCGGTGGTTTCAGTGATCTCCAGGGTCAGGCTGTTGGCCGGCAAACGGTGCGTGTCCAGCGCCTTGGCGACACTTTGCACCAGCCCGGCGTGGCAGAACTGCAAGGCAGAAAGGTTCACCGCGATGCGCCAGTCGGTATAGCCCAGCACATACCACTCGCGCATCTGCCGGCAGGCTTCGTTGAGCACCCAGTCGCCAATCGGAATGATCAGCCCGCTCTTCTCCGCCAGTTCGATGAACTTGTCCGGCAGCAACATACCCTGGGTCGGATGCTCCCAGCGCAACAACGCTTCAGCGCCGACAGGCTTGCCGTTATTGGCATCGAACTTGGGTTGGTAATACAAACTGAACTGCCGTTCTTCAACGGCGTTGCGCAGGTCCTGCAGCAGTTGCAACTGCTTGCGCGCATTGCCGTTCATCGAAGCATCGAAGAAGCTGTAGCCGTTCTTGCCTGCGCCCTTGGCGTGGTACATCGCGGCGTCAGCGTTCATCAGCAATTCATGGGCGGTCTGGCCATTGCCCGGGTAGAGCGCGATGCCAACGCTGGCGGAGATTTGCAGATCATGTTCAGCGACGCGGAACGAACGCGCGATCAACCCCACCTGACGCGCCGCGAGGTTCATCGCGTCATTCTGTTCGCTCAATTGCACCAACAGCACGAACTCGTCACCGCCGATGCGCGCCAGGGTGTCCTGGCTGCGTAGATCCTCGCGCAGCCGCAGGCTGACTTCACGCAACAGTTGATCGCCCATGTGATGGCCGAAGGCGTCGTTGACCGGCTTGAAGCCATCCAGATCGATGAACATCAACGCAAAACAGCCACCCTCGGCGTTCACCCTGGACATCGCCTGATCGATGCGGTCGGCCAGCAACACGCGATTCGGCAGGCCGGTCAGGGTGTCGTGCAGGGCCAGTTGGGTCAATTCACGATTGGCTTCGGTCAGCGACAGGGCCAGGCTGGCGGTGCGGGCTTCCAGGCGCGCATCGAGGATCGAGGTCAGCAAGGCGATGCTCAGCACCGCGAGGGTGGTGATCAGCACCAGGTTGTCCAGGCCATTGCCGTTCAGGCCGTTGCTGGCCGCTCCGCAGAAACTGCCGTCCGGAAAGCGTGCCGCCGCCATGCCGGTGTAGTGCATGCCGACGATCGCTATGCCCATGATCACCGCCGCACCGCCACGGATCAGGCGCACATGGGGCGTGTGCTGGCGCAGATGAAATGCGATCCACAACGCCGCCCCGGAAGCGCCGACCGCAATCAGCAACGAGGTGCTGAAAAGAGTCGGGTCGTAATCGATCCCCGGTTGCATGCGCATGGCGGCCATGCCGGTGTAATGCATGGCGCTGATTCCCGCCCCCATCACCAGTGCGCCAAAAGCCAGTTGCCAGGCCGGCAATTGCGGCTGACTGACCAGCCACAGGGCAAAACCGCAGGACAGGATGCCGATCAGCAGCGACAGCAAGGTAATAGTGAGGTCGTAACCGAGGTCGATGGGCAGTTTGAACGCGAGCATGCCAATGAAATGCATCGACCACACGCCAATACCCATGGCAAAAGCGCCGCCTGCCGTCCATAAATGCACGGCCCTGCCCTTGGCGGTGGCAATACGCCCGGTCAGGTCGAGCGCCGTATAGGAAGCAAGGATCGCCACGCAAAGCGAAATGACAACCAGCGTTGGAGAGTAACTACCGATGAGCATAAGACGTCTCGCCACCGCCCCCCGTACTGCTTCCCTTCTCGGTGGGGCAAATCGGGCGATTGTACTGATTGCGTAAAAGAACGCACTGAAAAAGTAATCATTTAGCCATCAGTCCGATGAAACGCTTGTTTTAAGGTTTCACCTTAACCCGGTTACTGCCTGAAAACACCGAAACAGACGCGTTTGCCCCGCACGGCACAGAGCATTGTGGCGAGGGGATTTATCCCCGTCGGGACGCGGAGCGGCCCCTGCAATTGCTGCTACAACGAGTCAGCCGTCATTACGACCGCTTCGCGCTCGAACGGGGATAAATCCCCTCGCCACAGGGAAAGCGTTTCCCCAAAGGCCCGTGACTTACTGCTCGTTGCTCGCTTGAAGCTGCCCATCCCACCCGCCACCCAACGCCGCAATCAACTGCACGCTGGCGATCAAGCGGCTCTGCAACAGGCTCAACGCCGTACGTTCATTGTTCAAGGCCGTGGCTTGAACCACTACCACGTCCAGATAGGCAATCACGCCGGCCTTGTACTGGTTCTGGGTCAGGCGCAGGGATTCGCGCGCCGCGTCCAGGGCCTGCTGACGAACCACGGCTTCATCCTCCAGGACCTTGAGCTGAACCAGGAAGTCTTCCACTTCTCGGAAACCGTCGAGTACGGTCTGGCGGTATTTGGCCACGGTTTCATCGTAGGCCGCTTCGCTGCGATCCACTTCTGCCGAACGCTGGCCACCGTCGAACAAGGTCATGGCCAGTTGCGGCCCCACCGACCAGAAACGGTTGGGCACGCTGAACAGGTTTTTCGACGTACTGCTGCTGTAACCACCGTTCAGACTCAGGGTCAGGTCCGGGTAATAAGCCGCCTTGGCCACGCCGATGTTGGCATTGGCGGCGATCACCGAGCGCTCGGCGGACGCAATGTCCGGGCGTCGCTCCAGCAGTTGCGAAGGCAGGCTCAGCGGCACCTCGGGCAAGGCCGGAATGTCCTGGGTTTCAGCCAGCTTGAACTCCGCCGGCGGCAGACCGATCAACACGGCAATGGCGTTTTCGAACTGGGCGCGTTGCCAGATCAGATCGACCATGTCCGCTTCGGTGCTCTTGAGCTGAGTCTGTGCCTGGGCCACCGCGTCCTTGCCGGAAACACCCGCACGGTACTGGTTTTCAGTCATTTTCAGTGAGCGCTGGTAGGCCTCGACGGTCGCTTCCAGCAGACGCTTTTGCTCATCGATGACCCGCAATTGCAGGTAGTTCTGTACCAGTTCCGACTGTTGGCTCAAGCGCATCGCCGCCAGATCGGCGTAGCTGGCCTCGGCATTGGCGGTGTCGGCTTCAAGACCACGACGCAGCTTGCCCCACACATCCGCTTCCCAACTGACCCCGGCCTGCGCGGTGTAGGTATCACGGATACCGCTGGACGAACTGGTCAGGCTCGAACTGCTGCTGCCGGTGCCCTGGCTGGAGCGGTTTTTCCCGAGGGTCAGGTCCACCGTCGGGAAAAACGCGCCCCGGGCGCTGCGCACCAAAGCCTGGGCCTGGCGGTACTGGGCTTCGGACTGGGCAACCGTCTGGTTGGCGCTGTTGAGTTTCTCGATCAGACCATTGAGTTGCTGATCACCGTACAGCTCCCACCAGGCGCCGCGGGCCAGGGAGTCGCTTGGGCTGGCCTGACGCCAGCCGGCGGCTTCCTTGTACTCCATCGGCGCAGCCGTTTGCGGACGCTGGTAATCCGGGCCGATGGCGCAGGCACTGAGCATCGCCGCGCACAGCGACAGGCTCAGCAACCGCGAGCCTCGGGAGGAGATCAGCGGTGTGGCCAGGTTGAACAGCGAACGGTCAGTCATAGCGGAGTTTCCAGAGCAGCATCGGTACGCACACCTCGCCAGTGGTTGAAACGATGGCGCAGTTTATCGAGATAGAGGTAAACCACCGGGGTGGTGTAAAGGGTCAGCACCTGGCTGAAGATCAGCCCGCCGATGATGGTCAGGCCCAGCGGCTGGCGCATTTCCGCCCCTTCGGCACGGCTCAGCAACAACGGCAAGGCGCCCAGGATCGCCGCCAGGGTGGTCATCAGGATCGGTCGCAGGCGTTGCAGGCACGCATTGCGGATCGATTCCAGCGGTGCCATGCCTTGCTGGCGTTCGAGTTGCAAGGCCAGGTCGATCATCAGAATGGCGTTTTTCTTCACCACGCCGATCAGCAGGAACAGCCCCAGCAACGAGATCAGGCTGAATTCGCCGCCCAGGGCATAGATCGACAGCAATGCGCCGACGCCCGCCGAAGGCAAGGTCGAGAGAATGGTCAACGGATGAATGTAGCTTTCATAGAGCACCCCTAACACCAGGTACACCGCCACCAGCGCCCCGAGAATCATGAACGGCTGGCTTTTCTGGGTCGCGGCGAAGGCATCGGCGGTGCCGGCCATTTTGGCGATGACATCCTCCGGCAGACCTACAGCGGCAATGGCCCGCTCGATGGCGGCACCGCCCTGCTCCACCGTCACGCCTTCGGCCATGTCGAAGGCAATGCTTTCCGAAGCGAACTGGCCTTCATGGCTGACCCGGTCGTCTTCCAGGCTGTTTTCATAATGGGCAATGGTCGACAGCGGAATCCGCGCGCCGTCGGCGGTAATCACCTGGACCTGATTCAGGGTGATCGGGTCCTGGGCGTATTTCGGATTGACCTCCATGACCACCTGGTACTGGTTGAGGCTGTCGTAGATGGTCGATATCTGCCGCTGGCTGTAGGCGTTGTTCAGTACCGCGGTGACCATGTCCATGTCGACGCCCAGGCGTTTGGCCTGGTCGCGGTCGACGATCAGCGTCACCTGCTGTGCACCGCGACCTTCACGTGCGTCGATGGCGGTCAGTTCCGGCAAGGCCTTGAGCGCGGTGACCACTTTCGGATACCACTCGCGCAACGCCCCCAGATCGCCGCTTTGCAGGATGTAGGAGTATTGCGACGTGGTCTGCTCACGGCCACCGCCGAATTGCAGGTCCTGGTCAGCCATCAGCATCAACTGCGCACCGGGGACCTTGGGCATTTCCTTGCGCAGGCGTTCGATGACTTTTTGCGCAGAAATATTGCGTTCCTTGATGGGCTTGAGGCGCACCAGCATGAACGCGTTGTTGGTGCCGTTGGTGCCACCGATGAAACCGGCGACGCTTTGCACCGCATCGTCCTTGAGCACGGCGCGGCGGAAAATCTCCATTTTCGGCTGCATCACGCTGAACGACAGACCGTCATCGCCACGCACGAAACCGATCAACTGGCCAGTGTCCTGCTGCGGCAGGAAGGTCTTCGGCACGACCACGTACAGGGCAACGTTGACCCCGACGGTCACGATCAGGCTGAGCAAGGTCAAGCGGCGATGGCGCAGCACCCAGTCGAGGCTGGTGGCGTATTTGCCGACCATCCATTCGTTGGTGCGCTGGCTCCAGCGTTGCAGGCGGTTTTCCTGGCCCGGCGTGTGCGGTTTGAGCCAGCGGGCACAGAGCATGGGGGTCAGCGTCAGCGAAACCACCAGCGAGACCACGATGGCCGCCGCCAGGGTGATGGAGAATTCGCGGAACAGACTCTCGATGATCCCGCCCATGAACAGGATCGACAGGAACACCGCCACCAGCGACACGTTCATCGACAGCAAGGTGAAGCCGACTTCCTGGGCCCCGAGATAGGCGGCCTTCATCGGTTTGATGCCTTCGTCGATGTGCCGGGAAATATTCTCCAGCACCACGATGGCGTCATCCACCACCAGCCCGGTGGCCAGAATCAGCGCCATCAAAGACAGGTTGTTGAGCGAAAAACCGTAGAGGTACATCACCGCGAAGGTGCCCACCAGCGACACCGGCACCGCGAGGGTCGGGATCAGCGAGGCGCGGAAGTTCCCGAGAAACAGGAATACGACCAGGATCACCAGGGCCACGGCGATCAGCAGGGTCATTTCCGCTTCGTGCAGCGTGGCCTTGATCACCGGCGAGCGGTCCATGGCCAGGTTCAGCTTGACGCTGGCCGGCAACACTGCTTGCAACGCCGGCAACTGGGCCTTGATCTCGTTGACCGTCTCGATGATGTTGGCACCGGCCTGACGGTTGATCACCAGCAACACGGCCGAGTCGTCGTTGAAGAAACCGCTGTTGTAGCGGTCTTCGACCCCGTCGCTGACCTTGGCCACGTCCTTCAGGCGCAAGGCTGCGCCGTCCGTATAGTGGATGATCAGTGACTCGTAATCCTTGGCTTTCTCCAGTTGGTCGTTGGCCTGCACCTGCCACAGACGCTGGCCGTCTTCCACCGAGCCCTTGGGTCGGCGCACGTTGGCGTTGGCAATGGTGTTGCGCACGTCATCCAGGGCCACACCGTACTGGTTCAGCGCCTGGGGTTCGAGTTCGATGCGCACCGCCGGCAGGGAACTGCCACCGATCTGCACTTCACCGACGCCCTGCACTTGCGACAGGCTCTGGGACAGGATGGTCGACGCCAGGTCATACAGCTGGCCCTTTTCCAGCACGTCCGAGGTCAGCGACAACACCATGATCGGCGCCTGGGACGGGTTGACCTTCTTGTAGGTCGGCATGCTGCGCATACCACTGGGCAGCAGGTTGCGCGAGGCGTTGATTGCTGCCTGCACCTCCCGCGCCGCGCCGTTGATGTCGCGGTCCAGGTCGAATTGCAGGATCACTCGGGTCGAGCCCTGGCTCGAACGACTGCTCATGGTGTTGACCCCGGCGATAGCGCCGAAGGAACGTTCCAGCGGCGTGGCTACGGTGGAAGCCATGACCTCCGGGCTCGCGCCGGGCAGACTGGCCTGCACCACGATCACCGGGAAATCCATTTGCGGCAGCGGAGATACCGGCAACAAGCCAAAGCTCACGCCGCCCAGCAGCATGATCGCCAGGCTCAGCAACATGGTTGCGACCGGGCGTTTGATGAAAGGTCCCGACAGGTTCATTGACCCACCCCTGTGGGAGCGAGCCTGCTCGCGAAGAGGCCCGCATATCCAACATGAATGGTGGCTGATCCACCGCAATCGCGAGCAGGCTCGCTCCCACAGGGTGTACGGTTCAACACGCTCACACCGCCACCTCTTCGTCTCGGGACTTGCCGAAGCGCCGACCCAGGCGATCGAAATACAGGTAGATCACAGGTGTGGTGAACAGCGTCAGAATCTGGCTGAGCAACAGGCCCCCGACCATGACCAGACCCAACGGCTGACGCAATTCCGCGCCAGACCCCGTGGCCAGCATTAGCGGCACCGCACCAAACAACGCCGCCAGGGTGGTCATCAGGATCGGCCGGAAGCGCAGCAATGCCGCCTGGTAGATCGCGGTTTGCGGGTCCATGCCCTGATTGCGCTCGGCGTCGAGGGCGAAGTCGATCATCATGATCGCGTTCTTCTTCACGATGCCGATCAACAGGATGATGCCGATAATCGCGATCATTCCCAGGTCATTGCCGCTGAGGATCAAGGCCAGCAAGGCACCGACCGCCGCCGAGGGCAAGGTTGAGAGAATGGTGATCGGGTGGATGTAGCTCTCGTACAGCACACCCAGCACGATGTACATGGTCACCACCGCCGCCAGAATCAGCAGCAAGGTGCTCGACAGCGACGCTTGGAACGCCTCGGCGGCGCCCTGGAACTGGGTCTGCACGCCAATCGGCATGCCGATGTCCTTCTGCACCTGCTCGATGATCTGCACTGCATGCCCCAGCGCCACGCCGGGGGCCAGGTTGAACGACATCATCACCGCCGGGAACTGGCCGATGTGGGTGATGGCCAGTTGCGCCTGGCGTTCTTCGATATGGGCCAGGCTGGACAGGCGCACCTGCCCGCCATCGGTGGTCTTGACGTGGATCTGGTCCAGCGCCTGCGGGCCGATTTTCTCGCCGGACTGCGATTGCAGCACCACGCGATACTGGCTGGCCTGGGTGTAGATCGTGGAAATCTGTCGCTGGCCGAAGGCGTCATACAGTGCATCGGTGATGTTCGACACCGACACCCCGACCCGGGACGCGGCATCGCGGTCGATCACCAGATAGACCTGCAAACCCTTGTCCTGCAAGTCGCTGGCGACGTCGGTCAGCTCCGGGCGGTCGGCCAGGGCCTCGACCAGACGACCACTCCACAGGCTGAGCAGTTCGGAGTCCGGCGACGACATGCTGAACTGGTACTGCGTGCGGCTGACCCGGTCTTCGATGGTCAGGTCCTGCACCGGCTGCATGAACAGGCGGATACCGACCAGCTTGTCCAGTTCCGGCTGCAGGCGGGCAATCACGTCGGTGGCGCTCAGATCCCGGTCGCTGTGGGATTTCAGGTTGATCAGCAACCGCCCGCTGTTGAGCGTCGAGTTATCACCGTCGACACCGATATAGGACGACAGGCTCTCGACCGCCGGATCGGCCAGGACCACTTTGGCCAGTTCTTGCTGGCGCTCGCTCATCGCCGCGAAGGAAATCGACTGCGGCGCCTCGGAAATGCCCTGGATCACGCCGGTGTCCTGCACCGGGAAAAAGCCCTTGGGCACCATCATGTACAGGAACACCGTCAACACCAGGGTGCCGATGGCCACCAGCAACGTCAGCGGCTGATGCTTGAGCACCCACTGCAACTTGCGGCCGTAGGCGGCGATCATCCAGTCGATGAAGGCACCGCTGGCCCGGTAGAAGCGGCCCTGTTCGTCTTCCTTGGGCTCACGCTTGAGCAGCCGCGCGCACATCATCGGTGTCAGGGTCAAGGACACCACCAGGGAAATCAGGATCGCCACCGCCAGGGTGATCGCGAACTCGCGGAACAACCGCCCGACCACGTCAGCCATGAACAACAACGGAATCAGTACCGCGATCAGCGACAGCGTCAGGGAGATCAGGGTGAAGCCGATCTGTTTGGCGCCCTTGAGCGCCGCATTCAGCGGGCTGTCGCCCTCCTCGATGAAGCGTGAGATGTTCTCCAGCATCACGATCGCATCGTCCACCACGAAACCGGTGGCAATGGTCAGGGCCATCAGGGTCAGGTTGTTCACCGAGAACCCGGCGAGGTACATCACGCCAAAGGTACCGATCAGCGACAGCGGTACGGCCACCGACGGAATGATGGTGGCACTGGCCCGGCGCAGGAACAGGAAGGTCACCATCACCACCAGGGCGATGGCGATGAGCAATTCGTGCTGCACATCCTTGACCGAGGCGCGGATGGTCTGGGTACGGTCGGTCAGCACGACCACGTCAAGGCCAGCCGGCAGGTTGTCGGTAATGCTCGGCAGCAAGGCCTTGATCCGATCCACCACTTCGATGACGTTGGCGCCCGGTTGCCGCTGGATGTTCAGCAGCACCGCCTGGTTTTCGTTGGCCCAGGCCGCCAGACGTTCGTTTTCGGCACCGTCGACGATCTCCGCCACGTCCTTGAGCCGCAACGGTGCGCCGTTGGCATAGGCCAGGATCAGGTTGGCGTAGTCCTGGGGCGAGGTCAGTTGATCGTTGGCGTCGAGCATCGACACCCGGGTCGGGCCGTCAAAGTTACCCTTGGGCTGATTGACGTTGGAGGCGCCGATCAGGGTGCGCACGTCCGACAGGTTCAGGCCATTGGCCGCCAGGGCCTCGGGATTGACCTTGATCCGCACCGCCTGACGCTGGCCGCCGGCAATGCTGACCATGCCGACGCCACTGATCTGGGCGATTTTCTGCGCCATGCGGGTGTCGACCAGATCATTGAGCTTGGGCAACAGCATGGTCTTGGAGGTAATGGCCAGGGTCAGCACCGGCGTGTCGGCCGGGTTGACCTTGTTGTACACCGGTGGCGCCGGCAAGTCCTTGGGCAACAGGTTGGTCGCGGCGTTGATCGCGGCCTGCACCTGCTGTTCGGCGACGTCCATATTGATGTCGAGGCTGAAACGCAGGGTCAGCACCGAAGCGCCGCCAGAGCTGGTCGAGGCCATCTGGGTCAGGCCGGGCATTTGCCCGAACTGCCGCTCCAGCGGCGCGGTCACGGCGCTGGTCATGACATCCGGACTGGCGCCCGGATAGAGGGTCATGACGCGAATGGTCGGGTAATCGACCTGAGGCAGTGCCGACACCGGCAGCAGTCGATAGGCGATCACGCCGGCCAGAATGATGGCCAGCATGCTCAGGGTGGTCGCTACCGGACGAAGGATGAACAGCCGCGAGAGATTCATGCGCCGCCCTTTTTCGCCTTGTCGGCAGGTGCCGGCTCAACGGTATTGGTCGCCGATCCGCCTTGCAGATGGCCTGCGGGGCTGGTTGGTACTTGCTGCGGGTCGTTGACCACTTCCACGTCGCTGCCGTCCTTCAGGCGGTCGGTGCCCTCCAGCACGACGCGATCACCTGCGGCCAGGCCTTCGGTGACCACGGTGTTTTCACCGTCACTGGCGCCGATTTTCAGTTGGCGGATCTTGACCTTCTTGTCGCCGTCCAGGGCATAGACGAACGTGCCGTTGGTGCCGAACTGAATCGCGGCGGACGGTGCGAGGATCACGTTTTTGAGGGTATCGGCCAGCAGGCGCACGTTGACGAACTGGTTGGGGAACAGCGACTGGTCGCGGTTGTCGTAACGCGCCTTGAATTTCAGGGTGCCGGTGGTGACGTCGATCTGGTTGTCCAGGCTCTGCAACACACCGGTGGCCTGCAGCTTGGTGTCACCGCGATCCCAGGCTTCGGCGGGCAGTTTGGCACCGCTGCGATAGCGTGCGAGCACGGTATCGAGGCTGTTCTCCGGCAAGGTAAATGCCACGCTGATCGGTTGCGTCTGGGTGATGATCGCCAGCGCCGTGGTGTCGTTGGCCGCGACGAGGTTGCCGACGTCAAGCTGACGCAGGCCGACGCGACCGGCAATCGGTGCGCGGATCTTGGTGAATTCAAGGTTGAGTTTGGCGTCGTTGACCGCTGCCTGATTGGTCTTGACCGTGCCCTGGAATTGACCGACCAGTGCTACGGCGGTATCCAGGGTCTGCTTGGCGATGCTGTCTTCCTTGTAAAGCCCGGTATAACGCTCGACATCCACCTGGGCGTTTTTCAACTGCGCCTGGTTCTGCAGCAAGGTGCCTTCAGCCTGGAGCAAGGCGTTCTGGAACGGGCGCGGGTCGATCTCGGCCAGCAGGTCGCCAGCCTTGACCATCTGCCCTTCCTCGAAATAGATCTTGACCAACTCACCGGCGACGCGGCTGCGCACGTTGATGGTATTCAGCGCGGTGACCGTGCCCAGCGCCTTGTAGTACAGCGGGAAGTCACCCTTGACCACCGGCGCTACGCGCACCGGAACCGGCCCCGATGCGCCGCCGAATCCCGGACGCATCGCACCAGACCTGCCCGTGTGCCCGGCCACGGCTTTTGGCTGCGCACCCTCTTTCGGCGCAGCGCCCCCGGGCCAGAATTTCCAGCACAGGGCGGCGATGACCAACAGGACAAGCAGGCCAAACAGCCAGCGACGGGGACTACGGGAAGCAGAGGATTGCATTGAGTGATCAACCATTGGGCGCGTGGGCTTCTTTTACATGAGGCTGAACGATAAGCACTGGCGGGTCTTAAGCAAAGCGCCTTTACCGGCAATTTACCTTCGGCTTACGTAACAGGAGATTTGTCCAAGATACTGAAACACAAATGAAAACGGCCTGGACAGGGCCAGGCCGTTAACAATTGTAAAGCTTTACTTATTTCAGAACGGCAAGGGCCGCTTCGTAGTTCGGTTCTTCAGCGATTTCCTTGACCAGCTCGCTGTGCAGCACGTTGTCGTTCTCGTCCAGTACCACTACGGCACGGGCGGTCAGGCCTTTCAGTGGACCGTCAGCAATGGCCACGCCGTAGTTCTCGATGAACTCGGCACCGCGCAGGGTCGACAGGTTCTGTACGTTTTCCAGGCCTTCGGCGCCGCAGAAACGCGCCTGGGCAAACGGCAGGTCAGCGGAGATGCACAGCACCACGGTGTTGGCGACGTCGTTGGCCTGAGCGTTGAACTTGCGCACAGAGGTGGCGCAGGTCGGGGTGTCAACGCTTGGGAAGATGTTCAGCACTTTGCGCTTGCCGGCAAAGTCTTTCAGGGTAACGTCGGACAGATTGCCGGCCACCAGGGAAAAGGCTGGCGCCTTGGAACCGGCTTGAGGCAGCTGGCCGTTGACTTGAACCGGGTTGCCTTTAAGAGTCACTTGAGCCATGAACGGAGTCCTTCTGAACGTTGTTGTGGAGAATGGTGAAGAGGCCGAAGTTAACCACGAAATCGATCGGCGACCTACCCCGGATACAAAACTTGCATACACCCCCAATCCCCTGTGGGAGCGAGCCTGCTCGCGAAGACGTAATGCCAGGCAATGCGGTAGTCGACTGATACACCGCATTCGCGAGCAGGCTCGCTCCCACAGGATCAGGTTCAGACCGGCAATCGCCGAATTCGTCACCCGCCCAGCACACAGCGTACCCCCCTCTCCCTCCACCACCCGGTGTTCATGACGAAAGGCGCGCATCGGGCCTTGAGCATTTCGTCGACGAATTGCGCAATGTTCTACGACTGTGTTGTCGATCCAGCCAGTGGTCATTCGACTATAAGTGAGTCATCCCAATCCAACGGAGAACAACCATGCGCTTCATGATCATCGTAAAAGCCAGCCAGGACTCCGAAGCCGGCATCATGCCCAGCACCGAACTGCTGACTGCCATGGGCAACTACAACGAAGAATTGGCCAAGGCCGGCATCCTTCTCGCCGGAGAAGGCCTGCACCCCAGCAGCAAAGGCGCCCGCGTAAGCTTCTCAGGCGACAAACGCATGGTCATCGACGGCCCGTTCGCCGAAACCAAGGAACTGATCGCCGGTTACTGGCTGTGGCAAGTCAAGTCAAAGGAAGAAGCCATCGAATGGGTCAAGCGCTGCCCCAACCCGATGCCGGGCACCGAAGCCGAAATCGAGATTCGCCAGGTATTCGAGGCAGAGGATTTTGGTGAAGCATTGACGCCGGAGTTGCGTGAGCAGGAAGAGCGGGCGTTTGGACGGGGGGAAAAGTGTTGAGTACTGCTTTAAACAGTCTTTGAAAACGCTGTGGCGAGGGAGCGGGTACTCTCGCCACTTGGACTGCTTCAGAGATTCATCGCGAATGACACCTATCAGTTCTGCTAGTGGACTGCATCTGCATCAAGGGTGAAGCTGAGCATCTCCGTCCAAGGGAATCTCTGGGGCATTGGTGATGCGCAAAATCAGGCTTTGTCTCTACGCGTACGACCCATTGGATCGGCTCGTCAGGACGTCACCAGTGATAGATGCCGAATCTCAACGCTTCTATTGCAAAGGCCGTTTAGCTACAGAAATTCAGGGCCAACTGAAAAAGTCGATTTTCCAATACAACGAACAACCTCTCGCAGAGCAACTAGACGGCGGAATAACAATGGGTATACGGCTGCTCGCTACCGATAAGCAACAATCGATACTGCATTCCGTTGGCGCCAATCTGACTCAACCCATTGCCTATTCACCATACGGGTGCCGGTACGGCAGCGGTTGGTTAAGTCTTCTGGGGTTCAATGGAGAGAGGCAGGACCCGGTGACCGGGCGTTATTTTTTGGGGAACGGATATCGAGGTTTCAATCCGATATTGATGCGTTTTGACACCCCGGACAGTTGGAGTCCATTCGGGAAAGGGGGACTCAATCCATATGTGTATTGTCTGGGAGATCCAGTCAATCGCAGGGATCCGAGCGGGCATTTTTCCTTCTGGGATGACCTCATCCGATTTGCAGGGCGAGCGCATACGGGAAGAGGCACTGCTTCGCGAATGGTGGGATCCAGCATTCCCGTACGTCCAACCATGCCCAATCCAGGCGCAACCATGGCCGCCCCATCCGCCACAATACTGGAGCCCATCACAACACCCTTCACCTATCGGCCAATTGGCGCAAACATCAGGCCCCATAACACCTCTGGCCTGACAGGCTCACTTGATTCATTGACCTCTTCCCACTCCACGGGCTCCTTACGCTCACCATCTTCCTCCCTCGAATCTCTCCAATCATTCGGTTCAATCAGTTCAAGAAGCTCAACCAGCTCCACTGAGTCAGCATTTTCCAGTTCAAGGCGAGGATCCTTCTCAACAATTTCAGTTTGGTCCGGTTCTGGCAGGCGCAATGACCTTACGTGGGGTTCAAACGAATCGTTGAACTCGGTTTCAACCTATTCATCGGGAACGTCCCCTCGTGTGACGATTGAAGACTCAGTGTTGACTTTCGATTCTCAGGGAAACGTTTCATATCTTCCGGACCCGGTATCCGACCAAACCTCGCGGATCAGGCGTTGATTTGGACAGATTGGGGATTCAACGGTCGATCATGCTTGTGTAACCAGTTGCCAACCGGGTGCTGGACAATCTTGGTCTGGCGTAGCCAGCCAGCATCTGCGCGTCATCGTTCTTCGCGTTGTGTCAGGGCCATATCTCTTCCAAATCCACAGCAAACATCGCATCCAACCCAATGATCCGCATTAACTTTTTAGTACACAAAAAAACCAAAAAACTTGTACAAAAAACTAAAGAATTAACCCCTCCGACTGGCTAACCCCCATTTAGCTGCTAGCTTCAAGAGACGTGTCCTACAACCTTGATAGCAAAGAGATTACGTCGTAACGGCCGCCAAGTGCCGAGTCGTCCATATGAGCCACCAGGGAATCGGGGAATCATGTTGAAGATATTGGGGATGCACGTCTTTCTAGTGGCCACTTCGTTCGCGCCGTTCATGTGCGCACACGCCGACAACGCCGAGACTGCCAACAAAAGCAACAACCCGCTGAACCTCGCCCCGGGGATGAACCTGCAGGATTACTACACCCCGAAGTATTACGACTCCAACATTCACACCAATGACCTGCTGGTACGCGGAACGCTGCCGATTGCCCCCAACGATTTCATCGGTGTGCCGCAACTGCTGCGCGCCACCGCACCGATCAGCACCCGCCCCGATCCGAACGGCGGCTACAGCACCGGTGAAGGTGACCTGAATCTGTTCGATATTTTCCTGCTCAAGACCGAGGGCGTGCAGTTGGGTATCGGCCCGCAAATCACCGCACCGTTCGCCGATCAGGACGAACTCGGCACCGGTAAGTGGCAAGCCGGGTTCGCCGCCGTGGCAATCGATTCTTCACCTCGCGGCCTGCTGGGTGCATTGGTGCAGTACCAGAGTTCATTCGCCGGCGATCACGACCGCCCACACGTCGAAACCGCCACCGTGCAGCCCTTGGTCATCCACAACCTTGAACACGGCTGGTACCTGCGCTCCACCGGCATCTGGACCTACGACCTGAAGAACGACACCCACTACATCCCCCTCGGTTTGGGTGGCGGAAAAGTCTGGAAGGACGGGCCTAATATTCTCAACGCCTTCATAGAACCGCAGTGGACAGTCGACCACAAGGGTGATGGCCTGCCGAAATTCACACTCTTCGCCGGCCTCAACGTCACGTTTGGAAAGTGAGGACATTGCCATGCACATCGCCATTCGCGCCGCCGGTTTCAGCCTGATGACCATGTTCGTCAGCTGTGGGGTCGGCGCTCAGGATCTGGATACCGGCCCCGCTTACACCGCCGTGCAGCCTACGCCCGCAGGCGGCACCGGCCACTGGAAAATGCCGTTACCGACACCCGTAAACCAACACAATCGATAAGCGAAGCCAGGCATGCTCAGGACTTTTGCAGTACCCCCTTTATTGGCCCTGTGCATGGTCGCCGGCAGTCCGCTGGTGATGGCGGCAGAAGGCGGTGGTGGCCGGCCGATGACCGGCCTGCAGGTATTTTCCAATGCCGGGATCGTGCCACCGGAACCTGGCTGGGTCATGTCGTTGAGCAGTTTCTGGTACGACGGTGAGCTTAAAGGCAACACACAAGTGCCAATCGTTGGCGCCTTGAGTACCGGCCTTGACTTGAAGGTGTCCTACACCATGGCCAACTTCACCCATGTCTGGGACACCGGCAAAAGTCGCTGGAACTACGCCTCGGCCATCGGCGTGCCGGTGCAATACACCGACATTACCGCGAGCATCACCGGGGCGCGTGGCAATACCCTGGGCACCGAGGACACCGCCACCCAGTTCGCCGACCTTCTGGTGACACCCATCGCTGCCGGCTACCACTTCGACGAGGTCAACCACCTCTCGCTGTCGCTACCGATCTACCTGCCGACCGGCGCCTATAACGATGATCGCCTGGCCAACGCCGGACAGAACAACTACACCTTCATGCCCACCGTGGCCTTCACCCATCTCGATGGCAAGGGGGGTGAATTCACTGTGTCCGGAGGGCTTGAGTTCTATACCGAAAACGACGCCACGGACTACAAGAACGGCGACCTCTTCACCCTCGACGCACTCTGGACCCACGGCTTCGGCAATGGCTGGAGCGCCGGCATGGTGGCCGGTTACATCCAGCAGCTGACCGACGACTCCGGATCAGGCGCCAACAGCGGCTTTCGCGGGCGCTCGGTGGGTGCCGGGCCGACTGTGGGCTGGCAAGGCAAATTCGCCGATGCCCAGGCCAATATCAATGCCCGCTGGGTGCCGGAGTTCGACACCAAGAACCGGCCCGAAGGCAACGGTTTCAGCGTCAACCTGACCCTGGCGTTTTTCTAGGAGCTTGCATGACCGTACTCAATGATCTCAACGCCCTTCAAGCCAGCATCGCCGAAGCGGTGTTGGGCCAGGATCAGGTGATCCGGCAAATCCTCCTCGGCCTGCTGGCCAACGGGCATTTGTTGCTGGAAAGCCTGCCGGGGCTGGCCAAGACCCGCACGGTCAAGGCGCTATCCAGGCACCTTGACGCGAAGATGAGCCGCATCCAGTTCACCCCGGACTTGCTGCCATCGGATATTACCGGCGCCGAAGTGCTGCATCAGGTCGACGGCAAAAACGAGATCCGTTTCCAGCCGGGGCCCTTGTTCGGCAACCTGATCCTGGCCGACGAGATCAACCGCGCGCCAGCTAAGGTCCAGGCCGCGTTGCTCGAAGCCATGGAAGAACGGCAGATCACCGTGGCCGGCAACAGTCATGCGCTGCCGGATCTGTTCATCGTGATCGCCACGCAGAACCCGATCGAGCAGGAAGGCACCTACCCGCTGCCGGAAGCGCAAATGGACCGCTTCCTGATGAAGGTGCTGCTCGATTACCCGAGCGCCGAGAACGAAAGCCAGGTCCTGCGCCTGTTGCGCGAAGAAGAGCAAGCCCTGGGCGCCAAGGTGGCTGCGGTGCAGGGCTTCGCCCTGGCCCAGGACGTGATCTTCGCTGCGCGCCGGGAAGTCAGTGCCGTACACGTCTCGACGGCCATCGACCGCTACCTGATCGACCTGATCAACGCCACCCGCCATCCCGCCGACTACGATGCCGACCTTGCGCGCTGGATCGCCATCGGCGCCAGTCCCCGCGGCGGTATCGGCCTGGACCGTTGCGCCCGCGCCGATGCGTGGTTGCAGGGCCAGGATTTCGTCTCGCCGGATAACGTGCGTGCGGTGGTGCACCCGGTGCTGCGTCATCGCCTGCAACTGAGCTACGACGCGGTCGCCGATGGCGTGACGGCCGATCAGGTACTCGACCGCTTGCTCGACAAAGTGGCGATTCCCGCATGAATGTCGATGGTCTGGTCTATGTCTCCCTGGCGCAGCTGATGGCCCTGGAGTTCAAGGCCCGTGACCTGAGTTTTCTCGCCCGCCAGCCCCAGGGCAGCATTCTCGCTGGCAACCATGCCTCGCGCCTGCGTGGCCGTGGCTTGAATTTCGATGAATTGCGCCGTTATCAACCCGGCGATGATTTGCGCCACCTGGACTGGCGCGCCTCACTGCGCACCGGAAAGCCGGTGGTGCGTACCTTCACCGAGGAGCGGGACCGCCCGGCGCTGATTCTGGTCGACCAACGCATGAGCATGTTTTTCGGCTCGCAGCGTAGCTTCAAATCCGCCCTCGCCGCCGAACTCGGCGCGCTGGCGGCATGGATGGTGTTCAACGCCGGCGACCGGGTCGGTGGACTGGTGTTCAACGACCAGCGCATCGATAGCGTTGCGCCGTTGCGCAGCCGCAAGCGGATCGAAGCGCTGTGCAGCCGTATCGTCCAGCAGAATCAGGAATTGAGCGCGGCCAATCCGGACGCAGAAGGCGAAGACCAGCTCGACAAGGTGTTGCAACAGTGCCTGGCGCTGGCGGGGCATGATCACCTGATCTGTATCGTCAGCGACTTTGCCGGTGCCGGCGAACGTACCTTGCAGCTGATGCGACAGCTGGCGGCACACAACGATGTCATCGCCATGCAGGTCTACGATCCGTTGGCACTGAACCTGCCGAACAATGGCCGCTTGCTGATCACCCAGGGCCAGTTGCAGGTGGAACTGGCGGTTGAGCGTCGACAGGTGCACCAGCCGCTGGGCGATTTTCTCAGCGGCCGGCTCAAGGACGTTGCCACCCTGCTGCGCCGCAGCCAGGTGCCGTTGATGATGTTCAGCACCGCCACCGAGGCGCACGAGCAACTGCGTACGGAACTGGGCAAGCGGGCCGGGGCACGGCCATGAATCCGAACATCCCGAGCATCGAGCAACTCAAGGAGATCGCCCTTCCGGCGCCGGTCAGCTATGCGCCACAGACCTGGGGTTGGTGGGTGTTGCTCGGGTTGCTGGTGATCACCGCGCTAGTCATCGCCGCCCGGCGCTACTGGCAATGGCGGCGTGATCGTTATCGGCGCGAGGCGCTGGTTCGCCTGGCGCAGTTGCAGCAGCGCAGTGATGACTTGAACGCGTTGCGCGAACTGCCAGAGCTGCTCAAGCGCACCGCCCTCTCAATGCCCAACACAAATCCCCCTGTGGGAGCGAGCCTGCTCGCGAAGGCGACCCGACATTCAACACATGAGGTGACTGACACTCCGCTTTCGCGAGCAGGCTCGCTCCCACAGGGTCCTGCGCCGTTTGGGGGGAAGGATTGGCAAACCTTCCTCCAGCAGCACATTCGGCAGCCCCTGCCCGCCGATTTCAGCCAGCAACTCGCCCAACTGGCCTACGCCCCGGACGCCACCCTGCGCGCCCTCCCCGCCGAACACCGCCAACAACTGTTCGACACCTGCAAACACTGGGTGGAGCATCATCATGTGGCAGCTTGATTACCCCTGGTTGTTGTTGCTGCTGCCCTTGCCGTGGTTCGGCTACCGCTACCTGCCCGATTACCGCGAGGCACGTAGCGCGGTACGAGTACCGTTTTTTGCCGCCATGAGTCGTGCGGTCGGCCAGGCACCGAGCCAGGCGGGCACCCGCAGCAACCGTTGGCAGTTGCTGTTGAACCTGTTGGTCTGGGGGCTGTTGCTATTGGCGGCGGCCCGGCCGGTGTATGTGGAAAAACCCATCGAGCGCCAGCAACCGGTGCGCGACCTGATGCTGGCCATCGACCTTTCGCAGTCGATGGAAACCACCGACTTCACCGACGCCAACGGCGAGAAAATAAATCGCCTGGCGGCGGTCAAGGACGTGGTGCACGGCTTCATCGACAAGCGCAAAGAGGATCGTCTCGGTCTGATCGTGTTCGGCAGCGGCGCGTATCCGCAGGCTCCACTGACCCTCGATCACGCCAGCCTGTCGCTGTTGCTGGACGACACCGGCATCGGCATGGCCGGCCCCAACACGGCCATTGGCGATGCCATCGGCTTGAGCCTCAAGCTCCTGGAGCAGGCCCAGGAACAGGAAAAAATCCTGATCCTGCTCACTGATGGCAATGACACCAGCAGCGCCATCACCCCGGATCATGCGGCGCAGATGGCGGCCGCCAAAGGCGTGGTGATTCACACCATCGGCATTGGCGACCCCGGGGCTTCCGGCGAATCCAAGGTCAACCTCGACAGCTTGCAACAGATCGCCGAAGCCACCGGCGGCAAGTTCTTCCGCGCCGAAGACCGCAACGCGCTCAACGAGGTCTACAGCACCCTCGACACACTCACACCCCATCAAGTGAAAACCCTCAGTCATCAACCGAAAAAGGATCTGTTCTGGTGGCCGCTGGGGGCGGCGATAGCCCTGCTCGCGCTCTATCACCTGGGCGCCTTGCTGCGTCCACGGCTGTCCATTGCCCGCCAGCGCCAGGAGGCTTGAGATGGATATCAATCTCAGCGACTTCCACTTCCTGCGTCCGCTGTGGCTGTTGTTGCTGCCCTTCGCCGCCTCGCTGCCACTGCTCTGGCGCCGCAGCCGCGACCTGCAACGGCGTTTGCGCGGCAACATCGCCGAGCACTTGTTGCCGCACCTGCTGATTACCCCGCAGGACCGGCAATGGCTGCGCCCGGTGCACCTGGTTTGCGCCTTGCTGATCGTGGGTGCACTGGCCGCCGCCGGGCCGACCTGGGAGCAGGATCGGCCGGACTTTCTGGAAAACCGTGCACCGCTGATCATTGCAATAGACCTGTCGCCGTCGATGGACGCCACCGATGTGCAACCCTCGCGCCTGGAAGCGGCGAAACACAAGTTGCATGACCTGATCCAGCGTCGCGCCGGCGCGCGCAATGCGCTGATCGCCTACGCCGGCAGCGCGCACCTGGTACTCCCGGCAACGGATGATCCTGCCTTGCTCGACACCTTTATCCAGGCTTTGAGCACCGACCTGATCGGCAAGCCAGGGAAAAATGTCGGCGCGGTCATCGACCAGGCCAAACGCCTGCTGGCCGCCGAAAAATCCCCCGGCACCCTGCTTTTGATCACCGACGGCGCCGACACTTCGGGGCTGGCCGGCCTGGATAAACAGCTGGACGACAGTGCCCTGCAGGTCCTGATCCTCGCGGTTGGCAGTGAAGACGGCGGCATCATCCGCGACGCCAGCGGCCAGCCCCGCACCGACAGCAACGGGCGCCCGGCGCTAGGGAGTTTCGATCAGGCGGCGCTCAAACAGTTGGCCTCGGCGGTGGATGCGCCGCTGGGCAGCCTGACCCTTAACAACGACGACCTCGATTGGGTCGACTTGCATGCCCAGCAGCATTTCCAGAGCGCCAGCGACGAACAGCGTGAATTGCATTGGAAGGACGCCGGTTACTGGTTGTGCTGGCCACTGCTGTTGATTGCCTTCTTCAGTGTGCGCAAGGGCTGGAGCCTGAACTGGATGCCCGGCTTGCTGTTGGCCCTGAGCCTTGGCCTGCAACCGGCACCCGCGCACGCCAACGGGCTGACCGATGCATTCTTCACCCCCGACCAGCAAGGCCGCTGGGCCTTCGAACACGAACACTTCCCCCAGGCCGCCGCGCACTTTTCCGACCCCTACTGGAAAGGCATCGCCGCCTACAACGCCGCCGACTTCGACCTGGCGCTGGCCAGCTTCGCCCGCCTGCAAACACCCCAGGCGTATTTCTATCTGGGCAACATTTATGTGCGGCGCTTCAAGTTCGACCAGGCCATTGCGGCCTACACCCAGGCATTGAAGCTGCAACCGCAATTCCCTGAAGCCACGGCCAACCTCGCCCTGGCCATCGCCTTGCAGAAAGACACCGAAAGCGCTGAACAGAACGCCCCCGAAACCAAACCCGACGACATCAAAATGGACAAGGCGCCGGGCAAGGGCCAGAGCAAGGCCTTGCAGATCGAACAGGCGGCGTCGGATGAACAGTGGTTGCAGAACCTGAGCACATCACCGGCGAAGTTCCTGAAACAGAAGTTCAGTTTGCAGGATCAGGCGGGGGCTAAACCATGATTCGTCTGGTAAACCGAGTCGCGCCATTCGCGAGCAGGCTCGCTCCCACATTGGACGTATGTGCACCGCAAATCCCCTGTGGGAGCGAGCCTGCTCGCGAATACGCCAGATCACTCACCACATATTTAGGCACCTTGCTCCTGTGCCTGATCAGCACAGCCACCCTCGCCGCCGAACCCGAATTAAGGGTCCAAACCCGCCTGCAACCGACAACGGCTCCCATGGTCGGCAGCCTCGTCGAATTGCAACTCGACATCCTCACCGACACCTGGTTCACCGACGCCCCCACCCTGCCCGACCTGAAACTGTCGGGGGCGCTGGTGATGCCACCGGACGGTCATGCCGAACACCTGAACCAGACCCTCGACGGCAAATCATTCAACGGCATGCGTTTCAGTTACCTGATCACACCCAATGTCGCGCAGGATTTCGAGATCCCCGCCCTGACCGTTCGTGCAACCCCGGGCCAGGCCACTACGGAACTGAGTGCGCAAAGCCAACCGCTGCATTTCACCGCGGCGCAACCACCGGGGTTCAAGCCCGGTGAGCCGGTGCTGGTCGCACAGGCGCTGCGTTTCACCCAAAACATCATCCAGCCAGCCACGCCATTGAAAGTCGGCGACAGCCTGACCCGGCAATTGACCCTGCAAGCCGACGGCGCCCTGGCCATGTCGTTGCCGACGCCAGCACTGGGCGATGTCAGTGGCCTCAGCCGTTACCCGAAGGCGCCGCAGGTCAGCACCCTGGACGACGGGCGCGGCCACTTCACCGGTGGCCAGCGCGTCGACAGCGTCACTTACCGGATCGACCGCGAAGGCCATCACACCTTGCCCGCCATTGAATTGAAATGGTGGGATGCCAGCAGTCAGCAGACCCGTACCGTGCAAGTCCCCGCCGTGGATATCGACGCCGTGGCCAATAGCGCTTATCGGCCGGTGTTTTCCATCAGCGAAGACCTTAAGAAACTTGGCCAGCAACACCGCCTGCACCTCTCGGGGTTGGCCCTTGGCCTGCTGGCACTGCTGTTGGGCGTGGCGCTGCTGGTGTGGTTTGCGCGGCCGCTGATCCACCGCGTCTACCTCGGTTGGCAGGCCCGGCGTCGCGCCCGGCACATGGCCTGGCTGCAATCGGCCGACTACGCCTGGCGGCAAATCCCGACCCAACTAGATAGCAAACCGCCACAGTTCAGCGCCCTCTATCTATGGACCCGCCGCAGTCGCAAAGGCCTGAAATTGACCGGTCTGGGCCCGCGCCTGCAGGCCCTGTTACGCGCCTGTTATGGCCGTGAACCCACCAAAGATCTGGCATTGCAACAACTCAAGGATTCCTTGACTACGCTGCATAGTCAGGTCGAACCCAACCAAGAATCAGTCGCTCCCGCACTGCGCCCCCTGAACCCTGTACACGAGAAGGATGTTCCATGATTAGCCCGATATCGATCCGCCAGCATCACGGATTGAAGTTTTTGCTGACGCTGGCCCTGAGTCTGCCGTTGCTGGTTCAGGCGGCCGAACCGTTACCCTCGTGGAACGACGGCCCGTCGAAAAAGAACATCATCGAGTTCGTTCAGGCCGTGACCGATCAAGGCAGCAAGGATTTCGTCAGACCCGAAGAGCGCATCGCCGTGTTCGACAACGACGGCACGCTGTGGAGCGAGCAGCCGATGTACTTCGAGTTCCTGTTCGCCCTCGACGAAGTCAAGCGCACAGCGGCGCAACACCCGGAATGGAAAACCACCCAACCGTTCAAGGCGGTGCTGGAAGACGACCATCAGGCCCTGGCAGCGACCGGCATGGACGGCCTGATGAAAATTTTCGCCGCCACCCACACCGGCATGACCACCGAAGCCTTCGACGACTACGCCAAGACCTGGCTGAGCCAGGCCCGCCACCCGAAAACCGGCAAGCCCTACACCGAAATGATCTTCCAGCCGATGCTGGAAATGCTCGACTACCTGCGCAGCCAGGACTTCAAGACCTACATCGTCTCCGGTGGCGAAACCGGGTTCATGCGTGCTTTTGCCGAGAAGGTCTATGGCGTTCCGCCCGAGCAAGTGATTGGCACCACCTTTGTCACCACCTTTGATTACAAGGATGGCCAGGCCTCGATCCTGCGCACGCCGAAACTGGCCCACAACGATGACGGCCCGGGCAAACCGGTCAGCATCGAAGCCGTGATCGGACGGCGGCCGATTCTGGCGTTCGGCAACTCCGACGGCGACCTGCAGATGCTGCAGTGGACCGCTGCGGGACCGGGAAAACGTTTCATGGGTTTGGTGCATCACACCGACGCCAAACGCGAATGGGCCTACGACCGCGAATCGAAGATCGGTCGCCTGGACAAGGCCCTGGACGAAGCAAACAGCCGTGGCTGGACCGTTGTGGACATGGCCGCCGAATGGCGCCGGATCTATCCCTTCGATGCCGCCACCACCGGGCAAGTGCAATAGAGGAAAGCGTAAAGCAGGACTGCAACGAACGGTTGTCGCATCACGCGACGCAAGCGAGCAAAAGGAGCAAGTCATATGACTGGCATACGCAAGTGGATACCGAGGGCGGCTTTGCTGGCGGCTTCGGTCATGGCGTTCTCGGCGACAGCCGGGGCCGCCGATAAGCCCAATATCCTTGTCATTTTCGGCGATGACATCGGCCAGACCAACATCAGTGCCTACTCTTTCGGCGTGGTCGGCTACAAGACCCCCAACATCGACCGGATTGCCAAAGAAGGCATGATGTTCACCGACTACTACGCGGAGAACAGCTGCACGGCGGGACGTTCGACTTTCATTACCGGCCAGTCTGCATTGCGCACCGGCCTTTCGAAGGTGGGCATGCCGGGCGTGCCGGTAGGTTTGCAGGCCAGGGACGTGACCATTGCCCAGGCGCTCAAGGCCAAGGGTTACGCAACGGGTCAGTTCGGCAAAAACCATTTGGGGGACAAGGACGAGTACCTGCCCACCAACCATGGCTTTGACGAGTTCTTCGGCAACCTCTACCACCTCAATGCCGAGGAAGAGCCAGAGCGTCCGTATTGGCCCAAAGATGACCCCGCATTTCTCAAGGCGGCCACTCCCCGTGGCGTGATCCACAGTTTTGCCGACGGCAAGATCGAAGATACCGGTGCGTTGACCAAAAAACGCATGGAAACCATCGACGACGAAACCACTGCCGCTGCCCAGGCGTTCATCGAGAAACAGGCCAAGGCGGACAAACCGTTCTTCGTCTGGATGAACACCACCCGCATGCACGCCTTCACTCACATACGTGAGTCCATGCAAGGCCAAAGCGGCATGCCTGGCAACGACTATGCCGATGGCATGCTCGAGCATGACGGCGACGTGGGCAAGCTGCTCAAGACACTGGATGACCTGAAGATCACCGACAACACCATCGTGGTCTACACCACCGACAACGGTCCGAACCAATGGTCCTGGCCGGACGCAGCGACCACGCCATTCCGCAACGAGAAGAACTCGAACTGGGAAGGCGCCTTCCGGGTACCGGCGATGATCCGCTGGCCTGGACATGTCAAACCTGGCGAAGTGTCGACCCAGATGTTTTCCGGGCTGGACTGGTTCCCGACCTTGCTGGCCGCTGTCGGCGATACCGATATCAAGGATCGCCTGCTCAAAGGGGCTGACGTCGGTGGGAAAAACTTCAAGGTGCATCTGGACGGGTACAACCAGCTGGATTACCTGACTGGCAAGACCGACAAGAGTGCGCGTAACGAGTTCTTCTATTTCAGCGATGATGGTCAGCTGGTAAACATGCGGATGGGCGATTGGAAGATCGTTTATTGCGAGCAGCGCGCACCCGGCGGTCTGAAGGTGTGGAGCGAACCCTTTACCTGTCTGCGTGTACCCAAGCTCTTCAACCTGAGAATGGACCCGTATGAGCGTGCCGACGTCGTGTCTGACCAATACTATGATTGGCTGACCAAGAACGACTACTTGCTGATGCAGGCCACCCAAAAGGCCGCAGGGTTCCTGCAAACCTTCGTTGATTACCCGCCTAGCCAGCGCCCGGCGAGCTTCAGCATCGACCAGATACAAAGTGAAGTTGACAAGAAAATCGAAGAAAAAATGAAAAACGCCAAGTAACACCGCGTGACCGCCGCTCGCCTTCATTGGCGAGCGGCCTAATTTTCCATTGGAGACCGCGTTAACTTCATTCGCGAGCAGGCTCGCTCCCACAGGGATTTTCCGCTCACCAAAGATCTACTGTGGGAGCGAGCCTGCTCGCGAAGGGGCCGGTGCAGTCACTGATGTATTTGAACCGGAACAAGGCAATCGGCAATGTCCTCACGTGTCGCCAGCAAGTCGTCGGCCATACCCGCTCCCCGCATCGCCTCCCCGGCGCTGATGATCCCCGCCCTGCTGCTGTTCGTCTCCGGTGCCGCGGCGCTGGTGTACCAGGTGCTGTGGATCAAGCAGCTGTCATTGGTGGTGGGCGTCGAGGTGTACGCCATTACCACCGGGATCAGCGCGTTCTTTGCGGGCCTGGCCCTGGGTGGACTGTGGTTCGGCCGCTGGGCCGACCGCTTGCAGCAACCGGTCCTGCTGTATGCCGGGCTGGAAGTGCTGGTGGCGGTGCTTGGTGTCGGCGCGACCTTCGCCATGAGCCTGGCGGCACAGCCATTTGCCTGGCTGGAACAACAGATCGGCCTGCTGGCCTGGGTGTTGCCGTTTGCCCTGGTCGGCCTTCCGGCACTGCTGATGGGCGGCACCCTGCCGGTGTTGGTGCGCTCGCTGGCGGCTGACCCGCAACAACTGGGCAAGGCTGGTGGCCACCTGTATGCGGCCAACACCGCCGGCGCCATCGCTGGCACCCTGCTTGCCGCGTTCGTGCTGATTGCCGCCCTGGGCGTACGCGGCAGTGCCCTGGCCGCCGCCATGTTCAACCTGCTGGCCGCCGCCGGTGCCCTGTGGTTCCAGCGCCAGCGTCCGCTATCGATTGACGCGCCGAGCAGACCCCACGCCGACAAGGCGCCGGATCGCCTGGCCTTGTGGCTGTACTCGATTGCCGGTGGCGTGGCCCTCGGTTACGAAGTGGTCTGGTCGCAATCGATCGTGCAGTTCATGAGCACCCGCACCTATGCATTCGCCGTGGTGCTGGCGACCTACCTCACCGGCCTGTTTCTCGGCAGCGCCCTGCTCTCCCGTCGCGTCGATCGCCTGCGCGATCCCTGGGGCGTGTTCGGATTGCTGATTGCCGGTGCCGGACTGGTTGCCCTGCTGGAAATCGCCCTGCTCGGCCGTTGGCTGGTGCTCGCCCAAAGCGTGGTCGAAGCCTGGGTGCTGTCGCTGGGGGCCAGTGAGTTGGCGGGCATGAGCGCACGCTTTGCCGTGGCGGCCTTGAGCATCGTGTTCGTGCCGACGGTGCTGCTCGGCGCGGCGTTTCCCGTGGCCCTGCGCTTGAGCGTCGGTCGCGAGCACGTCGGGCGCCATGTCGGGGAAGTGGTGGCCTTCAACACCCTGGGCGGGATCATCGGCGTGATGCTCTGCGGGTTTGTGCTGATCCCGCTGCTGGGGCTGGTGCGTACCCTTGGCTTGCTGGCGATCATCGCCGCCGGGATTGGCTACTTCGCGGTGCGCAAGGGACATGGCGTCAAGAAAGGCCGGCGTCAGGGCGTGGTGGCGGTCGGTTTACTTTCAGTGGCCGTGGCGCTGCTGCCCCCCGTGGACAAACTGGCCAGCCTGCTGCCCGGCGCGCGTAACGCAACACTGGCCTTCTACGAGGAAGGACGTGGGGGTACCGTCGCCGTGGTCACCCAGGGCAAGGGACAGAAGGCGTTCCAGCGTTTGTACATTCAGGGCGTCTCGAACACCGGCGACGCCATGCCATCCCTGCGCTACATGCGCATCCAGGCGCTGTTGCCCCTGCTGATCCACAACGCCGAGCCGCGTTCGGCACTGGTGATCGGCTTCGGCACCGGCATCACTGCCGGCGCCCTGACCCGTTATCCGGGGCTGGAGCATCGGGTCGTTGCTGAATTGCTGCCATCGGTGGTCAAGGCCGCACCGTTGTTCAAGGGTAATTTCAATGCTGCTGCCGACCCGAGCGTCGACGTGCGTCTGCGTGATGGTCGTCAGGAACTGCTGCGCAATCCGCAGCGCTATGACCTGATCACCCTCGAGCCGCCACCGCCCTCCGCGGCCGGCGTGGTCAATCTGTACTCCCGTGACTTCTATCAGTTGGCCGCCAGTCGCTTGCAGAAACAGGGTCTGGTCGCCCAATGGCTGCCGCTGCCGACGCAGAATATCGACGACTCGCGCTCACTGGTGCGCAGCTTCCTCGATGTCTTCCCCTATGCCACGTTGTGGACCAGTGAATTCCACGAAATGCTGCTGGTGGGCTCGCTGGAGCCGATCGAACTGGATGCCGGGAAAATCAGCCAACGCTTCCAGCAGGACAGCGTTCGCGGCACCTTGCAGGATGTGGGCATCGGTTCGGCTGCCGCGTTGCTCGCGACCTGGGTGACCGATCGCGCCGGACTGGAACGCTTCGCCGCCGACGCGCCAGCGGTGACCGATGATCAACCTCGCATCGAATACGCCCCCTGGGTTCGGGCCAAGGAAATCACCCGGGTGCTCCCGACTCTCCTGGACCTGCACACAGCGCCGCCGCTGGTGAATGCCGACGCAGGGTTCAATGAGCGCATGAATGCGCACCGCCAACGCCTGATGCAATTCTATCGGGCGAGCCTGCATGCCTACGACGGAGATCGTGATGCCTGGGGGCGGGACATTCGCGAGGTGATGGCTGGGGATGGCGGGAATCCGTATTACCGGTGGTTTGTCGGGGAGTGATGTAGCGCCCTCCAGGCCGCCTTCGCGAGCAGGCTCGCTCCCACAGTAGATCTGCGGAACAAACAGATTCCTTGTGGGAGCGAGCCTGCTCGCGAAGAGGTCATCAGCCTCGCCGCACAAGAAGATGAACAGCCAAAAAGCGCCCGGCGCTCGCAAAATTCGCCATTTTCATCCAAAGCTGCACAACCGATCACAACCGTCATTTGACAGACGCCGGCCATCCGGCAAAGCTGCATCGAGCATGAACGCGCGCCTGACGGCAAACGCACCTGGACTACGGAAGTCGCAATGCCGAAAGATAAAAATAAAGCGGTAACCCCAAACCCTGATTCGCAACCGACCCTGATCAACCGTTACCTGTTTCCCGTCACCATCGGCGCCCTGCTCCTGGCTGTCGCGGGTATCGGCTGGTTCCTGTTCAGCAGCCAACCGGTTCCGACGACTTACGCGCCCGCCAGCCCACCTGCCGCTCAACCGGTCAAGCCGCCACCGGTGGCCGTCGCCGCGCCAACCGCACCGGCGAAAATGGTCGACGAGCAACAATGCCAAGGCTGTCACAGCGCCCAGGTCAAGGACTGGCAAGGCTCCCATCACCAATTGGCGATGCAGGAAGCCAACGCCGAAACCCTGCTCGGCGACTTCAACAACGTCACCTTCAAGGCGGAAGGCGAAACCACCCGTTTCTCGCGCAAGGACGGTGGATTCTGGGTCAACACCCCCGGCATCGACGGCAAGAACGCCGATTTCAAGGTCGCCTACACCTTTGGCATCGCGCCGTTGCAGCAGTATCTCATCGAGGTCGGCGACGGGCGCTTGCAGGCCCTGGGCGTGGCCTGGGATACCGAGAAACATCGCTGGTTTCATCTGTATCCGGGCCAGGGCGTCACCTTCAAGGACCCGCTGCACTGGAGCAAACCGAGCCAGAACGCCAATTTCATGTGCGTCGAGTGCCACACCACCGGTTACAAGCGCAATTTCGATGCGGCAAAAAACACCTTCGACAGCCAGTGGAACAGCCTCGGTGTCGGTTGCCAGGCCTGCCACGGCCCGGCCTCCAATCATCTGGAATGGACGGCGAAAAAAACCGACCTGATCCACTCAGGATTTGCCGTCGACCTCAAGGACAAGAACGCCACCGTCGAAATCGAAACCTGCGCCCGCTGCCACGCCCGCCGCGCACCGTTGGGCGATGGTTACACCGTCGGCAAGCGCCTGATGGATGACTACCTGCCGAGCACCCTGACCCGTGAGTTGTATGCCCTCGATGGCAAGATCAAGGATGAGGTGTTCGAACACGGTTCCTTTGCCCAAAGCAAAATGTTCGACAAAGGCGTGCGTTGCAGCAATTGCCACAACCCCCACAGCACCCAGCTAAAGGCCGAAGGCAACGGCGTCTGCCTGCAATGCCACAACACCGCGGCCAAGACCTCGGTCGAAGGCGTCGATGGCAAGGGGCTGCAAGCGAAAAACTACGATTCCATTGAACACACCCGCCACACCATGGGCCAACCGGGATCGCAGTGCGTGGATTGCCACATGCCCGGCAAGTTCTACATGGGCAACGACTTCCGCCATGACCACAGCTTCAGCATCCCCAACCCCGAGCGTGCACAAAAACTCGGCACGCCGGACGCCTGCCTGACCTGCCACCAGGGCAAGGCCGGGGACAAGGTCACTGAGCAGTTCAAATTGTGGAACACCGCCAACGCCGGCACCGCTCAAGCGCCACGCTACGATGAAAGCCTGTGGCTGATTCGCACTGGTCAACCGGGTGCGGCGCAAGCCTTGTACGAGCAGTTGCAACGCAGCAACCTGCCGGCGATTCAACGGGCGACCCTGCTCACCGAACTGCCGTCGTACCCCAGCGAGCAGGCGCTGAAACTGGCCACCAAAGACCTGGGGAACCCTGCCCCGCAAGTGCGTGAAAGCGCCGTGCACGCGGTGAGCGCCTTCTTGCCCCCGCCGGAGCGTGCACCGCTGTTGACGCCGTTACTGAGCGACCCGGTAAAAGCGGTGCGCATCGCCGCAGCGCGGGACTTGCTCGGCGTGGCGCGCAACGGTTTTGGCACGGCACAAGACCGCTGGAACAGTGCCATCGCCGAATACGAGGCCGTGCAACGCAGCCTGGCCGAGCGCGCCGAAGCCAATCTCAACCTGGCCATGCTGTATCAGGCCAGCGGTCGCAATGGCGAGGTCGAGGCGCTGCTGCGGACTTCGCTGCAGCGTGATCCGGATTTCTACCCGGCCCTGGTGACGCTGGTGCAATGGCTGGAAGCCAATGGCCGCAGCCAGGAAGCCCGGGCGCTGCTTGCGCAAAGCCTGAAGGAACATCCCGACGCCGCCCTGCTGCAACACACCCAGGGCTTGTCACTGGTGCGCGCCGGTCAATCCGCGCAGGCCATGCCATTCCTGCGCAAAGCCGCGCAACTGGAACCGCAGACCGCGCAGTACGGTTACGTGTTGGCGGTGGCACTGCATGACAGCGGCAAGGTGGACGAGGCGTGCGAGGAGTTGGAGAAGTTGCTGAAAGTGCAACCCACCAACCGCAATGCTCGCCTGGCGCTGATCCAGTACTACCTGAACAACGGGCAGGAACCCAAGGCACAGGTGCTGCTGCAGGGCTGGAAGAAAATGAACATGGGCGATCCGGCGTTGAAATGATCGGGGGTTAGATCCTTTGTGGGAGCGAGCCTGCTCGCGAAAGCGGTGTGTCAGTCACATCAATGTTGAATGTGCTGTCGCCTTCGCGAGCAGGCTCGCTCCCACAGGTCAGGTGGGGGAATGTCACCGCCGCCGAAACAACGGTCGCGGCTCAATCACCGACCGCCCGTACAACACACTCATCCCCGCCAGCCCTTTCAACGCATCCTCGGCGGATTTGTCCTCGCGCACCGCGAAGCTGTCGAAACCGCACTGGCGCATGTGGCTGAGCTGATCGCGCAGCACATCACCGATGGCGCGCAGCTCGCCGGTCCAGCCCAAACGGGTGCGCAGCAAATACGCCTGGCTGTAGGCGCGTCCATCGCGAAAGCTCGGGAAATCCAGGGCGATCAATGGCAGTTGGGCCAACCATGGCTTGAGGCTTTCCACTTCGTCGTCCGGTCCCAGCCAGACGCCCTGTGGCTGCGGGCTCTCCAGCCAGCGGGTCAGCGGCAAAATCAGTTGACCGGCTGGCAACCCGGCCTCGAGATCCCTGATCAATACCCAGGGATCATCAGCGACAATCCGCGCCACACCCTCCTCCAGTCGCAACAGATTGTTCATGCCGACACCTCCAGCGCTTTCGGGTAGACCGACTCCTTGAACGGCTCAAGTCCGATGCGATGGAAGGTGTCGACGAACAGTTCCTCGCTCTCGCGATAACGAACGAAGGTCTCGATGATGCGCTCGATGACGTCGGGCACTTCACTGGCGCTGAAGGACGGGCCGATGACCTTGCCCAATGCGCTGTGCTTGCCCTGGGCGCCGCCGAGGGTGATCTGGTACCACTCGCTGCCGTTCTTATCGACCCCGAGGATGCCGATATTGCCGATGTGGTGGTGGCCGCAGGCATTCATGCACCCGGAGATGTTGAGGCTGATATCGCCCAGGTCGTGCAGGTAGTCGAGGTCTTCGAAACGGGCCTGAATGGCTTGGGCTATCGGGATCGACTTGGCGTTGGCCAGCGCACAGAAATCGCCACCGGGACAGGCAATGATGTCCGTGAGCAAGCCGACGTTGGCACTGCCCAGATTGTGCTCGCAGGCCAGGCGCCAAAGTGCGAACAGATCTGCCTTGGGCACGTCCGGCAGGACCACGTTCTGTTCATGGGCGATGCGGATTTCGCCGAAACCGAAGCGCTCGGACCAGTTGGCAATCGCTTCCATCTGGGCCGTGGTGACATCGCCCGGTGGCGCGCTGATGCCGGGTTTGGTCGACAGCACCACGCTGACATAACCCGACACCTTGTGCGCCTGCACGTTGCGCAACACCCAGCGTGCGAACGCCGGGTTTTGCGCCATATGGGTACCGAACTGCAGATCGGTGCCGGCCAGTTCGCGATAATCCGGCGCGACGAAGGCACTGGCGACGCGCTCGAACTCATCCCGGGTCAATTGCGCCGGGCCGTCCTTGAGGTACTGCCACTCCTCCTCCACTTCCCGGGCGAACGCCTCGATACCCAGGGCCTTGACCAGGATCTTGATCCGCGCCTTGTACTTGTTGTCCCGTCGGCCATGGCGGTTGTACACGCGCAACACCGCTTCGACATAGGACAACAAATGCTGCCACGGCAGGCCTTCGCGGATCTGCAAACCAAGGATCGGCGTGCGCCCCAGGCCGCCACCGACGATCACCCGCAGCAGCATTTGCCCGTCTTCACCGGGATAAAGATACAAGCCGATGTCATGCATCATGATCGCCGCCCGGTCCTGCTCGGCGGAGCAGATGGCGATCTTGAACTTGCGCGGCAGGAACAGGAATTCCGGGTTGATGGTCGACCATTGCCGCAGGATCTCGGCCAGCGGACGCGGGTCGATCATTTCGTCCGCCGCGACGCCGGCGAAGGCTTCGGTGGTGATGTTGCGCACGCAGTTGCCGGAAGTCTGGATCGCGTGCATATGCACTTCCGCCAGGCGCTCGAGGATGTCCGGCACCTGAGCCAGTTCGATCCAGTTGAACTGCATGTTCTGCCGGGTGGTGAAGTGGCCGTAGCCGCGGTCGTAATCCCGGGCGATGCTCGCCAGCGTGCGCATCTGCCGGGCACTGAGCGTGCCATAGGGAATCGCCACCCGCAGCATGTAGGCGTGCTTCTGCATGTACAGGCCGTTTTGCAGGCGCAACGGCAGGAACTCTTCTTCGCTCAGCTCACCGGCCATGAAGCGTTCGACCTGATCGCGAAACTGCGCAACCCGCTCGAACACCAGCGCCCGGTCATAGTCGTCGTACTGATACATCTGGCTACCTCATCAGGGTTGATCGGGCTCTATTGCTGATGCCTGGCGCGACACTTGTGGGATCGAGCCTGCTCGTGAAGGCGAAGTGTCAGGCGACATCGATGTTGAATGTGCTGGCCTCTTCGCGAGCAGGCTCGCTCCCACAGGGTCTGGGTCTCGCCTGGACTGCATCAACTGCGGCTCGTTTCGAGGTAGCGACTATGGACCCGCGCTGATTTTCATTACAGATTCAGCTATTCATGAAAAAACCGTATCAGAGGTAGCGCTGCGTAGCTCGCCTCGCTGCAGATCTGATCCGCATAAATGACCTTTTCCTGAGTCTGTTTTGAATTGACCGATGTTTTACAGTTGCCCGACTTTGCAACCGTGGAAGCATTGAGCATGAGCACAACAACTAACGGACAGGCCTATAACTACAAGGTCGTCCGCCAATTCGTCGTGGCGACCGTGGTCTGGGGCGTCGTGGGGATGGCGATGGGCGTGTGGATCGCCTCGCAACTGGTATGGCCGCAGATGAACTTCGACCTGCCGTGGACCGGTTTCGGCCGCTTGCGGCCGCTGCACACCAGCCTGGTGATTTTCGGTTTCGCCGGCAGCGCGCAGTTCGCCGCCAGTTATTACGCGGTACAGCGGACCTGCCAGGTGCGGCTGTTCTCGGACAAACTCGCCGCGTTCACCTTCTGGGGCTGGCAATCGGTGATCGTGATCATGCTGATCAGCCTGCCGCTGGGCTACACCACCACCAAGGAATACGCCGAGATCGAGTTCTCCGGCGCGGTGTGGATGACGGTGGTCTGGGTGGCCTATGCCATCGTGTTCTTCACCACCGTGGTGCAACGCAAGACCAAGCATATCTACGTGGGCAACTGGTTCTTTGGCGCGTTCATCGTCGTCATCGCGATGTTGCATGTGGTCAACCACCTGTCGATCCCGGTGGACTGGTTCAAGTCCTATCCAGTGTATTCCGGGGCCACCGACGCCATGGTCCAGTGGTGGTACGGCCACAACGCCGTGGGCTTTTTCCTGACCACCGGTTTCCTCGGCATGATGTATTACTTCGTGCCCAAGCAAGTGGGCCGACCGGTGTACTCCTATCGCTTGTCGATCGTGCATTTCTGGGCACTGATCACCCTGTACATCTGGGCCGGTCCCCACCACTTGCACTACACCGCGCTGCCGGACTGGGCGCAGTCGCTGGGCATGGCGATGTCGCTGATCCTGCTGGCCCCGAGTTGGGGCGGGATGATCAACGGCATGATGACCCTGTCGGGCGCCTGGCATAAGTTGCGCACCGACCCGATCCTGCGCTTCCTGGTCCTGTCCCTGGCCTTCTATGGCATGTCGACCTTCGAAGGGCCGATGATGGCGATCAAGACCGTCAACGCCCTCTCCCACTACACCGACTGGACCATTGGCCATGTACACGCCGGGGCATTGGGTTGGGTAGCGATGATCACCTTCGGCGCGACCTATCACATGGTGCCGAGAGTCTTCGGCCGTGAGCAGATGCACAGCACGCCGCTGATCAACCTGCACTTCTGGCTGGCGACCATCGGCACGGTGCTGTACATCGCCTCGATGTGGGTCAACGGCATCACCCAGGGCCTGATGTGGCGCGCCATCAACGACGACGGCACGCTGACCTACTCCTTCGTCGAAGCCTTGCAGGCCAGCCATCCGGGGTTCGTGGTGCGTTTTGCCGGTGGCGTGTTGTTCCTCACTGGCATGCTGGTGATGGCGTACAACGTGTGGCGTACGGTGCGAGTGTCGGACCTGAAAATGGCAGAACTTGAGGCGCAGATAGCCTGATGATCGAAATCGCACTGAACGTTCTGGGGGCGGTGAGCCTTTGGCTGGCGGTCGAATATTGTTTGAAGCATCAGACCGCTGAAAGTCTTGAAGAGGCCAGCCTGATGCCATTTGCCGATGACCCGGAGGTGGCGCGGCGGGTGGAAGCGGCTACCGGCAAGACCATCCATGCCGTGGCGCCGGAAGAGCCGAAACCGGGTTGGGGCAACCTCGAGATTTGATTCAAGCCCCATCCCTTGTAGGAGCGAGCCTGAACTGGCCTAATGATTTTGGACACTTCAATCGGGCGCTA
>NZ_JABFMU010000062.1 GCF_013359695.1 Pseudomonas sp. C2B4
CATAGCGCCCGATTGAAGTGTCCAAAATCATTAGGCCAGTTCAGCCTGCTCGCGATGGTCGTGAACGATAACGCGCAAACCAGATGCCCAGCGGCGCCTGTTGGTTTTTCGCGAGCAGGCTCGCTCCTACAAAAGAGCTGATCCATGTAGCGACCGACTCCATTTCCTTGTCACAACCGCTACCCACAGGCACAGCGTTAATCCGGCGGTAACCGGGTGTATCAGGTGAGGGTTGGGTAGTCGGTGTAGCCTGCCGCGCCACCCCCGTAAAAGGTGTCCCGATCCGATTCTGCGAGCGGCGCATCAAGCTTCAGTCGCTCCACCAGGTCCGGATTGCTGATGAATGGACGCCCGAAAGCCACCATGTCGGCATGGCCTGAGGCGACAGCGTCGAGGGCCATCTGACGGTCATAGCTGTTGTTGGCGATGTAACGACCACCGTAGGTGGCATGCAACGCTTTGAAGTCAAAGCCGCTGGCTTCGTTTTCGCCCTGGGTCTGGCCTTCTACACAGTGAAGATAGGCCAGTCCCAGTCGCCCGAGGTGCTGGGCAAAATAGCCATAAGTCGCCTGCGGATCGCTGTCCAGCGGCGTGTCGCCCACGGCACGGGTGATCGGTGACAGCCTTACGCCGACACGGTCCGCACCCCAGATCTGCGCGACGGCCTGCACGACTTCCAGGGGGAATCGAATGCGATTTTCCACCGAGCCGCCGTACTGGTCGGTACGCAGGTTGGTGCTGTCGCGAATGAACTGCTCAAGCAGGTAACAGTTGGCCGCGTGCACCTCGACGCCATCGAAACCGGCGTCCTTGGCACAGCGCGCGGCGTGTTTGTAATCCTCAAGGATCAGTGCGATCTCCTCGGTTTGCAGGGCACGGGGCATTGACGGTGCGCCCAGGGTTTGCGATTCGAGGAACACCACCTCCCCGGCCTGGATGGCTGACGGCGCCACGGGCGCGGCGCCGTTCTCTTGCAGGCTGACATGGGACATCCGACCGACGTGCCACAGTTGGCAGACGATCTTGCCGCCCGCCTCGTGCACCGCGTCGGTGACTTGACGCCATGCCGCCACGTGCTCCGCGGTGTAGATGCCTGGCGTGAAGGCATAACCGCGTCCTTGCCGCGAGATGTTGGTGGCTTCGGAAATGATAAGGCCGGCGGTCGCCCGCTGCCGGTAGTACTCGACCGCCAGCGGCGATTGCACGCCCTCCATGGTCGCCCGGGAGCGCGTCAGCGGGGCCATGGCGACCCGATTGGCCACCTTGATTGCACCGATCGCTAGCGATGAGAAAAGATCGGATCGTTGATTATCGGACATGGTTTTGACTCCAAAATGTTCGAGTAACGGGCTGTGCTGCACCGACGGCACACGTCAGGCATCAAGCCCAAACGCCACTCGCAAACAGGTACAGTGAGCGGCATCCACCCAGTGACAGGGGCAATAAATACAGCGGGGTCAAACCCGGTTAAACGTTGTTAACCAACGGGTATTGACCCTCATGCCTTATAGGCTTCATCGATGAAGGCAACCGCGCCTTTGAGGGCCTTCATCCCCTCTGGAAGAATCGTCGCGAACAGGTGCCAGACGTGGAACATTTCGGGCCACACTTCCAGTGTCACGCGTACGCGATTCTCTGCCAGGTGCGTAGCCAATCGCATCGCATCGCTCAACATGACTTCACGCTCGCCGATCTGCACCAGTATGGGCGGCAACCCACGCACATCCGCGAAGACCGGGGATGCACCCGGGTCGTTTTTCAGCGCATCCTGCAAAAATGCTCTGGCCATCAAGTTGAGGCCCGTCAGGTTCACCGTGGGATCGACGCCGTCACGGGTCAGCATCGACGAGCCGGTATGCTCAAGATTAGCCCAAGGCGAAAGGGCGACCCCGGCAACCGGAAGCGGCAGCCCTGCGTTGCGCGCCGCCACCATCACCGTGACAACCATGGCCCCACCCGCCGAGTCACCTGAGAAGGCGATGTTTCTCGGCGATATGCCCTGCTCCAGCAGCCAGCGGTAGGAGGTCAACGTGTCTTCAATCGCAGCGGGAAACGGATGTTCCGGCGCGAGACGATAGTCAGGCATGTAAACCTTGGCCTTCAACAGTCTGGCGTAATGCCCTGCCAGGCCGTGATAACCCGCAGGGCTGCCCGCGACATACCCACCGCCGTGAATGTAAAGCAGCACTTTGCCGTTCTCGACTTCCGGCGGCGAGACGACCGTCGCGGCAACGCCGCCCATGTCAATCTGTTCGACGGTCACGCCTTCAGGCGTGGGATGAGCCGCGAGCACCTGCACATAGTTGCGCCGGGCGGTCTCCCAACACCCGTCCTCGCCGCGCAACAAGGGGCCGAAGGCCAGTGACGCCGTATTCCAGGCATCGATGCATTCCTGAACGTTTGGACTGAAAATCATAGGTAATCCCGAAGTTCTCTTTCACAGTTGTCGATCCGGCTGCGAAGGGCTGCTCAGGCCCCGGAGCGGATCGCACGAAGGTGTAGTGACTGGCCTTGAACGGATCGAGCGACGCCTGCACGCCGCTGCGATCAGGTCGCGGCCGTTCGAATCAATCCCGGCTATTGAGCAAGGTAGCCGCCGTCGATAACCAATTCCGCGCCTGTGACGTAGCTCGACTCGTCGCTGGCCAGATACAGGCAGCCGTAGGCGATCTCGATGGGCTTGCCCGCTCGTTTCATCGGCGTCGAATCGATGACCTGGTCGTTGAGATCCGCTGCTTGCGCCTGGGTAAGCGGCGTGTCGATAAAACCAGGGTGCACCGAGTTGACCCGGATCCCTTGGGTTGCATACGTCATCGCAGCGTTTTTCGACATGTTTCGTACCGCACCTTTGACGGCGTGGTAGGCGTGGGCACCGGCAACGGCCGCGCTGCCCCAAATCGACGAGATATTGACGATTGACCCCGCTCCCTGCCGGCGCATCACCCGGACTGCCTCGCGCATTCCGAGAAAGACGCCCGTCTGGTCGACCGCGATCATCTGCAGCCATTCCTTCATTTCCAGCTCATCCAGGCCTTCGTAGGCAATGATCCCGGCATTGTTGATCAGCACATCCAGACGACCCTGCTTGTCGATGATCGCAGCGACTGCCGACGACCAGTCCTCTTCGCTCGTGACGTCGAGCTTCAGGGCTTCGACACCCTCGCAATAGGCGGTTACAGGATCCGCAATATCACTGGCAAACACCGTCGCCCCTTCCTTGGCGAACAGTTCCGTGACGGCGTAACCGATACCGCTGGCCGCTCCAGTGACCAATACCACTTTGTTTTTCAATCTCATGACCTAATACCTTCTGTTCATCTTGCGTCGTGGGAAATCCCGGTGACTCGATGTGCAGGAAAGTCAGCGGCGGGCACCCGCCGGGGCCTCGTCCTGGGAACGATCCAAGGGAACGCCCGAGTAGAGACACCGCGAAAACCGGTCGATGGTTCGATGCACATCAGCACCGGCACAGTAGCGCTGACGAGGTCGTGCAGAGGGTTAAACGTTGTCAATTGCCGTTAACACGGCGTTGCTTCACGTGACCTTCCAGGGGTTCTGCCGCCACTTTTCCTGGAAGAACTCAATGAACACCCGAATGCGTGGGCTGAGATGTCTTCTGTCCGAGTACAACAAATAGACCGGTTCAACGATCCCCGACTTGAAGTCCTCCAACAGGGGCACCAATGTGCCAGCTCTTACGTCTGCCCCGATATGGAAGTCGGCCAGCTTGACCACCCCCGCCCCCGATAGAGCCATATCCCGCAGCAGATCGCCTTGAGTGAACGATGCACTGGGCGTTACCGGCACCGAAACCCCTTCGCCGTCCTGGACGAATACCCATTTGCTCCAGGGGCTTACAAAACTGAAGTTGAAACAGCGGTGGTTCAAAAGGTCGGCCGGAACCGTCGGCGTACCCTGTTCAGCCAGGTAAGCGGGCGAGGCGCAAATCAGCCACTCACACTCACCGATTCGCTTGGCGATGCGGGAAGAACTCGGCAGCACTCCGCTGTGGATGGCAATATCGAGTCCCTGTTCAAAGTGGTCCACAAACTGCGCCCCCAACTGAATTTCCACATCCATCGACGGGTACAAATCCAGGAACTCCGCAAGCCAAGGCACTATCTGGTGCTTGGCAAAGGTGGTCATGGTATGGATGCGAAGGGTACCGCTGACCCTTGAGGGTAGGCCTTCGGCCAAAGAATCAGCCTCGTTCATCGCTTCGACGACTGCCTTGGCACTGCGCAGGTAAGCGGCCCCCTCCTCGGTCAGCGTCAGAACCCGCGAGCCCCTCTGGAAAAGCCTGACCTGCAGCCGATCCTCCAAGCGGGTGATCAACTTGCTCACGGCCGACGGGGTGATGTTATGGGCCCTGGCAGCCGCCGAGAAACTGCCGCACTCGGTCGACCATATGAACGCGAGAAGCTGCGAGTAGTTGTCCATTCCCTATCCTGGCGTAGCGTGATCAGCGGATGAACTGCTCAATGTAATCGTCCGGCAGCCCCAAGGATTTGTAATGAGCGCGGGCGCTTTCAAGCTTGGTAAAAACGTCTTCGTAACCGACCGCAACGCCCTGAGGGTCGACGTAGGTATAGCCGCCCTGAACGTGAAACCAGGTAATCATTTCCTCAACGTCTTCAGGCACGAAAAGCGTGTGTGTCTCACCGGGAGGCTCGTACGCAAAGGAGCCTTCTTCAGCGATCCAGTCATGCTCCAGGTAATACCAACGCCCCTTGAGCACGATCGCATGAACACCACCGGTGTGGCGGTGACGAGAAAGGACACCGGCCTGGCGCACACGCAGAAGGTTAATGTAGTACCCGCCACTGGTATTGAGTAGAAGCGGCTTGAACGAAACCGTTTTAGTGACCGGAACCCATAATTCGTCATCGTCCAGCCATTGGGTCATTACGCCAGGGTGAACCATGTCCGGGGTCATGAATGGGACTTGCGGCAACTGGTAGGCAATCGCCAATTCATCAGGTTTTACGGGAGTATTCATTTTTCGGCCTCTCGGTTTTTTCAAGCATCAACAGCGCAACAATCGCGCCCTTGGTTCGGTTGAATGAAAGGTTATGGGAGTGATCCCACGATGAAAACAGCTGCCTGCGCACACCAGATGTGACGCCTGGTCATAGGGAACGAAGCGCCGTCAGGCGACATGACAAATGAAAGCGCCCGCAAAATGCGGGCGCTTGAGGTGAGGGTCCGTGCGGGAGCGAGCCTGCTCGCGAAGAGCGTCCGGGCAACGCGGTGTATCAGGCACTACGCGTTATCGTTGGCGTCCATCGCGAGCATGCCCGGTGCCTACACGCGGGGATTCGAAAAGAAGTCGATGATTGCCGGAAGCACCTGCTCGGGCGCCTCCAGGGTCGGACTGTGCCCGATCTTGCTGAGTCGGATCAATTTCGAGTTCGGCAATTCCCGCTTCATCTCATCGGACCACGCAGGCGGTCGCGGCATGTCCTCCTCGCCATTGATGATCAGCACCGGGATGGTGATCGATGCCAACAACTCCACTGAACTTTCGCGATGCATGACCCCTTTCATCGCCGGGCGCAGCGTTTTTGGCAACGCCTGGATTCGATCTCGCCAAAAGGCCACCAGCTCCTGCTTTTCAGGGTTATTGCGAGTGGTCTTGCCAAACATCACTTCCATGGTCATGTCGAGGATTTCACCGACGAAACCCTGCTCCCCCGCGTCGACCACCCATTGCGCGAATCGCGCGCCTTGCTCGGGCGGCTCACCACAGGCCGAGGAGCCTGCGACCACCAGTGAGCGGAAAAGCGCCTGGCGTCTGGCAATGAGCCTGAACGCCACATCTCCACCCATGGATTGGGCCATGACATTGATCGAGCTGAGCTCCATTTTTTCGATCAGGGCTTCCATGTCATCCGCACACTGATCCATGGTGATGATGTCGACATCGTCCAGGGCGCTTCTTCCCTGGCCTCTGAAATCAGGGCGTATGACCCGAAACTTGCCGTCAGCGGCCTGGACCAGGCCGTCAAACATGCTCCCATCGAGAAAGCAGGAGTGAAGGCAAAGCACGACGGGCAGGTCAGCTTCGCCCGTGTCTTCAACCCATAGCGTCGTGCCATTGACCTGAATGTGTTTACCGTACGAATTGGCAACTTTTAGCATGTTGGTTCTCCTGACATTGAACATCCCCGCAAGGGATTTTTTTATAGGGTGCAGGTGTGGCGTTTTCAGTCGGTACGACGACTCAATCCGCCAGGTTGCAGGACGCTTTTGAAACCAACGCCCGATCGTGTTTGAGGAACCATCCCGTGGTCTCGCGTGTAAAAAAGGCGGTTACAAACGCAGCAACCACCATCAGTCCGGAGATGAAATACAGCGCGTAGTTGTACCCCGCCACCTGATCAAAACCGCCGCCGGCACCGATGAACAGGCCGATCACGAAAGGGCCGAAGCCACCGGCATAGATACCCACGTTGACAATCGAGCCCGCGATGCCCGACGTGCCGGGCTTGGCTGAATCGAAGGCGATCGCATACAGCAGCGTATAGGGCGCATTCATTGCAAACCCGGCAAACAATTGAATGCAGATGAGCCAGGTCAGGCTCAAGGACGTGAACTGAAACAGGTACATGCCGATCGCCAGCCAGGCGAATACGATCATCAGGCAAAGCTTGCGGCCCATGCGGTCAGAGATCCAACCCCAGACGATTTGCCCGATACCACCGGTGATGGTGAACAAAACGGAATACGCCGCGGCCTCGGCGAAGTTGTAATGAGCCACGAATGCCAGGTACTGAGGCAGCCAGAAGCTGATTCCGAAATAACCGACAATGGCCAGCATCGAGACCAGCGCGATAGTGCTGATGTTCGGATTGCGCATCGCGGACCGAAAAGCGCCCTCAGGTGCCACCACCGCCCCTTGGGCAGCGCTTAACGCCGGAACGGTTTCCCCAACGTCACGCACATGATCGACGAACGACTCGTAGCGCTTTTTGGTGCAAAACCACCAGTAGATCGAAAAGATAATGATCATGGGGACCGGGAACAGCAGAAAGGCCAGGCGCCAGTTCTCAGGACCGTAAGCGTTCAACAAGGCACTGATCGCCAGACCACCGATCAACGTGCCCCATGGATAGCCCGTGTGATGCAACCCCAGCGCAAAACCGCGCCGTTCACGCGACCACCACTCGGACAAAGACGTGACTTCGATAGCCTCACCGGCCCCGCCAAAGGCGTGGGAAATCACCTGCAACGCGACGAGCATGCCCAATGATGCGGTGAGGAAATTCAGCCCGGTCAAAAAGGTAAACAAGGTGTAGGCAATCACGATGGGCAGGTGACGATACTTCCTCATCCAACCTTGCCCGCCCTTGTCAGCCCAGATCATGCAAGGCACAGCAATCAACGAGGTGGCGATGGTGATGAACGCCGCGAGAAAACCGGTCATTTCTGCACTGGTCTTGAATTCGCTGGTGATCGAGGGCAACACCATAAAGAACATCTGACGTGAGTTGGCGTCCATGGCGTAGACCAGCCAGAGCAACGCCATTGCTCCCCACGAGGCGGTTCCCGCACCTTTGGAAACCCGGGTGAACGACGGAATAACACCTGCCTTTTCTTGAGCGAGGCCCATTGGATTCTCTCCCGCTGAGTTTTATTTTTATTGTTCCCCGGCGAATGGGTGCATCGCACTGACAACGTCGGGTATGCAGGCGCCTCCAGAACACCGGAAGTGTTCGAGGCCACCGTTTGAGGATTAGAAACCCGACGAGATTTGATGGATATAGCTGGAAAAGCACACCTGCTTTGAATGTTTGGCACAGGTAGAGGACAGCCGGGATGAATCAAGGCGTCATCGAAGCGAGGTGATGACAGGCACCAGCCTCAACTCCCAGCCCAGCGCACCCTGCTCCCGGGCACAGTCCAATGCCTGGGCAAGCAAGTCCTCGACCTCTGCGCGTTCGACCTGCTCCAACCCCATGAGTACTTCGGCCTTGGTTTTCAGCAGATCCGCAAGGCTGAATAACCCCCCGGTCCGCCGCGCAAGATCAATCGCTTCGTTGATCGCAGCCAATGCGCCGGCCGTGTCTCCACACGCTCGCTGCGCCTCGGCCAGTGCCTGCAGTGCATCAGTCCTTAAAAAGGTCAGTGTGCGAGGTGGCAGCGTGGCCACGCATTGCTGGAGGTGCTCAACCGCCGCCTGAAAACCACCTTGCTGTAGCAGCAACAAGCCTTTGAGGAAATGAATCACCTGATGGCGCACCGCGACTTTGTAGTCCTGGGCGACGTTCTCCAGTTCGTGGATGAGGCATTCGGCCTGGTCCGACTCTCCATGGCTGAGCAGGATCGGAAAACACAGCGTCGCACACAGGCAGAACGAATCCGGATGGCGCCGGCTATCGTTGATGGCGCTGTTTGCCAGCTGCAACGCCTGTGCCGGCATGCCGCGTATCCACTTGACCCGTGCCCTGCCGAGGCTGGCAATGGTTTGCTCCTTGCTCTCGAAGTAACGCAGTGGGCGCAGCCCGTGCCTGACCACAAGATCGGCACCTGAGCCGTAGCTTTCATCGGCTGCCATCTGGTTACCTGAGAAGTGCCAGGACGCGCCCTCCATCCACCAGGCAATCACGGCCTCGCCTGGCCCACCTTGATCGCGGGCGGCAGTGGCATACGACTCACTGACAGACAGCGACTCCTGAATCCTGCCGTTTGCGATCAACACAAGGTGAAGGCCGGCGAGGAGATGGAACATCGAGTGGCTGTCAGCCAGGCGCCGTGACAATGTCAGCCCGCGCTCCAACGTACTCGTCACTTCACCGTCATACTCACCACCGCAGTAGTACGTGATGGCCAATGATTCAAGCAGACCCAGCTCGAGTGTCGTCGCACAGAGGTGGTCGGGCAGCATCCTGAGCGCGCGTTCGCAGCAGCGCTTGCACTCCATGAGCAGGCCAAGCTCCAGGAACAATGGCGCTGCAAGGCTGCTCATTTGTGCTGCCAGTGCTGGATCTTGCCCGGCAACGAAGGACCACTCCAGCGCCGCACGTACGTTACCGATTTCCGGCAGGTGAAAAGGGAGGCTGCGGGCGGCGGATTGGCCATTGGCATAAACCTGAAGTTGCTCTGTGTAATACAGGGCATGGCGCAGAGCGATCGGGTCCGTTAAACGCAGTTTTGCCAATCGGGTAGCCGCATAGGTCTTGGTTGTCTCAAGCAACCTGAAACAGGTTTCCCCCTTCACCGAATACACCGCGACCAGCGATTTATCCACCAGATCCCGAATAGCCTCTTCCACCTCGAAGGCATCGGTTTGCTCATCCGACGCCACCGCCACTGCAGCCTTTACCGGAAACCCTGCGCAAAAAACCGACAACCTGTAGAGAACCCGCTGATCTCGTGGGGTGAGTAAATCGTGGCTCCAGTCAATCATGGCCTCGACCGTCTGATGACGTGGACTGGCATCGCGTTGACCTTTCCAGTGCAATGCGAACTGATTCTCGAGCAGGTTGGCAACACCCTGTATTCCGTAGGTTGCGACCCGACTGGCCACCAGGCCTATCGCGTGGGGATTGCCATCCAGACGGCGGCAAAGCGCGGCCACGACGAGTGCATCATCATTGCTCAGGCTTTCTCGGGCCCCGCTTTCCTTTGCCCGCTCCATGAACAAGCGGATGGCAGGCCAATCCATCGCCTGCCTTGCACTGATGCGCTCTGTGTCGGGGGGAGTCGCCAAGGGGTGTAGCCGATAGACGAACTCGTCTTTGACCCGCAAAGCCTCCCGGCTGGTGGCTAAAAAAGACACGGTCGGGGTAGCGGCCATGATCCGCAGACAAAGATCGACCACAGCAGCGATGACGTGCTCGCAATTATCGAGAACAATCAAAGTCCTCTTCGCCGAAAGCACTTCCAACAGTTCGGCAAACAACTCCGTGCCTGTGGGTCTGTACCCAACCGCCAGGGCAAGCGCCTCCATGACCCTCTCGACGCAATCCACGGCGCTCTTATCCAAGGCGCTCAGATCCACAAAGTAAATCGCATCACCAAACACATCGAGGGCATGGGCGACCAGTACAGCCAACGTCGTCTTCCCTGCCCCACCGGCACCGACCACGGTGACTAAACGCCGGTCCAGGATCACCTGCGAGAGTTCGGCAACACTCTCCTGGCGCCCGACAGCGCCTCTCAACGGTGCGGGGATGTGCGATAGCACCCTGGACGGCTCTGCCGCTTGCGCAACCAGCGCCTGCGACGCTGCCGATCGCACCTGGTCACTGTCTTCGGTGTGTTCTACCGCTGCAACAAAGCAGTACCCACGTCCCGGCACATTGGCGATGTAACGAACGCCGTCGAGCCCGCACCCGAGCGCCTGCCGAACGTTGGCAATCTGTATACGCAAATTGGATTCTGCAACGACCAGTTCGGGCCAACCGGCGGCCATCAACTCCCGCCGAGTCATGACCTTGCCATTGCCCGCAACCAACGCCGCCAAGATGTCGAATGCTCGGCTTCCCAGCGATACGTCCACGCCATCCTTTCGCAAACTTCGACTGCCGGGATACAAGCAGAACGGTCCGAAGACGAACGCATCGTTCATGATCTGTTCTCTCTCGGTCGTCTGCGAAAACCCTGACGATCGATGGCTCTGGAAACCCACTACACGTCTGGTTGGGTTTAGTGGATATCCACTTCCGGAGCCAGCGCATTGAAGTAAAACTCGATCAATGGCGACCGGGGCGAGCTGATCTGCGGGATGCACCATCCTCTGTGAGCTGTCGCAGGCTGCTTCGCCCACCTGTAGGAGCGAGCTCGCTCGCGATGGTCGGGAACGATAACGCGTACAGCCAGATACCCAGCGGCGCCTGTTGGTTTTTCGCGAGCAGGCTCGCTCCCACAAGGAAAAGCAGCGAAAAGCCCTTCCCCCTTCTGTAGGAGCAAGCTCGCTCGCGATGGTCGGGAACGATAACGCGTACAGCCAGATGCCCAGCGGCGCCTGTTGGTTTTTCGCGAGCAGGCTCGCTCCTACAAGGAAAAGCGGCGAAGAAGGGAACAGCCCGAAAGCGAGCCTGGACCGGTCATAAAACCCGTCCTCATGTTTGTCCTGACAACGCGGGCATCCAGAAAACCCGCGTTATCGTTAACGCCCATCGCAGCCTGCGGCAGCGCCTACAAGGGTCGTGTCATCCTGAGCGACCGCCATTTCATTGCTGAACTGACAGACCTAGTTCCTTACCTCGACCACGTCCATATCCGGCGCGTCTGGAGCGTCCACCGCATTCCTGGCGGCGTTCGCCTGAGCCTTGGCAGCGTCTCTGGTTGCGTCAGCACTGGCTCTGGCCGCATCCCGGGTTGCATCGGCGTTTCTCCGGGCGGCGTCCCTGGTTGCGTCGGCCGCGGCCCTGGCAGCATCTCGGGTGGCGTCTGCATTCGGATCGCCAGCCGCTTTTGCAGCAGCTCTGGCGGCGTCCGCATCGGCTCGGGCGGCATCTCTGGTTGCATTTGCCGCGGCCTTGGCAGCATCGCGAGTTGCATCCGCATCAGCACGGGCTGCGTCTCGGGCTGCATCTGCATCGTTTCTGGCAGCGTCCCTGGCGCGATCATTGTCATCATTGGCATCGTTGTCACGGGCATTGCCCGGACCTCTGTTGCCAGCCACGCCGCCTTGGTCAGCACCGCCGTGCCCCTGGCCTGCATGACCACCACCTTCTCCATGGCCACCATTGCCGCCTCCGCCATCACCACCGTGGCCACTACCGCCGCCACCGCCACCGCCACCGCCATGACCTCCACCGCCGCCTCCCCCGCCGCTACCGCCATCTCTGGCGTACACGCTTGAGAAACCACTGATGTAATCCGGTACCAGGACAGTCGATGCCGACAACACGCCGCCAATGGCCAGCGCCAATACACATTTGTTGATATGCATGATGCACCTCCGCGTGGAGCTGCGTAGTCATCTCCGTATCAAACGCAGATCCATTGAGTTTCCAGCCGCCCACAGGGCGACCCGCCAACCGACACGGCCATAAATCCGCAGCACAGACGAGCCACTGCGATTTGCGCACGATCCTTCGAAGCCAGTTGGCACCTCAGTGAGGGAAATTTTCCCACATTATCTTTAGAGGGCGGACTTTCAGCCCGAGTTCAATGGACGAATGGCGTCACTACAAACAAGCAACTGATTCGAAAACCGCCAATGCGCCCTTATCTCGCCTTTCGCATAGGCGCCGGTTCTACTACGGTGGTTACATCAATTTTTTCAGTATTGCGCTTCACCTAACCGCAAAAATGGAGTTTGCATCATGACCGAAGAGGCAAAAGTCAAAGGCCCCGCATCGTATTTCCCCTCGATTGAAAAGAAGTACGGACACCCTGTCACTTACTGGCTGGACCTTCTCAAAACCCTGGATGGCAAGAAGCACATGGAAATGGTGGCCGTTCTCAAAACCGAACACGGCATGGGCCATGGACATGCCAATGCCTTGGTCGCGCACCATTTGGCGACCACTGCAAAGAACGGATGAAGGGGATTCGCAGCCTTCGATGCAACGCATCCGCTGCGGCGCCTGTTGGTTTTTCGCGAGCAGGCTCACTCCCACCATCCAGCAACTCTTCTCCTTCTGTAGGAGCGAGCCTGCTCGCGATGGTCGTGAACGATAACGCGTAAAACCAGGTGCCCTGCGGCGCCCGGCGGTTTTTCGCGAGCGAGCTCGCTCCTACAAAAAAGGAGACCGATTTTTCAGTTCCTGGACGCCACCTCTTTACCACCGGCATCCCATCCTCCACCCAGCGCTTTGTAGATCGCGACAATCGCCCGGTACTGATCAGTTTCACCCAGTGCCTGAGCATCCTCGGCGTTAAGTCGCTCCCGCTGGGCGTCGAGCAGGACGAGATAGTCCACGGCGCCTTCCTTGTACTGGGTCGCTGCCAGATCCGCCGCCGCCCTGCTCGACTCGCTCTGCTTGATCAACGACAACAACCGCTGCTGCCGCTTACCGTAATCACTGAACGCATTCTCCGACTCTTCCAGCGCCAGCAGCACCTGCTGTTCATAGGTGGCCAGTGCGCCTTCGGCATCGGCATCGGCACCGCGAATCCGTGCCCGCACGCTGCCCAGATCGAAGGCCGCCCAGGTGATGCTCGGGCCGAGGCTCCAGGCCTTGGCGGCGGCGGAGCCGATTTGTGAGCCGCGCCCGGCGGTAAAGCCGAGGAAGCCGCTCAGGCTGACCCGGGGAAACAGGTCGGCGGTGGCCACGCCGACGTCCGCTGTCGCGGCGGCGAGCCGGCGTTCGGCTGCCAGCACATCGGGGCGGCGGCGCAGCAGTTCGGCGGGATCGCCGATGGGCAGTGCCTTGGCGATGGCCGGCAAATCTTTCGGACTCAGGGACACGCTCAACGGGTCCGGACGCTCGCCGAGCAAGGTCGCGATGCGGTTTTTCTGCCGGACCTGTTCCGCCTGCAATTGCGGTACGCTGGCCTCGACAGCGGCCAGGCGCGCGTCGGCGCGGACCACGTCCAGCTCGTTGCCGACGCCGGCATCGCGCAGGCTGACGGTCACGGCCCGTGAATCGCTTTGATTCTTGAGGTTAGCCAGGGCGATTTTTTCCCGCAGTTGCGCGCCGCGCAGTTGGCCGTAGGCATCGACCAGTTCGGCGATCATGGTCACCCGCAATTGATACAGGTCCGCCGCTGCCGCGTCTTCCCGGGCATCGCTCGACTCAAGCGCACGCTGGATGCGTCCGAACAGGTCGATTTCCCAGGCCATGTCCAGCCCCAGATCGTAGCGCTCGGTATTCACCCGGCTCTCGGTCTGGCCCGGCACCTGTGATTTACCTTGCAGGCTGCTGACACGACTGGTGACCACCGGCAGGTTGTCGTTGCTGATGTCGTCGCGAATCGCCCGGGCGGCTTTCCAGCGGGCGAAGGCCACGCGCAGGTCGCGGTTGCCTTCCAGGGACTTGCTGACCAGTTGATTCAGCGTGGGGTCGTCGAACTGCTGCCACCACACCGTTTCAAAGCGCGTCTGATCGTAGTTGGCGGTTTTGGCATAAACGCTGTTGGCCGGCGGAGTATCAGGGGTTTTGTAGTCCGGCCCCACCGTGCAGGCGGCCAGCGCGGTCACCAGGAGGCTGGGTAGAAAGAACTTCAGAGCGTTCATGGTTGCACCTCCAGGTTCAGCGCGTGGGCTTGTTTTCTCGCTTGCTTGCGTTCGATGTAGCGACGAATGAGGACGAAGAACACCGGCGTCAGCAGCAGGCCGAAGAAGGTCACGCCGAGCATGCCGGAGAACACGGCGACACCCATGGCGCGGCGCATTTCCGAACCGGCACCGCTGGAAGTCACCAGCGGGATGACGCCCATGATGAAGGCGAACGAGGTCATCAGGATCGGCCGCAGCCGCATGCGGCACGCGTCCAGCACGGCGTCCAGCGGCGAGAAGCCCTGGTCCTGTTTGTCCTTGGCGAACTCGACGATCAGGATCGCGTTCTTGCAGGCCAGGCCCACCAGTACGATCAAGCCGATCTGGGTGAAGATGTTGTTGTCGCCCTTGGAAATGATCACCCCGGCAATCGCCGACAGCAGGGTCATCGGCACGATCAGGATCACCGCCAGCGGCAGGCTCCAGCTCTCGTACAACGCTGCCAGCACCAGGAACGCCAGCAGCACGCAGAGCGGGAACACCAGCAGTGCGGTGTTGCCGGACAGGATCTGCTGGTAGGTCAGGTCGGTCCACTCGTAGGTCATGCCGTTGGGCAATTCTTCCTTCAGCAGTTTTTCAATGGCCGCCTGAGCCTGGCCAGAGCTGTAGCCGGGGGCCGCGCCACCGTTGATTTCCGCGGTGAGGAAGCCGTTGTAGTGCGAGACCCGATCAGGACCCGAGGTCGGGCTGACCTTGACGAAGGTCGCCAGCGGAATCATCTCGCCGCGATCGTTGCGCACCTTCAACTGGCCGATCTGCTCCGGCTCCTGGCGAAACTGTTGCTCGGCCTGCACGTTGACCTGATAGGTACGGCCAAAGCGGTTGAAGTCGTTGGCGTACAGCGAGCCCAGGTAGACCTGCAGGGTGTCGAAGATGTCGTTGATTTTCACCCCGTGGGTCTTGGCTTTTTCCCGGTCGATAGCGGCTTCGACTTGCGGCACGTTGACGGTGTAGCTGGTGAACACCCGGGCCAGCTCCGGCACATTGCGGCTCTTGGTAATGATGTTCATGGTCTCTTTGTACAGCTCGTCGTAGCCCAGGTTGCCTCGATCCTCGATCTGCAGGCGGAAGCCGCCGATGGTGCCCAGGCCCTGCACCGGCGGTGGCGGGAACACCGCCGTGTAGGCATCCTGGATCTCGCCGAACTTGGCATTGAGCGAGGCGGAAATCGCCCCGGCGGACAGGCTCGGGTCCTTGCGCTCGTCGAACGGACGCAGACCGATGAACGCAATGCCGGCGTTCGGGCTGTTGGTGAAGCCGTTGATCGACAACCCCGGAAACGCCACGGCGCTGTCAAAACCCGGCTCGTTCATGGCGATGGTGCTCATGCGCCGGATCACCGACTCAGTGCGATCCAGGCTCGCCGCATCCGGCAGTTGCGCAAAGGTCACCAGGTATTTTTTGTCCTGGGTCGGCACAAAACCGGTGGGTGTGGTGCTGAAGCCCATGTAAGTCAGGGCGATCAAGCCGGCATAGATCAGCAAGGCGACGCTGCTGCCGCGCACGATCTTGCCCACGCCCACCACGTAGCCATGGCTGGCTTTTTCGAAGACACGGTTGAAGGGTCTGAACAACCAGCCGCCGAGCATCCGGTCCAGCACTTTGGAGAAACGGTCTTTCGGCGCGTCATGGCCCTTGAGCAACACCGCCGCCAGCGCTGGCGACAGGGTCAGCGAGTTGAAGGCCGAGATCACCGTCGAAATGGCAATGGTCAGGGCGAACTGCTTGTAGAACTGTCCGGTGAGCCCGGAGATGAACGCCGCCGGTACGAACACCGCGCACAGCACCAGCGCCGTGGCGATGATCGGCCCGGTCACCTCGCCCATGGCTTTTTTGGTGGCCTCGACCGGTTCCAGTCCGGATTCGATGTTCCGTTCGACGTTCTCCACCACCACGATCGCGTCGTCGACCACGATGCCGATGGCCAGCACCAGGCCGAACAGCGACAGCGCGTTGAGCGAAAACCCGAGCAGGTGCATCACGGCAAAGGTACCGATCAGCGACACCGGCACCGCCACCAGCGGAATGATCGAGGCGCGCCAGGTTTGCAGGAACAGGATCACCACCAGCACCACGAGGACCAGTGCTTCGAACAGCGTGTGCACCACCGCTTCAATGGAGCTGCGCACGAAGATGGTCGGGTCGTAGACGATCTCGTAATCCATGCCTTCGGGGAAGTTTTTCTTAAGCTCGGCCATCTTCGCCCGTACCTGGTCGGACACGTCGATGGCATTGGCTCCCGGGCGCTGGAAGATCGGCATTGCCACCGCTTCCTGGTTATTGAGCATGGCGCGCAAGGCGTATTGGTTGGAACCCAGTTCGATGCGGGCAATGTCCTTCAAGCGAGTGATTTCGCCATCCGGGCCACTGCGGATGATCACGTTCTCGAACTCCTCTTCAGTGACCAGCCGCCCCTGGGAGTTGATCGACATCTGGAAACTGGTGGCATTCGGCGCCGGCGGCGAACCCAGTTGCCCGGCGGCGACCTGACGGTTCTGTTCGCGCACGGCGTTGACCACGTCGGTGGCGGTGAGATTGCGCGAGGCGGTCTTGTCCGGGTCGAGCCAGATACGCAGCGAGTAGTCGCCGATACCGAACATCTTCACGGTCCCGATACCTTCCAGGCGCGCCAGCTCATCCTTGACGTTAAGGATCGCGTAGTTGGACAGGTAGAGCATGTCGTAGCGCTTGTCCGGCGAAACCAGGTGCACCAGCAGGGTCAATTCCGGCGATGCCTTGTCGACGGTGATGCCGATGCGAGTCACCTCTTCCGGCAACTTGGGCTCGGTGCGGGTCACGCGGTTTTGCACCTGGACCTGGGCGTTATCCAGATCGGTGCCCAGGGCGAAGGTCACGGTGAGAGTCAAACGACCATCCGCTGTCGATTGCGAAGACATGTAAAGCATGTTTTCGACACCGGTGATGGCCTGCTCCAGCGGTGCGGCCACGGTTTCGCCGATCACCTTGGGGTTGGCCCCCGGATAGTTGGCTTGCACCACCACGGTCGGCGGTACCACTTCGGGGTATTCGCTGATCGGCAACTGGAACAGGGAGATGGCGCCGGCGATCAGGATCAGCAGCGACAGCACCGCGGCGAAGATCGGCCGGGTGATAAAGAACTGGGAAAATTTCATGTCGGTGGGCCCTTATCCGCGAGGTGTCACAGCCGCATCCGTCTTCACCAGGGCAGGTGATTTACCGGATACGGGAGATGGGCTTGCTGGTTGATTGCCCGCTTCGACGGCCTGGCGCTGACGGGTCAGGGCCGCGACGGTTTCCGGGTCGGCCATCGGCGCGTCTTGCGGGGCGACCACGGCGCCCGGACGCACCCGCTGCAGGCCGTTGATGACGATGCGGTCTTCCTTGTTCAGGCCGCTGCGCACGATGCGCAAGCCTTCGAGTTTCGGCCCCAGTTCAACGTTGCGGTACAGGGTCTTGTTGTCCTGATCGACCACCAGCACGAACTTCTTGCCCAGGTCCGTGCCCACCGCTTCGTCCTTGATCAGCAGGCCCGAGTAAGCCGCGCTGCCCACCAGTTTCAGGCGGGCATATAAACCGGGGGTGTATTGGCCATCGGCGTTGTCGAACACCGCGCGACCACGAATGGTGCCGGTCTTGGGATTGACCCGGTTGTCGACGAAGTTCATCTGCCCCAGGTGGCTGTTGCCCTCCTCGTTCGACAGGCCCATGTACACCGGCGTGGTCTGGCCGCGCTGGCCCTGGCGAGAAAGCTGGCCGTACTTGAGGAACAGACGCTCGTCCGCATCGAAATAGGCGTAGACCTTGTCGGTGGAGACCACGCTGGTCAGCGGCGTGGTGTCGGCGGTGACGATGTTGCCGGCGGTGATTTCGGCGCGGCTGACGCGGCCGCTGATCGGCGCGGTGACCCGGGTGAAGCTCAGGTTCAGCCGCGCCAGATCGAGCTGGGCCTGGATGGCATCGACTCCGGCCTTGGCCTCTTGCGCGGTGGTGGTGCGGGTGTCGGCCAGTTCGGCGGAAATCGCATTACTGCCCAGCAGGCGCTGACCGCGCTGCGCTTCATTGGCGGTGCGCACCAGCGTGGCCCTGGCTTGTTGCAACTGGGCTTCGAAACGATGCACTTCGTGTTCGAACGGCCGCGGATCGATCTGGAACAACAAGTCGCCCTTCTTCACCAACGCGCCGTCGGTAAAGGCGACCTGCACGATCTGCCCCGACACCCGTGGCCGTACCTCGACCGTTTCCGGCGCTTCCAGTCGGGCGGTGACTTCATCCCACTCGGTGATGGGCTGTTCGATAACCTTGGCGACCGTGACATGGGGTGCCCCCGGTGCATTGGCGGCGGCAGGCGCACGATCGCACGCGGTGAGCATCGTGAGCGCCAACGCGGCAAACGGGTAACGAAAAGCTTTGAGTGACTGTTCCATGGGGGGTATCCGCCAGACGGTTAAGGGATTTGCGGAGTCTCGGCCTCGCGCGAGGCGTCGACGAATCGAACGGGGTGAACTTGGGTATTACTATTAATGATGATCGTCATGTATAAGGACAAAAAAAAGGAACGTCCCTGCTCACGCCTTGCTATTGGTGATTGCACTGCACACCGAATCCAATGCCGGCCCAAGCGTCTGCGCGACCGAAATCGCCCGGGGCGTGGGCTGCATTTCCCGACCGATACGCTTGAACAAAGGATCGTTGAACAAGGCTCGCAAACGCCTGAGTGCGCCGCTGACGGCCGGTTGGCCCATCGAGAGTTTTATCGCAGCCCGAGTGACGTTGCGCTCCTCAATGAGGGCTTCAAACACCACCAATAGATTCAGGTCGATACTGCGCAGATCATGACGTTTCATAACGTGTCCACCTGGTATTTGCGCCGACGATATATTACGACCATAATCATTACAAGACTTTTGGCGACGACTTGCACATGGCAAGCGCACCTGACCTCAGGAGCAGCTCATGAAAGTGACGAAAGACAAGGCCGCAGCGAACAAGGAGGCCATTCTGACGGCAGCGTCCCGGCTATACCGCGAAAAAGGCATCGACGGGATAGGCATCGGCGAGCTCTCACGCTCGGTCGGACTGACCCACGGCGGGTTTTACGGGCAGTTTCCCGGCGGCAAGGAACAGTTGGCGTCGGAGGCCGTGACCCGGACGTTCGAAACCAACATACAAAACTGGCAAAACGCCAAATCGATTCCGGAACTGGTAAAGGGATACCTGACCCAGAAGCACCTGGACAACTGGACCGAAGGCTGCGCAATCCCGGCGCTGGCAGCCGACGTGGCCCGCACCGGCGGCACCGTCAGCCAGTCCTTCACCCAGGGCATCGAGCACTTCATTGAAATACTGCTGCCACTGGTGGAAGGCGATACGCAGGAGGAAAAACTGCGGCAGGCGCAACAGGTCATTGCCTCGATGGCCGGGGCCATGCTCATTGCCCGGGCGGTGGACAAGCCTGAGTTGGCGAAGCAGTTTTTGGCGTCGGTGATCAGCGCCTGGCCGTCTTGAAGGCGCTGAAGTTGCTGGCTTGGTCCCCTGTGGGAGCGAGCCTGCTCGCGAAGGACGTCAACGATAACGCGCCCTGTCTGGATGATCGCGTTGTCCGGGCGTTTTTCGCGAGCAGGCTCGCTCCCACAGTGCATTGGCTCACACCGATGTTTGCACCACCACCGCCTCCCGTCCCTTGAACGCCAGGGAGAAACAGAAAAAGATCGCCAGGGCAAACCCCGCCGGGAACAGCCAGATGCTTTTCCAGTCATGCTCGCCCGCCGTCGCGGCGTAGTGATCCGTCACCTGCCCCGCCACCCAGAACCCAATCAGCATGCCCAGGCCATAGGTCGCCAGCGTGATCAAACCCTGGGCCGAACTGCGAAAGCGTTCCGATGCCTTGGCGTCGGTGTAGATCTGCCCTGAAACGAAGAAGAAGTCATAGCAGATGCCATGCAAGGCGATGCCGGTGAACAGCATGAAAGCCAGGTCGCCATTGTTGCCGTAAGCGAACAACAGGTAGCGCAACGCCCACGCCAGCATGCCCACCAGCAGCGCAATCTTGATCCCGAAGCGGTGAATGAACAGTGGCAGCAACAACATGAACAGCACTTCGGAGACCTGCCCGATGGCCATTTTCGCCGTGGGGTTGGTCACGCCGATTTCCGCCAGGAACGGGTTGGCGTTCTGGTAGTAAAACGCCAGGGGAATGCAGATCAGGATCGAGGCGATGAAGAACACCAGATAGCTGCGATCCTTGAGCAAGCCTAGGGCGTCCAGCCCGAGCATCTGCTTGAGGCCGCCGTTGCCGGTCTCGGCTTTCAGTGGCGCGGTGCGCGGCAAGGTGAAGCTGTACAGGCCCAGCAGCAAGGAGGCGATGGCCGACATCAGGAAGGTGTTGCGCAGCCCGCCGGTCGCAATCGCGGCTTGTGAGTCCCAGGCAAACACAAAGCTGATCACCAGACCGGCGACGATCCAGCCGAGGGTGCCCCACACGCGAATCCGGGAAAACTCCAGCGCCGGATCGCTCATCTGCCGGAACGCCACGGAATTGACCAGGGCCAACGTCGGCATGTAGACCATCATGTACGCCAGCACGAACGGATAAAACGCGCTGAAATCCGGCGCCCGATACAGTTGATACAGCAACACCGCGCCCACCAGATGCAGCACCGCGAGGATGCGCTCGGCATTGAAGAAGCGGTCGGCGATCAGGCCGATCACGAATGGCGCGATGATCGCGCCCCAGGACTGGGTCGAGAACGCCATGCCGATCTGCCCGCCACTGGCGCCCAGGGTGCTGGCGAGGAAGGTGCCGAGGGTGACGAACCAGCCACCCCAGATAAAGAATTGCAGGAACATCATTGCGCTGAGCCGCGCAGTCATCATGGTCATGAGAGTCACCGTCTTATTGTTGTTTTTTTCTGTGGGAGAGCATCGGTTTCAGGCGTCGGGCAGCCCCAGCAGTCGTCGATTGAAGGCGGCGTCGGCCGACACGCTGGCGAAATCATCGAACGCCTTGTCGGTCTTGCGGATCATGTGCCGCTCGATGAATGCTGCCCCTTCAACGGCACCCTGCGCGGAATCCTTCAGGCAGCATTCCCACTCCAGCACGGCCCAACCGCTGTAGTCGTATTGAGTCAGTTTGCTGAAGATCGATTTGAAATCGATCTGGCCATCGCCCAGGGAGCGGAAACGCCCCGGCCGCTCGACCCAGCCTTGGTACCCGCCGTACACACCGGAGCGGGCATCGGGGCGGAACTCGGCGTCCTTGACGTGGAACATGCGGATGCGCGCGTGGTAGCGGTCAATGAAACCCAGGTAGTCCATCTGCTGCAGCAGCAGGTGACTGGGGTCATACAGAATCGCGGCGCGGGGATGGTGATCGACCGCCTCGAGAAACCGTTCGAACGAGGCACCATCGTGCAGGTCTTCGCCGGGGTGGATTTCGTAGCACAGGTCCACACCGGCCTCTTCGAAACAGTCGAGGATCGGCAACCAGCGCCTGGCCAGTTCGGCAAAACCTTGCTCGACCAACCCACTTGGCCGCTGCGGCCAAGGGTAGATATAGGGCCAGAGCAAGGCGCCGGAAAAGGTCGCGTGGGCTTTCAGGCCCAGGCGTTGACTGGCGCGGGCGGCCAGTTTCAACTGGTCGATGGCCCATGCGGTACGCGCCTCGGGCTGGCCGCGCAAATGAGCCGGGGCGAAGTCATCGAACAGGGTGTCGAACGCCGGGTGCACCGCCACCAGTTGGCCTTGCAGATGCGTCGACAATTCACTGATCTCGACACCGGCGTCGGCACAGACCGCTTTCAATTCGTCGCAGTAGTCCTGGCTTTCGGCGGCCCGCGCCAGATCGATGAATTGCGTGCCCAGGGTCGGTAACTGAATGGCTTTGTAGCCTTGGGAGGCGGCCCAGCGAGCGATGTTGGCCAGGGTATCGAACGGCGCCTGGGCGGACATGAATTGCGCGAGGAAAATCCCCGGCCCCCGCAGGCCGGTTGTTGTTTGAGGGGTCACGTTAATCTCCAGCGTCATGGGGTGCACACCAGTTCGGTCCACTTGGTATCGCCGCGATGGTTGGCGATGGCGGTCTCGATGAATGCCATGCCGCGCAGGCCGACATCGATGCCGGGCACGCCCGGGACATCGTGCCCGGCGACCTCGGCACGAATGGCATTGGCGAAATCGCCGTACAGGTTGGCCATGGCTTCCAGATAGCCCTCGGGATGCCCGGCGGGCAGGCGCATGCGTCGGCTGGCGGCTTCGCACAACCACGGCTGGCCGATGCCGGAGCGCAGAACACGCAAGGGTTGATCGAGGGCGCGGTGGATCAGGCTGGCGGGTTCTTCCTGCCGCCACTCCAGTCCCCCCTTGTCGCCATAAATGCGAATCTTCAGCGGGTTCTCTTCACCGGCGCAGACCTGGCTGGCGATCAGCACGCCGCTGGCGCCGTCGGCCATCCTGAACAGCATCGAGGCGTCATCGTCCAGCTGCCGACCCTCGATGTGCACACCCAACATCGCGCTCAACTGGTGAACAGGCTGATCCGCGACAAACTCGGCCAGGGAAAAGGCATGGGTGCCGATATCGCCGATGCAACCGCCCAGGCCGGACTGCTCGGGCAGGTCGCGCCAGGCCGCCTGCTTGTTGCCCTGCCCGGCCATGTCCTGGCTGAGCCAGCCTTGCGGGTACTCGACGATCACCTTGCGCACCGCGCCGATCACCCCGCTGCGCACCATGTCCCGCGCCTGCCAGACCATCGGGTAACCCAGATAGGTATGGGCCAGGCCGTACAAGCGATGGCTGCGTTCAACCACCGCCTTGAGTGCGAGCAATTCGGCCAGGTTCAGCGCCGCCGGTTTTTCACTGAACACATGAAAACCGGCGCTCAGCGCTTCACTGGCCACGGGCGCATGCAAATGGTTGGGCGTGACGATCACCACCAGTTCCATGCGTTGCTCGGCGGGCAATGCACGCTCGGCCTGGATCATCAGTCGCCAGTCGCTGTAGCAGCGTGAGGCCGGCAGGCCCAGCGCTTCGCCGGTCTGCCGATTGTTCTGCGCATCGCGACTGAACGCGCCGCACACCAGTTCAAACCGGCCATCGAGCCCGGCCGCCTGACGGTGGGCCTGGGCGATGAACGCACCCTCGCCGCCTCCGACAAAGCCCATTCTTATTTTTGGCGCTGCAACGTTCATCGCAAAAGCTCTCTGTTGGCTGGAAAACCGATCATGATGTAACCGGTTACATCGTGGCGGAAATTTAGGCGCAGTCAGGCGATGTGTCAAACCCCGGATGAAAACCCACGCCGATTTCAGCGCAACGTCGACCTGCGGTAAGCTCGCCGGCTGCGCGATTCGTTAACGAGGTGATCTTGTCCAATATCCGTGAAGTAGCCCGGCTGGCCGGCGTCTCGGTGGCCACGGTGTCGAGGACACTGAAGTCGCCGGAGCGTGTGCTCCCCGAGACCCGGGACAAGGTCAATGCCGCCGTGGAACAGGCCGGTTACCGGCCGAACCTGATGGCTGTGCAGTTTCGTTCGCGTCGCACCGGCAACCTGGTGATTCTGGTGCCAACCATCGCCAACACCTTTTTCGCCAGGGTCATCAGCGGCGCGCAACAGGCTGCACAGGCCGCCCAGTATCGGCTGCTGCTGTGCGACACCCAGGGCCGCGAGGACATCGAACGGGAATTCGCCGAGCTGGTGTACAACCATCAGGCCGATGGCGTGATCCAGTTGCGTGCTTTCGACCCGTTTACTGAGCCCTTTGCCAATGCCGAACCGGCACCCATCGTCAACGCCTGCGAAGTGATCCAGGACGGGCGTCACCCGACGATCAGCCTCGACAACCGCGCCGCCGCCAAGGCCATGACCGAACATTTGATTGAACTCGGCCACCGGCGGATCGGCCTGATAAAGGGGCCGAAAAGCAGCCCGCTGACCCGCGACCGCGTGGCCGGTTATCAGGATGCTTTAAGCGAGGCCGGAATCGAGTGCGACCTGAGGCTGATCTGTCACGGCGATTTCACCCTGAAGGCCGGCCATGACGGCGCCACGGCGATGCTGGCATTGCCCGAACGCCCCACCGCGCTGTTCTGCGAAAACGATGAAATGGCCATCGGCGCGTTGAAACGCATCAAGCAACTCGGCTTGCGCGTCCCCGAGGACATTTCCCTGGTGGGGTTCGACGACATTCCCTTTGCGGCCTATTGCGATCCGCCGTTGACCACCATCGCGCAACCCGCCGAAGTCTTCGGCCAGAAAGCCGTCGAGATGCTGATTGCGCTGATCGAGAAAAAGCCGCTGGCGCAGCGGCATGTGGTCTTGCCGTTCGAGTTGACGCTGCGCGGCAGCACGGCGGGGGTGCGACCGGAAAAGTAGTGTCGGCTGACACACTGCTTTCGCGAGCAGGCTCGCTCCCACAGGGGGCGGCGTCGTGCACGGTTTTGTGTTCGCTGAAGATCCAATGTGGGAGCGAGCCTGCTCGCGAAAGCGGTGTATCAGGCACATCCATACTGAACGTGCCGACGCCTTCGCGAGCAAGCCCGCTCCCACAGGGGTTCAGGTGACAGGCCTGTTTTTAGTCCCTGAACTGCGTCAGTTGCTGGCTCAGCGAGCCCGCCTGATCGCGCAGTTGCACCGATTGATCGAGCAGGCTGCGGATCGCATGATCGTTCTGTTCGGAGATACGGCTGACGCCCTGGATCGCCACCGACAATTGCTCACCGGTCGCCGCCTGGCTTTGGGTCTGGCGCGCCACTTCGCTGATGCGTGTCAGGATGTCCTGGGCATGCTGGCGGATCTGATCCACGCCCTGGGCCGAGGTGGTCAGTTGCACCACGCCCTGGCGTACCGCTTCGCCAACCTGCTGCACATTGGCCACGGTGTTGCGCACGTCCGAACCGATGGCGCCGATCATCTCGCCGATTTCACCGGTCGAGCGGCTGGTGCGTTCCGCCAGTTGCCGCACTTCATCGGCCACCACGGCAAAACCACGGCCCTGCTCCCCTGCCCGCGCCGCTTCGATGGCCGCGTTGAGGGCCAACAGGTTGGTCTGGTCGGCGATGCTGCGAATCACCGCGATGATCCCGGCAATCTGCTGCGAGCGTTTTTCCAGATCACCCACCGCCCCGGCCACCACATCCATGGTCTGGTCGATATGGGTAATGCCGGCCAGGGTCTGGCTCATGTCGGTGGAAATGTTGGTGGTCAGCACCTCGGTGTTGCGCGCCAGTTGCTCCACGTCTTCGGCCTGTTGGGACATCTCGGTCACCGAGTGCGCCAATGCCGTGACGCCGCTGGCCATTTCCTCGGTGGCAGTGTGTTGCGAAGTTGCGCGCTCGGCCACCGCCTGGGTGGTATCGCCCAGGTGATTGGAGATCTGCATCAGGGTCGTGCTGCTGTGGCGAATCGAGCCCACCAGGTCGCCCAGACGCTGGATGAACTGGTTGAACGCCCCCGCCAGCTTGCCGGTTTCATCGCCACTGCGCTGTTCGAATCGCAGGCCCAGCTCGCCTTCCCAGGCCTGGATGCCGACCGTCAGGCCGGACAGTGGACGAATCTGCCACGCCAGCAAATGCCACAGCACAATCGCCAGCACCAGCAATGCCACCAGCCCGATGACCACGGCGGTGTAGAGGAAGTGATTGATGCCGGCCATGGCTTCGGCCTGCGGATACGCCACCATCAACGCCCAGTTGTTCGGCGCCTTGCCGATCCGCACCGGTTGCAGCACATAGCCCCAACCATCGCGCTCGAAGCTGTAGGGCTGGCCGGCCTTGATCGCATCCTTGGCGGCGGCCGGCAATTCATCGGCCGGCTGGCTCAGGCGCTTGGCATCGGGATGGCTGGCGTACAGGCCGCCACTGGAAACCAGCGCGCCATAGCCTTTGTAGACATCGATGGTCGAGAGCTGACGGTTGATGCTTTCCAGCGGGATATCGACCCCTGCCACACCCACCGCTTTACCGCCCTGCAACAGCGGCACCATGATCGACACCAACATCACCTTCTGGCCATTGCCGGTGCTGTAGACATAGGGTTCGGAGGCCCACGGCTGGCGCGTGTGCAGCGGACGGTAGTAGTACTGGTTGTCGGCATTTTCCGGGGTGTAGCCGCTCAACGCCTCGGACTTCACGCTGCCGCTGGCACGGTTCCAGTAGGTCAGGTAACGGCCCGTGGCGTCGTGACTGGGCTGGTTGACGAACTCACTGTCCTTGCCATCGAATGCGTTCGGCTCCCAATACTGCCCAAGCCCCAGGAGCTTGGGATTGGCCTCGAACAGCTGGCGGGTCAAGGCATCGGCGGTCTTGCGGTCGACGTGCTGCTGTTGCATCGCCGTGGCGACGCTGGCCAGGGATTCGGCCACGGTAAAACCGGTACCGAGTTCGACTTCCACTTCCTTGGCATTGGCCTTGACGATGGTGTCGACCAGGGCAAAGGTTTCTTTGACGGAGGAACCATAGGCGATGTAGGCGATGGAACCCAGCAGCAGCGCCATGACGACGACGGTGCCGATCAGCGCTGTCCAGAACAGCTTGAAGTGCAGTGAGCGATTAGGCATAGGCATTCTCGAATGAGCGATACGTCAGCCAGCACAGCCCGTGCGAAGTTGTGAGTGCAGCAGCCCTGCTGGCAAGTGATTTATAGTTGATATTATTTAGCCACTATATCGAGGCGCGGGACTCCGATGCAACCGAAAATGAACAGTTGTTCAATCAAGAAAATAGCGGGGAAGGATCGAGCCAAGCCCGAAGGCAGAGCCTTGTAGCAGTTGCCGCCCGGGTGCTCGACAGCCGCTACAAGAGGGCATCGCTTACAGGCACGCCTGAGCCGCGCGTTCGAGGCTGGACGGCCCGAATGTCGAGGCCAGCAGTGCGCGTTCGTACAGGAACACCTTGCCGCCCTCCGATGTCTTGTAGGCCTCGAGCACATCGTTGGCAGCGACTTTGCTGGCCACCACGATTCGGTAACTGCGCTGGGTTTCCGAGACTGTCGTGTTCAACGAATCTTCCTGCAGTTTGGGCAGAACGCAATGTGCGTAGTCTGCCGGCGCCTTTTTAGTCTGCAAGGTCAGTGTCGGGTCGTTGGGGGTTGAAGCACAGCCCGACAACAGCAATGAGGTGGCAAGCGCCAGTCGGGTATACATATTCATCGCGCCGGTTCCTGGAGGGTGACTTGGATGGGCGCGATTTTCCTTGTTTCCCGCTAACAACAGAACTTGCGATTGATGATGGTCACTATTATTCGAACGAATATTTAAGCGTTGATACCCCCTGTGGGAGCGAGCCTGCTCGCGAAAAACGTCAGGACACCGCGATCTTTCAGGCAGGACGCGTAATCGTTGGCGTTCTTCGCGAGCAGGCTCGCTCCCACAGGGGGAACGCATTCGACTTTTAGTCCGCGTGTTATTCACTTGCAACTACAGGCTCCGCCCCACGGTTCCCCTTGAACGCCTCACGCCGTTCCAATCGCTCCTGGACGTAAGCCGCCGACGGCTCGCTGATCAGTTCTTCACGGCGCAACACCTCTCCACAATGCCCGCACAGCGGTCCGAGCCCGGCCTCGTGCCCGCAAGGCTTGTGGGTGTAACGCACGGCCAGTTCCTCGTCCTCTGACTTGCACCAGGTTTCCCCCCAGGCACGCAGGGCCAGCACCACCGAATAAAACGCCTCCCCTTTGGCCGTCAGGTGGTACTCATAACGCAGCGGTCGCTGGTTGTAGGCGCGGCGCTCAACCATCCCGTCGGCCTCCAGACTCTTCAAGCGCCCCGCGACCATCTGCGGTGTGCCGCCGGTCTGCGCCTGGATCTCGTCGTATCGGTGGTTACGCATGAACAACTCTCGCAGGACCACCACCGTCCATCGATCTCCGACGATGTCTTCGGCCCGTGCAATCGGGCACAAGGTATCGGGACTACTCTTTTTTACGGCCATGCAGGCTTGCCTCTTTCATAGTAACTATGATTATCATATCAACACCCTGCCGAGGCAAGTCCACGGCACCGGTCAACCAACCTCTGTGGAGAATTCGTCATGTCGAACGCCGCCTACCCGCTCGATCGCACCGCTTACCTGCTGGTCGATCCCTACAACGATTTCCTGTCCGAAGGTGGCCGGGTCTTTCCCTTGATCAAACCGATCGCCGAGCAAGTCGGCCTGCTCGATAATCTGCGAGCTCTGGATCGTACGGTTCGCGCCCTCGACATCCCGGTGGTTATCGTACCGCACCGTCGCTGGGAACAAGGCGACTACGAAAACTGGGATCACCCAAGTCCTTCCCAATGCAAGATCCAGCACATGCACCACTTTGCCCGCGGCGAATGGGGCGGCGAGTGGCATCCGGATTTCGCGCCGAAGGAAGGCGACATCATCGTCTCGGAGCATTGGGGATCGAGCGGGTTTGCCAACACCGACCTGGACTTTCGCCTCAAGCAGAAAGGCATCACCCACGTGATCATCGTCGGCCTGCTGGCTAATACCTGCATCGAGGCCACCGCCCGTTATGCGCAGGAACTGGGCTACCACGTCACTCTGGTACGCGACGCCACCGCCGCGTTCAAGCCGGAAATGATGCACGCCGCCCATGAGCTGAACGGCCCTACTTACGCTCATTCGATCGTGACGACCGAGCAACTCATCGCCACCCTGAAGCAGTGAGACCCCACATGAAATTGACTGGAAACCTGCTGATCGGCACCCGTGAAGTCCCTGCCAGCGAAGGCACGATGAAGGCGCTCAACCCGGCGACCAACCAGCTCATCGAACCGGATTTCGCCTTCGGTGGCATCGCGGATGTCGACCTCGCGGCAAACCTCGCCGATGAGGCATTTGACCGTTACAGCCATACCTCGCTCGCCGAACGTTCGGCGTTTCTTGAGCGCATCGCCGACAATCTCGAGGCCGTGAGCCAGGAACTGGCGGCACGCACCGCGCTGGAAACCGGTTTGCCCGAGGCCCAGTTCCAGGGCGAAGTCGTCAGGGCTGCCACCCAATTCCGCCAGTTCGCCGACGTCGTTCGCAAAGGACGTTTTCTGCAGCTGGCCATCGACCCGGCCCAGCCCGATCGCCAGCCACGGCCGCGCATGGATCACCGCCTGCAGAAAATCGCTATCGGCCCGGTGGCCGTTTTCGGCGCGAGCAATTTCCCCATCAGCTATTCCGTCGCCGGTGGCGATACCGCCTCGGCACTGGCGGCCGGCGCGACGGTGATCGTCAAGGCCCATAACGCTCACCCGGGCTCCTCGGAAATCCAGGCCCGCGCCATCCTCAAGGCCGTGCAGGACAGCGGCTTGCCTGAAGGCGTGTTCTCGATGGTGCGCGGTGGCGGTAACGTCATCGGCGAAGCCCTGGTCGACCATCCCTTGATCAAGTCCGTGACCTTCACCGGTTCCGAACAGGGCGGCATGGCGCTGTATCGCCGCGCGCAAATGCGCCCTGATCCGATCCCGGTATTTACCGAAATGACCAGCGTCAATCCCACGTTCATCCTGCCTCAGGCACTCGCCGCGCGAGGGGCGCAGATCGGTGATGGCTTCGTCGAGCGCATGCTGGTCAATGTCGGCCAGGCCTGCCTCAAACCGGCGATCCTGATCGCGGTCGAAGGTGCCGGTTTCGAGGCGTTGCGTGCTGCCATGATCAAGCGTGTGACCGATGCTCCGGCGCGGCCGATGCTGACCCCGGGGATTCACGGGGCTTACCTCAGCGGCCTCGACCAGCTGCAAAGCGCGGGTGCACAACTTGTTGCCGTGGGTTCGGTTGCCCATGCCGACCTCGACGGCCGATCAGGGTTGCTGGAAGTCGACGGCCAGCGTTTCCTTGCCGAGAAGACGCTGGCCCATGAAGTGTTCGGTCCGGCGGCACTGCTGGTGAAGGTCAAGGATGAGGTTGAAATGCTCGCGGTCGCCCGTGCCTTTCGCGGTCAGCTCAGCGCGACGCTGCATCTCGAACAGGAGGATATGGAACTGGCCCGGTGCTTGCTGCCGGTGCTGGAACGGCGGACCGGGCGGATTGTGGTCAACGCCTTTGCCCATCCCCAGGAAGTGTCGTTCGCCACCATTCACGGCGGCCCCTTCCCCGCCTCGTCGGACAGTCGTTTCACTTCGGTGGGCATGACCTCCATCGAACGCTTCCTGCGCCCGGTGACCTACCAGGGCTTTCCGGATGCGTTGCTGCCGGAAGCATTGCGCGATTCAAATGCGCTCGGACTGCCGCGCAGCGTGGATGGCCAATAACCGATAGAAGCCTGACAAAGATCCAAATGTGGGAGCGAGCCTGCTCGCGAAGAGGGAGTGTCAGTCAATTCCAATGTTGTCTGATACATCGCTTTCGCGAGCAGGCTCGCTCCCACAGGTAATCGGATCAGACTTTTTGCATCGCGCATACCTGATTCCGCCCATTGCGCTTGGCCTGATACAAACCGTCATCGGCGCGGGTCAGCAGGCTTTCCAGGTTGTCGCCAGGTTGAACGAAGGCCACGCCGAAGGACGCGGTAATGGTGTCCAGCACGGTGTCGGTGCCCCGTGCCTTGATCCGCAACGACTGGACCTTCAAACGCAATAGCTCGGCGAAAGCACAGGCACTGTCGAGGTCGGCGCTGTCTTCAAGCACCACGCAAAACTCCTCGCCGCCGTAACGCCCGGCAAAAGCGTTGGGTGCAAGCGCACCGCGCAACACCTGACCGACATGCTGCAGCACCCGGTCGCCCAACAGGTGACCGTATTGGTCGTTGAATTGCTTGAAGTGATCGATATCCAGCATCACCAGCGCGACACTACTGGTGCCCTTGGCCAGTGCCTTTTCCAGCAACCGCGTGAATGCGGTCCGGTTGAGCAGCTCGGTCAGGCCATCCAGCGACGCCGCCTGTTGCGCGCGCTCCAGCTTGTCCCGCAGGGTCTTGATCTCGTTTTGCGCCGAATGCAATTGCGCGAGGAAGTGTTCCTGCTGGCTTTGCATCAGCCGGGTGCTCTGCTGCAGCTCGTTCAAGATGCCCGGCAAGCGCTCGCTGACCGGCTCCTCGAGCATCTCCAGGCACTGCCCGAGGCGATTCTGGAAATTGACACTGCCCTGCACGCTGCGCGAAACATCGCGCTCCATGCCATCGACCAGACTGACGACCTGTTGCTGCTCCGCGCGCGCATCCTCCAGCTCGTCACGAATGATGTACTCGCGAAAAAGACGCGTCGCGGACTCGGGCGGGCAACCGTCGAAGTCTCTGACAACCCGGTCCAGGTGACGATTGAGCTCCGGCTCCTGACCTTTGCTGTAGGTGTACCACAGCGCGTAATGCACCGGATTGGGCGGGATGTTGTGGCGAACCATCAGGGGTACGGCTTGCTTGAGCAGCGCCGCCGCCTCGCGGGAGTCTTCCGGATACAGCGCTAGAACATTCGCACGCGATTCTGATGGGCTCATAACGTCACTGTGGTTGTTTATCATTGGCATTCGGACAGTGCGCTGAGCATACCGATACGCCCGACAAACGGCTATCTCGGCTTGATGTGAACAGGCGAATTAATGCCACACCGCAAACCCTGTGGGAGCGAGCCTGCTCGCGAAGGCGGTGTGTCAGTCGATGAAACGGTTGCCTGACAGGACGCTTTCGCGAGCAGGCTCGCTCCCACATTGGATTTAGTGGTGATCGGGCCGGGTGTAGGGCTCGATAAACCCACCCCCCAGAATCTCATTCAAGCGCCTGGCATCGCTCATCCGCCGAAACAGCCCCGGCGTCATCCATGGCGCATGACCGTCAATGTTGGGCGCCCCCCATCCGGCCCGCAGGTCGTCGATCAGAAGGGAGCGGGTTTCGAAGGAAATCCGCGTCAGCCCGGTGCTGTTGCCGACACCGACGTGGGCATGCGCTCCGGAAAAGGCAATCAGGCTACCCGGGGCGATATCGACCGCAATGCCCTGCTGCGGATCAATCGCTTCCAGTAAATGCGGGATGGCTTCATCGGCATCCACTGCATTGCGACCGTCGCGGTGGGAGCGCTGCAAAATCGCGCGCATATCAAAATCCGCGCTGGAATTGCGCACGGGTTGCCGCCACAGCTGCGGGTACAACGCGAAGGTCCGTCCCGCGGATATCGGGTAAATCGGCGCCCACCAATTGGTTTGCGCATAGAGGTTTGAGCCCCAGGTGTCGCGATGGAAGGCAATAGTCGCCGTGGTACGGGCACGTGGCGCCACGTGCCGCGGCTCACGGTGGGGCTGAAAACGCAGGTGCAGGCGATCGCACGCCAAGGCATCCGGCGCAATCCCCAGGCTCTCCACGACGGCCTGCCAGCGCAGGCGAATGTCAGCGGAGCTGGCGAAAGCGTGCTGGCATTGGGCAAAACGTACGGTCTGCTCGCTGTGGCTCAGGTAACGGTGGACCTCCTGGGGTGGCCAGGGGTGCAGCGCTTCTTCGAGCAACTCACGGGTGCACGCCACCAGTGCCGCCATAGGCGGCCAATCGCTGAGGCGAATGATCTCGCCGGCATAGATCTGGTCGTGAAACTGCCGGGCACTACCCGGTACTTCCAGCGCGCTGTACATCGATTGCAGTCCTCTGAGAGTGCGTTCCCCGACTCTAGAGGCATGCCCTTCACCGGGCAAAGGGTCAGCTGCGGCGAAAAACAGCGGATCAGTCGCGGCCCGACTCCGACCAAAGGCTGAGGTTTCATGGGCTCCTCATGCGACATTGTCATGAAAGCGTACGAGAATCATATTGATTAACAGCTGGAGGGATGCCGGCTTTCATGAACAATCTTTGCGCGTGAGGAAACGCCATGCTCCTGAAAGTCCTGATCTACTGGCCACTGCTGGCAATCGCCATCGTCTCGACCCTGTGTCGGCTGATACACAAGGCCAAGGTGACTGATCGGGGTTTGCGGATACAACGTTCGAAACCCTAGCCAGGCGGCACGGAGCTGGATTCAAAGCGTCGAGCAGCTTGTATCCATCGCGGTGTCGCCGCTTTCAATAAAAAACCCCGGCCTTTCAGCCGGGTTTTCTATTCACTCAACAACACTTGGGTCCCGCCTTGCTGCCGTAACGGGCTTCCTGGCGTTCGCGGAAGAACGCCTCGTAGTCCATCACCGGCTTGTCCGGGTGTTTGCTTTGCATGTGCTCGACGTAGTTGTCGTAGTCGGGCATCCCCACCATCAGGCGCGCGGCCTGACCGAGGTATTTTCCGAGGCGACTCAGGTCATTGAACATGCTGCAAATCCTCGATCAATTTTGCGGCAATGCCTGGTATGGCGCTTCTTTATCCGTACGTTCCTTGGTGCCCCAGGCGGCAACGCCGACCTTGAGCGCAAAGAACAGGATGCTGAACACCACGAACAGGAACAGCGCAGTCAGCGTTGCGTTGGTGTAGGCGTTGAAGATCACGTGCTGCATCTGATCGATGTTCTTCGCCGGCGCCAGCACCTGACCGTTGGCCAGGGCATCGCTGTACTTCTTGGCCAGGGCCAGGAAACCGATGGCCGGGTTGGCGTCGAACAGCTTGATGAAACCGGCGGTGGTGGTGCAGATCAGCAGCCACACCGCTGGCAGCAAGGTGACCCACACATAACGCTGGCGCTTCATCTTGATCAACACGACGGTGCCGAGCATCAGCGCGATACCGGCCAGCATCTGGTTGGAGATGCCGAACAGCGGCCACAAGGTGTTGATGCCGCCCAGTGGATCGATCACGCCCTGGTACAGCAGGTAACCCCACATGGCCACACAACCGGCAGTGGCGATCAGGTTGGCGGTCCAGGATTCGGTGCGTTTCAGCGCCGGCACGAAGGAGCCGAGCAAATCCTGCAGCATGAAACGACCGGCACGGGTACCGGCGTCGACGGCGGTCAGGATGAACAACGCTTCGAACAGGATCGCGAAGTGGTACCAGAACGCCATGGTGTTTTCACCCGGCAGGACGTGGTGCAGGATCTGCGCGATGCCGACCGCCAGGGTCGGTGCGCCGCCGGCACGGGCCAGGATGGTGGTTTCACCAATGTCCTTGGCCACTGCTTGCAGCGCTTCGGGGGTAATCGCAAAGCCCCAGCTGCTGACCGTCTGAGCAACCGAAACAGCATCGGAACCCACAATGGCCGCAGGGCTGTTCATCGCGAAGTACACGCCCGGATCGATCACCGATGCAGCAACCATGGCCATGATTGCCACGAAAGACTCCATCAGCATGCCGCCGTAACCGATGTAACGGGCGTGACCTTCACTGGCCAGCAGTTTCGGCGTGGTGCCGGAAGCGATCAGCGAGTGGAAACCCGATACCGCGCCACAGGCAATGGTGATGAACAGGAACGGGAACATACCGCCCTTCCACACAGGGCCAGTGCCATCGATGAACTGGGTCAGGGCCGGCATTTTCAGCTCGGGCATGGTCACCAGAATGCCGATCGCCAACGCGACGATGGTGCCGATTTTCAGGAAGGTCGAGAGGTAGTCACGGGGTGCCAGGATCAGCCATACAGGCAGAACGGCAGCCACAAAACCGTAGCCGATCAGCATCCAGGTGATCTGCACACCGGTGAAGGTGAACGCCTTGGCCCACACCGGGTCAGCGGCAATCTGCCCGCCCAGCCAGATCGAGCCCAGCAGCAGGAACACGCCGATGATCGAGATTTCACCGATGCGGCCCGGACGGATGTAGCGCATGTAGATGCCCATGAACATCGCGATCGGGATCGTCGCCATGACCGTGAACATGCCCCACGGGCTTTCGGCCAGGGCCTTGACCACGATCAGCGCCAGCACCGCGAGGATGATGATCATGATCAGGAAGCAGCCGAACAGCGCGATGG
>NZ_JABFMU010000063.1 GCF_013359695.1 Pseudomonas sp. C2B4
TGGGCGCCATCATAGCGCCCGATTGAAGTGTCCAAAATCATTAGGCCAGTTCAGCTTGCTCGCGAAGAACGTCAACGATAACGCGTCCACTCTGAATGAACGCGGTGCCTTTGAGTTCATCGCGAGCGAACTCGCTCCTACGGGGTCAGGTATTACAGAACGTCGAGCAGCTCGACGTCGAACACCAGTACGCTGTGCGGCGGGATGCTGCCAACGCCTTGAGCGCCGTAAGCCAGTTCGCTCGGCACGTACAGACGCCATTTGCTACCGGCATTCATCAGTTGCAGGGCCTCGGTCCAGCCGGCGATAACGCCGCCAACCGGGAATTCCGCAGGCTGGCCGCGCTCGTAGGAGCTATCGAACACAGTGCCGTCGATCAGGGTGCCGTGGTAATGAGTACGCACGGTGTCTTCACGGGATGGCTTGGCGCCTTCACCGGCAGTCAGTACTTCGAACTGCAGGCCGGAAGCCAGGGTGGTGATGCCGTCACGCTTGGCGTTTTCAGCCAGGAAGGCCAGGCCTTCGCCAGCGGCCGCTTCAGCCTTGGCTGCAGCTTCGGCTTGCATGATTTCGCGGATCACCTTGAAGCTGGCGGACATTTCTTCCTGACCGACGCGGCTTGGCTGACCGGCGAATGCGTCGGTCAGACCTGCCAGGATCGCGTCCAGGCTGACACCCGGTGGCGGGTTGTCGCGCAGTTGGTCGCCCAGCTGACGGCCAATACCGTAGCTGACGCGGGTTTCGTCGGTGGACAGATTTACTTCGGACATGACACTGCTCCGCTGTGCGGACGGCCCGGGAACTTGCCGTGCGTGCACAGCGCGTCCCGAGACGCCCGAAACCAAAAGGGTCAGCAGACTAGCACAGATGCCATCGTGTTGATCAGGGCCGTCAGCGCTGCGGTGTGGAGCGCTGATCGATGGGCACCTTCAGATTTTCGTCAATGCCACCGAGCCCGCACATCTCGTCATGCACCAAGGTATGCACCAGGTTGAAATTCAACCTGGGAAAGGAGCGCAGTACATCACGGGCATGCTCCACCGAACGCAGGTGCATCATGTGTCCGTGTCCATCGTTCAAGGGATAGGCTGCGCCATGCATCCGCGCCTCCAGCAGGTAGATTCCGCCTTCCAGCGAGATCAGATTCAACTCATCGACCTTCCCGGCGACGGCATAGGCATTCAGCTCTTGCAGGTTCATGAAGGCACCTCATGCAATTGCGAGTCATTACCTCTACAGGGATATGCCTCGACGAATCAAAGCACAAGCCATAAACGCCACCGCCCGTCTGTTTTACAACAGACGGGCGGCGGGCCTAGCGATAAACCGCAATCAGTGCTTGGTCAGCTTATCCAGGTACCCCATGGCAAACGCCGAGACCACAAAGGTCATGTGAATGATCACGTACCACATCAAATGCTCGGGATCGACGTTCTTGGCATCCATGAAAATGCGCAGCAAGTGGATGGAAGAAATCGCCACGATGGAAGCGGCGACTTTCATCTTCAGGGAAGACGAGTCCATGGTGCCCAGCCAGTTGAGCTTTTCCTTGTTGTCGTCGATGTCCAGTTGGGAAACGAAGTTTTCGTAACCGGAAATCATCACCATCACCAGCAAACCGCCCACCAGCGCCATGTCAATCAACGACAGCAGGACCAGGATCAGGTCCGACTCAAGCATCGAAAACACGTTGGGAAAAACGTGCAGGACTTCCTGGAAGAACTTCAGTGCCAAGGCCAGCAACCCCAGGGACAAGCCGAAGTAGATCGGTGCCAGCAGCCAGCGGGAGGCGTACATTGCGTTTTCGATAAAGCGTTCCATTGAATCTCACACGTGGTTTGAAAATGGCCGCGAGTATAACAGTCGCCTGTTACACCCAGAAACCGTCGGTAATCCGCCGCCTACGCGTGTATGTCAAAGTTTTTCTGCTAGTGTCCAAACCATTGACGGTTCAGTGATATCGGACAGGAAGACTGGAAATGGATGTGCGTTTGCCTTTGACCAGCGCCGGCATCTGCCTGGTTTTGCTGATGAGCGCCTGCTCGCCAAGCGATGAGAAGCGCGAGGTCAGCCTTGAGGAGAAGACGACGCAGTTCGAAAAATCACTGGATGCCATTGCCGACCCGAAACTCAAGGATGCCGTGGCCGAACTCGGTGGCTCGCTGTTACTGCTCGAACGGGCACAACTCAAGCTCGACAGCAAACCGGTGGTGACCGAATACGGGGAGGACGCCCTCGCTGTCCTCAAGCATTACCCCACACCGCAGGCATTGGTCGACACCTACATCAACGGTCTGTTCGTGCTGCATAAAGAATCCAGCTCCGACTACCTGACCGACCTGCAGCCGGTTTTTCCTTTCAACTTCAGCATCCCGGCCGCCTTTCTTTTTCCACATGGCCTGGAATGGCAGTCCGTCACCCTGAGCAACAAACGCGTCATCGCCTTCCAGCCGGAATGGTCGGAAACCGATCCCGGGATACAGTTGAGTCCATCGAGCTCCAACCTGACCAATCCCGATGACCTGACGGTGACCTACCCGTTCATCGAAGGTCTCGATGTCGACATCAAGAACCAGCCGCAACCGGTCAGCCTGCAAGGCAAGGTGGAAGTCATTGCCCCGCGCCGGCTCTACAGCTTCGAACTGACGAAAAAGGACGTTGGCCGGACTCGCACCGATGACAATCTCAGCGTCACCCTGCTGAAGCTGGGCCCTAACTACGCGGAAATCGAGTTCAACAACAGTGCACCACAAGCTCCGGAGATCGGGGAGACACCGCTGAACCCGTTGATCGTCCAGGCCAGGGACACCACTGGGCAATTTCTCTCTCGATCTGGCTCGATCAACGAAACCGCCGCGCAAATTTCCTTCTACCAGCGACAGTTAGCGAAGATGCAGCAACAGAAAACCTGGAGCGACGCGTTCGAAAAACAGCTGGATGAAGAACAGCGCACCTTCGAGACACAACAAACCCACCGTTACTCGAAGGTGTACTTCAACGGCCCTGTCGACACCCTTGAAGTCAGTCTGCTGGACTTTTCAACTGTCACGGTGACCCGTAAAGACCTGAACCTGCCGGTCCGTCGCTTTGACCGCCACACCACGCAGAAGACCATCCAGCCGCTGAACCTGCCGGTGCTGGTGTATGACGACCAGGCGCCGATTTGGCTCAAGGGTGCGACGCTGACCGAAGAGCAATTAAAAAAAGGGGTCACCATCAGCCAATCGGTGGACGACCCGAGCGCTGCGCGAATCGAGTTCAACCACCTCAGAAGCTTCAATGATGAGCTGCTCGGAACCTCTTTCAACCCTGGCGAAAGCCCGGTCAGCTTCTTCACCGAGGACCGCAATGGCAAACGGGATGAACCGATTGAACTGCCACCGCAGGCGTATCAGGTTGACCCCCTGCGCGGCACCATCACTTACGATTTGAACCTGTTTCCGGAAACGCCCGCGTACGTGGTGGGTTCCATGCCACTGTTTCTGGCCACGGTGGAAAAACAGAGCATCGACGCCCGCCAACTGCCCAAAGGCCTGGAACTCAAGGGCAATGCGCTGGTGGTGGACCAGAAAGTGTTTCCCGAACAGGACTGGCGGTTCTACGCCAAGGACGACAGCGGCAATTACCTCAAGGAAATTCTTGCGGTCAACCATGACGCGAGCACGGAAGGCCCGACGCTATTTGCCGTGCATTATTTCTATGGGCAACCCACGCGACTGGAAACCTATCGTCGAACTGACCTCGCCACCGTGCAATACGGTTACGAGGTCAAACTCGACAAGGCTGACATGACCAAACTGGATCAATAACGCGGCTCAATGTTCAGGCCGGAAATCGAATCCACCGACGCTACGGCAGCGGCCGCCATTGATTTCCCTCAGCTGGGCTTGCAGATGCAGGCACCAGATTTGTGGATCATCGGCCAGTTCATAGCCGTGCAGCGTCAGGCTTTCAACGATGGTATCGAGTATCGATTCAGCCGCGAATGGGCCAGGAAACGGGCCTTGGGCCTTGATGGCCGAAGGTTGTTCGCCAGCCATTCCGGCTGCGAACAGCAGAGTCCACATGCCCGTATCACCAGCCAAAGGCTTGATGGAACATTCGATACGGGTCACGAGACCCAGGCATTGACGGGTGAGGCAGAGGTTGCGCGACATGGCGGCGACCCTCGGTAGATCCGGTATTCAGCCTTCACGGGAAGGCTGTCTCGATCCAGTGAGTACTGTCCATATCCCTGAGCTGATAATAGAAGAAAAGTCTGACAGGTACGTCAGGCGAAACCAGAAGGCGCCGAATGGTCATTGTGTGAAGTTTGACGTCAGAGTAGTGGCACTTTCAGGCTCAAACCGGATAAAAAATGTGGGAGCGAGTCTGCTCGCGAAGGCGTCATGTCAGTCAATACAGCAGTGACTGTCAGACCGCTTTCGCGAGCAGGCTCGCTCCCACAGTGGATCGGAGCAACCGCTAGTCAGATCAAGCCGGCTTGGCCTCCACCAGCGCCTCGACCGCCATCTCTTTCTCCGCCTCTTTCAAGTCGTCCTCGCTGATCATTTCGGCGATGACCCGCAAACGCTCCACCACCCGCGCATTGACGCTGCCTTCAGGAAACTCGCCATTTTCATCCGGTTCACCCGCCGGTTCGCCAACCAGCAGGCTCAGCGCTTCGTCGGCCTGGCGTACGGCGTAGACATGGAACTGCCCCGCCCGCACCGCGGCCAGCACTTTCTCGTCGAGCATCAACGTGGCCACGTTGGCGTGCGGGATGATCGCGCCCTGCTCGCCGGTCAGTCCGCGGGCTTCGCAGAGACGGAAGAAACCTTCGATCTTCTCGTTGACCCCACCCACCGCCTGGACTTCACCAAACTGGTTGATCGATCCGGTGATCGCAAAGCACTGCTTGAGCGGGGTTTTCGACAGGGCCGAAATCAAGGTGCACGCCTCGCCCAGGGACGCACTGTCACCATCCACGTAACCGTAGGACTGCTCCAGGGCGATGCTCGCCGAAATCGCCAACGGGAATTCCTGGGCGTAACGGCTGCCCAGATACCCGGTGAGAATCATCACCCCCTTGGAGTGGATCGGCTGTCCGAGGTTGACCTCGCGCTCGATGTCGACGATGCCGCTGCCGCCCGGGTACACCGTGGCGGAAATCCGCGCCGGCACACCGAAGGCCGAATCGCCGACTTCCAGCACCGTCAAGCCGTTGCACTTGCCGACGGCGGCGCCATCGGTATCGATCAGGATGATTCCCGCCAGCATGTCATCCAGAATCCGCGCCGATACGCGCCCTGTGCGGGTCGCCTTGGCCTTGAGCGCCCGCTCGATGTGACCGGCGTCGGTCATTTCATCAGAGGCCAGGTGGCGAATGAAATCCGCCTCGCTGACCAGCTGGAACAGATCACCGATACGCGCCGACAGTCGCCCCTGATGCTCGGCCAGACGCGCGCTGTAGGTGGCCAGGCGCGCCACCGCATCGGCGGTCAACGGCGCCATGCCCTCCTCGGAGGTACGGGTTTTGAGCAACTGGGCAAATTGCTCCAGGCTTTCGTCGACCATCGGGATGTCTTCATCGAAATCCACCAGGACACGGAACATTTCCTGGAAGTCCGGATCGAGGTCCTGCAACGTGTAATAGAGCTGACGGGCGCCGATGATGACCACTTTGACCTGCAACGGAATGTGCTGCGGCGTCAGGGTGACGGTGGCAAAACGGCCCATCTCACCAAGCGGCGATTCCATCTTCAGCTTGCGCGATTGCAGGGCACGCTTCAGTGCATCCCATACGAACGGCTCGCTGAGCATTTTTTCCGCTTCAAGGATCAGGAAACCGCCGTTGGCCCGGTGCAGCGCACCCGGTCGCAGCTGTCGATAGGTCGTGTACAGCGCGCCCTGATCCGTGCTGTATTCGATACGCCCGAAGAGGTTTTCATAGGTTGGGTGCGGCTCGAACACCACGGGCGCACCGCCGCTGGCCGAATGACCGACCACCAGGCTCGGGGCGTATTGCTCTTCCAGCAGCTTGCGCGCGACCGCATCGGTCTTGCTGTCATCCACCAGTTGCTCGACCACGGTTTTGAGCAGGTACACCTGCATGGCTTGCAGGTAACCGCAGACCGCCGCGTTCTCGGCATATTTCTCCGACAACGGCGACAGCAATGGCTGCAAGGCCAGGGTGATGGTTTCTTCGTTGAGATGACGCAGCTGATTGCTCGACTCGCGCTTCCATTGCGGCAAGCTGGCGAGTTCTTCGTTCAACCGCTCTTCGAGGGCGGAGATGTCCTCATGGAAACGCTCGCGCTCGGCTTCCGGCAATTGGGCGAATTCCGCCTCGTCCAGCGCCTTGCCTTCGAGCATCGGGGTGAACGCGATGTTGCTGGCGTCGCGATAGAGCGCAACGTCCTTCTCCAGTGCCAGACGCTCGATCACGTCCAGTGCCTTGTCGTAGCGCTGATTGAACGCACGATCAATGGCGCTTTTTTTCTGCTGGTAGGACGGGTGTTCGAACACCGCAGGAAAGGTCGCCAGCAGGTTGTCGATCAAACCGTTGATGTCGCCGATGAAATTACCGGCAGTACCCGACGGCAATTCCAGTGCGCGCGGCTCGCGCGGCTCATCGAAATTATTGACGTAGACCCAGTCCGCCGGGGTCTGCAGGCGCTTGCCTTCGGCCTTCAGGTAGCGTTTTACGAACGAAAACCGGCCGGTGCCGGGTTCGCCCATGACGAATACGTTGTAACCGGGGCGTGGCATGGCCACACCGAACTGCAAGGCTTCGACCGCACGTTCCTGGCCAAGCACACCGCGGAAGGGCTCCAGATCATTGGTGGTAGAGAAGCTGAACTGTTCAGCGGAAAACGGACGGGTCAGCGCTTCAGGCGCTAGACGCAAGCTGGCAGCAACAGGATCAGGCATCGGGCTTCCTTACATCAGGCGGGGCAGATAGCGGCATTCTGGCGCTGCCCATGCCTGACTGGCAAGGAGCGCCTCAGACCAAAGCATAGACAAGTCGAAACCCCGGCGCAGAGCGGCGCAAAATCGCTGTTTTCCGTGAATGTTTTGCAAAAAATAACGGAACCCCGTGATCGTGCCTAAACTCCAAACTGCGCGGCTGGACTAATAACCGGCCCAACTGGCGCCGTCGGGTATTAAGCCGGGCCAGATCCCTTGTCCATTGGTATGCACATAAAGAGAACAAAGCTATGAAACGGATTCTTCTCGGTACTCTCTTCACCGCTGTATCCATCAACGCCATGGCACAGGCGCCAGGCGGTCCGGATTGCGGTTGGGGCAACATGCTGTTCGAAGGTCAGCGTGGTACTCCGGCTCACTTCCTGGCATCCACCACCAACGGCACTTCCGGTAACGCAACCTTCGGTATGACTTCCGGCACCAACGGTTGCTCCACCAACGCGTCGCTGACCTATGGCGGCAAATCCTGGTTTGCCATGAATGGCATGATGAACGAGCTGTCCGAAGACATGGCTAAAGGCCAGGGCGAAGCCTTGACCACTTATGCCGTGGTACTGGGCGTGGCGCCGGAAGACCGTGCGCATTTCGCCGCCGTCACTCACGAGCACTTCCAGCAGATCTTCAGCAAGGCTGACGTAACCGCCGAAGATGTGCATGCCAACACCCTGGCCGTTCTGAAGAATGATCCTCGTCTGGCCAAGTACGCCACTCAAGCATAAGCTCGACCCGCCCGTTGCTCTTCGAGGAGCGGGCTTTATTTTTTGGACCTGCCCCTCTTTGGGTCTTTTTTCTCAAGTAATAAGTTGCCACTTATGCTCAAACGCCTTGCCTGGCTGGCGCTCTGTGTCTGCGCCCCGCTGTCCGCCGCGCCCCACAACGACCCTCAACGTTTGCAGCAACTGGCCAACGACCCTTTCTGGATTTCCCTGGGCCATTACGAAACCGCCAAGCTCGGTGGCTGGCGCAGCTATGTCAGTGACAAGAAGTTCTTCCTCGCCGCTGACGGCAATCAACATCCGGATCATGAGCTGGCGGCTACCGTACAAGCTCTGTACGCCCCGGCCAGCGCCGGCGAGGAGCATGCGCAATGCGTTTACCCGGCACGTACCCGCTGGCTGAAAGCACAGCTCAACCTGACTGATCTGCCGGCGCCGGATTGCGCTGAATTCAAGCAATGGTTCAAGGACGTCTCGCCCCACAGCGCAGTGATGATTTTCCCGGCGGCCTACCTCAACAGCCCGTCCTCAATGTTCGGCCATACCCTGCTGCGCATCGATCAGGCGGATGTGCAGAGCGACAAGACCTCGCTGCTCAGTTACGCGATCAACTTCGGCGCTTACATCGAAGGCTCGGACAACAGCATCCTCTATGCCTGGAAAGGCTTGATGGGGGGCTATCCCGGCCTGTTTGCGCTGGTGCCCTACCAGGAAAAACTCTCGGAGTACCGCAGCCTCGAAAATCGCGACCTGTGGGAGTATCGACTGAATCTGACCCAGGCTGAGACCGAGCGCATGGTCGAACATGTCTGGGAACTCAAACAGATTCAGTTCGACTATTTTTTCTTCGACGAAAACTGCTCCTATCGCCTGCTGGAACTGCTGCAGGTGGCGCGCCCAAGCCTGCGCCTGACCGAGCAATTCCCGCTGACCGCCATCCCCACCGACACCGTCAAAGCCGTGAAAGAGGCCGGGCTGGTGGAGTCCATTCAGTACCGCCCGTCCCGCGAGCGCGAACTGTTGAGCCGTGCCGAGCCATTGACCGATGACGAACAACAGTGGGTGCTGAAAGTCAGCGCGGACCAGAAGCAACTGCAAACCCCGGTATTCAAGGCCCAACCCCGCGATCGTCAGGCGCTGATCATCGATGCAGCCTATCGCCTGGAGCGCTACCGCGCCAACGGTCAGGAGCGTGACCCAGCACGGGCGCAACGCAGCTTTGAACTGCTGCGGGCAATCAACCAGAACCCGGCGCCGGAACTGGATATCCCGCAACCGGGCCTGCCCGAGAATGGCCACGAATCGCGCACCTGGCAGGCTGGACTCGGCACCCGCGGTGACCGCGCCTTTGGCGAATATGGCCTGCGCATGGCCTATCACGACCTCAACGACAATTCCGAGAGTTTCCCCCTCGGCGCGCAGATCGAAATCTTGCAACTGAAACTGCGCCAGTACGAAGGCAATGACTGGCAGGTGCAGCAACTGGACCTGGCGACCATTCGCTCCCTGACGCCGCGCAATGAGCTGCTGCAACCGCTGTCGTGGCAAGTCACCGGTGGCCTGGAGCGGGTACCCGGCAAGCATGACGATGAAAATCTGGTCAGCCACGTCAATGGCGGCGGCGGTGGAACGTGGCAATTGGGCGATGACTTGCTCGGTTTCGCCTTGGGCACCGTGCGTGTGGAGCACAACAATGATTTCGCCGGTTTTATCGCGCCGGCCGCAGGTTTCAACACTGGTTTGCTGTGGAAAAACCCGCTGGGCAATTTCAGCCTGGAAACCAAAGGTGATTTCTTCACCAATGGCGAAGTGCGTCGCAGCGTAAGCCTGAATCAGCAATGGGAGTTGTCGCGCAATCTCGGACTACGCCTGAGCGCCCAACGCGAATTCAGCCACCTGGCCTCGCCCGAGAATGAAGTGATGCTTGAGGTGAAGTGGTATCACTATTGACCCAAAAGCACTGCTGCCCCCCCTGTGGGAGCGAGCCTGCTCGCGAATGCGCAGCGTCATTCGACATCGATGCCAACTGATCCACCGTCTTCGCGAGCAGGCTCGCTCCCACAGGGGGGGTATAGTGTTGAATGGATTTTTCACAGACCTTCTACAAGCGTCTGACGTACATGTACCTAGACTTTCCTCATAGGCCATTGAACGGCCCGGGAGTCGAAGATGTGGCGTTGTGCAGGTGTCGTAGGTTTATCGCTGTTGATTGCAGGCTGCCAGACAACCCACGAGGATCTGATCGCCAAGGGTTATCCACCGGCGTTCGCCGATGGTTTCGATGATGGCTGCAGCAGTGGCCGGCAAGCCGCAGGAGCCATCACCGGTGAGTTTCGCAAAGACGTGCCACGCTATCTGAAAGACAACAACTACGCCGAAGGCTGGAGTGATGGATTCCGACAGTGTCAGGCCATGCGTGAAAGCCAGGACCGCGAGGACTATCGCAACAGCCATCGGGACGAGCGCGATAAAGCCTGGCAACAGCAAAAGGATCAGGACGCCGCCCGGGCCTATCACTCGCCATAGGTCGCTGACAGACATCCGCCGAAACTAAAACCCTGCAACCATGGCCCAAACCCTATATCGGGAGAAAACCATGAGTCGCGCCTTCGTCAATGAAGATAACGCCGCCGCGCAAGCCGATCAGCCCGTCGAACGGCAGGTCAGCGTGCAGCCCAATTACGTCACGCCCGCCGGCCATGGTCTGTTGCAGGACAAGGTCGCCGAGCTGCAAGCGCTGCACAATGAACAATCGGCCCTCGGTGATCAGGCTGACAAGCAGCTGTTGGTCAACCTTGAGCGCGATCTGCGTTACTTCCATCAACGCCTGCAAAGTGCCCAGGTAGTGCCGCCCGCGACTTCAACCAGCAAGGTTCAAATTGGCAGCTGGGTCACCTACGCCGATGAACAGGGTACCGAACGCCGCGTGCAACTGGTCGGTGAGGACCAAGCTATTGCCGCCAAAGGCCTGATCAATTGGGGATCGCCGCTGGGCCGGGCATTGCTCGGAGCGCAACTCGGTGACGAGGTGCTGTGGCAACGCCCGGCCGGCGATCAGCTAATTGAGATCATCCGTATCGAAGCGGTGTAGGGGTCGTACGAAAACTCGCCGAGCGGCGATCAGGCAAGGCAAAAACAGGCGAGGAAGCGGAGTGTAGGGGCCTACATGAGCATTCCGAGCCTGTTTTTAACGCAGCATGATCGTCGCGCAGGCAGTTTGCGTGCGAAGCCTAAACCACGCCCTGCGCTAGCATGGCATCGGCAACTTTCACGAAGCCGGCGATGTTCGCGCCCTTGACGTAGTTGACCTGACCGTTCTCTTCACCGTAATGCACGCACGCGTGGTGGATCGACTGCATGATGGCGTGCAGCTTGCTGTCCACCTCACCGCCGGTCCACAGCAGGCGCATGGCGTTCTGCGACATTTCCAGCCCGCTCACGGCAACGCCGCCGGCGTTGGAGGCCTTGCCCGGCGCGAACAGAATGCCAGCGTCGATGAACAGGTCCACCGCCTCAAGCGTGGTCGGCATGTTGGCGCCTTCCGCTACACAGACGCAGCCATTGCGCAGCAAGGCGCGAGCGGCATCGGCGTCCAGTTCGTTCTGGGTGGCGCACGGCAGCGCGATGTCGCAGCTCAGGCCCCACGGGTGCTGGCCGGCGAGGAACTCCAGACCGAAACGGCCCGCCAGTTCGCTGATGCGCCCGCGCTGGACGTTCTTCAGTTCCAGCAGCGCTTGCCATTGCTCCTCGGTCAAACCGCTTTCGCAGTACAGGGTGCCCTCGGAGTCGGACAGCGAAATCACTTTGCCGCCCAGGTCCATGACCTTGCGCGCCGCGTATTGCGCAACGTTGCCGGAACCGGAGATCGCCACGCGCTTGCCTTCGACCGTCAGGCCGCGACGCTTGAGCATTTCCTCGGCGAAGTAGACGCAACCGAAACCGGTGGCCTCAGGGCGAATCAGGCTGCCGCCGTAGCTCGGGCCCTTGCCGGTCAGCACGCTGGTGAACTGGTTGCTCAGGCGTTTGTACTGGCCGAACAGGAAACCGATTTCACGGGCACCGACGCCGATATCACCGGCAGGCACGTCCACGTCGGCACCGATGTGACGGTACAGCTCGCTCATGAAGGCCTGGCAGAAGCGCATGACTTCAGCGTCGCTTTTACCTTTCGGATCGAAGTCCGAACCACCCTTGCCGCCGCCCATGGGCAACGACGTCAGCGAGTTTTTGAAGGTCTGCTCGAAAGCGAGGAACTTCAACACGCCCAGGTTCACCGAAGGATGGAAGCGCAACCCGCCCTTGTAGGGACCGATGGCGCTGTTCATCTGGATGCGGAAGCCGCGATTGACCTGCACCTTGCCGTGATCGTCGACCCAGGAAACCCGAAACACCACCGCCCGCTCCGGCTCGCAGATTCGTTCCAGAATGCCTGATGTCAGATAGTGCGGATTGGCCTCGAGAAAGGGCCACAGGCTGCGCAGGACTTCTTCGACTGCCTGATGAAATTCGGGCTGGTCTGGATCGCGTTTTTTCAGGCGGGCGAGGAAGGATTCGACGGATTCGATCATGGAAAAGTCTCGGCAAATTTGTTGTCGTTGGAAAATTTGAGCCGGACTGTAACAAACGATTCACGCACTAGGACAGAGCAGAATGTCGCATTTATGAAATTAAATGGTGCAATTAATATAAAAAATACCAAAAAATCGTCTGGTCGCACCTATATGGAGCCACATGAAACAAAAAATGCACGAAAATGAATAACACGCGAGTAACCAAACCCACGCCTTCAACGTGGGCTTGATCAAAACCTGTTACCGAGAATTTTTCTGACGTGCAATCGCAAGCAGCACGCTCACTACCATCACTTGGGCAGCGACGCCAAGCGTCTCAGCATCCAAGAAAGTAGGCGCTAGCCGAATGTTGCTGTCACCGGGATCCACCCCCATCGGATGGGTCGCACCGGCTTGTGTCAATGCGACACCCGCCTGCAGCGCAATATCAACTGCATTACGCGCACATCCTTCAGGCAAGTCCAGACTGACAAAATATCCGCCTTTGGGCGTTGTCCAGCTCACTTGATCAACACCGTCAAATCCGCTGGAAAGCTCGGCCTCAAGCTTCTCGAATTTTGGCGCAAGCAACGCACGATGTTTCTTCATGTGGTCCACCAAACCTTTGCTGTCGCGAAAAAAAAGCAGGTGGCGTAGTTGGTTGACCTTGTCCGGCCCAATAGTCCGGTACCTTCGGTGGCTTAACCACCATGCAAGATTTTTCAGTGAAGCTCCGATAAATGCCAAACCAGCACCGGGCAAAACAATCTTGGAGGTTGAAGCAAAAATAAAGTATCGATTGGCATGCTTCGTTTCCTCACATAACCGTGCGATCGGCTGGTTCGGGGCCTCATCATCAGTCAGGTGATGAACCGCATAGGCATTGTCCCAAAACAGCACGAAATCCTCTGCGGCAGCGGGCATCTTCGCTAGTCTCGCAACTGTTTCACTGCAATAAACCACACCCGAAGGATTACTGTATTTAGGCACGCACCACATACCTCTTATCGCCGGATCCGAAGCGACCAGTTGCTCGACCATGTCCATGTCCGGCCCCGTATTGAGCATGGGTATTGGTACCATTTCGATATTGTATTCATTGCACATCGCAAAATGGCGGTCATACCCTGGAACGGGGCAAAGAAACTTGATCACCGACTCCTTCCCCCAAGGTCGCGGACTTGTACAAAATCCATGGCTGAACGCGTAACCAAGCACCTCATGCATCAATGCGAGGCTGGAGTTTTCACCAACAGCAATCTGTTCGGCAGATAGCCCCAGCAGCGGATCAGCCACCAACTCCCTCAGCTCCGGTATCCCCTGCAGACAACCATAGTTGCGCCAATCAACGGCACTTTTTGAAACGAAATGCGCATCCCCAGGTAAGGAAAGGAAGGGGTTAGCCAACTCCAACTGCTCAACCGAGGGCAACCCTCGAGTCATATTGATATTAAGCTCTGCGGCCATGAGCCGGGAATAACAGATTTCAAGCTCATCACTCGTCAGCTGACCGGGCTTCTTGTTAAAGCCTGATAAAAAATCCATTTTGATCACCCTTAGACATATTTAGAGAGGTCGGTATTCCCGCACTAAAGCAAATACAAAACACCTGCATATATTGATGCACAGCAGATCAATGACTTAATGACACTGCGTGTAAACGCCGCAACAAAAAACGAAAGTGCAATTACTATCAATTTTACCGCTTGATCGCTTTCGAAATGCCCTATCCAGCTATCAAATAGCGTATTACCAAATGCAATGGAGTAAATAATTCCACCTGTCACTGCGCAAGCGGCATAGCTCAAGAAAACGTAAACATCTCCATCGCCACTCACTTTAAATCTTCGAAAAATCAATACTGGCAGGAACCGCAAACAATACGAAACAACTGCAGCGACCAAGATCAGTGTCCAGTTGTTCATGAATGCTTACCACTTATTTTTTCAGCGAAAAGAAACACCGCACCTAACAATAGCGGAACGATAAAAACGTGATACATACCAAACCAGCCCCCCACAACAGGAGTAGAGACAAACCCTATTGCCGTAGCTATAACTGGTCTCCACTTCGGCCAAGACATACCGACAAGCGCAGTAAAATGAATCGGTAGAATCATCGCGATCACTGCATAGGTCATCGCTCCCAGATCCGCACGTATGACATAGCCGAGAAGAGTTGCCAGCACTGCGACAAACAAGCTCGACAAACCACACCCTAAAAAGTAACGATAACTATCTGTCGCATCTTCTTTCTTGGCGTTGGCGAGCGTAAACGTCGAAACGGACAGCAACTGTACCGACCACATCATTTTAGACAAAGAGACCGACTTGAATTGCTCACACAATACTGACGACATAATCATGAAGCGAAAATTCACCAAAAGCGTAATCATAATCAACGCCCAGACCCCAATGCTTCCATCCGATTGTCCGATAAAAACCTGGAGGGGCGCAGCATGCACCGCGAATGTCATGATTACTGACTGAAGCAAGGAGAATCCGGCCGTAGCCAATAGCACGCCAATGGAAAAAAACATGAACATAAAGGCCAAACAAACGGGAAGTGAATCAATACAGCCCTTTACAAAATCATCGTTTCTAACGCGACTTACTCTTTCTAGAAAAGCGCTCACAGCATCTACCTCAATTGACTGGAAAACCGCACAGTTTTTGGAAAGTCAGACCGCTCGAGCAAACGGCCTGAAAGTAAAACCAATATCAAACAGCTTTTCCAGCGAGCTTGGCGCCCACATCATTCAAGTAAGAGAGGCTGTCGGATAGCGTACTTCCTCGCGTTTCGAAACCTATGAGACCTTTCCATTCGTGCCTCAGCATCGCTTCGACAAGACCAGGGTAATCCAGTGACCCTCGGCCCAAAGGAAAGTGCGAGTCACGCTCTCCTTTATTGTCACTGAAAGACATACCCACAACATGTTGGTGTAACCGTTCAAAAACCTCTACCGGGTTTCCCTCATTGACATGGGCATGAGAGACATCGAAAAAGAATTTTAAACCCGGCACACTCTCCAACACTTCAGCATATTCATCCCCTGTAACGCATATATAGTAAAAGGGATGAAATTTCGTATAGTTACTGAGATTCTCCAGCCATATTTCTACTTTCCGTTGGCGTGCATATTCAACAAGCTCACCCAGATTATCGATGAGCATGGTGAGTCCCGTGCGCCGAGCCTCTATTACCAGGCGCGGCTCTACAATACCGCCACCGTGAACGATGACAGGTGCCCCACCCAAGGATGCACTCAGGTCTACCTCTCGCTTTATATAATCAAGGGCAGCCCCTCCCAGTTCACGAACATCACTCCCCAACGGCGCTTTGAAATTGCCATGATAGATAGGCTTTACATCGAGCCTCAGCATTGTTTCCTTCAGCGCTTCTATTCGACTAGCCGTCCAGTCCGCAGGGCGTTCTCCCGGCAAACTCCCGTCAATATACCAGTGGCTATATCCTTGGCTGGCCGCCTCCAAAGCGCCAAGTTCGGCCTTTAAATAATTTTGCTGAGCGGCTCCCGTCATATATCCAGGCCACACATCAACATGAGCATCCGCTCTATTAATTTTCATATCATTACTCCGCTCTCACACGATACCGCGACAAGCATGCCTCCAAATAATCAGAAACAAAATCGTCGGCCGTTGATTTTTATATTTCTTCGATAACAAATAGTTTCTCAGGCAATTTATTGCCTGCCAATAAATTACCCGAGCACCATAGCGCATCAACAAGAAATTGAAACACGGCAATCATTGCACAATATAAAAACGACGGCATTTGCTTTACACGACAAGTTCAAAATCTCTACAACCAGCGCCCCTCCTACTTACATCTGAACAAAACAATAAATAAGTAACTAAAATTTACTCATTACACCCATTTCGAACAGACAAAAAAAATCCGATGCCTGTTTGGACATCGGATTTTATTTCCAGCCTTCATCAGTCAGACACTACGCCCTGACTCATGATCCTGTTACAGCTATTGACCATATCAGGCCAGCTTCTTGTGCCGTACACGATGCGGCTGGGCAGCCGCTTCGCCGAGACGCTTTTTGCGGTCGGCTTCGTATTCGGTGTAGTTGCCTTCGAAGAACACCGCTTGCGAGTCATCTTCGTACGCCAGGATGTGCGTCGCGACGCGGTCAAGGAACCACCGATCGTGGGAGATCACAATGGCGGCGCCCGGGAAGTCCAGCAGGGCTTCTTCCAGGGAACGCAGGGTTTCAACGTCGAGGTCGTTGGACGGTTCGTCGAGCAGCAGGACGTTGCCGCCCTCTTTCAGGGTCAGGGCCAGGTGCAGGCGACCGCGCTCACCACCGGACAGGTCCTTGACGAACTTCTGCTGATCGCCGCCCTTGAAGTTGAAGCGACCGACATAAGTACGCGACGGAATCTCGTAGTTGCCGATGCGGATCTGGTCGGAGCCGTCGGAAATCTGCTGGAACACGGTCTTGCTGCCGTCCAGGTCTTCGCGGCTCTGATCCACGCAAGCGAGCTGCACGGTTTCACCGACTTCGATGGTGCCCGAGTCCGGGGTTTCCTTGCCCATCAGCATGCGGAACAGTGTGGACTTACCCGCACCGTTACCGCCAATCACGCCGACGATGGCGCCTTTGGGCATGGAGAACGACAGGTTGTCGATCAGCACGCGATCGCCGTAGCCCTTGGTGACGTTCTTGAATTCGATGACCTTGTCGCCCAGGCGTGGACCGGCCGGGATGTAGATCTCGTTGGTTTCGCTGCGCTTCTGGAATTCCTGGGATTGCATTTCCTCGAAGCGTTGCAGACGAGCCTTGGACTTGGACTGGCGGGCCTTGGCGCCTTTGCGCACCCACTCCAATTCTTCCTTCATGGCTTTTTCGTGAGCCGACTGCTGCTTGGATTCCTGGGCCAGACGATCAGACTTGGCTTCCAGCCAACCCGAATAGTTGCCCTCGTACGGAATGCCCGCGCCGCGGTCGAGTTCCAGAATCCAGCCGGCGACGTTGTCCAGGAAGTAACGGTCGTGCGTGATCGCGACCACGGTGCCCGGGAAATCGTGTAGGAAGTGCTCCAACCAGGCGACAGAATCGGCGTCCAGGTGGTTGGTCGGTTCGTCGAGCAGCAGCATGTCAGGGGCGGACAGCAGCAGGCGGCACAGGGCCACACGGCGCTTTTCACCACCGGACAGGTGTTCGACCTTGGCGTCCCAGGCTGGCAGGCGCAGCGCATCGGCGGCGACTTCCAGCTGGCGCTCCAGGTTGTGACCGTCGCTGGCCTGCAGAATGGCTTCAAGTTTGGCCTGTTCGGCAGCCAGCTTGTCGAAGTCGGCATCCGGATCAGCGTAGGCGGCGTAGACCTCGTCCAGGCGAGCTTGCGCGTCCTTGATCACGCTGACGGCTTCCTCGACCACTTCACGCACGGTCTTGGTCGGATCCAGTTGTGGTTCCTGCGGCAGGTAACCGATGTTCAGCTCCGGCATCGGACGGGCTTCGCCTTCGAACTCGGTGTCGACGCCGGCCATGATTTTCAGCAGCGTGGACTTACCCGAACCGTTGAGGCCGAGCACGCCGATCTTGGCGCCAGGAAAGAACGACAAGGAGATGTTTTTCAGGATTTCCCGCTTCGGCGGCACAACTTTGCCCAGCCGATGCATGGTGAATACGTATTGAGCCATGGAGAACCTAGGGTCAGTGACAGATGAATGATTAGAGCGCAGACGATGCCTGGCCAGACTGTGCGCGCCGCCCGATTGAAAGGCATCAATACAGGTGCGCTGAAAAAGTCTGATTCTAGGAGCTGGAACGCTCCCGCGTAACCGGCAAAGCTACCTTAATGACAGATGGCCGTCCAGCCGAGCAGGGCTGGCACTTTGCCACAACTCAAGGCATGCTAGCCGCCCTTCGGGCGTCCGGCTTATAGTGCACGTCGCGCCAGTCCAGCCATACCGCAGGATTAAAGTTTGTCCAACGTCCCTCCGTCCCTGACCACCAGTGCACCGACAGTGGCGCCCGGTTCGCCCCTGCGCGGAACCCTGAAAGGCGCGTTGGCGATGCTCGTACTGTTGCTGCTCGCACTGCTGTTCTGGCAGTTGCTGGACCAGTTGCGCGAAACCCAGAAAACCCAGCGTCAATACACCATCGACTACACCGCTGATCTGGCCGCGCAAGTCAGCCTGAACATGGCGCTCAATGCGCAGATCGCCCTTAACCTGCTGCCGATCGTCGAACAGCCGCAAAGCATCGACGAACAGCAGGAGCTGCTGCGCAAGCTGCAGAAGTCCTTGCCCGACCTGACCAGCCTTGCCCTGCTCAGCCCGTCCGGCACCATCCTCACTGACAGCGCCACCAACAGTGAAGACGCCGACTACCTGAGCGAGCTGGTCCGGCGCAGTCGTGCCCAGACTCACTATTTCAGCAATGCCATCGATGGCTCGGTGGTGCACCTGCTGTTGCATCAAGCCAGTGGCAGCACCCGAGGTTACTGGGCCTTGCGCCTGAAGCCGGCGTTTTTTTCGTCCCTGACCAACATGAACGAGACCGACGGACGCCCGCAATGGTTGGTGGAAAACCGCTTCAACCACCAGATCATCAGCCGCGATGAAGCGCTGCCCATGGTCAATCCGGGCACATTGACCCAGGACGATCTGAGCAATAGCGTGCTGACCGTTCCGCTGAGCAGTAGCGACTGGCAATTGCGCGGGCTGTTCGATCGACAGCGTGTGCTCGAAGAGTTGCTGCCGGCCTTCATTGGCAAATGCCTGCTGTGCCTGGCGTTTTCCATGATGCCGTTTATCGTCTTGCTGAACATGCGCCGGCGCCAGCACCAGTTGCATGAAGGTCGTCGGCGTTATCAGGAAATTTTCGAAGGCACGGGCGTCGCGTTGTGCGTGCTCGACATGTTCGCCCTCAAGAGCACGTTCGACAAGGCCCGATTGCACAGCGCCGAACAATTGCAAGAGCGGCTCGAAGACCCGGAACAACGCCGGCAATTGCTGCAAGCGCTGCGTATAACCGAAGTCAACCAGGTTGCCTTGCAACTGCTCAACGTCCATACCAGCGGGCAGGCCTGGGACCTGCTGGTCGATGGCAACCCGCTCGATGGCAGTGCTATCGGCAATCAAGTGCTCGAAGCGGTATTCAACAAGCAGGAACAACTTGAGCTGGAAATCAAACTCCAGGACGCCAATGGCCGCGACCAGCACCTGTGGCTAGTGCTGCGTCTGCCACAAAGCCCTGAAGACTATAAAGCGGTGATCCTGAGCATCACCGATATCACCAGCCGCAAGTTGATTGAGCTGTCACTGCAAGAACGCGAAGGGTTCTGGTCCGACGTGGTGCGCACCGTGCCCGATCACCTCTACGTGCAGGACGTGATCAGCCAGCGCATGATCTTCAGCAACCACCACCTGGGCCAGACGCTGGGCTACAGCCGCACCGAACTGCACCAGATGGGCGAGTACTTCTGGGAAATCCTTCTGCATCCCGACGATGCCGACTACTACCACCGTTCGCGCCAGATCCAGCGACAAGGTGGCTACAGCCAATTGATGCAATGCCAGTTGCGCTTCCGTCACCGGGACGGCGAATGGCGGCGCTTCGACATTCGCGAACAGGCCCTGGCACGGGACAAACACGATCAGGTCACCCGCATCATTGGCGTGGCCAAGGACGTCACCGAGCAGATCGAAGCCAGTGAGTCCTTGCGTGACAGCGAACAGCGCTACCGGATGCTCGCCGAAAGCATCAGCGACGTGATTTTCTCCACCGACAACCGCATGACCCTCAATTACGTCAGCCCATCGGTGCAAGCCGTGCTGGGCTACGACGCCGAATGGATTTTCCAGAACGGCTGGCAATCGACCATTGCCAACCCGCAGCAACTGGCCGGCATCTACAACCTGATGGAGCGGGTCAGCAAAGCCCTGGATCAACCCGACCAACTGGTACTGTTGCGCAGCCAGGTGCAGACCCAATTGTTCCTGTTCGACTGCCTGCGGGCCGACGGGCGCAAGATTCCCATCGAACTGCGGCTGGTGCTGGTCTGGGACGAGCACGGCGCATTCGAAGGCGTGCTCGGTGTCGGTCGCGACATCAGCCAGCAACGCCGCGCCGAAAAAGACCTGCGCATGGCCGCCACGGTATTCGAGCACTCGACCTCGGCGATCCTGATCACCGACCCGGCGGGCTATATTGTCCAGGCCAACGAAGCCTTCAGCCGCGTCAGCGGTTATGCCGTGGAACAGGTGCTCGACCAGTTGCCGAACATGCTGACCGTCGATGAGGCGCAGGAAGCCCATCTGCGCTACGTGCTCAAGCAACTGAACCAGAACAGTACCTGGGAAGGCGAAGTCTGGCTCAAACGACGCAATGGCGAGCACTACCCGGCCTGGGTCGGCATTACTGCGGTGCTGGACGATGAAGGCGACCTGGCCAGTTACGTCTGTTTTTTCAGCGACATCAGCGAGCGCAAGGCCAGTGAGCAACGGATTCACCGCCTCGCCTATTACGACGCCCTGACGCACCTGCCCAACCGCACGTTGTTCCAGGATCGCCTGCACACGGCGCTGCAGGCGGCCGAGCGGCAGAAGTCCTGGGTGGTGCTGATGTTCCTCGACCTCGACCGGTTCAAGCCGATCAACGACTCCCTGGGCCACGCTGCCGGCGACCGCATGCTCAAGGAAATGGCCACGCGCCTGCTCGGATGCGTCGACGATGACGACACCGTGGCACGCATGGGCGGCGACGAGTTCACCTTGCTCCTGCAACCGCGGGCCAACCGTGAAATCGCCTTGACCCGGGCGATTCACGTGGCGGAACAGATTCTCGCCAGCCTGGTGAAACCGTTCGTGCTCGAAGGCCGCGAGTTCTTCGTCACCGCCAGTATCGGCATCGCCCTGAGCCCGCAGGACGGCAATGAACTCAGCCAGTTGATGAAAAACGCCGACACCGCGATGTACCACGCCAAAGAGCGCGGCAAGAACAACTTCCAGTTCTATCAGGCGGACATGAACGCCAGTGCCCTGGAACGCCTGGAGCTGGAAAGCGACTTGCGTCATGCCCTGGAACAGAACGAGTTCGTGCTGTTTTACCAGCCGCAATTCAGCGGTGACGGCAAACGCTTAACCGGTGCCGAAGCGCTGTTGCGCTGGCGTCATCCGCGCCGCGGCCTCGTTCCTCCGGGAGATTTCATTCCGGTGCTTGAAGAACTGGGCCTGGTGGTGGATGTAGGCGACTGGGTGATCAGCGAGGCTTGCCGTCAACTCAAGGCCTGGCACCTGGCCAAAGTGCGGGTACCCAAGGTGTCGGTGAACATTTCGGCGCGGCAGTTTTCCGATGGCCAACTCGGCACGCGGATTGCCACCATCCTCAAGGACACCGGCCTGCCGCCGGCGTGCCTGGAGCTTGAGCTGACCGAAAGTATCCTGATGCGCGAAGTCAGCGAAGCCATGCAGATTCTTGACGGACTGAAGAACCTCGGCCTGAGCATTGCGGTCGACGACTTCGGTACGGGTTACTCATCGCTCAACTACCTCAAGCAGTTCCCGATCGACGTCCTGAAAATCGACCGCACCTTCGTCGACGGCCTGCCGTCGGGCGAACAGGATGCGCAGATCGCCCGAGCGATCATCGCCATGGCCCACAGCCTCAACCTGGCGGTGATCGCCGAGGGTGTGGAAACCCATGAGCAGCTCGATTTCCTCAGGGAGCACGGCTGCGACGAGGTTCAGGGCTACCTGTTCGGCCGCCCGATGCCGGCGGACAAGTTCGAAGTGCAGTTCAGCAATGATGCGCTGTTCGTGTTCGACTGAAGCCTGACGGGGAGGCTGACGGCCCTTCGCGAGCAGGCTCGCTCCCACATTTTTGGGTGTACACGAGATTTGTGAGCACTGAAGATCCACTGTGGGAGCGAGCCTGCTCGCGAAGAGGGCGGCACGATCACCGCCAATCCCCGCATGAACACCACTTGTCCGCGACATGATGTCCTTTCATATGCCTTCCAAAACCCGATGGGGTAGAATGCCCCCCTTTTCTGCCCCCGATCCTTGAGGACCGCCATGTTCAGCCGTGATTTGACTATTGCCAAGTACGACGCCGATCTCTTTGCCGCCATGGAGCAAGAAGCTCAGCGCCAGGAAGAGCACATTGAGCTGATCGCTTCGGAAAACTACACCAGCCCTGCGGTGATGGAAGCTCAAGGCTCGGTACTGACCAACAAGTACGCCGAAGGCTACCCGGGCAAGCGCTACTACGGTGGTTGCGAGTACGTCGACGTGGTTGAGCAACTGGCCATCGACCGTGCAAAAGAACTGTTCGGCGCCGATTACGCCAACGTTCAGCCGCACGCCGGCTCCCAAGCCAACAGCGCCGTTTACCTGGCCCTGCTGTCGGCTGGCGACACCATCCTGGGCATGAGCCTGGCACACGGCGGTCACCTGACCCACGGCGCCAGCGTTTCGTCCTCCGGCAAGCTGTACAACGCCATCCAATACGGCATCGACGCCAACGGTCTGATCGACTACGACGAAGTCGAGCGCCTGGCCGTTGAACACAAGCCAAAAATGATCGTGGCCGGTTTCTCTGCCTACTCGCAGATCCTGGACTTCCCGCGCTTCCGTGCTATCGCTGACAAGGTTGGCGCCTACCTGTTCGTCGACATGGCCCACGTGGCCGGTCTGGTCGCCGCTGGCGTCTACCCGAACCCGGTTCCATTCGCTGACGTCGTGACCACCACCACCCACAAGACCCTGCGCGGTCCACGTGGCGGCCTGATCCTGGCTCGCGCCAACGCCGACATCGAGAAGAAGCTGAACTCCGCGGTATTCCCGGGCGCCCAGGGTGGCCCGCTGGAGCACGTGATCGCCGCCAAGGCGATCTGCTTCAAGGAAGCGCTGCAGCCTGAGTTCAAGGCTTACCAGCAACAAGTGGTGAAAAACGCCCAGGCCATGGCCAGTGTGTTCATCGAGCGCGGTTTCGACGTGGTTTCCGGCGGTACTGAGAACCACCTGTTCCTGCTGTCGCTGATCAAGCAGGAAATCTCCGGTAAAGACGCCGACGCCGCTCTGGGCAAGGCCTTCATTACCGTGAACAAGAACTCCGTGCCAAACGACCCACGCTCCCCGTTCGTCACCTCCGGCCTGCGCTTCGGTACTCCGGCTGTGACCACTCGCGGCTTCAAGGAAGCAGAGTGCAAGGAACTGGCTGGCTGGATCTGCGACATCCTGGCTGACCTGAACAACGAAGCGGTCATCGACGCCGTTCGCGAGAAAGTGAAAGCCATCTGCAAGAAGCTGCCGGTATACGGCGCCTAATTGCAGCGCTGAACCGCAACAATAAAAAACCGGCCAGTGATGGCCGGTTTTTTTTATTCGGCTTTGGGCCGTTCAGGTTGTATCGGTCTCGCGAATTCCAGCGACAGCACATCCGGTAAACCGGCATCCACAGCCTGCAGTAGAGCCTGACCAACCCCTGTGATTCCAAGCATCATGCCCAGGTCGGGAATGTTGCGTTCATCCAGAAAGTCTTCATTGAAGAAATTATGAGCTACTTGGGAAAGCGCTCGATTGACCCTCGCAATACCCTGCTTATTGTTTGTCTCGCGATAGAGCTTAAGCAGGCACATCAGGTTGCCAAAATCCCCATGGCACAGGCTGTAACCAGACCCCAGCCCCTGCTCCCAGAGATGACGCTCGCAGCGCTCAGCATCCTGCTCGAGTACTGATCGGGTTTCAGCGTTCAATGCGCCATTCATCGATTGAGTCAACCAACGCCGGGAGAGAAGAATGCCACCGTCGCCATGGCACCACTTCATGGAGACTGCAGATGGCGTGTTTTCCCGCAGATCAAGCCAGAAACCATCGACTGTGAGGCGATTCTCTGCCTGCAACCATTTTGTAATCAGCTCGGCAAGCAGCGGAGCTTTCGTTGCCTCCCATGCCTTGCCCATTGCGAGTAAAACCCCGGAAATACCATGAGAAAAACCGGTCCATAACGGTTTCCCCGTTGCCTTTAGCCGCAGAAATTCATTGTCTAGCGTCAATGCCGATTGGATGGCCTGTGAAAATTTTTCGATCAAGGGAAGCAGCGTCTCACGCTTTTCAAGCTGATAAAGATTCACAAGAATGGTCAGGACGCCGCACCAGCCCAGAATGAAATCGAACTCATCGTCTTCTCGTGGAAAATCCGCCAATTTCCGCAACAGCTCTTCGACAGTCGACTGGTAGGTCTGACGGCCAGTCATAAGCTCATAATTGACCAACACGTATAAGTAAGATGTCAGTCCGAAATACGCGCTGACTGCCAGCTTGTTTGGGAAATGGTCTTGGCATTGGCTGATCGAATATAGAATTCGCTCGGCCTCATCCCGGTGGCGCGTCGCCCCACTGACCCGGAACAGACTCAAGTAGAAAATCGCCAGCCCTCCCATACCGTTGTACAAGCTGTTACCCATGTACGTTATGAAATTGCGTTTGGTTTGCGGATGCGTATCCATGAATGTCCAACCAACATCGCCCTCCTCGCCTTCTATGCGATTTTTTTCAATGATCCCGGCAATACGCATGGCGCCGTCGAGAAACTGCGCACGGTCAAGCTCAGGTACGGCTACAAGTTGATGGCTTCGATTAAGTGATTCCCTGGCTCCAGGCAACAGACACGCCTGCAATATGTGAATCTGAAACGCTTTGTCTTTGGGCGATAGCATTTCCAGTTTGCGCCGGCAACTCTCAAAAGGACGTTCAATCGGCAAAAGAGCAACAGTCCGCCCCTGTGCATTGAGCAACTGGTCAGACAGTAAGGATTGAGTGAATCGTGGGAAATTGGCCTTCTTTAGATCATTGATCTCGTGCCTTGGAATGTCGAGCTCATTGAGCGTGTCACCGACATCGGACCACAACGTTGCCAATAGCAATTCAAACTTCAGCTGGCATTGCGTAAATCGCGGATGAGTCATCATGGCGATGAAATCGGTATAGCGTTGGGTATTCTTGATCAATACTCGGGACTTCAACCCTTCGGCATGCCTTTCCAGCAATTCGAGGATTGCATCTCGGCGGTTAACGACTTCATCGTAACCCAGCTCGAAACCGTAGAAAAACGCGTGCTGGTAATCAGTGACCGAATACGCCTCGCCTCCAAAAATGGGGAGGTGTCGCATGAGTGGACGATTATTGACTTCATTCGACTTCAAGCGATAAAAACCATCCTCAAGCACAAGCAGTTTTCTGATGGCGACGAACTGCTGCTGCCGACTCAAGCCACTTTGGTCATCACCCGAGCCTGCTGAATTAGGGACAACACCTGTTGTAAACACCGACTGGCTGTTGAGTTTGATGATTTTGAATAGCGCACGGCCATGAGGTACATCTACCTTCAAGTCGACCATGGCTGGAGTAAACAGGCACTCCAGATCAATCATTACCGGGCTGCTGCCATAGGCAATGATGTTTTCATAATGGAAGTCGATACCGTTCAAAGCATGAATCACTGCGACCTGGGCCCCAAAACGCTGGAAGAAGAGCAACAACTCACTTTCCGTTTCGCAGGGCACGTTTTCGATTTTTTCGATCCAACAGTGTTCTTCCAAGGAAACCATTAGAGGGGCGTGGACGGCGAAGCAGCTGTTTCCAGTCTGCGTTCGCAGTTGCTCTAGCACTGCACCGTAAAACAACGCTTCACGATTGCTTCTTGGTTTGAAAATCAGTTCCTGATTGCCGATCTGCACGCAACAAACTGTTTCGCCGTTGGCATGAGCATCTCCGAGCCCCAAGGAGATCGCACCGACTCGCCTGCTGGAAATGGAAAAAGTGCTATTGAGTTGTTGAAAATCCTCGGCAAAACAATTGAGGATTTTATACAGGTACGCCACCGTGTCTTCGATCCGTTCTATCAGCAAACGTGCCAGTACCGGATACGATGCCAGGAATTGAGCCAGCCCCACACCTGCCAGTTCCTGATCAACAGTTTCTGGATCCAGGTCCGCGCCGTCAGCTATCCGGCTATTCAGATGATGAACCAGCGATTTCTCCGCCAGACTTTTTATCAGCAAAGTCACGTGAGAGCGAATACTGGGCAGAAAAGAATCCATATCAATCCATTCACAAATGGAATTGTGTTCAAGGTGATGTTCAAAAACATATTTCAAATAAACGTAGCAGCGGGCATAAAACCTTCCAAATACAACTTGCCCCGAAGCACCTTCCAACGGCAATGAAACCATTTTTTTTATTTTTATCTCAATCGACTCACCCGCCGAACCTTCTTCAATACAACCCGACATAAAACAACGATACTTCTCTAACAACGCTTGGCGATCGACACCAAAGTGAAGCCGAACCGCATTATCATCCTTGTGTAAAAGCTCAATCATTTTGCTCAGCGCGTCATATTCTTGCACCGTTGCTGCTGCGCTCATAATATTCACTCGACATTCAGAAGACTGTTCAATACCGGACACCCTTTAGAAACAAGGCGGGCCTTGGCCCGCCTTGCATTTTTAAGGAATGCAGCAGCTGAATGTGCATCCTAAGGTCGAGCAGCTTACAGTGGTCTCACAACCAATTTCCGCTGCAACAATGGTGTTACCAGAACGCACATAGGACTGGAATTCCGCACCCAGATCACCGGATAGATCCAAAATAATTTCTTGCATTGAGTGTCTCCTGATAAATAGTGGTCGCCTTGGTTGGCGAGAATCAAAACTAGCATTGACCAGCGACTTCCATCTCTCTTTAAATGAAACCAAATGCTAACAACCCTCCACATACAACCACCGCAAACAGCATCAAACAGAGCAGACTTTATCGCCTGAACATTTTGTAAACCTCAGGCACTCCAGCGTCAAGCAAAGGCAACACCACCAAACACCAGATTATTTCCTGAATACTACAAACCCGGATCCGCAATTAATTTGTGCCATAGCACTTGGATCAGTCAAAATTTGCGATCATATATATCCTTTTACAAACTGATCACCATGAATGCTCAACACCACCCATTTATGATGCTGCTTGTTGACGATATCCCTTTGAGCGTTACAGCGATCCTTGGCCATACCGACCAGGATTTCTCCCTGCTCAGAGGGTGCTCGCGTTCGATATTCCTTAAAGCAGTTCTCGGACTGGTGCCATCCCCAATATCCCCCGGCGACGAGTGATCAAGATGCTCATGGCTTGATCGTGTTGTGTGTGTGTGTGTGCAAGGAACTGGCTGGCTGGATCTGCGACATCCCGGATGACCTGAACAACGAAGCGGTCATCGACGCCGTTCGCGAGAAAGTGAAAGCCATCTGCAAGAAGCTGCCGGTATACGGCGCTTGATAGTAGAAAGCTAATAAAAAACCCGGCCAAACTGGCCGGGTTTTTTATTGCCCGCAGACCTCACATTATTTACAACGCCACACTAACGCCATGCAAAACCGTTGACACATCAAAACACCCTTAACAACTTTTAATTAAAACCCGCCCACTGCTAGCTTTATAGCGAGTCGATCCCGGCACTATAAATCCATTAAACCCAGCAAGCGGGAGTATCCATCATGAGCCAAAACAAAGAGCACTCTCTTGTCGCAACTCTAAAAACCAACTACGGCAACTTGCATCTTTCTGAATTAACCTACGGAAAACCCTTCCACACAAAACAACTCGACGATGATCCATGGTCAGTTGATGCAACCATGAGTACTTCGCATACCGCGCACCTCAGGATCAATCAAGGATGGTCGCCCCCTGACCATACGCGGCAAAACCTCTGTAGGCAGTCGCGGTGCGGCTCGATGAGCCCAGCAGGTAGCTTTTCATGAGCACAGATCGACAAAAATCTTTCATTGCGACCCTAGGTACCGACAACAGTCCATTGCACTTCCTCGACGTGCTACACGATAAACGAATCCTAGTGGCACCTACATTCATCAGTGGTGGTTTTTTTACCGGACGCCCCCAACATCAGGATCACTCACATTTTCTTGGATTACGTCCTGGCGCACGCACTGACTCCAACTCTTACTTAGTGCTTTACTTCAGACATACCCAATTCGGCTACATCCTTTATAACCGCACACCGGGCCCACACTACGGAAAATGCCTCGGCTCAAGTGACGAAGGCTTGATCGGAGCATTCTCGCCAAAAAGATCAACAACCTTTCATTTGTTAAATAACAACGGCGAAACCGTCAATCTTGATAACTTCAACAATGACGCAGCATGCATTTACTTGAAAGCCAGACACTCGGGACTGATACATATGCAAACAGTCCGTGGATCTCCCTATCACTATGTCGCTGACAATGGTGGAGTGCCTTTGGTTTTTAGCCTGAAAATTCTGGAAAGAAACGCACCCTACATCGATTATCCCGACGAGATCTGATGCAGTGACTCTGTCATCAGCGGGCGACGACTGACCGTCTCGCCCGTTTTTTTTCAGGCATGGAAAAGGTGCAAGGCAATCCACCACTGGTCAGACCGGTCATGCCAATTTTTCGTTTTCCACTTGCGATCCCGAGAAAACAGGGACTAGACTGCGCCTGCACTGGACATACCGGTAAGACCACAATAATTAAGTCCCGAATCTGATGCGCCCTGCGCACGGAAGCCAGGACACCGACCAGGATTCCTCCCATGCTCAAATGGTGCTCGCGTTCAATTTTCCTCCAAGTGGTTCTCGGACTGATGCTCGGCATCGTCTGTGGGCTGACCCTTCCCGAATATTCCGCTCAACTCAAACCCCTGGGCGACGGCTTCATCAAACTGATCAAGATGCTCATCGGCCTGATCGTGTTCTGCGTGGTAGTCAGCGGAATCAGTGGGGCCGGCGACCTGAAGAAGGTCGGACGCATCGGCCTGAAATCGGTGATCTACTTCGAGGTGCTGACCACCATTGCCCTGGTGATCGGACTGGTGTTCGCCTTCACGACCGGCATTGGTAGTGGCGCGAACATTCATCTGGATCAGCTCTCGGCTGCCGACATGGGCGATATCGCCCAGCGTGGCCAGCACATGCACACCACCACTCAGTTCCTGATGGACCTGATCCCAACGTCAGTGATCGGCGCCTTTGCCGACAACAACATTCTGCAAGTCCTGCTCTTTTCGGTACTGTTCGGCAGTGCGCTGAATCTGGTGGGCGAAGCAGCTTCGGGCATTTCGCGACTGATCAATGAACTGAGTCACGTGATCTTCCGCATCATGGGCATGATCGTGCGCCTGGCACCGATTGGCGTGTTTGGCGCAATCGCCTTCACCACCAGCAAATATGGCCTGGACTCACTGCAACACCTGGGCAGTCTGGTCGGCTTGTTCTACCTGACCTGCGTAGCGTTCGTGGCGCTGATTCTCGGCCTGGTGATGCGCCTGTCCGGCCTGAAGATGTGGCCGCTGCTCAAATACCTGCGCGAAGAATTGCTCATCGTCATGGGCACCGCTTCGTCCGATGCCGTGCTGCCACAAATCATGCGCAAGCTTGAGCATCTGGGCATCGGCAGTTCGACAGTCGGGCTGGTGATCCCCACCGGCTATTCGTTCAACCTCGACGGTTTCTCGATCTACCTGACGCTGGCCATTGTGTTCATCGCCAATGCCACCGGCACGCCACTGGCGATGACCGACCTGCTGACGATTCTGTTGGTCTCGCTGATCACCTCCAAAGGGGCGCACGGTATTCCGGGCTCGGCGTTGGTGATTCTCGCGGCCACCCTGACAGCGATTCCGGCGATTCCGGTGGTGGGCCTGGTGCTGGTGCTGGCGGTGGACTGGTTCATGGGCATCGGCCGGGCGCTGACCAACCTGATCGGCAACTGCGTGGCAACCGTAGCCATTGCCCGCTGGGAAAAGGATATCGATGTGCAACGGGCGAACAAGGTACTTTCCGGTCAGGTGGGTTATACCTTCCAGCCGCGAAAACCGGTCGTACCGGCACATCAGCAGGAATTCTGACTCAACGGTGTGCCAGCCCCGGCGGCTGGCACACCTTCACTACTTTTCGATGCTCATGGAGCGAACAGTGATTACCTCGTCGACCGTTGTAAATTCAGTCGTGGAAAAACTCCGCGCCGCTTTGGCCCGCGGTCAGTGGCGCTCCGGTGACATGCTGCCGGGGCAACGGGAACTGGCCGAGCAACTGGGTATCAGCCGACCAAGCCTGCGTGAAGCCGTGATCGTGCTGGAAACGCTCGGGCTCGTGCGTTCCATGCCGGGAAAAGGCGTGGTGGTATTGGAGGCCAGTCCCGGCGACAGCCAGACCCAGGACAACGCGATGGCTGCTGCGAGCCTGGAAGATGTGCTGCAACTGCGCTACACCCTCGAACCGTTCATTGTCGGCCTGGTGGCGCAATCGATCAGTAGCAAGGAAGTCGGGCAACTGCGCCTGACCCTGATGGACATGCGTGAAGCGCTGGAAGCCAACGACAGCGAAGCCGGAGTGAACGCCTACATCGCTTTCCACGAAGAGCTGTTCACCCTGACGTCGAACCCGATCTTCCAGAGTGTGGTGCAGCAAACCAGCAATGCCCTCAAACAGAGCGCCGAGGTACTGCGCAATTCTCCGGAACATCTGGCCGAGCGCCTGGAAGAAAACGAAGCGGTAGTGCGGGCGATCCGCAGCAAGAACAGCGCTCAGGCCAGCGCCGAAATGCGTCGGCACATCCTGCGCGAAGGCAAGCGCATGGGCATCGAGTTGAACATCCCGGAAGACAACTTCGGCAGTTGACCCCCCTTTTCGAACCGGAGACAGGCCATGAACAGCTTCGCTTCACCGCAAACTCTAGTTGCCCTGCCCTTTTCCCCGGCGGTGGATGATCTGTATTCGCGGGTCTTCGACGCCATTCTCGAACAGCGAATCCATGCAGGCAGTCGCTTTACCGAGGAAAGCCTGGCGCAGATGTTCAGCGTTCGCCGCAGTGACATGCGTGGCGTGCTGAACCAACTCTCCCATCAACAGATCATCGTCCTGCGCATCAACCATCGCCCCCGCGTCGCCGCGCCCGATGTCGAACAAACCCGGCAGACGCTGCATGCCCGGCGATTGACCGAAATCACGCTGGCACACCTGGCCTGTCGACAGCCGCACCCTCAGGACTTGAAGCGACTGCGCACGCTCGTCGAAAGCCAGCGTCAATGCACCGAGCAGGGTCGGGCGATTCGATTGTCAGGGGAATTTCATCTGCAGTTGGCGCAGATGGCAGGAAATGCACCGTTAGCGCATTTTCTTGGCAGCCTGGTGCCGCTGACATCGCTAGCGATTGCGCAGTTTGATGTGCGGGTGCAGGACTATTGCGCCTGGCAGGTGCATGAAGAGATCGTAACCGCAGTGGCGCATGAAGATGCCCTGAAAGCGGAGGCATTGCTGAGCGGGTATCTGGATGATCTGGAGGATATGTTGCTTAACCCGTTACCCATTCCTGGCAAGAATCGTGTTGCCGGGTAGATCCCCTTCGCGAGCAGGCTCGCTCCCACAGGGGAATGCATTCTAAATGTGGGAGCGAGCCTGCTCGCGAAAGCAGTCTCAAGGGCGCTGAAAATCTTCAGCCTTAATCGGCTGCAACCCGCGCAAACCCCTCGCGAATCTTCTCTTCTGGCAAATCATCTGCGATGAACACGATCACGCTTTCACGCGCTTCGTCGTCCGCCCATTCCGTGTCCCAGTCGAAACCATACAGTTTGAGCACGCCCTGAAACACCATGCGCCGCGGCTCGCCAAGAATGTTCAACACACCCTTGTAACGCAGCAATTGCTTGCCATGGTCTTCCAGCAGTTCGTTCATGAACTCGCTGAGTTTATCGATATCCAGCGGCTTGTCGGTGCGCAGCACCAGGCTGGAAATACGGTCGATGGAAGGTGCCTGGGTGACCGGGCGCAAGCTCACGCCCCCGCCCAGGTCGGCATTGAGATTGAAACCACGCACATCGAGCAGTTCGGCCAGATCGATCTTGCCATGGTCGACCACCCGAATCGGCGCGCGGCGGTTGATGCGGGTCAGGCGATCGCTCAATGCGGCGAAGGTTGGCTCATCGACCAGGTCGCGCTTGCTCACCAGTAAACGGTCGGCGAAACCGATCTGGGCCTGGGCGATGGTCTGGGTCAGGTGAAGATCGGCATGCGCCGCGTCCACCAGGGTGATGATGCCATCGAGGAGGTAGCGCTCGCGCAACTCCTCATCGATGAAAAAGGTTTGCGCCACCGGTGCCGGATCGGCCAGGCCGGTGCATTCGATCACCAGACGGTCGAAGGCGATTTCACCGCTGTCCAGGCGTTCGAGCAGCAGGTACAGGGCCTTGGTCAGGTCGGTGTGGATGGTGCAGCAGACGCAGCCGTTGGACAGCGTCATCACTTGCACCGGGTCATCACCCAACAGTTGGGTGTCGATGCCGGCGTCACTGAATTCGTTTTCGATCACGGCGATTTTCAGGCCGTGCTCGGCTTTGAGCAGGTGGCGCAGCAACGTGGTTTTGCCGGCGCCGAGGAAGCCGCTGAGGATGGTGACGGGGATGGGGGAGGACAAACTGGATCTCCTGATTCACATGATTAAAGCATCGGCACAAAACAATTGTAGGAGCGAGCCCCGCTCGCGATGGACGTCAACGATAACGCGTGCAGTCTGATTACACGCGTTGTCCTTGCGTTCATCGCGAGCAGGGCTCGCTCCTACAGGGTATTGCGTCAGCCTAACAGCACTTGGGCCCACCCTTGCCACCGTAACGGGCTTCCTGGCGTTCGCGGAAGAACGCCTCATAGCTCATCACCGGTTTGTCCGGGTGTTTGCTTTGCATGTGCTCGACGTAGTTGTCGTAGTCGGGCATGCCGACCATCAGGCGCGCGGCCTGACCGAGGTATTTACCGAGGCGACTCAGGTCATTGAACATGCTGTATTCCTCGATCAAGCATCCGGCAGCGCCTGGAAGGGCGATTCTTTATCCGTGCGTTCTTTTTTACCCCAGGAGGCAATACCCACCTTGAGCGCATAGAACAGGATGCTGAACACCACGAACAGGAACAGCGCCGTCAGCGTTGCGTTGGTGTAGGCGTTGAAGATCACGTGCTGCATCTGCGTGATGTCCTTGGCCGGGGCGAGGATCTGACCATTGGCCAGGGCATCGCTGTATTTCTTGGCCAGCGACAGGAAGCCGATCGCCGGGTTGGCGTCGAACAGCTTGATGAAGCCAGCGGTGGTGGTGCAGATCAGCAGCCAGACGGCTGGCAGCATGGTCACCCACACGTAACGCTGGCGTTTCATTTTGATCAACACGACGGTGCCGAGCATCAGCGCGATACCGGCCAGCATCTGGTTGGAGATGCCGAACAGCGGCCACAAGGTGTTGATGCCGCCCAGCGGATCGATCACGCCCTGGTACAACAGCCAGCCCCACATGGCCACACAACCGGCGGTGGCAATGAAGTTGGCAGCCCAGGATTCGGTGCGTTTCAGTGCTGGGACGAAGGAGCCGAGCAAGTCCTGCAGCATGAAGCGACCAGCACGGGTACCGGCGTCGACGGCGGTGAGGATGAACAGCGCTTCGAACAGAATCGCGAAGTGGTACCAGAACGCCATGGTGTTCTCACCCGGCAACACACTGTGCAGGATCTGCGCGATACCCACCGCCAGGGTCGGCGCACCGCCGGCACGGGCCAGGATGGTGGTCTCGCCGATATCCTTGGCCACCGCTTGCAGCGCCTCAGGCGTGATCGCGAAGCCCCAGTTGCTGACCGCTTGCGCTACCGCCACCACATCACCGCCAACCACCGCCGGCGGGCTGTTCATGGCGAAGTACACGCCTGGCTCGATCACCGAAGCGGCGACCATGGCCATGATCGCCACGAAGGATTCCATCAGCATGCCGCCGTAGCCGATATAACGGGCGTTGACCTCGTTATCGAGCAGTTTCGGGGTAGTACCGGAGGAGATCAGCGCGTGGAAACCGGAGACCGCGCCACAGGCGATGGTGATGAACAGGAACGGGAACAGACCGCCCTTCCATACCGGGCCAGTGCCATCGACGAACTGGGTCAGGGCCGGCATTTTCAGCTCGGGCATGGTGATCAGGATACCGATCGCCAACCCGACAATGGTGCCGATTTTCAGGAAGGTAGAGAGGTAGTCACGGGGGGCCAGGATCAGCCACACCGGCAACGAGGCCGCCACGAAACCGTAACCGATCAGCATCCAGGTGATCTGTACACCGGTGAAGGTAAAGGCCTTGGCCCACTCCGGGTCCGCAGCAATCTGTCCGCCCAACCAGATCGAGCCCAGCAGCAGCAACACGCCAATGACGGAGATTTCACCGATGCGACCCGGACGGATGTAGCGCATGTAGATGCCCATGAACATCGCGATCGGGATGGTCGCCATCACCGTGAAAATCCCCCACGGGCTCTCGGCCAGGGCTTTGACCACGATCAGTGCCAGCACCGCGAGGATGATGATCATGATCAGGAAGCAGCCGAACAGCGCGATGG
>NZ_JABFMU010000064.1 GCF_013359695.1 Pseudomonas sp. C2B4
GTTGGCGAAATCATATCGCCCTTAAGAGGTGTCCGGAATTATTAGGCCAGTTCAGCCTGCTCGCGAAGGACGTCAACGATAACGCGGGCCGTCTGGATGAACGCGTTGCCCAGACATTCTTCGCGAGCAGGCTCGCTCCCACAGGTCTGCGTTCATGGGATCTTTCAGGGCGGATCAAGGCTTCGCAGCCCTCATCCCGTAACCGCAAGTGCCTTTAAACAAACGCTCGCGGAGGATGTTTAACGAATAGGCGAAGGTTTCCTGCACGAGGTGGAACCTTGGGGAGTCGCCGACGGTTCCAGCTTGCGTCAAAAACATCGCGGCTTTCATACAGGAATCTAAACTTGTCCGTAGGCCCGGGGTTACCGGCTGATTATGGAAATGTGAGGCGAAGAAACGAGCAGTAGGCGTCGAGGTTCAACCTGGCGAGGAGGGAGGACGATGAGAGTATTGCGATGGGGCACGTTGGTATTAGTGGCATGGGTGACCCTGGTGACGGCATCGGGTATTGCCCGCGCCGAAGGGGTTGCCATGATCACCGGCGAGCAATGGTTGCAGTCGTCGGAGCAGCTCAAGAAGGTTTATCTCATCGGCATCGCCAATGCCTACGAGGTGGAGACAGCCTACTATGGGGCGAAGCCGCCGTCCGATGAGCAGAGCCTTATTCCACGTTTCGGCAGGGGCTTGAAGGGCCATACGCTCGATACCGTGCGCGAAGGTCTCAACCAGTGGTACGCCGCCAATCCCGACCGAGTGAAACGACCCGTCATCGAGACCATCTGGTTCGAGATGGTTTTGCCCGGCCTGAAGCAGAATAAGTAGCGGAGGTGAACATGAAGAGGTCTCTATTGTTTGCCGCAGTCTTCACCGTAGCGAGCCTGATCGGTTGCACCTCGATGACTGCCAGGCAGCAGGGGACGGTGAGCGGTGCGGCCATCGGTGCTGCGGCCGGCGCTGGCATAGCCGCTATCTCCGGTGGCAGTGGATGGACTGGCGCCGCGATCGGCGCTGTCGCCGGCGGGGTTGCCGGCAATATCAAAGGCAGCAGGCAACAGAAGTAGACGGACCCATCTCAACGGCGAAGGCCGGATCGTCGCGGCCAGTTCGGCGAACGGGTTCGTCGGCAACATGGCTAGCCGCCTTGCTGCCGCCAAAGTACACAAGCTCAAACCGCTGTCGATCGAGCGGTCGCTGGTTGAGCTGCCGGTGCCGCGATCGGTCGCTGCATGCCTGGGCAAACTGTTTTCCGACTCCCCCACAACAGCAATAATCGAAAAGGAAATACCATGCACCGGATATCGCTACGCATCGCCAGCATTCTTGCCTTTCTGTTGTTTGCCCAGTTTTCGGTTGCAGCGGACAAACAGAACACCCTGGACGTTATCAACGCTTACATGAGCGCGTGGAACAAACATGACCCGGACGCGGCGGCACAATATTTTGCCGAGAACGGGGAATTTCTGGACGCCTCGGTAGGGGTTCCTAAAGTCGGCAGGGAAGCGGCCAGGGTCGAGGTCATCAAACTCTTTATCGATGCGGTGCCCGATCTGAAGTGGCAGATGGTTGGCCAGCCGGTTATCGACGGCGACAACATTGCCTTTGAATGGCAGTTCGAGGGGAACAATACCGGTGCCTGGGCGCCTGAAACGCCAGCAACCAACAAGCCGTTGTCCTTCAAGGGCGTCAGTTTCATTCGGTTGAAGGACGGCAAGATCGCGTCGCAGCATGATTACTATGATGCGCTGTCGTTCAACAAGCAGCTGGGTTGGTAATTCAAACACTGCCTGCAAAAAAAGAGCCCATTGGCTGGGCTCGTTTTTGCCCCTTGCAAACGCTGCCCCTACGCAAAGCAGGCAGTGATCGGGTAAGGGGCGGGCTTATTGTTTGCAGTTGTGAGCTTCCGCTCATGGCATCAAAGCGGTGGGTTTCCGGGTGAGGATCAGGGCGTGGTTGAGGCGATGGATCAGGCGTGAGAAATCCGCTGACGGGCTGACATTCGGCGTCTATTGCTGCTGTGGATTCGAACTCACAGCTCACGGGCCCAGGTCTGGCTGACGAGATCCTTGCCGAAACTGTGGGTCGGCTCTTCCTCAACCAACTCGAAACCCGCTTTCTGGTAGAGCTTTCGCGCATCAACGAGCGCGCTCATCGTCCACAGCACCATTTTCCTGTAGCCAGCCTGGCGGGCGAAGCGAAGGCATTCTTCGACCAGGCGCTGGCCGATGCCCAGGCCACGTGCACTGGCGTCGACGTAGAGCATGCGCAGTTTGGCGGTGGTTTCGTCGTGCCTCACGACGAACACGGAGCCGATGACCTCGCCGTTTTTTTCCGCGATCCAGCAGCGGTCGGAGGCCGGATCGAACTCGCGCAGATACCGGGCCACGATCTCGGCCACCAGCGCTTCGAATTCAGAATTCCAGCCGTACTCGCGGGTATAGAGGGCCGCCTGTTGCTGCACCACTTTGCCCATGTCTCCCGCTTGAGGATCGCGCAGCAAGTAGCTCGAATCCCGCTCTCCCAACAGATTTTCAATCAACTTCATGGCCACTATCAGTTGATGCTGCTGTGGCTCGGACAGGCGTTCGAGCATGGCAATGACTTCTTCCCGGGAGGCCTTCTCCAGTGGAGCAAGCACCGAGCGACCCCGTTCAGTGATATGCAGTTGGGAGGCGCGAGCATCCGTTGCGCTGCGTACTTTCTGGATCAATCCTTTCTTTTCGAATCCGCTGGTCATTCGGCTCATGTAGCCGGCATCCAGGCTGAGCATCTGGCGCAGATCGGCGCTGGTCAGGTCGCCGCGAGAGGCGAGTTCATAAAGGATCCGGGTTTCGGTCAGCGAGAACTCGCTTTGAAGGAGGTGTTCTTGCAGCACGCCGATCTGATGCGTGTAGAAACGGTTGAAGCGGCGAACGATGTCGGCGCGCTCGATGAGGGGAGTCGTGGACATGACAATGCTCGAATGGTTGCTTTAAGCAACTATATATTTGCCTAAAGCAACCATGTCAAACATTTTGAAGAAAGAGAGGCTGTTCTCAGAGGGCGCGCTGGTTGACCCGGGCCATGAGTTGCTCGGCGGTTTCCTTGCGTTCCGAGTAGCGATCCACCAAGGAATCCTGGTGGCCGCGCAGCAATAGGGTGAACTTCACCAGCTCTTCCATCACGTCGACGACGCGGTCGTAGTACGCCGACGGCTTCATCCGGTTGGCCTCGTCGAACTCTGTCCAGGCCTTTGGTACCGAGGATTGATTGGGGATGGTGAACATGCGCATCCAGCGGCCCAGCACGCGCAACTGATTGACCACGTTGAAGGACTGCGAGCCGCCACAGACTTGCATCACCGCCAGCGTCTTGCCCTGGGTCGGACGAATGGCGCCGAGTGCCAGGGGAATCCAGTCGATCTGCGCCTTGAACACGGCCGACATCGCGCCATGCCGCTCCGGCGAACACCAGACCTGACCTTCGGACCACAGCACCAGGTCGCGCAGCTCCTGAACCTTGGGATGCTCTGTTGGAACATCGTCGGGCAACGGCAAGCCGGACGGATTGAAAATGCGGGTTTCTGCGCCCAGGTGCTGCAGCAGGCGGGCGGCTTCTTCCACCAGCAGACGACTGAACGAGCGCTCGCGGGTCGATCCGTACAGCAGCAGGATGCGTGGTTTGTGATCACCCGGACGGGACGCGATCTGCGCGTCGTCGAACAGGGAATGATCCAGGTTGGGCAGTTGCTCTGACATGTGTCCTCCTGCTCAGAGAGCGCCGATTCGGTCCAGCTCGCGTTGAAGCTCTTCGCGGCTGAGACGGTTGAAGGGAAGGGCGAGGAAGGCTTTGCAGCGTTGCTCGATGTGCGCCAGCGTGGCGCGGAAGGCGGCGTCGACCGTCGCTTCGTCACCCACGACATCCGAAGGATCTTCCAGGCCCCAGTGGGATTTGAGCGCCGGGCCGAAATACACCGGGCAGCTTTCGCCCGCGGCCTTGTCGCACACGGTAATGACGATATCCGGCAGGTTGTCCTCGAAGGCCTCGTTGCCCTTGCTGCTCAAGCCATCAATGGCGATACCGGCCTGCGACAAGGTGGTCAGGCTGCGCGGCAGCACGTGACCCTTGGGAAAGCTGCCTGAGCTCACCGCTTCGAATCCCTGTGGCGCCAGGTGATTGAACATGGCTTCTGAAAGGATGCTGCGGCAGCTGTTGGCCGTGCACATGAACAGGACTCGCATGGATTGCTCCTGCCGCTCCGGGCGGACTTCAAAGGCTCAGGCGTAGCGCCAGGGCCGGGAGGGTGAGGGGGATTCAGCAGCAGGCGGCGTCGCGGACAGGACGTTCGTCCATGTTTTGCAGGCGCGAAGCGTTGTTCTGCAGCCAATCGGCATTGGCCTGCAAGGTGAGCTGCAGGATCTCGTGGACCCAGGCGGGTAGCTCCGGATTGAGGCGGTAATAGACCCACTGCCCCTGACGGCGATCCAGCAACAGGCCGCTGCTGCGCAGTTGGGCGAGGTGACGGCTGATCTTCGGCTGGCTGTCGTCGAGGGCGCACATCAGCTCGCACACACACAGCTCACCCTGTTGGGCGATGAGCAGGGTGGCGCGGACGCGGGTCTCGTCAGCCAGGCTCTTGAATACCTCGGGAGGCGTGATCATGCTGGGCACCTTTACATATGAATAACCGAATATACGGATATCCATATATTAAAAGCAAGGTTCACGTTTCCGGCCCAGGCTTTGCGTCGACGGGACGCCCCCAAAAATCACTTCAGGGCCCGGGCGGGTTTGTTCAGGTATTCTGGATTCACCCGATACCGGACTGGAGCCTTGCATGAAAGTGGGCGTGATCTCCGATACCCATGGCTTGCTGCGTGCCGAAGCCCTTGCCGCGCTGGCAGGCTGCGCGCGGATCATCCACGCCGGCGACATCGGCAAGCCCGAGATCCTCGAGCAACTGGCGTCGATTGCGCCATTGCATGTGGTGCGCGGGAACAACGACCTGAACGCCCCCTGGGCAGAACAGCTCGCCGATCACCTGAGCTTTGACCTCGATGGATGGCAGGCCTTGCTGGTCCATGACATGGCCGATGTGCCGGCATTGCTGGATGCCGGCACCCGTCTGGTGATCACCGGCCATTCGCACAAGCCACGCATCGAATGGCGCGGTGAACAGCTCTACCTCAATCCCGGCAGCGCCGGTCCGCGCCGCTTCAAGTTGCCCGTGACGCTGGCGCTGCTGGAGGTGCGAGCGCATTCGATCGAGTCGCAGTTGATTTCGCTGCTGGAATGACCACCGATCGCTGAAGAAGTTTGTTCAGGCTAAACGTCTTCAAAACGTTCCCGTACGCACCTCGCCACTGCGCTCGTACCGGGCGATCAGCACGCCGCCAGGCGTATTGATCGAGTCCGCCAAGGTAAAGGCCGACGCCTGGGCGTTGTCGTCGAACAAGCGCTTGCCACGGCCGAGCAGGACGGGAAAGGTCATCAGTCGCAGTTCGTCCACCAACCCGGCGGCAAGCAGTTGGCGCACCAGATCGCCGCTGCCCTGGGTCAGCAGGCGGGAATCGCCTTCGTGCTTAAGTGTACGGATCGCATCGACGAGGTTTCCCTCCAGCGCCTGACTGTTGTGCCAATCAAGCGAATCGGGTCGATGGGTGGCCACATGCTTGGGGACGCTGTTGAACAGGTCGGCGATGACGTTTGAACCGGCCTGAATGTGTGGCCAATACCCGGCGAAGATGTCGTAGGTGCGCCGCCCCAGCAGCAATTCGAACGGCTGCGAGAACAGGTCCTGTATGGCCTGGCCGGTGACTTCGTCGGCGTAGGGCACGATCCAGCCACCGAAGCCAAAGCCGTCGCTGCGGTCTTCTTCCGGCCCGCCGGGTGCCTGAATGACGCCATCGAGGCTGATGAAAGCGGCAACGGTGAGTGTGCGCATGGTCTTCTCCTCATTCGTCCGGACCCTTGCTCGCGATGGACGTCTTAACAACGCGATCCGCCAGACAGCACGCGTTATCGTTGACGTCCTTCGCGAGCAGGCTCGCTCCCACAGGGATGAGTTCAGTATGGTTCAGCCACCAACAGCAACGACTGCGGCACAGGGCTTTGCGGGTGCTGTGGCTCTTGCAGTTCAACCACCCGCAAGCCGGCCATGTCCAGCGCCCTGATCCAGCTGGACAGCGTACGGAAGTACCACGGCATGGGCTGCCACTGGCCCTGGAACCCGTTGAAGGATTCTTCGCGCCAGCCATCCTGATAATCGCCCGCCGCTGCGGCCCATGGGTGCAGGGTCTGGATGATCAGCGCGCCGCCAGGGGCGAGCAGGGCATTCATGGCGGCCAGCAGGGGAATGATGTCCTGGTGCAGCAGGGCGAAATTGGCGCAGATCAGGTCGTAATCCCTGCCAATGTCCACCTTCGCCTCGACCAGTTCCTCATAGCTCGCCAGATGCACGTTTGAGGCGCCCGCCGTCCGTGCCGCTTCGACCAGCGTCCCATCGCCATCAACTCCGATCGCGTCGATGCCCCGTTCAGCCAGCGCCCGCAACAGCCAGCCCTCACCGCAGCCCAGGTCGAGCACGCGCTCGGGCTGGCGGCCTTGCACTGCCAGCAGGATCGCCTGGTCGGTGACCTGCAGGCGACTTTCGATGGTGCCAGTGCGAATGGCCTCGATCCAGGATCGGGCGTTGTGGTGCCAGCTTTGCAGGAGGCGCGATTCAGGGGCGGGCATGTCGTTGACCGAAGGGGTTGGATGGGTAAAAAGAATAGGTCAAGTTCGGGCAGGTCGAGCGGTGGCAGCGCTGTTCGTAAAATGGACCCGCCAGAACGGCGGGTCCGAAGGGTGGATCAGAGTTTGGGCAACTGGCCGATGCGGCCCATCATCTCGGTCACGATCTGCAGGTCCAGCAGGAACTGCTCGGTGGTCTTGAACTCGTTGTCGTTGTGGCCGGTGTACTTGACGTCTGGCATGGCCAGGCCGAACTGCACGCCGTTGGGCAGTTCATGCACCGATGTGGCGCCGGCGGAGGTGCCGAACTTGTGTTCCATGCCGAGGTTTTCGCTGGCCACGGCGAGCAGGGCCTTGACCCATTCGCCTTCCGGATTGCGGTACATCGGTTCGGCGATCGAATAGTCGAAAGCGGGGGCGATAGCGGTTTTCTTGCTCCAGGCGTCCAGCTTCCCGGCGATTTCCGCTTTGAGGGCTTCCGGGGATTTACCCTTCGGCACGCGCAGGTTGACCGCCAGATTGAAGGCTTTGTCATCCATCCCGACATAGGTCAGGGACGTGGTCAGCGGGCCCATGAACGCGTCGCCAAAACCGACACCCAATTTGCCCCCCAGGTAATCCAGCCCCCAGTTGTCGGCGGCGTAGCGCGCGGCGTCAGTGATGTGGTTGTGCTTGAGTGCGATCTTGCCGTCCAGGCTGTTGATGAAGTCGAGCATCCGGGCCACCGGGTTGACGCCGGACTCGGGCTCGGAGGAGTGGGCGGAAACTCCAGTGACCGTCAATTTGACGTCCTTGCCGTCGACCTTGGCGTCTACGGTGAAGTTGCCGCCGTTGCGCTTGGCATACTCGGTGCCGGCCTTTTGCAGGCTGGCGGCCAGTTCGGCGGGCTTGTCTGTCACCAGGGTGGCGACCGATGTCGACGGGATCTGGTTAGTGGCGAGGCCGCCGGTCATCGAAGTGATTTCCGCTCCCTGGCCTTGAGCGTCACGCCGGGCAAAGCTGGCCATGACCGTGCCGTAGCCTTTCTCGGCGATCACCACCGGGTAGCCGCCATCCAGCGCCAGGTTGTAGTTAGGCGTCGGGTTGCGTTCGAAGTAGTACGGGATCGCATCGCCCGTGGTTTCTTCGGTGGTGTCGACCAACAGCTTGAAGTTCCGCGCCAGTGGCAGCTTCTCTTCCTTGATGATTTTCATGGCATAGAGCGCCACCACGATGCCGTTCTTGTCGTCCTCGGTGCCCCGGCCATACATGCGGTCGCCGATCAGAGTGACTTTGAACGGATCGAGCCTGGTGCCGTCCTGCAGCACCCAGTTTTCCGGCGTCACCGGCACCACATCCGCATGGGCGTGAATGCCCACCACTTCATCACCCTTGCCTTCGAGGGAGATTTCATAAACGCGGTTGTCGATGTTGCGAAAGTTCAGGTTGAACGCCTCGGCCAGGCCCTTGATCTTTTCGGCGATCTTGATGAATTCGGGATTCTCGTGCTGGGCAACGCCGTCCACGCGAACGGTCGGGATGGCGACCAACTCACGTAGGGTCTCGGTGGCCGCGCTGCCGTATTTCACCCGGGCATAAAGGCCCAGCAGGCGATGGATTTCGTTTTGCTGCTCAGTGGAAAGCGTTTTGTTGCCCAGGAAGGCACTGATGGCCGGGCCGAGGTCGTCGGTTTTGCCGACGTCGCTCTTGGCCAGGCGCTCCAGGAACTGCCGGAAATCGGTGACGGAGGTGTCACTGAACGACTTGAGGATGGTCGCGCTCTGTTGCGGGGTGATGTTGGCGTGGGCTGCGGTGGTGAACGACGAAAGGCTGGCGAGCATCAGGGTGGTCGCGGCCAGGTGCTTGAGTGAAAAATCCATTGTTGAGGGCATTCCTTTGCAGGCGGTGGGTGAGAAATATCTGATCGTTCAATCAGAAACGTCTCCAAATTAACACCACCAGGGCCTGATGCGGCAACCCCTCGAGGCGGGATCTGTCGCACAGAAATGCAAAATGGCGGCGCTCGTCGCCAAGGGCACCCCATTGAACATCGACCGTTATCCGCATCGGCTACCCCCCGAAAAGGGAGGATAGCCACGGGAAGCGAGCCTGTAACTTGGCGGCCGGCCTGGCGCGACACGCGCGTTGAGGCATCGAAGCCATTGGTGTGAGGATTTTCCCATGAACGTGCGAGCCATCCGCAGGGCGGTGCCATGAGCAAGAATGACTACCAACCGTGCCGCGAAGACTTCCGGCGCTTCTACACCCTCGGCACCCGCTGGGGGGACCATGACTCCTACGGCCATGTGCAGAACGTCGTCTACTACTCGTTTTTCGATTCGGCGATCAGCCATTTCCTGGTGGAGCAGGGCACCCTGGACATCGACAGCAGTCCGGTCATCGGTTTGATTGTTGAGTCGAGCTGCACCTTCTTCTCGCCGATCACCTTCCCTGACCGGGTGACCGTGGGCCTGCGCATTGCGCACCTGGGCAACAGCAGTGCGCGATATGAACTCGGCATCTTTTGCAATGACGAGCCCACGGTTTCCGCGCTGGGCTATGTGGTTTATGTGTACGTGGATCGGGCCAGCAACAAATCGGTGGCCATTCCGCCGTTGGTGCGGGGCGAGTTGCTCAAGCTGACGGATTGATCCTGGGCTGTTTTCATTTAAGACGGTGTGTATATCCGTTTCTTCTGTAATGGCTGCTGGCGCTTCCGCTCTTACAGCGGGTCACTTGGAAAAGCCTGTAGGAGCGAGCTAGCTCGCGAAAAACGTCTAGACGACGCGATCATTCAGGCCGCCCGCGTTATCGTTGACGTCCATCGCGAGCGAGCTCGCTCCTACAGGGGGAATGCACTCAGCCTTCCGACGGGGGCAGATCAAAAGCAAAAGCGAGGTGGCCTGACAGCTGACCTGGTTGCGGGCGTATCTGCGATCCAATTGTGGGAGCGAGCCTGCTCGCGAAGGGGCCAGGTCAGTCGACATTTATGCTGAATGACACACCGCCTTCGCGAGCAGGCTCGCTCCCACAGGGGATTGGGGGGACATCCGCAAAAGCCGCCTTCTTCAAAATGTGCTGTTGAAGGCGACAGCAAAGGAGCCAGCACGCACCGCAGACCCCTTCAGCCCTCACACGTTTCTGGTCGATGGCAGCAAGATCGTCAGGATGCCCAGCAGGGGCAAATACGAGCAAAGGGTGTACACGTACTCAATGCCATGAATATCCGCCAAGTGCCCGAGCAACGCGGCGCCAATACCGCCAAAACCGAACATCAGCCCGAAGAACACACCCGCGATCATGCCGACGTTGCCCGGCACCAACTCCTGGGCGAAGACCACGATGGCAGAGAACGCCGAGGCCAGGATGAAGCCGATGATCATGCTCAGCACGCCGGTCCAGAACAGATCGACGTAGGGCAGGGCGAGGGTGAAGGGCGCTGCGCCAAGGATGGAAAACCAGATCACTTTCTTGCGACCGATCCTGTCGCCGATGGGGCCACCAAAGAACGTGCCTGCCGCCACGGAGCCGAGAAACAGGAACAGATACAGCTGCGAACTGGCGACCGACAGGTCGAACTTCTCGATCAGGTAGAAGGTGAAGTAGCTGGTGAAACTCGCCATGTAGAAGTACTTGGAGAACACCAGCAGCGCCAGCACCACCAGGGCAAAGGTCACGCGTTGTTTCGAAAGGCCGTGGGTCGCCTTGCTGCCCTGTTTGAGCTTGAACAGGTTCAGGTGACGGCGATACCAGCGACTCAAGCCAAACAGGACCAGGATGGCAAACACCGCAAACAGGCCGAACCAGGCCACATGACCTTGACCGTAGGGAACAATGATCGCCGCCGCCAGCAAGGGGCCGAAGGCTGTACCGGCGTTGCCGCCAACCTGGAACGTCGACTGTGCCAGGCCAAAGCGTCCGCCCGAGGCGAGACGCGCCACCCGTGAGGTTTCCGGGTGGAAGGTCGAGGAGCCAATGCCCACCAGCGCCGAAGCCACAAGAATGGCCTCAAAAGTGCCGACAAAGGCCAGCATGAGAATGCCGATCAGTGTGCAGACCATCCCTGCCGGCAGCAACCAGGGCTTGGGATGACGGTCCGTGTGGTAGCCCACCCAAGGCTGCAGCAAAGAAGCGGTGAGCTGGAAGGCCAGGGTGATCAGGCCCACCTGGGTGAAGGTCAGGCCGTAGTTGGCCTTGAGCATCGGATAGATCGAAGGCAGCACGGCCTGAATCAGGTCATTGATCAGGTGCGCCAGGGCACAGGCACCGATCACGCGCATGACCAGCGGGCTGGTCTGGCTGGCCACCGGGGCGGTCGCCGAAGGGGTCGTCATTGAGGACATCGCACATCATCCATGCAGGGAAAAAGTCATTGCTGGGTTCTGGCGCTATGCTAGATTTCGAGAAATTGCCTGTCTCGCGCCATTCGGGCGACTACTTTCGCAAAAAGGGCATCATGGTCAAATCACTGGAAGAATTTCTGGTCGCGATGGACGCCGTCGATTGGGCGGTCTGCACCAGTGCGACCGATTACCCGGAAAACTGGTTCATCGAGCCCCATAGCCACGCCAAGCACCAGCTGATCTACGCCATCGAGGGCGTGATGGTCGTGCACTCGGGGTTGAGCCAGTGGACGGTTCCGCCGAGTCGCGGAATATGGATGCCCAGCGGGCACGTGCACTCGATTCGTTGCGTGGGCGCGTTGAAGATGCGCAGCGTCTTCGTGCGGGCGGACCAATTTCCAGAGCTGCCGGACGAAACCCGGGCCGTGAGCATTTCCGCGCTACTGAGCGAGCTGATCAAGACCTCCGTGACCATCGCCGCACCGGTTGATGCGGACTCGCGGGAAGCCCGGATCATGCGTTTGATCGTCGACGAACTGACCCTCCTGCCGACCTTGCCCCTGCACCTGCCGCAACCTTCGGATCAGCGTGTCCAGGTGATCTGTTCGGCCCTGCAGCAGGACCCCGGGGATGGTTCAACACTGTCGGACTGGAGCGACCGGCTGAGCCTCGACGCGAAGACCATCCAGCGCCTGTTCCACAAGGAAACCGGCATGACCTTCGGCCAGTGGCGCCAACAGGCGCGGCTACTGTTGGCCCTGGAGCGGATTGCGGTCGGAGAGAAAATCATCGATGTGGCGGGCGCACTGGGGTACGACAGCCCCAGTGCGTTTACCACCATGTTCAAAAAGCAGTTTGGCACCACGCCCAGCCATTTTTTCAAGTGACGGCTGAGGCCAGCTCGATCACCAATCCACAATCAAATTCAGGATTCTCGTTCACCCCATTTTTCGCATAGCCCCGGGGGTTGCACACCACGCGGGTATCGCCCACCCGATAGTCAAAGCTGCCATGGGTATGGCCATGCAGCCAGAGCGCCGGTTGCCATTTTTTGATTTGCTCCTCGAGGTCGGAAACGAAACTCGAATTGATCGGCGAGCCGGCGAACTGCGGGCTGATGCTCGACCGGGTCGGGGCGAAATGGGAGATCACCACCGTCGGCGTTGTACTGTCCCGGGCGAAGCAGTCGTCCAGCCAGGCGACGGTCTGCATGAAGATCAGCTGGGACACCGCCGGGGTGAAGAGGTCAGGAAAATCCGGCGAGACTTTGATGTGGCTGAAGTCACGGATGAGCTGTGTTGCCAGATCGATGCCCTGGGCCCGTTCCTGCGCATCGTCGAGCAGACGATAGTCGGACCACAGGGTGCAGCCCAGAAAACGCACGCCGTCGTGGACATGCTCCGAGCGCTCCAGAATGTTGATCCCCGTGCCTTGGGACAGGTTGTTCAGCTGTTCATAGGTCGAGATCAAATCACTGCCGTAGAACTCGTGATTACCCGCCACGTACAGGATCGGAAGCGGGCAGGCCCTGGCCCACTCGATGGCCCTGGCCGGCCGGGCAATGTCGCCGGCCAGCACGACGATATCGGCGTCCACCTCGGGAAACGGTATCGCGTTGACGGACAAGTGGATGTCGGACAGCAAGGCGATGCGCATGGATCGATTCCTCCCGCTTACCTGACGGATCGCACCAGAATGGATTCGTCGATCTGATCGATGGAGGTGACGCCGGTCAGGGTCATGGCCACGCGCATTTCCTTGGCAAAGATATCCAGCATGTTTTCCACGCCGCGTTGGCCGTCGGCGGCCAGTGCGTAGGCCATCGAGCGGCCCAGTAAAACCCCTTTGGCCCCCAGCGCCAGCATGCGCACCACGTCCAGCCCCGAACGGATGCCCGAGTCAACCAGCACGCTCAGGTCATTGCCGATGGTCTGCATGATCGGTGGCAAGGCATTGGCGGTGGAGAGCACGCCGTCGAGCTGTCGGCCGCCGTGGTTCGACACGACAATCCCGTCGGCACCGAAACTCACCGCGTCGCGGGCATCCTGGGGATCGAGGATGCCTTTGATGATCATCGGCCCTTTCCAGAATTCACGAATCCACTCCAGGTCGCTCCAGCTGATCGAAGGGTCGAAATTGTTGGCCAGCCAGCCCATGTAGTCTTCGAGGGTGACGGCCTTGCCCAGATAGTTGGAGATATTGCCCAGGTCGTGGGGGCGTCCCATCAGGCCGACGTTGAACGCCCAATCGGGCCGGGTCATGGCCTGGAGCACCCGCCGCGTCGAGGCGTAAGGTCCCGACATGCCCGAGTGGGCATCCCGGTAGCGGGCGCCGGGCGTGGGCATGTCGACCGTGAACACCAGGTTCTGCACGCCGGCGGCTTGCGCGCGCTCCAGCGCGTTGCGCATGAAGCCGCGGTCCTTGAGCACATACAGCTGAAACCAGATCGGTTGTTGAGCGTTTTTCGTGACTTCTTCGATCGAACATACCGACACGGTCGACAGGCACAACGGGATGCCTTTGTTCTGCGCCGCCTTGACCGCCTGCACCTCGCCCCGACGGGCGAACATCCCGGTCAGGCCAACCGGCGCCAGCACGATGGGCATCGACAGTGGTTGATTGAAGAGGGTGGTTTGCAGGCTCAGGGTCTCGACATTTTTCAGGATGCGCTGGCGCAGGCTCACGTGACTCAAATCCGCGCTATTGGCCCTCAGCGTATGCTCTGCATAAGCGCCTCCGTCGATGTAGTCGAACAAAAAACGGGGGAGCTTGCGACGTGCCGCTTCGCGGTAGTCCGAGGCAGAAGAGATGATCATAGTGTGCAAGGCCTTGATCTGGTGAGTGAGGGCGCAGCCGTCGAGTCCAGAATCAGGGTAGCGCATGCACCGTCAGACCGGGTAATACCAATGTATCGACTTAAATTTCGATCAGATCACGCACTCAATTGGTTAGCGCGAACGTCGCATCTGCGCTGAAATGCGCTTTATCGCACCTCTCGACCGGGTTTGTGGTTTACATCAGCGTCGCTGCTGCGGTAGGCGAATTCTGCCCGGCGCCCCATTCAGCACGAAGCCCGCCCAGAAGAACGGTCCGGCGGTAATCGGCACGTTGTGACCTGTCACGCTCAGGGCATTGTGCAGGCATTGCAATTGCGCATCGCGTAACGCGAGATCACGCGGCAAACGCTCGAGATTGTCATAGAAGCGATTCATGAAAGCCTCGCCGATCTCGTCTGCAACCTGCCATAGAGACGCAAGCACGCTGTGTACACCGCTGCGCCATAGGACCTCCGGCAAACTGATGACCCAGCGGCCGGGAATCACGTAGCTGTCCGCGGACCAGCACGCGGAGAGAGTGACATGTCGGCATGCTGAAAGGCGAAGGGCGGCGAGGTCACGAATGGTCAACCGGCGACTCGTACCGAGCTCGTCCTTGATCCACAGGCCCGATTTGTCGGGCGCGTCGGGTTCGAAGACGCTGTGGCACGCAAAGTGTGCTATCGAGGCCTCACAGAGCTCGCGGGTAACATCGGCATGGCGCGCCTGTTCGTCCAGGAACACCGAGCTCTCCATGCCATGCGCACGCAGCCACGCGTCCGCCCTCGCGCACTCGGCTCCGACTAATTCGAGCGTGGCCTCGCCTGGCGCTTGCGCAACGCCGACGACGAGGCCCTTACCGTGCGCGATATGGTCGTCGCGTGGCCTGTACCCTGGGGAATGAAAACCGAATGAGATGGCAAAGCGCTCCACCAGATAACGGCCGCCATGCTTGAGCGCCGCGAATGGCAAGCCGTGAAGGACGTCATCAGCGATGATCGTGAGCCGGTCGATGCGGGTGGGTAACGCACCGATCCACGCGTCGAGGTTGAGCATTTCGCCGAGCTTGACGAGTAATTCGTCCACCTGCCGCTGCCGAGCTTCGACTTCTTGCGCATCGCCGGCGACCGCGAAAAATGGCTCGTGTTGCGCAAGTTGATGCCACTGCGCCACCGTGTCGCGCAACACTCCACGCGTCACGGGCCGCACCGCGAACCCTGCGCCCAGGAACATTGACCACATTACGAGTACGCGATCCGGTAGCACTATGAATGACACGACGGCCCTGTCTCGCGGGGCCAGTGCCATTGCGCCGAACATGCGAACGATACGCCATACTCCGTTCGCGGCAGGCACGGGGAAGTCGTTTTCCGAGGCCCCGATCTGCTGTCCCGCCAGACCAGCCTTGAACGCGTGGAGACGATTCGTCACGTCGGAGAGCCTGCGTAATGTCACATATCGCCCGTATAGGCGTCGCCAGGGTCGCATGGCACGCGTCGCTTCCATTGCACGCACGAGTTCTTCGACGCGTGCCTTCAGCTCGCTCTCCTGCGCGGTAAATTTATTGAGCAGAAAAATCGCCTGCTCCGGGCCCGGTAGCGACGCGCACAAAGTGTCGAGCAACTGCGCGGCATCGGAAATGATCTGTCCGGCTTCGCTCACGCGGTCAAGGTGCATCAGGTTCTCGGCGCGTTGCTGAGTGAGCCGCCACAGCTCCGGCACAAAGCCCAGCGCGTTGAATCGCGCCATTGCCTTCACAAAACATGCCTCCGCGCCCGCATGGTCGGCCCGGGCGGCACGCAGCATGCCTTCCAGCACGAGTAGCCGCGCCCTGATGATCCCCGAGTCGGAATGCGCGTAGGCCTGCTCGATCAGGTTGTAGCTGCGCACTGCCTGCGCCGGATGTGTGGCGAGCTCCCACTGGAAGACGAGTGCGCGGTCCTCGAATTGCGCGAGAAAGCTGTCCCGGTCCGACGTCTCGCCGATCTGAGTGGGCAGCGCGCGCAGGCCCGGGCCGAAAGTCAGCGTGCTCCATTCATTGGTCATCGACGTGACGGACAGGGTCATCTCGACGGCCTGCGCCGACGAGACGCGTCGCGCCAATGCGACATGTTGGATGGACTGCGCGCGCGCCAGGAGCACCTGGTCGCCGAGTGCGCACGCAAGCGCGTGCGCGTTGTCGATCAGGCTCAACGCCTCTTCCACGCGGTTCAGCAAAACCAGCGCGTGCGCGAGATTGAGCGTAGCAACGGCCTGGGCGCGATGCAGGGCGTTCGATGCGCACAACGTCATGGCATTGCGCAGATACTGGACCGCGCTGGACAGTTCGCCACGCAGGAGCGCGATCTTTCCTTCGAGTTCCAGAGTCTGCAAGCGCGCAGCGGGCGATTGCGGATCGGCGCCGCACTGCGCGAGCGCGGCTCGCGCATCGTCGAGTCGGCCCGCTTCCAGCAGTGCGCGCGCTCTCGACACATGCAGCCCGGCTTTCGTCTGGGAAACGAGCGACTGCGAGCTTGCACCGGATGTGTGAAGGAGACCGCGCTCGAGCATGCGCAACGCGTCGCCATAGACGCCAAGCCGCATCATGAAGCCGCCCATGACGAGATAGGCACGGGTCAGGCACACGGTGCGCTCGTCCGCGGGGAAGTGGCGCCATACGATACGCGCTTCCCACGCATCGAGCCCCGACTCATCGGTGGCAATGTCTTCCAGCGCGCCGATATGGCTCGCCAGATCGCTGAAACGCCCGACGGCGTCATCGAACCGGCCCGTGCCCAGCAGTACCTCGACACGTTTGAGTCGCGCGTAATCGGCGGCGATTGTGTTGTCCGCCTCGTCGCACAAGGTGATCATGGCTCGCAGTAGATCGTCGGCCGCTTGCGTATGGCCGAACAGCACCGCCAGCTCCGCGAGCCGTTCGATCACCATCAGGTCGGCGCCCCGAAACTGTTTGCCCCCTTCGGTGCGGCGATCCAGCAGTCGTTTCATTATCTCGCGATAGCCATCGAAGGCCTGCTGCAAGCGAGATGCCCGAAGGTCGGCCTCCGCTGACTCCATGCGTGCTCGCATCTGGTCAAGCGGGAAGGGATCGTCGGCTGCATTCATGGCCCGGCTCCGTGGCTCAGTTCGCCATCACCAAGAGAATGCGCTGGCGCCTCGGTTCAGCGGAGGTGTTAGCGTTACCGCAGCCCGGATCGTTCGCGGCCTGATCGCACGAGGGGGGCGGGGCGTTTCCAATCTGAGTCGGACGGGAGATATGTTGCGACACCTTCGCCTTGATCGGTGTGAACTCGGTCTGATGATCGGCCGACCAGATCACCGAAGGACGATACTGAGCAATATCCCCATCCGGCAGCTCCACGACCTTGCCGAGCTTTCCGCTCACGATGTCGGGGATTGCCTTGTCGAAGGGGTTGTTCCAGTCCAGATGATCGAGGGAGGCGTTCGTTTGGCGATAAATCACCCACTCATCGGCCCGAAAGTCCATTGCACCGGGTATTTGACTCTCAGACGGCATTCGGCGCAGTGTCGCATCGAAGTCGAAACGCTCGTCTTTCACACGCGGTGTGAGCCGGTCGATCCACGAATCGGCCTGTTTGCCGATGTGCTCGTGAAAATGCACGAAATCCGAAAAGCGTGATATGTCGCTGTGCGGATCCGGAGTGGCCACGATGCGCGCATTGACCTCGTCATAGAACGCCTTCCGGTCTATAGAGCCCAGACGTGGGGCACGGTTCAAAGCCTCGACGGCGGCGTCGGCGCGGCCGCGCTCCAGTTCGACCAGGCCGCGGCGCAGTGCAATCTCGGGACGATCGCCATAAGTGGCCCTGAGCCGGTCGAGATAGTGCAGCGCTTCGTCCACGCCCAGCTGCTTGTGGATGTCGTCTGTACGCCTGACCGCCGTCGCCACTGTGTCGTCGATCGCACGGCGGGCGGCTACCGGATCGTCTGCCAGATGCAGCGCCGCCTTGCGCAAATTACCCTGCTCGAGATTAACAACGAATTCAGAGCGCGCGGCTCCTTCGCCAGGCAGCGTGAGCTCCTTGACGTTCGAACCGCGTGCCGCCTTGCGGATCGCGTCGAGATCGGCGCGTTGCAAGCTGTTGGCGATCGCGAGCGGAATCATGTTCGCATCCTGCGCAATCATGTGCACGACGTCGCTCTCGCGATCGACCCAGACACTCAGATCCCCCAAGCGCGTGTGTACGGCCATGACCTCGATTGGCGCGGCCTGGTCGGGAATCGCCACGATGATAGGTTTGCCGCCCGTTGTTTCCTTGATCATGAAATGTCCGTTGCCGAGCAACTCCGACATTTGCACGTCCGGGACCATGCGTGCCTGTATGACTGCCGTCACATCGTTCTCGAGGGCGGCGGTGCGCAGTTGCCAGTCGGGGTCGATATCCACTCGTGGCGCTTTTTCGCGTGCGAATTCCACCCATTCCCCGCCCCGCTCGAAACGCGCGAACACCGAGTCCTTACCTTGCACCTGCAAGACCGAGCTGATCATCGGGTTGCCCGGTAGCGCCGCAACCGGATCGGCGCCGCTCAGATCACGTGCGAATGCGCTCACCCGATCCATCTTGCGCGCGTGCAGGCCGATCCTGAAGCCGTTGGCGGTGCGCTCAATGCTTAAATCGTTGAGTGGAACGTCGGCCATGCGAGACTCGATGCGAAGCGCGTCGGTCTGCATTAGCACAGTGCGTTTGAAGGGGGCATCGGAGACTTGGGTAGAGACGGAGCGCATCTTCGTGCCCTTCTTCGCCTCGGTGATGATCAGGAAGCGATCCTCGTTTACAGGCTTAAGCCTTACCAGGGCATCATCGAACGCCTTGAAGTCTCTGACCGGCTTGAGTGTGAATTGCGTCTCGTCGAAAGTCTTGATCGAAATCTGTCCTTCGGCAGTTCTGATCGCGTTCATGTTCGACGAATATTGGATGTTCGAGCGCCGCAGGACCTGATCTACACCGTTGGCGATCGACGGCCGCGCAGCGGCGTCGCGCATCGCGAGCGACACGCCGCCCGCGGTGACAGGGCCTTGTAATAGCGGCAGTGTCTCGGTCGTGGTGCCGGCATAACCGGCCTTGTGAAAGCCGACTTCGTGCCATTGATCAAAGCGCAGCGCCTTGTTGCGCTCCGCCCACTGAGGAAACACGTTGCTGCGGTCCACTGTGACCGAGCTCAGGTAATCGAGGGGGTGCGCATTCGCTGTCTGGTTCAGCCACGCAATCACCACACTCCATTTCATTATCTCGTTCAGACGCTGGTATTGCGGCTCGTAATCGGCCACTTCTTCGTAGTGGTCGTTCCACCATTCGATGGCTGCCGCGAGGAACGCCGAGGTCTGCACTTCCTGACTGGGGGTGGCCGCGTTGTGGCCCGCCGAGTAGATCCGTGTCGCAGTGTGCGCAAACAGCATCGTGTCGTTGTCATTGGCGACCTGGTAGCCCAGATTGGACGGCCCGAACCACAGGCGCGACTCTGACAGCTCTTCGGATTCCTTTTTGTATACATACGAGAGCTTCACGTGTGGATCGTCGACGAAATCCAAGATGGCATTACGCCGCGGCGACGAGTCCACGAAGTCGATGATCCACAGTTTCGCGATCAGATCGGTATAAAACAACGTCATTCCCGCCGACGTGCCCTTCAGGTCGCCATCGTAGCGTGCCGCCTGATAGGAACAATCTAACCTCGCTACTTGCATCCGATTAGCGAACGGTAAGCTCATCTCGTTACGCTGCAGTTGCTCCATCATGCGCGCATATGGACCGAAATCCTTGTTGTCCAGACCTTCGACCACCGTCTGGATGCCGCCGTCGCCGAACATGGCCCTCGCTTGCTCGGCAGGTAATTCCTTGACGATCAACTCAAACCGCTTGCGCAGTTCGGGAAACTGGATGGCAGGGTCGAGCGAGAAGCCGGAGCCCGCGACGATATGCTGTGCAAGAACCTCTTGCGAGAGCTCCTTTTTTAATTGTTCGAGTTCAGCGTTGTAGCGCGTTTTCAGAGATGAAACGCTGGCGCCTTTCGCCACCATCGCATCGTAACGGGCGCCGAGCGCATCCAGACGTTCTCGCGCCTGCTTGTTGATATTTTCTTCGCGAACGCGATTGTTATGCTCGGATTGCCAGATGGCCGCAACTTCCTCCACGCCGATCGGACTGCGATGGCCGCTCTGCAGTTTGCGCCCCCCCGCGATCAAGCCCTGGCGTGTCTTGGTCACGAATGTCAAGTTGTCTACGGAGGACATGAAATCGTTAAAGTCGGCGATGCTGGCGAGCGGCTTTTCGATGTAGCCGTATTGGGCAGAGAACAGGTCTGCATAGCTTACGTCCGGAAGGCGCGTGAGGCGCGCCATGGCGTGCTCGCCGTCCAGTGAGTATTCCACTATTTCCATGCGCTGGAACGGCTCGCCGAGGTTCTTGCGCTGCTGGTCGGCGACATGTGAAAGGTCGTCCCTGCGTTGCGCCTCACTGCGGCCAGCGGGCACGAGGGCGATTACTGTGGTTTTGTCGAGCGCTCGCGAACGTGTTTCGCCGTACTCGAAGGTGCCAAGCGCGCGCACATAGCCGTGGCGTATAGGCGGCAGGTCGAAGAGGACCTGGCTGAAGGATTGCGCGTCCAGGCCTCGGGCGCTAATCACCGTGAACAGCAGCCAATCGCGGTACTGGTCGTTACGCTCAGACGTCGTCAAGTCCTGCATGCTGATGGCGTCCGCCGAAAAGTCGACCGTTTGCGGTACGCCCACCTCGAGATCATGCGGCAGCCCGGGCAAGTTGTTGTCAGGGGTGTCCGCTTTCACCCCTTCATTCATTGATACAGATGTCGAAAGTTCGCCGTCGCTCGCCGTGTACAGATAAGCGAGCTGCCCGGCACTCGCGACCAACACAAGGATCGCCACAATGGATACGAGCTGTTTCATGATTGCTCTCCCTGCGATGCCAGTTTGCGGTAGGTATCGATGCGGGCCGCGGCTTGCGGTTCACCAGGATTTTCCACGGTCGTGAACCAGCCGAGAAATGCATTGGCATAGGCGTTCCGCACGCTTGCCTCGCGTGGGTCGCCGATACCGAACGGGCTCGCCTGCAGAAAGCGTTCGGACGCCTCGATGATCGAATCGTAATCGGTGGAGGAAGCGCTCGTAATTTGCATCACGGCTTCGTCGCGGGTTTGGTGCGCAGGTATTTCGATCGCGGAGAACACCCCAGCGACGACGACACTCAGTGCTGCCGCGACGGCCAGGCTGCGCGCCCCTGTATCGCCTGAACCGGCAAACCATTCGCGAAATGATACGCGGTCGCCGCTCACGGGCGACGCTGGCGGGATCATGAGCGTGGGTACGAAATCTGGTTCTGCCGGTGCATTAACCGCTGGCGTATCTTCTGACTGAGCGTCCGAATCCGCTTGTTCGCCACTCTCACGACGCCGTTGCACGATGAACGAGGCCACACGCCGAGCGTCGACAGCGGGTAAATCGGAACTCGCAGCCTTCATATCATCGAATGCTTGCGCGAGCTCGGACTCTGCACTTGCTTCGGAGCTGAAGATTGTGATTACCGCCTCACGCAATGCCGCGAGCGCATCATTGGTGGGTCGTGTCGGCAGGGGCTCCCCAGCCAGTTCGCGCCACAAGCCAGCATCGCGAGCGACGATCCATCTGTCGCTGAGTGCAGCCGCTTCGGTCGACTGCCTGAACGCTTCGAGCGGACCGAAGCCTGTTTTCGCATCATTGAAGAGCTTCTTGCCGGCTTCGCTCAGTTGCTTGCCTTCATCGCGTTTAAGCTCCTTCATGACGTCGTCGATGTTCGACTGAAGCTGCTGCATGCGCTCGACGAGCTGATTAAACGCTTCATCGGCCTCGCTCAAAGCGGGGCATAGAAACATAGCCTTCTGCGACGCTACAAGCGCCTGCGCGCAGGCGTCGTCGTTGGCAAGTTGTACGCTGAGCAGGTGGTACGCCTGGCCAAGAATTTCCTGGATGGGGAGGCGGTCGGGATGCGCCTTGACGATAATCTCGAGCTCCGTAATCACCTGCCGCAGCGTGGTAATGTTCTTCGTTGCATCGTCGTTCAGCCGCTTGCATGCGCGCTCGAGTTCGAGGCTCGCCAGACGCTCCGAAAGCACCTCCTTCATTTTCGGATCTGTCACGTTGCGCAACCGGTGTATAGCCTCGTTGTATCCTCCTGCGTTCATCAACGCATTGATCTGGAACTTGATGAGCGGCAGCCGGATCACGCCCGGATCACCCCCGCAGGTTTTTCTCAAGGTCAGCACGGCCTCGATCCATGTCCCTTGCCACGACAAGTGCTCATTCGTCGTGACTGAGCAATTGTCGATGCGGCCATTTACGAATGCGAACATCGAATCCAGAAACAGCTCGTCGGTGAGCAGCGCGCGCAGCGCGGCGCCATCGAGCACTTCCGGTCTTTCGAGCATGCGCGCCGCCGTTTCCCAATGCGCGTTGCGTGACCATTCCTTTCGAAGACGCCGAAGCAGCTCGTCCCAAAAAAAGGCAGCGGTCTCAACGCGGCCCGCGCACTCGGCCTCGAACGCCTTGCGATGCAGTCGCAGCAGCGCAGCGATATGTAGCTCACCCGCACGACGCCGTCGCAAGACCAGCCAACCATCGTCGACCGCGTTTTTTTCGAGGGTGCATAAGGCGTCCCATGTCGGGTTGCCGTTGACGGCATCGCGAAAGAGCTCCGCCGACGGCAGCGGCAAGGTGCGCTGTCCGCACGGGCGTTCAAGAAAGCATTTGTCCATATCCGGTCCCCAGAATGTGGGTTACCCAGCCAGGTGGCAGCGGCCGCCTGGGGTCATCATGCCGTCAATCAATCTGGCGCCCCTACGGCAAGGGCTACTCGCTGGCGCGAGTGAGCGCATCGTGAATGCGCCGGGCAATTTCCGGATCGCGTAGATAGCCGCCAATGCCGTGTCGGTTCTCGGTGTCGTTGACGACATCGTTCTTGTTTTCAATGGACGGTTTGATAGAAAACGACTGCGCATCAAGCGGATTAAGCGCAACGAGATCAAGTGGATCGCGTGCATTGAACCAGGCCGTGACGCCTGCGGGATGCGAAATAGGTGCAAGGCGCATGCGGACGGCGCGCACGCCGAGTGGCGAGCCCAGTGTGATCAGCATGGGTACCTTCCAGCCGTGCGTCTCGGCTTCCCGGCGCAAAAGGTTATACGCCACTACCGTGCCGAGCGAATGCGCCACTACCACTGACGGCACGTCCGTGCTCAATGCTTTGCGTACGCCGGTCTCGATGCTGTCGCGGGTACCCAGGTGAGTCAGGTATCGATGCACATCACGGGTGGCGAGCGCGATGCTCACTCCACTGGCGAAGGGCACGTTACGATCCAGAGCCTTCAGAATCGCGAGCAGGCGCGCATCGTTGAACATGCCGCGAGCGATGGCGTCGCGCTCGTCCTCGTCCTGTATCTGCTCCGGCATGAGTTCGCCGCGCTCGGCTACTTCCTCGAGTACTTGCTGGATAAAGATCTGCTCGGTGCTGCTATGCGCTGCGCCTCGCACTTCAACTTCGGCGACATGCTCGGCCGGGGTGTCGTTCACGAGGTCATAGAGTGTCTGCCCGTAATAGGGAAAGCGGACGTTCTTGGCCTGCAATGGCAGGGACAGGCCGGCCGAAGCGAGACCGCAGTCGAGTGCTGCCAGCCACTCTTCCTTCAGGGCCGAGGCGTCCTTCATTTCCTGCGAGCGACCGTGTACGAACACCAGGTTGCATTTCATTGCAGGTCTCCTTGCATCATGAGGGTGTAGAGCGGGTCGTGAGCCGCTGCCTCGTACAAGGTCCACAGCGACGGAAGCAAATATCGTTCGAGCGACCGGATCGCATCCGGAACGCGAACGCGGCACGCGGGTAGAAGTGCCCAACCCTGGGAAAGTATTGGAAAGCCGGGGCTGCCTGGGGTGAGGGACGGGCCGCTGCCCCAACTGAGCAGGTTCAGGTCAAACAGCCTGACGCCGAAATGTATCTCGACCATTTCGGAAAGTCGGTGAATCAAGTCTGACCGCTGCGCTTCGTGACAGCAGTAAGCGCAGTAGAGCGCGAGCCCGATATCTTCATTCGCAGGGGTACAGATGTAGTCCGTCAAGGCATCCAACGCCACTTCGTCAAGCCGCAGGTGTCCGTTATTGACGGCGGCCGAAATCGCGGGTCGGAGGTCACCCAGTCCGACATTTCGCTGTGTTTCACCCACGTCTCGCGCGCCGATCGGCTCGTAACTCACGTCTACGAGCAAGCGGGTTTTCTTCTCGGAGGGATGGCCAGGCTCAAAAACGAGTCGCGACTGTTGCCCGGCGATGGCAGGTAGCACCGTGACGGCGCCGCTGTCGAACCGCAGCAGGACGTTCACGACAGGCTCGTCCGATTCTATGGTCACGGCCATTCTCGACGGATGCAATGTAGCCTTCGCAGTCGAAGGAACATCCACTGAGCGCAGTTCTTCACCCAAGGTCTCGAAACCACGGCCCTGAATCCTGAAAGGAGTGTCTCGCTCCGTGAGCCGACGCCGAACGCACGCTATGAACGAACTCATCTCGTTGGTTTGAATTGGGGATGGCGGCGTTGACGTCATGTGACCTTGGAAACCGCTCGGAGTCGGCACCTGCCTCCACTCAGGTACGGCTGAGCCGAGAATCATTTTTTCAATCACATCTGCTGGCGAGGGTCTTGGCGGCAGCGACGGGCCGCCTCCGCGTTCGTGCATGCACAATTGCAGGGGCACCTCCGACAGCCATTCCTTGCGCGACACGATGCGTGCATCCGGAATCTGGTTGAGCAGAGTGAGTGGGCCGAACCGCTTTTCCAGGCGCGCCGGAACAAGACGCTTCAACTGCTCGTGCAAACGATCCGCACGGATCACGCCCGCGCGGGACGCCTCCTCTGGCTCAGGCTCGATAATTTCGCGGTGCATGCCGCGCAGACATTCGACAAGCGCCTGGGAATAAACTGCGCGATAGCGTTCGGCGGACTCCGTGACGTTGCGTATTTCATAGGCCGCGTTGCCTCGGGCACATGCGAAAAAAACATCGACCTTTTGTTCAAAATCGCAGGCCACTTCGTTCGGAAAAATTTCGGTGCCCGTAACCTGCGTGGCCTGGATGCCATCCGGCGCCGTTCTGCAGGCATCCGAAATGAGTACAACATGAGGTATGCCGCAATAGCGCGCGAGCTGGATGCTGCCTTCTACATTGATCGCCTCTCCCGTATTGAGAGGGGCACGCGAAAGCAGCCAGCGCTCACCGCGGTTATAAACACCGTGTCCCGCGAAGTAGACTATGAGTTGTCCGACGGTGCCACGCTCAACCAGCTCCGCGATCGCATCGCACACTTGATGGACCCGTACCTCGCCAGAGACTTCGTCGCACAGAACCTTGAGGTAATCGTCGCCGATGCCTTGCGACTCGGCCCATCGTTTCATCTGCCTGATGCCTTCTCCGACAGCAGAGAGTTCCGGCAAGCCCCGGGCTTTCTTTACACCGATCAGGACGACTGCGCGCTCCATTTCTTTCCTCGGCGATCGCGTCAATTTCGAGCCTGGCAATTCGCGCGCTGGAATTAATGTCGGTGTCGTTTGCGCGCAGCATCAAGCAGCGTTGATTGGTTTAAAGGATAGACGTCTATCTGGAAAAAAGAAGGCAAGGATGCTCACCGCCAAACATTTGCAATGTCGATGACGCCAGCCAGCGTTCGATAACACTGAATTGAACGCCCGGGCGCCCTCGACACATGTCGGGTGAACCCGGGCGCATCGATCAATCAGTGCGAATGCCGCGGCTCGCCGCCACTGCGGGCAATCACCCGCAGGTGCAAGGTCGCCGGTTCCAGGCAGCCGCCGGTGGACAGTTGGCCGACCAGTTGACGGTACAGTTCCTGCCAAGGGGTTTGTGACGGTGGGAAGCTCGGCGTCCACTCGGCGCGACGTCGAGCCATCTCCGCTTCATCGACCAGCAAGTTGACCGATCGTGCATTGAGATCCACGCGCAGGCGGTCGTTGGTCTTGAGCAGGGCCAGGCCACCGCCCACGGCCGCTTCCGGGGACATGTTGAGGATCGAAGGGCTGGCGGAGGTGCCGCTCTGGCGTCCGTCGCCCAGGCAGGGCAGGGAGTCGATGCCTTTTTTGATCAGCGCGGCCGGTGGCGCCATGTTCACCACTTCGGCACTGCCGGGGTAGCCCACGGTGCCGGCACCGCGGATCACCAGGATGCAGCGCTCGTCGATGTCCAGTGACGGGTCGTCGATGCGGGCGTGATAGTCCTCCGGTCCTTCGAACACAATCGCCCGGGCTTCGAAGCTGTTCTCCGCGCCGGGCTCCGACAGGTAGGTCTTGCGGAACGCTTCGCCGACCACCGACATCTTCATGATCGCACTGTCGAAGAAGTTGCCGCTGAGCACGATGAAACCGGCGCGGTGCTTGAGCGGCGTTTCGAAGGGGTAGATCACGTCGGCGTTACTGGTCAGGCTGCTGCTGACGATTTCGCCGATGCTCTTGCCGCTGACCGTGGCGCAGTCTTCGTGAAGCCGCCCGGCCTTTTGCAGTTCATGCATCACCGCTGGCACGCCGCCCGCACGGTGGAAACCTTCGCCCAGGTACTTGCCCGCCGGCATGCAATTGACCAGCAGCGGCACGTCTTCGCCAATCCGTTGCCAGTCGTCCAGGCTCAGCTCGACGCCCATGTGTCGGGCGATGGCGATCAGGTGCGGAGGGCAATTGCTCGACGCGCCCAGTGCCGAAGCGACGGCGATGGCGTTCTCGAACGCCTCGCGGGTCATGATCTGCGACGGGCGTACGTCCTGCATCACGAGTTCACAGATGCGCTTGCCGGTGGCGTAGGCCATTTGCCCGCGCTCGCGATAAGGCGCCGGAATGCTCGCGCAACCCGGCAACGACATGCCCAGGGCTTCGGCCAGGGCGTTCATCGACAGGGCGGTGCCCATGGTGTTGCAGTGACCCACCGAGGGCGATGCCGCGGTGGTCATTTCCATGAAGCCTTCGTAATCGATTTCCCCGGCGGCCATCAGGTTGCGCGCATGCCAGAGCACGGTGCCGGAGCCGATCAGTTCACCCTTGTGGTGACCGTCGAGCATCGGCCCACCCGACAGGACAATGGCCGGCAGGTCAGTGGTCGCGGCGGCCATCAGGCAGGCGGGCGTGGTTTTGTCGCAACCGGTGGTGAGCACCACGCCGTCCAGCGGGTAACCGTGGAGAATTTCCACCAGCCCCAGGTAGGCCAGGTTACGGTCCAGCGCGGCGGTGGGCCGGCGTGATTGCTCGGCGATCGGGTGGACGGGGAATTCCATGGGAATGCCGCCGGCATCGCGAATGCCGGCCTTGACCCGTTGCGCCAGCTCCAGGTGATGGCGGTTGCACGGAGTCAAATCGCTGCCGGTCTGGGCGATGCCGATGATCGGGCGGCCCGATTGCAGCTCTTCGCGGGTCATCCCGTAGTTCATGTAGCGTTCGACGTACAGGGCCGTCATGTCCGCGTGGGCAGGGTCATTGAACCATTGCTCGCTGCGCAGGCGACGCTTGGGGATGTCACTCATGATTCGTTTCTCTCTTGTAATTGGATGAATCGACAATCTGTTCCGGCTTCAGCGGGCGAGCAGTCCCCGGGATGCCAGGTTCCGCAACAGGGCACTCACGCCAAAGGTCCAGGGCGTGGCGTCGCTGCTGTGGGTGACCTGGTTGTGCAGGCTGCCGAGCAACGGGCTGCTGATACTGACCCGGTCGCCCAGTTTGTGGGTGAAACCGCTGCCGACATGATCGCGATCCTCGGTGGGGGCGAACAGAGTACCGAGAAACAGCAGGAAACCATCAGGGTATTGGTGATTGGCATTGAGGGTCTGGCCGGCCAGGTCCTGCGGATCGCGGCTGATCTGGTTCATGGAACTCGAACCCTGCATCCGGTAGCCGTCTTCGCCCTGCACGTGCAGGTCGACCACACAGGCGCGCACGTCATCCAGGCTGAAGTGTTCGTCGAACAGGCGAATGAACGGCCCGATCGCACAGGACGCATTGTTGTCCTTGGCCTTGCTCAGCAACAACGCGCTGCGGCCTTCGAAGTCCCGCAGATTGACGTCGTTGCCCAGGGTGGCGCCGTGGATCCGTCCGCGGCTGTCGACCGCCAGCACGATTTCCGGTTCCGGGTTGTTCCACTTGGAACCGGGGTGAATGCCGATCCGGCTACCGCTGCCCACGGCCGCCAGGACGGGTGCCTTGGTGAAGATTTCCGCGTCCGGGCCGATGCCGACTTCCAGGTATTGCGACCACATGCCCTGTTCGATCAGCAAGGCTTTCAAGCGCATGGCCTGCTCGGAGCCCGGCACGATCGAACGCAGGTTGTCACCGATCACGGCCTGCACCGTCGCGCGCACCGCCTCGGCCTTGGCTGCGTCACCACCGGCCTGTTCCTCGATGACACGCTCGATCATGCTGGCAGCGAAGGTCACACCAGCAGCCTTGATCACTTGCAAGTCCAGAGGCGGCAGCAGGTGGGGTTTGGACGGGTCGGCATCGGGGCCGGTGTTGGCCAGCAGGGCTTCGACACTGGCAATGAAGGTGCCGGGCGTCTGGCGGACGGCGGCCAGTGGCGATTCGGTTTCCAGCAAGTCACTCAAGGTCGCAAAACGATCCGACAGATCGAACACGCCGTCGCTGCGCAGAACAATCGGCGAAGGCCCGGCGATCCGGCCCGGCACCCAGGCGCGGCCGATCAGGGTACCGGCCACACCATCGACCGGCAGGGTATTTTCGGGAGTAAGCAGTAGCGACATGGCGAATCTTCCTGGTTCGTAAAGCCTTCACGCTAGGGCGGGCAGTCGATAAACTCCAATGAGATATATTCAGTATTCGATAACGTCCGGTTATTGCTGATCCGAGGAATGCCCATGTCTGATCTGTCCTTCTCCAGCTTCTGCGGCTGGCTCAAATTCCGCCATTTGCTGCTGATCGACACCTTGGGGCGCACACGCAACATGCACCTGGCGGCGCAGCAGATGAACCTCAGCCAGCCGGCCATCAGCAAGATGCTCAAGGAAATCGAAAGCCTGCTGGGGTTCGCGCTGTTTGAACGCCAACCCAGGAGCATGCCGCCGACGGCGTTGGGCGAGCACGTGCTGCGCTACGCGCAAATCGCGCTGAACGATGCGCGCTCGTTCGTCGAGCAGATCGGCAGCCTGCGCGAGGGCGGCCATGGTCACCTCAAGGTCGGCGGGATTTTCGCCGCCACGGCGGTGGCCTTGCCCGAGGCGATCCTGCAGATCAAGCAGCGCTGGCCATTGCTGTCCATTGAAGTGGTGGAGCAGACCAGCAACCACCTGATGGAAATGCTTGAGGAGAAGAAACTCGATCTGGCGGTGGCCCGTTTCACCGATCAAAGCCAGCAGCAGCGTTATGACTTCCAGCCCCTGGCGCCCGAACCGTTCTGCATCGTGGTCAACAGCCGGCACCCGCTGGCGGACGCCGGGCCGACCTCCTTGCAACAACTGGTGGATCTGCCGTGGATTCTCTATCCGGTCGGCACGCCGATTCGCGGACGCATGGAGTTGGCCTTCGCCGAAGCGGGGGTGGGGATGCCGCGCAACACCGTCGACACCATCTCCATGCAGACCTTTCTCCAGGTGCTGCAACGCGGGCCGATGATCGGGATGCTGCCCAACGCCATGGTCCATCCGCTGCTTGAAAGCGGTCAGCTGAAAACCCTGGATACGCCGCTGCACCTGGTGCCGCAGGATTACGGCATCCTCACGCGCAAGGGCGAGCAACTGGTGGGAGCGGCGCTGGAATTCGCGGAAATACTCAAGGAAAACGCGCGGCTGGCCAGTGATCTGGCACCTTGAGTCAGGCGGGAATGCCGGACTATTTCGATAACGGATCGTTATCGCTTAATCCAAAAATGCCATTGGGAAAGAATCGGTTTGCGACAGTAGAGTATCGACCAGCTTCCAATCACGGTCAGGAGACTGTCATGCCCGAACTGTCCGGACACAACTTCATCGCCGGTGGCCGCAGCGCCGCCGGGTCGGTGGTGCTTCACAGCGTTGATGCAACGACCGGGCAACCTTTGCCCACGGCCTTCATTCAGGCCACGGCCGAAGAAGTGAACGCCGCGGCGACGGCCGCCGCCCAGGCCTATCCGATTTACCGCAATCTGCCGGCCGCACGCCGGGCGCAATTCCTCGACGCCATCGCCGACGAACTGGATGCCCTGGGCGAGGACTTTGTGGCGTTGGTCTGCCAGGAAACCGCGTTGCCGGCGGCGCGCATACAGGGCGAACGATCCCGCACCAGTGGACAGATGCGCCTGTTTGCCCAGACCCTGCGGCGCGGTGATTTCTACGGCGCGCGCATCGACTTGCCGCTGCCTGCGCGCCAACCCTTGCCACGGGGCGATCTGCGCCAGTGCCGCCTGGGCGTCGGCCCGGTGGCGGTGTTCGGGGCCAGTAATTTTCCTCTGGCGTTCTCCACCGCCGGTGGCGATACCGCCGCCGCGCTCGCCGCAGGTTGCCCGGTGGTGTTCAAGGCCCACAGCGGCCACATGGCGACTGCCGAGCGGGTCGCCGAAGCCATTGTTCGTGCCGCCGGGCAGACCGGCATGCCCCCGGGCGTGTTCAATATGATCTTCGGTGCCGGCGTGGGTGAAGCGCTGGTCAAGCATCCGCTGATCCAGGCCGTCGGCTTCACCGGCTCGCTCAAGGGCGGCAGGGCGCTGTGCGACATGGCCGCTGCCCGCCCGCAACCGATCCCGGTGTTCGCCGAGATGAGCAGTATCAATCCGGTGCTGGTACTGCCGCAGGCGTTGCAGGTGCGCGGCGAGCGTATCGCCGCCGAACTGGCCGCCTCGGTGGTCATGGGCGCGGGGCAGTTCTGCACCAATCCCGGTCTGGTCATTGGTATCCGCTCCGAGCCGTTCACCACGTTCGTGCAGACCCTCGGCGCGTTGATGGCCGATCAACCGGGGCAAACCATGCTCAACGCCGGCGGCTTGCGCAGTTATGTGCAGGGTTGTGAAACCTTGCGGGCGCACCCGCAGATCAGGCACCTGGCAGGGCAGGCCCAGCAGGGCAACCAGGCCCGGGCGCAATTGTTCCAGGCGGACGTCGACCTGTTGCTGACCGGCAATGAGTTGCTGCAGGAAGAAATCTTCGGTCCGGCCACGGTGGTGGTTGAAGTGGCTGATCGGGCCGAGCTGTTGGCCGCCCTGCAAGGCTTGCGCGGTCAACTGACCGCCACCCTGATCGGTGAAGCGAACGAACTCGAGCAGTGCGCCGACCTGATGGCCGTGCTGGAGCAAAAGGTCGGTCGCGTACTGGTCAACGGTTACCCCACCGGCGTGGAAGTCTGTGATGCCATGGTCCACGGCGGCCCCTGGCCGGCGACGTCCGATGCCCGTGGTACGTCCGTGGGGACCCTGGCCATCGATCGTTTCCTGCGGCCGGTGTGCTATCAGAACCTCCCCGATGCCTTGCTCCCCGAGGCCTTGAAGAACAGCAATCCACTGGGGCTGACGCGCCTGGTCAACGGAGAAAAAACCACCCAGGCACTGTAGTCATCGCTCAACCGCCGGATGAATTGCTCATTCGGCGTGACCCATTCGATAAAAACAATCAGGCATGTCCACATGCCCAGGGGTTACCTCATGCAAACCGTATCCGAGCATTTGCCCGCGCAGGCGCAAGCCAGCGAACTCGATTTTGAAGACCGGACCTACCGCAAGGTCATCTGGCGCATCCTGCCCGTCCTGCTCCTGTGTTACATGGCCGCTTACCTGGACCGTGTGAACATCGGCTTCGCCAAGCTCGACATGCTCAACGAGCTGCAATTCAGCAACACCGTGTATGCCCTGGGCGCCAGTATGTTCTTCTGGGGCTACTTCCTGTTTGAAGTCCCCAGCAACCTGCTGCTGCATCGATTTGGCGCGCGCTTCTGGATTGCGCGGATCATGTTGACCTGGGCCGTCATTTCCATGGCCGTGGCCTACACCGTGCCGCTGGCGGGCTTTTTCCACATCGAATCGAGCAGCATGTTCTACGTGCTGCGCTTTCTGTTGGGCATCTGTGAAGCCGGCTTCTTTCCCGGTGTGATCCTGTACCTCAACTACTGGTTTCCGACCCATCGGCAAAGCCGGGTGATGTCCGGGTTCCTGATGGCCATGCCGATCAGCCTCACCCTGGGCGGGATTCTCTCCGGCTGGTTGATGAACAGCATGCAAGGCGTGCACGGTATGTCCGGCTGGCAATGGATGCTGATCATCGAAGGCATTCCTTCGATCATCATGGCCTTCGTGGTAATCGTTTGCCTGGCCGACAACATCGACAAAGCCAAATGGCTGTCCGCGGCCGAAAAAGCCCTGCTCAAGGCCAACCTGCACACCGATAACCAAGGCAAGGCGTCACGCCTGAGCGAAGTGTTTTTCAACCCGCGCGTCTGGTTGCTGGTGCTGATCCTGTTGACCTTCAATACCGGTTTCTACGGTCTGGCGTTCTGGATGCCCTCGATCATCAAGAGCACCGGCATCACCAACAGCCTGCACATTGGTTTCCTCACGGCCATTCCTTACGCGGTGGCGGTGGTGGCGATGCTGCTTAATGCACGGCACTCCAATCGCACCGGCGAGCGGCGCATGCACGCAGCCATTCCGGCCTTCATCGGTGGTGTCGGGCTGATCCTCAGTGCCTTCTTCGCCGACAACCTGGTGCTGTCCATCCTGTTCCTCAGTGTCGCCGCTTCCGGGATCCTCAGCCTGATGCCGATTTTCTGGACCCTGCCGGGGACTGTGCTGTCAGGTGTCGCCGCCGCGGCCGGCATCGGCATGATCAACGCCATCGGCAACCTGTCGGGCTTTACCGGTTCGATGATCACCGCCGTGGCGGAAAACCTCACCGGCAACATCAACAACGGCACCTACGTGTTGGCCCTGTGTCTGTTCGTCAGTGGCGGGCTCATCCTGGCCATACCGGCAGGGATGCTCGGCAGAACCCCGAAAACCGCGGCCATCACAGCTAAACTGGAGACGGCATGAACATGCAGCACAAGCGCGTACTGGTCACGGCGGCCGGGCAGGGCATCGGCATGGCCAGCGCCATTGCCTTCGCCCGGGCCGGCGCCGAGGTGTTCGCCAGTGACATCGATATCAGTGGGCTGGAGGGGATCGAAGGCATCACCGCCATCACCCTGGACGTGACGTCGGTCAGTGCCATCAGCGCAGCCTGCGAGCGCATCGGCGGACTGGACGTGTTGTTCAACTGCGCCGGTTACGTGCACAGCGGCAACATCCTGGATTGCGACGAAGCCGCGTGGGCGCGCTCCATGGACATCAATGCCACCGCCATGTACCGGGTGATCCGCGCATTTCTGCCGGGCATGCTGGAACGGGGCGGCGGTTCGATCATCAACATGTCGTCGGTGGTGTCGAGCATCAAAGGCGTGCCCAACCGGTTCGCCTACGCTGCCAGCAAGGCGGCGGTGGTGGGCCTGACCAAGGCCGTCGCCGCCGACTTCATCGGCCAGGGCATTCGCTGCAATGCGATTTGCCCCGGTACCGTGGAGTCGCCGTCGCTGCGCCAGCGCATTGCCGATCAGGCCGCGCAACAGGGCGTCGAGGAAACGCAGGTCTACCGGCAATTCCTGGACCGCCAGCCCATGGGGCGCATCGGCAGCGCCGAAGAAATTGCCCAACTGGCGTTGTACCTGGGCAGCGATGCGTCGAGCTATACCACCGGGGCTGTGCATGTGATCGATGGCGGCATGAGCATCTGAACCCGTTTTTGCACTGTCTGTTCAAGCAGGAGAGTTTTCATGAAACTGTTGCGTTATGGCGAAAAAGGCTCGGAAAAACCCGGCCTGCTGGATGCCGACAATCAGATCCGCGACCTCTCGGGTCATGTGTCGGACATCGCCGGGCAAGCCTTGAGCCCGGACAGCCTGGCAGCCCTCGCTGCCCTCGATCCCCGCAGCCTGCCGGTCGTCGCCGGCCAGCCACGGATCGGTGCCTGTGTCGGGCAGGTCGGGAAATTTATCTGCATCGGCCTGAACTATGCCGATCATGCGGCCGAATCGAACATGGAGGTGCCGAAGGAGCCGATCATCTTCAACAAATGGACCAGCGCCATCTGTGGCCCGAACGACAACATCGAGATCCCGCGAGGCTCGAAGAAGACCGATTGGGAGGTCGAGCTGGGGGTGGTCATCGGCAAGGGCGGGCGCTATATCGATGAAGCCAACGCCATGGAACACGTCGCCGGCTATTGCGTGATCAACGATGTGTCAGAGCGCGAATGGCAACTGGAACGCGGCGGCACCTGGGACAAAGGCAAGGGCTTCGACACCTTTGGCCCGCTCGGTCCGTGGCTGGTCACCCGGGATGAAATCGCCGATCCGCACACACTGGACCTGTGGCTGGAAGTCGACGGACACCGCTACCAGAACGGTAATACGCGAACGCTGATTTTCAACGTACCGCAACTGATCGCTTACCTGAGCCGTTGCATGAGCCTGCAACCCGGCGACGTCATTTCCACCGGCACGCCACCCGGCGTGGGCCTGGGCATCAAGCCCGAACCGGTGTTCCTGCGTCCTGGCCAGACGATTCGCCTGGGTATTGCGGGGCTTGGTGAGCAGCGTCAGGTTACTGTGCAGGCGGATTGAGGTTTGTGGCAATGCTCCTAAGGCAGGGTGAGACGGTGTACATATCCGTTTCTTAGGTGATGGCTGCTGGCGGTTCCGCTCTTACAGCGGGTTACTTGGAAAAGCGCCAAGTAACCAAGCGCTTTCGCCCCTGACGTACGG
>NZ_JABFMU010000065.1:0-25398 GCF_013359695.1 Pseudomonas sp. C2B4
CGTTTGCCAAAGGGACTCGCCGTAAGGGCGAAACCATAAGCAGCCGTTACCGCAGAAATGGATATGTACCCGGTCAACAAAAGCCAGGTCGGCTGTCAGGCCGCCTTCGCGAGCAGGCTCGCTCCCACAGGGTTTGTGGTTCATCCCGAAAACGTTCTTACCCCACCTGCAGCCCCAACCGAAACTGCTTGGGCGTAATCCCGAACCGCTTGCGAAACGCCCGAATAAAATTACTCGGCTGCCGATATCCCAATCGCTCGGCAATCCGCTCAATCGGCTGATCCCCCGCCGTCAACCAATGCCGCGCCAACTCCAGACTGTCGCCACGGCTGTGTTGCGCCGCTTCGTTCTGCCAGTGCCGCAACATGCTCTGATGCAGAAATGGATTCGCGCCCAGCAAGGGCTCATCGAGACAGGACAACAACATCGTCAGGCACGGATGCGACCCCGCCCGCACCTCGATGCCGACACTGCGCAACCACTCGCCAGCCGCCTGTTGCGGTGTCAAAGAAACCCCGACAAATACCTCCCCCGGTGCCCGTCCAAGACGCCGGGCGATGTTGCGCACCAGGCTCAAGGTCGCCGCGTCCAACCCGAAAAAATGCGGCAACTGGTGAGCGCCGCGCAAGTGCAAGCGGGCCTGCCCGTCGACCTCCTCCAGCTCCGCCAGCACATCGTCGGTCACTCGCGGCAGGAACTCGGTGAAGCACGCCAGGCTGGTGCGCAGCGTGGCGGCGGAGTCGAGCAGAATGTTCAAGCCTTGCAGGCTGGTGGTCGCCATGCCATTGACCAATTCACAGCCAAACGTTGCTCCCGCCCCCAGGCGCTCGCATTCGTGCCACAGCTGTTCGACCAGCTGCGCGGGAACCCGTAGCCCCTGTCCTTCCAGCAAGGACAGACAGATCCCCGCCCTGCGCAGCAACTGCTCCTGGCACAGGCCGGAGCGCTGGGCGTGACTGAGGATGGTCCGGGTAAAGGCACTGGAGGCAAAGGTTTGACGGTTCATGGCGAGCTGCGACGAGAAGACAGGCGTGTACTTATGCCAGCCTCTGTGCTATCGATCCAATGCATTAAAAACATCCGTTGAATGCAGGAGACGCATGATGGATCTTCGACAGCTTCGCCACCTGGTGGCCCTGGCCGATTACCGCAGTTTTGGCCGCGCCGCCGAGGCGATCAATCTCAGCCAACCGGCCTTCAGCCGCAGCATCCAGACCCTTGAGCGAGACCTCGACTGCCTGCTGGTGGAGCGCAGCAGTCGTGAATTCCGTCTGACCGGCCAGGGCGAATTGGTGCTGCAACATGCCCGGCGCCTGCTCGCCGGCAGCCAGGCACTGCACAACGAACTGACCCAATACAACGGCCTGACCGGCGGCGAACTGCAATTTGGCAGCGGCCCTTATCCGGCGCAATTGCTGGTGCCCGAGGCACTGGCGCAGTTCATCCAGGCCCACCCGGCTATCCGTACTCGCTTCCACCTCGGCGATTGGGAGCAACTGGCGCTGTGGTTGCGCGAGCAGCAGATCGAATTTCTGGTCGCCGACTCGCGCTATTTCACCGGCGACCCGCAATATCAGGTGCAACTGCTGCGACCACGGCGCGGACGGTTCTTTTGCCGCGTCGATCATCCGTTGGCCAACCGGGAAAACCTGTCGCTGCGCGCCCTGCTCGACTATGCCGTGGTCGGCACGCGCATCCCGCCGATGATCCGCAAGATCCTCGCCGACGTGCAGGGCGAGCCGGACTTCAACCCCAGCGTCGAATGCGCGCAATTCGACGCCATCTGCCGCGTGGTCAGGCGCTCCGACGCGGTGGGCATCGCCACGATGGAAGCCCTTGCCGAACAGGTCGATCAGGGGTTGATACGGCTGCTGGATTTTGTCGACGTGCCCAGCGACGACCCCGGTCTGTTGCTGCATTACGGCATCGTCAGTCGCGTCGGCTATTCCCTGACACCGGCGGCGCAGGCGATGGTTGAGGCGATTTTGCAGGTGGATCAGCGTTTGTTGGCGGTGAACCAGCCCTGAAGAACACCGCCATCCCTGTGGGAGCGAGCCTGCTCGCGAAGGCGATGTATCAGACACCGCGGATGCTGAATGTGCCGGCCTCTTCGCGAGCAGGCTCGCTCCCACATTGGATCAATTGAATAATCATGCGCGTCGTGCCTGTTCCTGCAACGCACGCGGCTCACCCAACGCCCGCAACAAACAATGCATCGCCTCCTCGCGACTGCGTTCGAAGCGATAGCGCGATTCGATGTAGAGCGCCAGTTTCAGTTCCACCGGTTCGTCCAGTGGCAGCGGCGCCTGTTGCAGGCCCAGCACAGTGGCGACCCGACTCGGCAGGCTCATGCCGAACGGTTGCCGCTCGGCCATCAATTTGGCCGCCAATGTGCTTTGGGTACTGGCCGCCAGGGTCCGGCGCAGGCCTTTCAGGCCGAGGTGCAAATCCACCGGGCTGAGCCCGTCGCGGCGGCTGGAAATCTGGATCTGCGGTTGTTGCAGGAAGGCCTCGAGGGTACGCGGTGGCTGCTTGAGCCCGGCGCCATAGGCGAACACGTAGTGATCGGCGGGCAGTACCCGTTTGTGCAACCCGGCCAGTCCGGCCAGGGGCTGGTCGAGGTCGATCAGAATGTCCAGTTTGCCGCTCGCCAGTTCCTGCAAGGCGTCGCGTCGGCGCGGCTGGAAATAGCGCACTTGCCAGTCGGCATGGGGCGATTCGAGCAATGCCTCGAGCAGCACCGGTTGCAGGCAGTCCAGGCAACTGATGCGCAACAACGGGTGGCTTTGCCGTGCAGCGGGTATCATGCGCAGGCCATCGCGCAACGACTCCAGCGCCGCGCGCACGTAATCGGCCAGGCGATGTGCGACCAGTGTCGGCGTGACGCCCAGTCGGCTTTTGATAAACAGCGGATCACCACACAACTCGCGCAGGCGACGCAGCGCATTACTCATCGCCGGTTGCGACAGGCACATCACCTCGGCGGCCCGGGTGACACTGCGTTGCTGGTAGATCGCATCGAAGGCGAGCAAGAGGTTCAGGTCGAGCTGGCGTAAATCAAGCATGGTCTTGCTCCGGCAAATCGCTTAACGTCGGGCAGCCTAACCAGTGTTGCGAAACTTGCTGTGAGCCCTACATGACAAAAAGCGATCAGTCATTGCGCCATCCATCGCAGCCCAATGCGTTCTACGCGCCGACGTTGCTGCCGGCCATCGAAGAATTGCTCGCACGCGGCATTGCCCGCGAACCCATCGAAGACCTGTTCCGCCGTAGTCTGTTCGAGCTTCGTACACCGTTCATGCGCGTTCCGCTGTTCCTGTCACGGCGCTTCTGGGCATTTGCCTTGGAACAGACCGGCGACCCGTCGATCGGTCTGGCGGCGGGCCGACGATTTGTCTCGACGGCCACCAATGGCCTGACGTACCTGTTCGACGTGGCCGCGTCCCTGGAAAGCGCCTGTGCTTACTTCGAGCGGTTCTTTCCGTTTTTCAGCGGACACTTCCAGGCGCGAATCCTGCGCGACGGCGAAACGGTCGAACTGCAGCTGCTCGACTGCGGCAGTGTGAAAGCCAGCGCGCCAATCGCCGATTACATCCTCGTCAGCCTGTGCAGCATGCTGCGCCGAAAATTCCTGGCCAGTGGCCTGACGCGAGACCCGATCCTTGGCGTCGACCTGGCTTTTCCATGTACCGGCGATCCCGAACATCACGCCCAAGCGTTTCGCGTACCGGTACGCTGGGGCGTCGCCCAGCATGGGATTCGCCTCGACCCGCAGCTGTTCGTCGCCGCGCTGACACCCGGCAATCATGAGCTTGAACACACCCTGGTCGAGCTGCTGGAGCAGACCCGGCGCAACAGTGAGCCGACGTTGCTGGAGCAAGTCAGCGACCACCTGATCGCCGACCTCGCCGGCGCGCATTGGCAGACGTTTTGCGCCCGCCAGCATTTGCTTGAACGTACGGCGGCACGGCGCTTGAAAGCACTGGGCTGGAGCTTTTCCGAGCTGCTGGATGAATACCGCCGCTGTCGGGCCGAGGATCTGTTGCAGGCCGGGGAGCTTGAGTTGGTCGAGATATCGGATCGGCTGGGGTACGGCGATGTGCAGAGTTTCAACCGGGCGTGTTTGAGATGGTTGGGGTGTGCGCCGGGGGTTTATCGGGCTCGTTGGGTACATCCTTCAGATTTGCATTGATTGAGCTGACGCTTTCGCGAGCAGGCTCGCTCCCACAGCGGATTTGTGTTGTACACAGAACCAATGTGGGAGCGAGCCTGCTCGCGAAGGGGCCCGCCAGTTCAATCAATAAATCACTGCCCCGACGCCACACTCGCCGGCGCCTGCGTCGGCGTGACAATGCTGTTCAAGTCGATGTACTTCCACTCCGGCTTGGCCCCCAGCCGCGCATTGAAGCGATAGTTGAACGTGAAGTCATCGGCCGTCGGCACACTCAGCGGTTTGCCATACACCGCTTCCACCCCCGCCAGGTCGTAACCCATCAACTGCAGCAAGGTCGGGAAGATGTTGTAGTGGCTGGAGTGATCCTTGTTGCCGGCCAGGTGCGCCTGCCAGTCCGGGGTCTTCAATCCGCTGCCCTGAATCACCACCAGCGGCACCAGTCCTTCCTCTTCCACCGGGTCACCGCCGCAATGGGTGTTCAACCCCGGGTTGCCCCGCTCATGCAGGTCCTGTCCGTGATCGGAGGTGTAGATCAGCAAGGCGTTGTTCAGATTGGCCTGGGCAAACACCCGTGAAAAAAACTCCCCGACGTTCCACAACAACGTGTTCTTGTAGGCGTTGCGGTACAGCACCCAATCGTCCGGCTGTCCATTGAAACCGTTGCGTTCGCCCGTGTCCGCCACTTCGACGAACTGCCCCCGGGGCAATGTCGGGCGGTAGGCCATGAACCCATCGGGGTATTTATCGTGGACCGGGAAATGCGCCCCGACCTTGTTGATGATCACCAGTTGCGGCTGGTCGTCATTGAGCAGTGCGATCAGCTTGGCCGCCGCCGCCATGTCGCGGTCGCGCACACTGGTCTGGTCGAACTGCACAAACTCATCGATGTCCTTTTTCTCAGTGGCGCTCATCAGGTTCTGCAAATTGCCGCCGGTGCGCTGGGCGTCGATATAGACCGTGCGCAAACCGGCTTTTTTCGCATACTGCCAGATCGACGGCAGCGTGCTGTTGATCCGCATGTAGTCGGCGCGGGTGCCGCCATAGCGCAGGGTGACGTTGGTATCGACGCTGCAGTTGGCGATCGAGGCGGCGTAGCCAAAGTTGAAGATCGCGACGCCCGGACGCGGTTCCTTGAGATGACTGTGCACGCCAAACGGTGCGTTGATGTCCAGGTAGTTGCCCGAGATGCTCTCGTCGACGATCAGTACGATGTCGTGAGCCACCGGTTGATCGATGCGCGCCAGGCTCACCGGCTCGCGCGGACCGACCGTGTTGTGCAGGGACTCATAGGCAAACAGGTTCAGGTAGGCCAGTGGCGTATACATGAAGGGCAATCCACGCGCGCCCTCCCCGGCACGCACGAACAACACCGCACTGAGCAGCAGCACCCCCAACACTGGGGCCGCCACCAACACCGCACCCGGCAGAGGCAGACGCCGACGTGGCTTGAGGCCGATGCCCAACAGCAGCAGCAACCCGCCGAGCACGCCGCTGATGATGGCGCCACGGTACTGATACAACGCTTCTTCGATGAAGCCGCCGGAATACACCAGCGAAACGAAACTGCTGTAAGTCAGATAGTCGGCGGTGACCCGCGAATACACATCAAAGAATACCGCCGAACCAAACATCGCCAGCGCGAACAAGTGCCGAATCAGTGTTTGGCGGATGTAAGCCGTCATGAACAATGCAACTGTCAACACGACGAACATTCCGGCAAACAGCACTAATGGGAAGTTCAATCCGATCGCACTGATACGACCAAAGTAATAGTCGTAATGGGTGAGCAAATAGACAGCTATCAGAATTTCTTTGAGGTATCGAATCATTGTTTTGACGCCGGTTATCCAACACTGCCGCCAATGGGTTGCCGGCCATTTTTTGACACTAGCATTGCGCGACCAAATCGCAAGAAACGTCAAAAATCAGCCGAAAGCGTCAAAAAAAAATCGTCTCAATTCTGACACACTCAAGCCTCTACAGCCCTTGTATTTCAAGCCTTACGACCGTTTATCGCTTTCTTGAAAATCTTCTCGAAGGCGCAAAATTACGGCGAAGCCAGCAGGGCCAAGCCCTTGATGGCAATTGGCCCCCCAAAACTGGGGGTGTCTTAGCTCTTTAACATGTCAGTTTGCTGACATGGTTTCCCAAGGCTGGGCTATACCCCTTTTGACAGTCCCATTTTTGATCTCTCCACCGTCTTACGAGGCACGCCAATATGGACGTGAGCGTATTTGGTACGGGCTACGTTGGCCTGATACAAGCAGCGGCACTGGCCGATGTTGGACATCGCGTCTTATGTGTCGACATCGATCCGAACAAGATCAAGCAGTTGCAACAAGCTGTTCCACCAATTAGTGAACCTGGACTATCCGGCACGCTGGAAGAAAACATCAAGGCCGGTCGGTTGCTCTTCTCCACCCAGGCCAGTGACGCCGTCGAACACGCCGAGTTGATCTTCATCGCGGTCGGCACGCCGGCCGACGAGGACGGTTCCGCCGACCTCAGCCATGTGCTGAACGTGGCCCGGCAGATCGCCAGCTATATGGAGGCCGATCGCACCCTGATCATCAAGTCCACCGTGCCGGTCGGTACCGCGGACCAGGTCGCGGCGACCGCCCTTCAAGAACTGCAGCACCGGGGCAAGGGTTCGCTGCAGGTCCGGGTGGTGTCCAACCCGGAGTTTCTCAAGGAAGGCAGCGCCCTGGCCGATTGCATGCGTCCGGACCGGATCATCGTCGGCACCGGCGACGACACGGCCCGCAGCCAGATGAGCGAGCTGTACGCGCCCTTCTGCCGCAACCATGAAAAGCTCATGTTCATGGACAACCGCAGCGCCGAGCTGACCAAGTACGCCGCCAACGCGATGCTCGCCACCCGCATCAGCTTCATGAACGAACTGGCCAACCTGACCGAACTGCTGGGGGCCGACATCGAAGCGGTGCGCAAGGGCATCGGTTCTGACCCGCGCATCGGCTACCACTTCATTTATCCAGGTTGCGGCTTTGGCGGCTCGTGCTTTCCCAAGGACCTGCGCGCCCTGTTGCACACCGCCGAACACAACGGCATGCCGCTGCGTCTGTTGCGCAGCGTCACCGACGTCAACGACAGCCAGCGCCACATCCTGTTCAGCAAACTCAAGGCGCAGTTCCCCCAAGGGCTGGCCGGCAAGTCCATTGCGATCTGGGGCCTGGCCTTCAAGCCCAACACCGACGACATGCGCGAAGCACCCAGCCGCTACCTGATGGAGTCGCTGTGGGCCGAAGGCGCCAGCGTGCAGGCCTATGACCCGGAAGCCATGTCCGAATGCCGGCGCCTCTACGGCTACCGCAACGACCTGCACCTGTGCGCCACCCGCGACGACACCCTGGAGGATGCCGACGCGCTGGTGATCTGCACCGAATGGAAAAACTTCCGCGTGGTCGACTTCGACCTGCTGGCCAGCAAACTGCGGTCACGGGTGATCATCGACGGGCGCAACCTGTACAACCCCGAACATGTCGCGGCAGCCGGTTTGCATTACAGCGGTATCGGCCTGCGTCACGTCGTGCCCGAGGCGCCGCGCCCATGAAAATCCTGGTGACCGGAGCCGCCGGCTTCATAGGTGCCCATTGCGTGTTGCGGCTGTTGCGCGACGGGCACCAGGTGATCGGGCTGGACAACTTCAACGACTACTACGACCCGCAACTCAAACACGATCGCGTGCGTTGGGTGCAGGAGCAGGTCGGCCATTTCCAGCTTGCAACGATTGACCTGGCCGATGCTTCGGCCCTCGAAACCCTGTTTGCCCGCGAACAGCCCGAGGTGGTAATCAACCTCGCGGCCCAGGCCGGGGTGCGTTACTCCCTGGAGAAACCCCGGGCCTACCTCGACAGCAATCTGAGCGGTTTCCTCAACATCCTCGAAAGCTGCCGCCACCACCCGGTCAAGCATCTGATCTTCGCCTCTTCCAGCTCGGTGTACGGCGCCAACCAGCACACGCCTTACTCGGTGCGCGACGGCGTCGATCACCCGCTGTCGCTGTATGCCGCGACCAAGAAAGCCAATGAACTGATGGCCCACAGCTACAGCCACCTGTTCGGCATTCCCTGCACCGGCCTGCGGTTTTTCACGGTGTACGGTCCCTGGGGTCGGCCCGACATGTCGCCGATCCAGTTCGCCCGGGCGATCACTGAAGGCACGCCGCTGAAGTTGTTCAACTACGGCGAGCACCAGCGCGACTTCACCTACATCGACGACATCATCGAAAGCATCGCCCGGCTGATCGAGCGGCCGCCACAGGCCAATGCCGAATGGGACCGCGAGCAACCGGACCCGGCCAGCAGCATGGCGCCGTGGCGAATCTACAACATCGGCGGCCAGCACCCGGTGGAACTCAAGGACTACCTGGCCCTGCTGGAAAAACACCTGGGAAAAAAAGCCCGGGTCCAATTGCTGCCCTTGCAGCCCGGCGACGTACTCAATACCTGCGCCGATGCCAGCGACCTGGCCCGCGCGACGGGTTTCCAGCCCCGTATCGAGCTGGATGAGGGACTTGGGCGCTTCATTGCCTGGTTCCGCGACTACTACCCACTGCCTATCGCCCACGCGCCGCTCGCGGTTGAACTTCAGCGGAGGACTGCTCAATGACTGGACATGAAAAAGGTGTGCCGATCAATCAATTGCGCCGCGACAAGCGCCTGGACCCCGAGCACCGAATGCGCCTCGATGCGGCGATCCACATGCAGGGTCGCGGTTGGGTGACAGGCCGCGAGGGCGGTCGGCCCTGGACGCTGTCGCGGACCAACCGCGTACTGGCCTGCCTGGGTGCCCTGGTGATTCTGCTGCTGATCTCGCCCGTCCTGCTGGGCCTGGCGCTGGCCATCAAGCTCACCAGTCCGGGTCCTGTGATGTTCGTGCAGAAACGCACCGGCTACCGCGGCCGCCTGTTCGGCATGTACAAGTTCCGCACCATGGTGGCCAACGCCGAAGAGCTCAAGGAGTCGCTGCGGCACCTGAACAAGCACGGCGCCGACGCCATCGACTTCAAGATCGACAAGGATCCGCGCATCACGGGCATCGGCGGTTTCCTGCGCCGTACCAGCCTCGACGAGCTGCCCAACCTGATCAACGTGGTGACCGGCGACATGCGCCTGGTCGGCCCGCGGCCGACGTCGTTCAACGCCTATCGCTACAAGGACAATCACCTCGCTCGCCTGAGCATCTACCCCGGCATGACCGGTCTCTGGCAGATCTCCGGGCGCAGCAATATCGACTTCGACCAGCGCGTTGAGTTGGACCTCAGCTACATCGCCGAGCAGAGCCTGCTGCTTGATCTGAAGATCCTCCTGAAAACCCCCTTCAAAGTATTCAGCGGCCACGGAGCAAGCTAATGGACGGTTCAACTGCAAAGAGCCTCAGCATCGCCAACCCCAGCGAGTCCAACCTGGCCTCGACCGTGCTCGACCAGGATCTGCGCATCCTGTTCCTGACCGCCGCCAACCCAGGCGCGGGCACGACCACCAGTGCTCTGGTGCTGGCCACTCAACTGGCGCAAATGAGCAGCGGCCAAGTGCTGCTGGTGGACGCCAGCCAGTCCTCGACCAACCTCACGCAACAGCTGGGATTAACGAAGGAGCGCGGTTTTCGCGACCTGCTGTTCAACACCCAGAGCCCGCCGCTGTTGCAGGACTGCGTGGTGGACGTGTCGAGCCTGCCCTTTCACATCCTGCCCAACGGCCGATTTGCCCGGGGCACCGAGCACCTGACGCCGGAACGCCTGGGGCCGTTGTTCGATGAGCTCGGCAGTCGCTATCGCTTCGTGGTGATTGACGGTGACGCGGTGTATTCGGCCGCCGACACCCTGGTCATCAGCACCCAGGTGGACGGCGTGATCGTGGTCGTGCGCTCTGAAGACACCCGCTGGGAAGTGGCTCAAGCCGCGGTGCAGCGCCTGACCCAGGCCGGGGCCAAGCTGGTCGGCAGCGTGTTCAACCGGCGCAAGTACTACATGCCCAAGTGGCTCTACAAGAACCTGTAAGCCATCGCAAAAAGGATGACGCCATGAACGCCAAAATGCTTGTCCTGCTGTTGCTGCCACTTGCAGGTTGCTCCAGCACTTCGGAAACCCAGAACATGCCGGTGAATATCCTCACGGCCGCACCGGCCAACGCCCAGGCCACTGACATGCCCAAGGTCGAGCAGACCTTGCGCCCACAGGATGTGCTGGACGTGATCTTCCACATCAGCACCAGCGGCTCGGATGCCTACCGCATTCAGTCCGGTGACCAGGTCGGGCTGAACTTCACCGCCGCCAGCCAGCTCAACGGCAATCAACTGGTGCTGCCGGACGGCACCATTGAACTGCCGGGCGCCAACACTTCGGTGAAAATCGCCGGGATGACCTCGGAAGAAGCACGCCAGGAAATCCAGCGCGCCTACAACCGCAAACAACTGTTCCAGCCCAATCGCAATCAGCTGTCCGTGCAAATCATCAGCCCGTTGACCAACGAGTCGAACCTCAAAAGCGCGCTGAATCACCCGGGCACCGGCATGAGCCGGGAGATCACCGTGGGCACCGATGGCTATGCCAGCTTCCCGGAAATCGGCGCCGTGCCACTGCAAGGCATGACCGTCAATCAACTGGAAGACTTCCTCAATAAAAAGTACGCGCAACTGCCGGGACGGATGTCCGTCGACGTGCTGCTCAAGTCCACGGCGGGTAATGAGATCTACGTGCTCGGCGAAGTCGGCCAACCGGGTTCCTACCCGATCCGTCGCCCGGTCTCGGTGCTCGAAGCCCTGACCCTGGCCCGTGGCTCCAACGTCAAGGCGCGCCTCGATTCGGTGATGATCATGCGCCGCAACGGTAACCAGGTAGAGGCCCACCGGTACGACGTGGAAAAAGCCCTGTCCGGCGATGCCTCACAGATCGCCTACCTGCAACCGAACGACATGCTCTACGTGCCCAAGACCAAACTGGCCAGCGCCGGTGAACTGGCGCGGCAACTGGCGGACGTGGTGCTGTTCCAGGGTGTGGGCTTCAGCTTCGGCTACCGGGTCGACAACAAAGACAGCGACAACAACTAACTCTCAGGTGATCTGACATGAACCCAAAGGAAAACTACCTGCACGAGTTCTTCAGGATCTTCTTCGCCAACAAGCAATTGGTGAAGCGCGTATTCCTGGTCTTTGCAGTCATCGCCCTGGTCTTGCCGCTGCTGCTCAAACAGAGCTTCGATATCACCGCCCAGGTGATCGTGCAGTCGAAAAAACTTTCGCAGGGTGACGCCACCACGTCACTGAACCAGGAAAACGCGCAATTCATTCCGCCGTCACTGGCTGACATGGAAACCGAGAGCAACATCCTGCGTTCGCCGGGCCTGATTCGGCAAACCATCAGCGAGTTGCGGGACAAGGGTGAATACACCCCGCCTCCCGGTGTGCTCAACAAACTGTTGGCCCAACCGTTCAAGCAGTACGTCAGCACGCCGCTGCGCGAACACGTGATCAACCCGGTGAAGTCCGCGCTGGGCATGGAGACCGATCCGGTGCGCGACACCGCCCTCGACGGTTTGACCCAACAAGCCATCGACAGCCTGAAGATCGAAACCCTGCCGGGTTCCAACGTGATCTCGATCACTTACAGCTTCCCTGATCCTGCCCAGGGCACCAAGTTTGTCGCGGCCCTGCTGCAAAACTACCTGGTCAGCCGTCAGGCACTGCAATCGATCGACCTGCCACAGAGCTTCTACGAAACCAAGAAAACCCAGTATCAGGTCCGCCTCAACGGCCTGGAAGCCAACCGGCAGGCGCTGCTGGAATCGGTCGGTGCCGCCGATCCCAAGGAAGAAATCACGTTCCGCCTCAACGCCATCAACACCGAGGAGCAAGCGCTCAACCTGTATCGTGATCGCCTGCTGCAAAGCCAGCGCTGGCTCGACTACCTGAAAACCAGCCTGGCGACCGCCAGCAACTCCAAGCTCAACGACTACACCTTCCCCTACACCTTCACCACCACCGTGGATAACGTCGCTTTCGAAGATCGCGAGATCAAGCAGATGGGCGAGGCGCTGACCAACCAGGTCAGTCGCTACATGAACGACCTGGCAATCTTCCAGCCTGGCAGTGAACCGATGCTGCTGACCCGCGAGCAAATCGCCCGCACCCGCCAGCAGTTCCTCAAAGTGGTGAGCAACCGGATCCAGGAGCGCACCAACGACCTGGCAATTGTCAGCTCGGTGATCGACCAGAAGACCGCGCGCATCACCGACTTCAAAAACCGCATCCACCAATTGCAGGAAACCCAAAGCAAGCTGCGCCAGGTGGACACCGAGATCGACGCGCTGCACGCGGCGTTCTCCACCTACGCCCAGCGCTTCGCCGAAAGCAGCACTGCCCGCTCGCTGGACAACGACCTGTCCAACGCCCGGGTCCTGAGCCCGCCGTTCGAACCGACCGAAGCGGCGTTTCCCAAACCGCTGCTGATCATTCCATTCGGGCTGTTTACCGGTTTGCTGCTGGCCATTGCCCTGGTCTATGTGCGTGAGTTCTTTGATCACCGCTTCAAACACCCTGCGCAAATTACCCATGAACTGGGCTTGCCGGTGCTGTTGGTGATCAACGATCAGCACGCGGAGCCAGGCAACCCGCACAAGAACTGGAGCGTGCCGAGCTTCGTCCATTGGGTGCGCAATTGAACGCGCCCCTCAAGCCTTCGCTGCCGATCATTCACCTGCTCAGCAGCGGCGGGTTCTACGGGGCCGAGCGAATGTTGCTCGACCATTGCCTGGCGACGCCGGGGCAACATCAGGTGCTGTTTCTTGATGCACCGTACGAGTTGCTCGCGCGGTTTCGCGAGGCCGGGGTGGACTGTCGCAGTTGCACGGGGCTGGGGGCGTTGCTGGCGCATTTGCGCCAGCGGCGGGCCGAGCGTCCACTGATCAACACGCACAACTTCAAGGGATTGCTGTTTGGCTGGGTCGGCGCCACGTTGCTGCGCCTGCCGCTGGTGATCACCCAGCACGGCTTCACCCCGCGCAGCCGCAAGCAAAAGTTCTACACCTGGCTGAGCCTGCAACTGTGCCGCACCGCGTCGGTGAACCGCGTGGTGTGCGTGGCCGAAAGCATTGCCACGCTGTGTCGCCAGGCCAGTGTGCGGGCGGAGAAACTGCAAGTGATCCCCAATGGCCTGCCGGCCAGCAACGATCTGCCAGCGCAGGCGACTCAGCACCAACGCTGGCTGGCCGGTTACGTCGGGCGCCTGAGCAGTGAAAAAGGTCCGGACCTGTTTCTCGATGCACTGATTCCGTTGTGTCAGCAGCACCCGCAACTGGACGTGGTGATGCTGGGCGACGGCCCGGAGCGGGACAGCCTGTTGGCGCGCATCCAGGAAGCGGGGTTGCAGGAGCGCATCTCGCTGCCGGGATACCAGACCGACATGCGCCCGTGGTGGCGGCAACTTGACGCGTTGGTGATCAGCTCGCGCACCGAGGGCACGCCGATGATTCTGCTCGAAGCCATGCAGGCCGGCGTGCCGGTGGTGGCCTTTGGCGTCGGCGGGATTCCCGATGTCCTGCAAGACCGGCACAACGGCCTGTTGGCCCCACCCGCCGACAGCGCCGCCCTCGCCCGGCAGATCGACAGCTTGCTGCGCGACCCGGCGCTGGCGCGGGAGCTGATCGACAACGCAAGGCGTACGCAACTGGATCGCTATGACCTCAAGGCCCTGGCCGAACGCTGGTCACAGCTTTACATCCATACCGCACGGGAGGCACGCGCGTGATATTTCCGCTCTCGATCGTCAGTCTGCTCGGCCTGGTCTGCCTCGCTTTACTGGCCAGCCCTTATCCGTTTCTGGCGCCGGGAGCGGTGTTGGGCGTCGTCGGTGTCGCGGTGCTGTACCGCAAACCGGCCTGGGGCCTGTTGGGTATCGCGGCGCTGATCCCCCTCGAAGGTTTCTTCAAGGACAACGCGCTGTCGGGCACCAAACTGATCGGCGCGTCGCTGGCGCTGATCCTGATGTTGCAACTGGCCATGCACCAGATTCCGTCCGAGCGCTTGCGCAGCAACCTCTGGCGCTACCTGGGCTGGTTCATGGTGTTGTACCTGCTGAGCATGCTCAACACCGATGACATGGGCATGTCGCTGGGGCATCTGCGGGAACTGGGCGTCGGCCTGATCCTGTTTGTGATCACCCTGCTGATCGGCCGTGAAATGAACCTGGATCTGTTCGCCAAACTGGTGACCCTCGGCGTCACCCTGACCTGCGCGCTGGCGATGTTTTCCAGCAAGTACCAGGATCAGGGCCGCGCCGCCGGCCTGCTGGAAGACCCGAACGCCTTTGCCATGCTGATCGCCTTCGCCGTGCCGCTGGCGCTGCTGCTGGTGATTCGCAGCCCGAATTTCCTGCACCGTCTGTTTTGGATGGGGTGCTTCATTCTGCTGCTGGGGGGCATGACCAAGACCGAATCCCGATCCGGGCTGGTGGTGTTGTTCCTGAGCCTGATGATCGGTATCTGGCATTACCGCGCAAATCTGATCCGCATTCGTCCGCGTCACCTGGGCTTTGCCATGCTCGGCCTGGCCATCGTGATTCCGCTGGCGATTTATGCGATGCCACCCGGTTACGTCGCACGCATCCAGTCCCTGAGCATCCTGAGTTCGGGCGCCAAGGCCCAGGACGAATCCCTCGGCCGCCGCGCCTCCTACATCGTGGTCGGCAGCGGGATGATTCGCGAGAACCCGCTGCTGGGCACCGGCCCCGGCACCTTCCCGCTGCACTACGCCACCACCGGGTATGCCAAGGCGTTTTCCGCCAACCGCAAGATCGGTGACCTGTACCGCCGCGCCCACAACACTTACCTGGAAATCTTCAGTGAACTGGGGGTTCCCGCCGGGCTGTTGTTCGTCGGTATGCTGGCCACGGGGTTGTACAACATCACACGCGCCCGGCAGGTCTGGATGAAACGCCGCAACTGGCAGCAGGCCGACCTGATGACCCACCTGGGCATGAGTTTCCTGTCGCTGACACTGTTCCTGATGTTCCTCAGTGCACCTAATCAAAAGTACGTGTGGATCATGCTCGCCATGACCAGCGTGCTGCGTCTGAAAGCCGAAGAAAGTCCAACGCTGGAGGCCAAGGCATGAGTCGCATCAGCATCGTCATCCCGATGTTCAACGAGGCACGACATATCACCCGGACCCTGATTGCCGCGCAACACGCCGCCGATTCCGCCGGTATTGAATGCGAGCTGATCGTGGTCGACAACGGCTCCACCGATCAAGGCCCGCAGATTGCCAGGCAGTTCGGCGCGCAGGTGCTGGACATGCCCGGCCTGTTGATCGGCGCACTGCGCAATCGCGGGGCGGCCGTCGCCACCGGGGAATGGCTGGCGTTCATCGATGCCGACATCGAGATGCCCGAGGACTGGATCACCCTGCTGCTGAAAATCCACACCGCGGTTCAGGTCGACATTCTCGGGCTGGACCTGCACACCCCGGCCGAGGCGCCGTGGTACGCCAACGCCTGGCAACGCCGCATGCTGCGCCCCAGTGCCGAAACGGTGCAATCCGTGGGCTGGCTGCCCAGCGCCAACCTGCTGATGCGTCATCACTGGTTCGACAAGGTCGGTGGCTTCAATGAAAAACTGCGCACCGGCGAGGACAAGGATTTCACCCTGCGCCTGGCCGGCGCTGGCGCACGTCTGCTGTCGGTCAATCAAAGCGTCGCCCTGCATTGGGGTTACGAAGGCAGTTGGCGCGAATGGATGGGCAAGGAGTTCTGGCGCCAGGGCAGTCACCTGCAGTTGTTGCGCAACCACGGCATCACCCTGCGCTTGCTGCGTTTCCCGATGCTGTCGATGGCCGCCTGGGTGGTGGATGTCGCCGCGCTGTTCGCCCTGATCAACGGCCAGTGGCCGCTGACGCTGATGCTGTTGCTGCTGACCAGCCTGCCGGCGCTGGTGTTGAGCCTGCGCCAGAGCCTGAAACACCGCGATGTCGGCCTGACCCTGCAACTGTGGGGCCTGCACTGGGTGCGCCTGCACCTGGCCGGGGCCGCGTTCATTCTCAGTCTGTGTCAATGGAATGCCAGGAGGCCTGCCCGTGGCTGAATTCATTTTCTGGATGTGCCTGTTGTTACCCGTCTACGCCTACCTTGGCTACCCGTTACTCCTGACCTTGCTGGCGCCGTTTTTTCCGGCGCGGCGTCACGGACCGGCAGCGCCGATGGACGTGAGTATCGTGATTGCCGCGCACAACGAAGCCCGGCACATCGAAGAGAAACTGCGCACCGTGCTGGCCCAGGATTACCAGGCGCGTTCGCTGCACATCATCCTGGCCAGCGACGGCTCGACCGACGACACCGTGGCCTGTGCGCGCAAGGTCATCGACCCGCGCATCACGGTGCTTGACCTGCCCCGCCAGGGCAAGGCCGCGACCCTCAATGCCGGCGCCGCATTGAGTACCGGTGAGATTCTGGTGTTCACCGACGCCGACAACCAATGGTCCACCGACACCCTCGGTCACCTGCTCGCGCCGCTGGCCGATCCCAGGGTCGGCGCCTGTGCCGGGCACATGCTGATCCCGGTGACCGGCAAGGGCCTGAGCATCGGCGACAGCCTGTACCGGCATTACGAAGGCTGGCTGCGCAAGGTGGAAAACCGCACCGGCTGCATGGTATCCGCCGACGGCGCCCTGCTCGCCTTGCGTCGCGAGTTGTTCCAGAACGTGCCGGCGGAGGTCAACGATGACTTCTTTATCAGCACCTGCGCGCCGGTCGCGTTCAAGCGCATCATCTACGTGCCCGAGGCCCGGGTGATCGACACCGGCGTAGATGAAGCCGACAAGCAATTCCGCCGTCGCCAGCGCGTGACCGTCGGCGGCTTGCAAAGCCTCGCCCAGCGCCGCGAGCTGCTTAACCCGCTCAGACATGGCCTGTATGCGATTGCCTTGATCAGCCACAAATTGATCCGGCGCCTGGCGCCGATCCTCCTGCTGCCGTTGCTGCTGAGCAATTTCTGGCTGTGGGACGACCACGGGTTCTATCGCCTGAGCCTGATCGCCCAGTTGCTCGGTTACGCGGTGGCCATCGCCGGCCTGCTGGATTCGCAACACCGCTTGCCCAAACCCTTTCGCCTCGCCGCTTTTCTTCTGGTGACCCTCGCCGGGATGAGCATCGGTCTGTGGCAGTTCCTGCGCGGCCAGCGTTACGCGCAATGGAACCCCGAGCAAAATCGATGAGAGGCACGCGCCATGGCGATCAAACAATTATTAAAACGCACCAGCGGCTGGCTATACCTCAACTCCCCCGTTGGACGCCAGCAGCTGCATGGCGCCGGGGTCATCCTGATGCTGCACCGGGTGTTGGCCGACGACCGCGCCGCCGAGCTGCCCCATCGCAATGAACTGTGCGTGGGCCCCAAGGCTTTCGAGCACTTGCTGGGCTGGTTGAAAAAACATTTCGACTGCGTGCCGTTAATGGAGATTCTGCAACCGGGCAGCTTGCGCTCGCAGCGGCCAAAAGTGACGCTGACCTTCGACGACGGCTGGCGCGACAATGCGCTCAATGCGTTCCCGCTGCTGCAAAAATACCAGGTGCCGGCAAGCATTTTTCTGTCCACCGATTTCATCGGCAGCCGCCAGCGCTTCTGGTGGGAAAGCATCGGCGAGACCCTGTGGAACAGCCATGGAGATAAGGCTCGGCTGCATCTGATCGAATGCTTGCAGCAGTTGGGCCGCCCCTTGCCGGCGCCGTGCGAAGATCCGGATGTGCAACGGCGCAGCCTGGCGCTGCTGCACTTCCTGCAAAACCTGAAAACCTTGCCCCCTGCGGACCTCAATCGCCTGACCGACGCGTGCCCGCAGGAATCGCTGCCACAGGCGCTGGACTGGCATCAGGTGCGCTCGCTGGAATCCTCCGGGCTGGTGCGCTTCGGCCCCCACGGTGCCAGCCATGCGATCCTCACCGGCCTCGACGATCAACAACTGGATGAAGAACTGAGCCGCAGTCGCCAGGCACTGTTGAACGGCTGCAACCGGCCACTGCCGGTCTACTGCTACCCCAACGGCGACAACGATGCGCGGGTGCGCCAGCAGGTGGCCGACCACCGCTTCCCGTTTGCCCTGGGCACCGGCACCGGCATTTATCGCGGCAATGACGACCCGCTGGCCCTGCCACGGTTCGGTGTCAGCCAGCGCACGGCGCGCAATCCGGAGCTGCTGTCCTGGCGCATCTACCGCGGGGCGCGCCCATGAGTCGCAGCAGCTACATCAAGCACCTGGCCCTGAGCATGGGCACCAAACTGGCGATGATCGCGCTGCGCCTGCTGCGCAACGTGTTGCTGGCGCGGATTCTCGGGCCGAGTGAACGCGGCCTGTTTGCCCTGCTCAGTACCCTGCCCGACCTGATCAGCGCCGCCACCAGTGGCGGATTGAATTCGGCGGTGGGTTATCAGGCGGCCAAGCAACGGCCCATGGGCTTGTTGCTCAGTCAGGTGCTGGTGTTCGGCTGTCTGCTGGCCGGCTTGCTGACCTTGCTGGTGGTGGCGCTGACCCGCGAGTTCGGCAGTGAACTGGACATCACCACACAACTCGGCCTGCTGGCCTGGCTGCTGTTGCTGGCGGTGCCGCTGACAGTGCTCAAGAGTGGTTTGCTGACGTTGCACAACGCCTCGGGGGGCGTGGTGGCGTTCAATGCCTTGCGGCTGATCGAGTCGCTGGCCCCGCTGCTGCTGTTTCTCGCGTTGTTCTGGATGTGGAAAAGCGCTGCCCTGGAAGCCGCGCTGATCAGTTGGCTGGCGGGCATCAGCCTGGTGGTGCTGGTCGGTTGGTTGTGGCTCAAACGCAATCAACCGCTGACCCTGCAATGGGACCGCGCCAGTCAGAACGAACTGCTGCGCTACAGCGCCCGCAGCCACCCCGACCTGCTGTTCCAGCAAGTGATCCTGCGCTCCGACTACCTGTTTATCGGCGCTCTGCTCGGCAGCACTGCGCTGGGTCACTACGCCATGGCCAGCGCCGCCGCCGAGTTGCTGTTGATTGTGCCGGAGGCCGTGACCACGCCCTTGATGAAACGCCTGCTGCAACAGGAAGAAGGCATCGAAAAGGTCACGCCACTGGCCCTGCGCCTGACGGCGACGGTGATGCTCGGCGCCTGCCTGACCATGGCGGTGATCGGCGAATGGCTGATCGTCACCTTGTTCGGCGTCGCTTATCAGCCAGCGTATCCGGCGTTGCTGGCGCTACTGCCGGGCCTGCTGGGGTTGTGCTACGCGAGCATCCTGCGCCTGGACCTGCTGGGCAAGAACCGCCCCGGTTCGATTTCGTTGCTGATGGGCCTCGGTGCCCTGCTCAACCTCGCGCTGAACCTGTTGCTGATCCCGAGCTATGGCATCGTCGGTGCCGCGGCGGCTTCGTCCATCGCTTATCTGGCCGTGACCCTGGCGTTGCTGGTGCTGTATTGCCGCTTGAGCCAGGTGCCGGTCTGGCAAACCCTGATCATCCTGCCCAGCGACGTGGCACCGATGCTACAGGTCCTGCAACGCAAGTCAGCGCAACGGAAGTCGGCATGAAACATTTCGCGCTGGCGGTGAGCCTGGGCCTGTCGCTCGACGCGTTCACCGCTTGGGCCGGGCCGATGCGCTGGGCCGATATCCGCGACGGCAGTCTGTACCTGCAAGCGGATCGTCCCGACACCGTGACCGTGCGCTGGGTGCCCGCCTGGCAGGCGGATGCCAACGAAGAACACCTGTACCTGCTCGACGGCCAGGGCAAGCTGGCGGGCGAACGCAGCATTGCCGCCAGCGAATCCAGCGGCAGCCAGCGTTGGCCATTGGCACCGGGCGCCGCCAGTTATCGCCTGGAGATTCCCGGCTACAGCTTCCGCCGCTACAAGGTCGAGCACGACGAAGGCACAGTGGCGCTGTTCGCCCCGGCCAAGGTGCACTTCAGCGCGGAAACCCGCGACGGCGACGAGCTGTTTTTCAAGGTCGCGGCGGGTGAACACGCGGTGCTGGCCGGCAAGTTCCACGGTGGCGTCAGTGCCTTGCAGGCCCAGCGCGTCGGCGATGGCCAGCAGTTGTCACTGGCGCTCAAGCCGTATCGCGCGTATTGGCAGTTCGATCAGGTCGCATTGCCCGTGGCCAACGCCGACCAGGTCTGGCGCCTGCGCCTGCAAGGCAGCGGCAAAGTGGCGTTCTGGCTCGACGGCACGGCCAACCTGTTTGCGCAGACTGCGCAGCAGCTCAAACCGCTGCGTGAAGACGATGGCCAGACCCGCCTGACCCTGCACGACAAGATCCTCGGCAACACACCGAACCTGGGCATCGCCCTGCCCTATGTGCTGCCGCCGCCCGCGAGCTACGCGGTGCTCGATGCACTCAAGCCACAGGCGGGCGCTTACTACAGTTTCGTCGACATCCTGTCGAAACAGCCGCACTACGAAGACGCGTTCCGCCAGTTGTACCAGGAGCGTTTCGGCATCACCCAGGACATCACCCTGCTCGCCGGCAGCCAGCGCCAGGCCGATTTGCGCGCCGACACCATGAGCAACGCCGGCCTCGACGCCTGGCTCGCCGCCACCCGTGCCTTGGGCGGCAAAGGCACCCATTACATCGGTTTTGCCGACGAGCCGAACCTCAACTATCGGGACTACGCCAGCTACCAGAGCATTTTCAACAGCATGGCCCGGCAGGTGCGCAGCAACCCCGACAACGCCAAGGCGGGCGTGCGCATCGCCATGCCCGCCAGCTCGCGGCTGATCAACGGTCCGTTCGCCGACAACGCCGCCGACAAGCGCGGACTCGACTGGGCCAAACGCTTGCTGGCCGAATCCGGCGACAAGATCGATGCGCTGGCCTGGCACGAATGGATGGTCCGCGATCTGTTGGCAACCCGGGTCTATCGCGACAGCGTGCGCCGCGCCGCCGACCTCGTGGGGCTCGACAGCCAGGGGCGGCCGCGCAAGGCCTTGTTGCTGGACCAGACCAACATGTCCAGCGGTTCCAGCCTCAGCCCTTACGATCAGGAAACCCACTTCGCCTCGCTGTGGTGGGCCTCGGTGGTGATCAATTCGGCCCAGGACGGCTTGCTGGAAATGCTCAACTGGTTCCAGGCCGCCGACGAGCCCGAGTACCCCAAGGGCATGCTGCGTGTGCAGGGCGAGGACCGTTTCGAACTCAAGCCAGTGGGCCTGGCCCAGCAGTTCATCCAGCAGCATTGGCTGCACAGTGTGCTGTACCTGGAAAACGATGCGTTTGAAGTCGACGTGCTGGCCATGGCCGACGACGCCAAGCGCACCCTGCTGGGGGTCAACAAAGGTTCGCGATTGCAGCGTGTCGACCTGGCCGGGGCGCATTGCCCGCTGGCCAATGGATCACTGCGCTATTTCGGCGCCGACAACCGCAGCCGCGACGCTCCATTGACCTGCAACGACGGTCGCTTGAGCTTCGAGCTGCCAGGGCAAACCCTCTTCGCCCTGACCTGGAGCGTCTCGTGACCGCCGCTCTACTGCTTGGCCGCGCAGCCCATTCGCCGCGCGCTGGATCACTCCACTTGCGGGACAACCCGCCAGGAGCCAACACCATGAGTGTTTTGCAGAAAATCAGCCAACACATCAAACAAAAGGGCTTGAAGACCACCCTTAAAAAAGCCTGGAAACACTACGTGTTTTCCCACGAGGAACTGATCTGGATGGAACGCGATCTGGTCAGTCCGATCCCGCCGCATAAGCTCAAGCCCTACCCGCCGTTGCAGGTCGTCGCCATTACCCCGCACAACACGGGCGCCTTCGCCCGCCACTTCGGCGACCGCGTGGGCACCATGGCCGAACTCGCCGCCGAAGGTCACACCGGGCAGATGCACCTGGACGAAAACGGTGACGCCGTGGCGTTCATCTGGGGCGCCGCCCGCGACTATCACGACCGCCATTACTACGGCTGCTGGTTCCCGGTGAATGAAGGCGAGTTCTTCGAATTCGGTGGCGAACTGAGTCGGGGCTATTGGGGTACGAAGCTGTCGATGGACCTGCAGACGGAGCTGTGGAAAGCCATGCTCGCCCAGGGCTGCAACAAGGTGGTGGATGTGTGCGAGTGGCACAACGTCCCGGCCCTGAAATTGCACATTCGCACCGGGTACAAGGAACAGGGACGCATCATGAACGTGTATGAATTGTTTGGCCGCTGGCGCTTTTTCCGTGAAACCCGCTACACCGGCTCGCGCCTGGACGCCTTGCGCAAACCGGAACGTTCATCTGCAGAAGCTTCGGTGGCATGAGCCTATGACAGTGCGATTGGAATGGCGTACTTCGCTGTGCGCCGCAGACTTCCCCGCAGCGGCTTATGAAGCGCTGCGACTGCGAGTGATGGACCACACGCCGTTCAACGCGCTGGCCTGGATGTCTGCGTCGGAACAGGCTCTGATGGCCGGCGAACGCTTGCACGTTCTGCTCGGCTGGCAGGGTCAGGAGCTGGTCCTGTGCCTGCCCCTGGTGGCGTCCGTCGAACGGTTTGGCGGGCTGCCGTTTCGGGTGCTGCATCACCTGGGCTATCCCCTCGCCGACCGCCTCGCGTTGCTCGCCTGCCTGGACGCCGAGGGCATGCGCCGGGCATTGATCGAGATTCGCCGTCGACTGCCCCATGCGTTGCTGCAACTCAACGAATTATGCGAACCGGTCGATGACGCAACCGCGCTGACCGAATGGATGAGCCGCAGCTCCACCGCTGAACGCCGCCTCGGCTGTCGCGCGCCAGTGCACGTGATCAGCGAGGCCGATCGCCAGGAGGTCTCCGGGGATCCGCGCTACAAACTGCGCCGGGCACGCAAACGCATTGCTGCCTGTGGTGCCCAGGTGCGGCGTATCACTCCCGACGCCACGACCATGGGTCCGTTGCTCGAAGCCATCAGCGAAGTCGAAGCGGTGAGCTGGAAAGGCGATGAAGGCGTCGGCATTTTTGCCGACGAGCGCCGCCGCCAATGGATGAACCAGGCCTTCACCGCACTCGCCGCCCAAGGCCTGGTACGCGTGGTGGTGCTGGAACTGGACGGACGCTGCATCAGCTATCGCCTGGGCTTGCTGGAACAAGGCCGGCTCTACGATTACAACCTTGCGTTCCTGCCGCAATACGCCGACCTTGGCAGCGGCCGGGTGCTGCTCGAAGAATGGATTCGCTGGGGTCTGGACGACAACTGGCGCTGGATCGATGCGTCGCGGGTAAGCCTGGAAAACTCCAGCCATCAACTGCATGAACGCATGACCGGGCACATGGAACACTGGCGCTGGAGCTTCTACTCCTGGCGCCCAAGCGGCCTGGCCCTGGGGCTTGCCCTGCGGTTCTGGCAGCGCTGCAAACCATTGTTGCAACAATGGCGGGCCAGGCGTGCGGCAAAGGCCAGCACCCCTGCGCCCGTCGCGGCCACGGTGATCAAGGCGGCAGCACCCGCCGACAAACTCATGGAGGGCGAACATGCCACACCAAGTCATAGTCAACGCTGACGATTTCGGCCTCAGCGCCTGCGAAAACGCGGTGATTCTGGGGGCTTTCCAGGCCGGGATCATCAGTTCCGCCACCGCCATGGCCAACATGCCAGCCTTCGAAGCGGCCTGTGCCCTGGCCCAGCATCCGCTGCTGGCGGGGCGCATCGGCCTGCACTTCAACCTCACCTACGGTCGCCCGTTGAGCCGGCGCATCCTCACGCGTCGCACCTTCTGCGACAGTGCCGGCGTGTTCGACCTCAACCTGTCCCGCACCCGCCTCTGGCTCGGTCGCCAGGATCGCCTCGCGGTGGAGGAAGAGCTGGAGGCCCAATGGCAACGCTGCGTGGATAACGGCGTGCGCCCCAGCCATCTGGACTCCCATCAACACGTGCACAACATCTGGCCCATCGGCGAGATCGTCGCGCGCTTCGCCGCCCGCCAGGGCATTCCCGTAAGGCTGGCGCGCAATCTGGGGCAGAACCTGAGCCTGCCCAAGCGCCTGTTCAAGGAACTGCTCAACCATCGCTTGAACAGCCTGGCCGGTGCCACCGCTGACTACGTGTGCACCCCGGTGGATTTGCGCAACGCCGCGCCGCCCAGCGACGGCCTGCTGGAGATCGTCGCCCACCCCAATCAGCTAGGCGCCGATTTTGGCGATGCCTACCTGAATCAGGGGGAGTCGCTCAGCGCGCTGCTGGAGCATCGCTTGCCGGGTGTGCCAAGGGTCGCGTACAGCGCTGTTGGCGGTGCGTTCAATCGCCGTGCAGAGACGGTGATGGAATAACCGTTCTGGCCCCGAATCGTCCATTCGAAAAGCCCCTCCGGATCGTCCCGGAGCGCGGCTTTTTGACGCCTGAAAAGTGTGTCAAGGATGTTACATATATTGAAACAAATTGCCTGCAAAGGCGCCTGCATGCCACGTCCAGCGTGATCTATACCCAACAGTACCTTCACCCCAGCACGGCCAATCCCGGCCAAGGAGGGCTTCATGAGCCTGATCGACAAACTCCGCGAACGCATCAAACAAAAAGGCCTGAGCCGCACGTTCGGCACACTGTGGAAACGCTATGTGTTTTTCCATTGGGAGTTGCTGTGGATGGAGCGTGATCTGGTCAGCCCCGTACCGCCGCACAAGCTGCGTCCGTACTCCGGCGTGCGCAAGGTGGACATCACCCCGGAAAACGCCACGGCGTTCGCCAAACACTTCGGTGACCGCGTACAGACCATGGCCGAACTGGCTGCCGAAGGTCACACCGGGCACATGTACCTGGACGAAAACGGAGATGCGATCGGGTTCATCTGGGGCAGCACCCGCGATTACCACGACCGTCACTATTACGGCTGCTGGTTCCCGGTCAAACCCGGCGAGTTCTTCGAATTCGGCGGTGAAATGATCCGTGCCTACTTCGGCAGCAGCCTGTCGGTGGACGTGCAGGTCGCCTTGTGGGAAGCCATGGCGGCCCAAGGCTGCAACAAGGTGGTGGACGTCTGCGAAACCCACAACATCCCGGCCCTGAAGCTGCACATCCGCATGGGCTATCACGAACAAGGCCGCGTCACTCACGTCTACGGGCTGTTCGGCCGCTGGCGCTTCTTCCGCGAAACCCGCTACACCGGCTCACGCCTCGATCCGCTGCGCAAACCGGGACGGCCGGTGGTGACGGCGGCGGCACAGGCTTGATCCAGGGTTGTACCTGATAGACCGAGTCGCTTCATTCGCGGGCAAGCCCGCTCCCACAGTGGATTTTCGTCGTACACAGGATTTGTGTTG
>NZ_JABFMU010000065.1:25496-34462 GCF_013359695.1 Pseudomonas sp. C2B4
ACACAGGATTTGTGTTCGACCTGATCAAAAATGTGGGAGCGAGCCTGCTCGCGAAGGCGTCAGTCGGAGCACCCCGTCAATCAGCCCTTCTGCGCGACCAACGTAAAGCACATCGGCAACTGCGCCTCGCGCCGTTCATAGCGGTCGTACAGTTCCTCGCGGTTGGAGTGCGGGTATTCCTTGAAATCGCGGATGTTCAACCCCGCGGCAATGGCGCCATTGAAGATGGCGCCCAAGGTATGGACGAACCAGTACGACGGCGCAGCCTGTTGTTCGACCTTGCCTTCGTAGACGATCGGCTCGGTCTGCACGAAAGGCTCGCGGCGAAAATACGAACTGGCCAAGGCGAAGGGGTCGGTGGATTCGGGGTCGAACATTTCCAGGAACGGATGGGTTTCGTACACCACCAGCGCCCCGCCCGGCCTCAGCGTTTGCGCGACATGACGGAAGAATTCGCCGATATCCGGCATCCAGTTCATCACCCCTATGGTGATCAACGCCAGGTCGAAGCGTCCCTGCAACTCAAGTGGCAAACGGTGAAAGTCGGCCTCGATGAATTCGGGCCCATGGGGCGAGCGTGAGGCCAGCTCCCGCGCCTGATCGAGAAACGCCAGGGACTGATCGACACCGACCACCTGCCGGGCGCCCAGGGCGAACAGGGAAAGACTTTCGCGGCCATTGTTGCAGCCCAGTTGCACCACCTCCTTGCCCTCGACCCCGACCTCGGCCAGCACAGCGGTCAAGGTGTCATCCAGGCAGGAAAAATCCGCGCGGGCCACAGCGTTCCAGAGAACGGGCCATTCAGGGCTGTCTTTGTGATGGCGAGCGGAGTCGTTCCAGGCCTCGCGATTACTGGCGATGGCGTTTTCTTTTGTCGGCATTTCCATTGCACGCGTCCAAGTCGAAGGTTTGACCCACGACTGTAGCAGCCCTGTGGCGAGGGGATTTATCCCCGTTGGGCTGCGCAGCAGTCGTTAAGCCTTCACACACGCTCTGCCTGAAAGACTGCGATGGCAGGATTTAGGGCCGCTGCGCAGCCCAACGGGGATAAATCCCCTCGCCACAGGCTCGCTCCCACAGAGAGCGCTATAGTTATTCACCTTGGGGATTCGCGCGAAAACCGATGCCACAGGTGTTGCCATGAACACGATCGAACAGACGCTGTTGCTTGCCCTTTGCCTGACCGCCGCCTGTGCGCAAGCGGACGACAGCCCGATGCAAACCGAGCAGTCGAGCAGTGAATTCAACTATTACGGGGCCGACCAACCCTTCGCCCACCCCGCTCCTCCCTCATTGAGCACCGTACCGCCGGGCTCGTACATCCCGACATCGCCGCAGACGTTTACCCCGGTCTCCAGCGAGCACGTGTTTTACGATTCCCAGTTGCCGACGGTGGCCGATGCCACCGTGCGTGTGTTCATTCGCACCTACGATTCGGAGCGTGGCGTCTACGTGAACCAGGAAATCATCGACCCGACGTGCATGCTGGCCTGCCTGAGCACTCCAGGACCGGCCTTGTAGGAGCGAGCTTGCTCGCGATGGTGGTCAACGATAACGCGCCCTGCCCGGCTGCCCGCGTCGCCCGAACGTTCATCGCGAGCAAGCTCGCTCCTGAAACAATTACCACTGCCGTTTGTCCGGCCGTGCAAGGCCGAGTTTTTCAATCCGGTAGCGCAGCATGTCGCGGCTCAGGCCCAGCAAGCGTGCGGACTTGGTGACGTTCCAGTCGGTCTTGTCGAGCATCTTGCGCACCATGTCGCGTTCAACTTCCGGCAGATTCATCGATTCGGTGCCGTTGTAGGCCGCACGCGGTTCGCTGGCAGGAATTTCGTGCTGAAACAGTGGCGGCTCGTCCACCAGGCTCATGCAGACGTTGAGCTGATGCGCGGCGATGATGTCGCTTTGCGCCAGCAGCACGGTCTGCTCCAGCATGTTGCGCAACTCGCGCACATTGCCTGGCCAGCTGTAATTGAGCAGCAACTCTTCGGCCTGATCGCTGAAGCGCAGGTGCGGTTTGCCATAGCGTTTGCCGTGTGCCGCCAGGAAGTGCCGGGCCAGCAGCAGGATATCTTCACCGCGGGCATACAGGCGCGGCACCTTGATCGAGATGATGCGCAAGCGGAAAAACAGGTCGCGGCGGAACTTGCCCTGCTGGACCATTTGTTCGAGGTTGCAGTTGGTGGCGCTGATCACCCGCAGATCGACCTTGCGCTCCTTGACCGCCCCGACCCGGCGAATCGTCCGATCCTCCAGCAGTTTCAGCAGCTTGGCTTGCAACAGCAGATCCATTTCACCGATTTCGTCGAGAAACAGCGTCCCGCCATCGGCTGCTTCCACCAGCCCGACCCGACGATCCTTGGCGTCGGTAAAGGCGCCCTTCTCGTGACCGAAGAGTTCCGATTCCACCAGGTTGGCCGGAATCGAGGCGCAGTTGAATTCAATGAATGGCCCCTTGGCGCGCGGGCCGTCGAAATGCAGGGCGCGGGCCACCAGTTCCTTGCCGGTGCCGGTTTCGCCTTCCACGAGCACGGGGGGAAGGTCGGTGTTGGCCATCCGGCGCTCGGCATCGAGCAACTGCGAGATGGTGCCCTTGAGGTAAATCATCGGCGCCGATTCGCCAATCAGCGCCTGCACCCCGGACTTCTGCGCCTCGCGTTCCTGATAGAACGACAGCGTGCGCTCCATCCGCTCGGTGGCCAGGGCCTTGTCCAGCAGCAGCTTGAGCTCCGGCAGCGCCACCGGTTTGGTCACGTAGTGGAACGCGCCTTCCTTCATCGCCACCACGGCATCCTCGACGTTGCCGTAGCCGGTCATCATGATCACTTTCAGGTCCGGCGTGCTGATGCGCAGCTTCTGGATCAGATCATGCCCGCTCATACCGGGCAACGAGTTGTCGGTCAGCACCACATCGGGAACGAAAGTCTTCAATTGATCCAGTGCGTCTTCAGCCGAGTGGCAGACGGTCACCTCGAAGTCCTTGCGCTCCAGGTACGTCTGAATATTCTCGGCGAGGAGTTCATCATCCTCGACCAGCAGTATGCTGTGTTCCATATTCCCCTCCCGTTGCCACTTTAAAATTCAGACAAACGCGGGTTCCTTCCTGCTCCTGGCTGGTCAGTTGGACCGAGCCTTCGAAACGCTCCATTATTCTTTTGACCAGCGCCAGCCCCACGCCCAGCCCGCCTTGTTTGGTGGTGAAAAACGGCTTGAAGACCATCTGCTGTTGCTGTTTGGTCATGCCCTTGCCGGTGTCATTGAGAATCATGCTCACCTGCCCGGATACCGGTGTTTCAATGTCGATACTCAACACGCCACCGGTGGGCATGGCTTCCAGGGCGTTGGCAAACAGGCTATTGAGTATTTGTGTAAGCAGCACCTGTTGGCTGACGACCGGTGGCACGCTTTTGGGGGTGAAGCGCACCTCGACGTTCGAACGCTTGATCAACGGCTCGAAGGCACCCAGGGCGTCGTCGATGGTCAGCACCAGGTCGACGTTTTCATGATCGTCATTCATCGGCCGCAACGACACCAGCAACTCACGCACCCAGCGCGACATGCGATCGACCTGGCCGATGATGTCGCCGATGTTTTTCTGCGCGCCCTGGCTGCCGATTTCCTGGGCCAGTTCAGCGCTGGAACGGATGTTCGCCAGCGGATTGCGCAGGCTGTGGGCCACCGCCGAGGACATCTCGCCCAAGGCAACAAAGGTTTCGTTGGCCACCAGTTGCTTCTGCTGACTCTGCAGCAGCATGGCCGCGCGTCGCACGATCCAGAACAACCCCAGGTAAATCGCCGCGCCACCGAGCAGCGTCGCCAGCCAGATCGCCTTGAACCCGCGCTGGATGCGTTCCACCAGGTCCACCGGTTCCTTGTAGATTTCCACCATGGCAATCACTTTGCTTTTGTCGGCGTTGAACATCGGGATGTAGTTCTCGATGAACAGGTATTGCGGTTCACGCAGCAAACGTTGTTCGGGTTTTTCTTCATCGATTTCGTGGTAGCTGGTCGACACCGCTTCCTTCATTTCGAAGGACTCGTCCAGCTCATCGTCACCCTCGATGCGCGCGCCGATCAGCTCCGGGTTGGTCGACCAGACCACCGTACGGTCGAGGGCGTACACCGTGGCCAGCAGAATGTCCGGCAGATGCTCCACATGATCGAGAAACTCGATGCGCGCACTCGCACGGGTCGCCGGATTCACATCGGGATAGGCGTTGTCCTCACGCGGGTCGAGCATTTCACCCATGGTTCTGTTCGGCTGAATGGAGGCGTGCCGAATCTCGGCATCGCCAATGGCCTGAATGAATTGCGCGGTCAGCATCGAATCGCGCTCAATGCTCTCTTCCACCACGAAACGCGTGGAGATGTAACCCAGCCCCAGTGCCACGGCGGCGATGATGAAAAAACTCGCCAGGGAAAACCAACGCACCAAATTGAACGGCGGTCGCCAATCCTTGCTTGCTGTTGCCGGTGGAGTCGGCGCAGGTTTTTTTTGTTCTTCCAGCATCTGCATTCATGTGTCCTGGTTGCTGTGATCAAGCCACTTCTGTCGTGCTCTGGATCAGTGTAGGTGGCATTGATCGCGACCGACGGTCGAGCAAGTGTTATTTCGCCACTATTGCACCTGGGTCTGTTCCTGAACCTTGTCAGGCCCTGCGACGGCATGATGGTGTTCGGGCTCTTCGCTGGCAGCCAGTGGGGTCGCCGGTGGATGCTGGCGATCGGTTTCCTCTTCCAGAAACGCGATGATCGACTGGGCCGAACGCTCATCCATGCGCAGGTTGGGCATCGGAATCCTGTTGAAGCGTTCGTACAGCTCCATCGCGAGCGGGTCTTTTTCCGCGAGCATGCGATCCGGCTCACGGATCCAGCGGTTGAGCCAGGCTGGATCGCGTTGTCGAGTCACGCCGATCAGGTCCGGGCCGATGCTGCGCAGGCCGATGCCCTGTCCGTCCGTCGGGCCGAGGCTATGGCACGAGGCGCAACGGGTACGGAACAGTTCTTCGCCATTGCTCGGCGGACGTATTTCCGGGGCCTTGTCGTAGCTCTGCGCAATGCTCCGTTCCTTCCAGTTATGCAAGGTGTTGGCCAACTGGTCGGCGAGTATCCACGGGTTCTCGAAAGGCGAAGCCTTCATCCAGCGACCGGTTTCCTGGTTGCCGACGATCAGGCTCAGGTTGTGGTCCTTGCTGCGTCCATTGTCGACGCCGTCAATGAACAACCCGAGTTTTTGCCGCAACTCGGTGACATCGGCGAATTCCCCGGTGAGGAACTGCCAGCCGGGCCCGACCTGAAAGCGTTGCGCATAGGCCTTGAGCACCTCGGGGGTGTCGCTCAAGGGATCGATGCTGATGGAGTAGAAGAAGATGTCCTTGCCGACCCGGTCGCCGAGCAGTTTCTGCACCTGGCGCAAACGCGCGGTTTCCAGCGGGCAAGAGTCGCTGCACGAGGTGAAGATGAAATTGATCACCACCACCTTGCCCTTGATCAGGTCATCGAAAAAACGCACCTGCCGACCGTTCTGGTCGGTCAGCAGGGTGTTGGGGAAGTAGTCGGCGCCCCAGGGGGTGGCGGAGTCGACCACGGCGGTTTCGGCCGGTGCGGCGGTCGGTAAGGGAGCGGGTGTCGACGGCGCCTGGTTGGCGACCAGCAGTTGGCTGACCAGCAAGCCGGTGGCCAACAGCAGCACCAGATGCATGAGCAAGGCACGTGAACGCGGTGTATGCAACTTCATGTCGACACCCTCTCGATTTATTTTTTGACCGTCACTTGTGGGCCCATGCCGTCGCCGCTGCGGAAGGTTGGCAGTGCGGCAGAGTTCACGTAGCGCACACCATCCCAGCTTGGCAGCGGTGTCGGCATCAACTGGAATTGACCGGGCTTCTCAAGGTCCCAACGCAGCAGCATCGAGTTGTCCTCATGCTGGGTGTTGTGACAGTGCTCCATGTAGGTCCCGGCGAACTCGCGGAAGTTGATCGCCATTTCCACGCTGTCCAGCCCGTCCTTTTCCGATCCGATGCGGTACACGTCCTTGCGCGCCCACTTTTCCCATTCCGGTGGCGCCTTGCCGCCGCGGCTGAGGATGATCCCTTCCTCGAAGTGCACATGCACCGGGTGACTCCAGCCCGTGCCGCCCGCCTTGATGTTCCAAACCTCCAGGGTGCCGAAACCGCTGGTGCCGGCATCGGTAGGGCCTGTTTTCAGCTGGGTGGACGCGTTCAGGCGACGAGGGTCCATGTGGTAGCCGAAGCCGCCATCGGTCTTGACCGTCCAGGGTGCTTCATCCGTGCCGTCGGAACGGCCGAAGGTGAAGGTGCGGTGACGGGCATTGGCCAGCAGTGCCTTGTCGGCGGCGTTGTCGCGATGGATTTTCAGCGGGATCATCACCAGGCCTTCCGCCTTGCCCGGTTTGGCCGGCTCGTAGGCGGCGGGGTCCATGGCCAGGTCCTGACCGGTGTAGGCCTTGACGTTGAGTTGCAACACCTTGCCCACCGCCGGGTCGCCCTTGTCCCACTGCGGTCCTTTGCTCGTTTGCTTGATCACAGCCTTGTAGTTCTCGGACAGCACGTCGGCCAGGGCAATCGGCTCTTTCGGGCCTTTGCCGTCGTCATGGGCCAGCAGGTTGACGAAGAAGACCTTGTCCCCTGGCTTGATGCCGCTTTTCGCGAAGTTGACGATGATGTCGAAACGCTCGGCGATGCCCTGGGTCGGCAGGATGGCGTTGTGGTTCTGTTTGTCGCCATCGGCGTCCAGATCCATGGTGCCGTCGAACGGCACGGCATGCTCCATGATGTTGCCGTCGTTTGCGATCATGTGGAACGGCACCCGGGCATAGGACACACCCGAGCCTTTGGGCCCCTGGAATTCGCCACTGGTGCCCTTGATTTCCCGCACGAGCGCCAGTTTGAAGTAACGCGACACCGAACCGTTGAGCATGCGGAACCGATAGCTGCGGGCGCGCACATCCAGCGTCGGTTTCCAGCCCCAGTTGACCACCACCTGGTCACCGAGGAAGCCGTCGGTGTTGAACGGGTTGAACCACAACTGACCGTTCTGATCCCAGGCCTTGTCGGCAAACACCAGGTTGACGTCGTAGTCACGGTTACCCCAAGGCATGGCGCTGCCGCTGGGGAAACGCAGGTTGACGCCGTCGTTCACCGACTCGTTACCGCGGTCCAGGGCGCTGTAGTAGTTCATCATCGCCGCGTTGCCCTTGTAGACGTTCTGCGCGGTGAAATCGAGCATGTGGTCGTGGAACCAGTGGGTGCTCATGGTTTCGCGCCAGTCGCCGCGAATCTTGATCGTGCCATGGTCGCAAGTCTTCAGGCCCGGGCTCATGTCGTTGGTCCACAGGGTTTCGCCCGGCGAACACGGGAATGCCGCGCGCGGATCTTCCGCCTTGGTGTTGATGCTGTCGTAACCGGCCAACTGGATCGGCCAGCGATAGTCGTAATACTGCCCGGGGAAGAAAAACGCGTTGGCATAGCCGTCGCTTTCCGCCGGTGCGTGGCCGTTGTGTTCATGGGTGCTGATGGTGTGCAGGCCGAAACCCATGTTGGCCGACGGGTCGATGGGCAAGCCGTTGTAATGGCGCATCAGCACCGGTTGACCGTATCGCACCATCAAGAGTTTGGGCGGCAGCGTGCCGTCGAAAGTCCACACCGAGTTGTGGTTCTGCACCGGCATGAGCGGATGCAGACGCGGCTCGATGCCCTTGGCGGTGCCGTCCGTTGCCGGTATGCCAGCAACGTTGTGATAGAGGCCTCCGGGGCCGAACTCACCCATGGCGTAATGGTGCATTTGCCGATCGTCACGCAGGCCTCCGTTAGTCCGAATGCCGGTTTGCACGGTCTTGTAGGCGTTCTGCGGGTAGAACTCGTTCCAGCGCTGATGGGACCAGCCCTTTCCTGGCGGACGACCTTCGGCCGACGAACCGATATGGCGGTTGAGGAAGTATTCGATCTGCGCCTGCCACGGGTTGCGATCGACGGTGTTGGAGTATTGGCCGGGAAACGGCGTCAGCCCCGGTTGACGCAGAAAAGTATCGAGGGCCAGGCCCGGCGGTGCACTGCGAGCAGCGCTGTTGGGGTCCTGGGCCGGCAACGGACCGATGCCTGGCGGTGGAAACGGAAGTTGCGCGGCCGGCGTGGTGGGGTCGAGCTTTTCCGGTCCGAACTCTTCAAACAGCATCATTTGCTGGGTGAATGGCTGAGCCCCGAATAGCGGGCTCGGCTTGCCATTGGTGGGGTAGTTGAAACTGGTCTGCTGCGACGGCGGCAGCTGGTTTTCCACACGCTCAGTGTCGCGGGTGCCTTTGACGCCATCGGGCAAGTCGAAGGAATCTTCGTTGGCCTCGGGCATGGTCAGGATGGCATTCAAGGCGCCGGCCTTGTCGGCCGGCTCGTCGTAGTAAGCCGAGGGATCGGACGGCTCTGGCTGTCGCTCATCGTCGATCGGGCTGGCGCGCAGCATCCCTGTGCTTAATGTCATCGATAAAGCAACGCTCAACGGCGTCAACAACCACTTGAAGGGATACCGCGCTTTTCTGTCCATCACCAGCCGCCTCGTATGCGTGAAGGGGGTGATGGTGCCTTTGCAAATGCCTCGCCAGATTTGTAACTGTTTTATACGAAAGTGTTAAACCCAATAAAACAATGGCTTATCAACATCAATGTGCCATGACCGGGAATAAAGACTGGGGAATGGCACCCGCTAGCGGGGAAAGTTCTCACCCAATTTCAGGGGGAACGGTGGGAGCGGGCCTGCTCGCTACCACAGGGGATGGGGTATATCTGCAAAAGCCAGGTCGGTCGTCAGGCCCCCTCGGTGACTGCAAAAGCAGAGCCGTCAGTGGCCGTTACCGCAATAACGGATACGTACACACCCATCCTGCGCCTGACAAAAATCCAACTGTGGGAGCGAGCCTGCTCGCGAAAGCGGTGTGTCATTCAGCACATGTACTGACT
>NZ_JABFMU010000066.1 GCF_013359695.1 Pseudomonas sp. C2B4
AGTCACATTGATGTTGAATGTACCGACGCCTTCGCGAGCAGGCTCGCTCCCACAGGAGGAGGGGGCAGGGATCCAGGTCTGGCCTCAATGGGCATCGGCACTCGGCGCGGCCGGTGGTTGCACCTTGCGCATCAAGGGCACCATCGCCGTGGCGACGATGAAGCAGGCCATGATCATCAGGAACGCGTCGCCATAGGTCTGTGTCTGCGCTTCGCGATAGGTCAGCTGCCAGAGCTGATGCAGGCTCGCCGTCACCCCGACATCGCCGCTCTGGCCCAGGGCGGCGAAGTTGTTGCCGACCTGGGACAGCCACTGATTGAGGGCCTCGTTGGTGCTGTTGAGGTTCTCTGCCAATCGGGTGAAGTGCAGGTTGGTGCGGTCATTGAGGATGGTCGCGCAGGCGGCGATGCCAATGGCGCCGCCCAGGTTGCGCATCAGGTTGAACAAGCCCGACGCATGTTTGAGCCGTGCCGGCGCCAGCCCGCCCAGAGTCAAGGTCACGGCGGGCGGTACGGCCAATTGCTGCGCAATCCCGCGAAAGGCTTGCGGCAGCATCAATTCCTTCGCGCCCCAGTCATGGGTAATCGGGCTGAAATCCCACATCGACAAGGCGAACAGGCCAAGGCCGGTCATCATGATCCAGCGCAGATCGATGCGGTTGGCCAGAAAGGCATACAGCGGAATCGCCATGATCTGGAACACGCCGGTGGAGAAAACCGCCAGACCAATGTCCAGCGCGCCATAGCCACGCACCCGGCCGAGAAACAGCGGCGTCAGGTAAATGGTGGCGAACAGGCCGATCCCGGTGACGAACGAGAAGAAACAACCCAGGGCGAAATTGCGATCCTTCAAGGCACGCAAATCGACGATCGGGTTGGCGACGTGCAGGGTCCGGCCAATGAAGGCCAGGCCGGACAGGCCGCTGATCCACGCGGTGGTCAGGATGGTGCTGTCACTGAACCAGTTCCAGCGCGGGCCTTCTTCGAGGGTGTATTCCAGGCAGCCGAGGAACAGCGCCAGAAACACCATGCTTATATAGTCGGCGCCCTTGAGCAGCGAGAGTTCCGGCTGGTCGATCTTCACCAGCATCGGCACCACCACGGCAACGAAAATCCCCGGCACCAGATTGATGTAGAACAGCCAGTGCCAAGAGGAGACATCGGTGATCCAGCCACCGATCACCGGGCCCAGGGTCGGGGCCAGCGAAGCCACTGCACCGATGGTGGCGGCGGCAATCACCCGTTGTTTGCCGGTGAAGAAAAAGAACGCGGTGGTGAACACCAGCGGAATCATCGAACCCCCGAGAAACCCTTGCAGGGCGCGGAAGGCGATCATGCTCTGGATGTTCCAGGCGATGCCGCAGAGCAGGCTCGTCAGGGTGAAGCCCACGGCGGATGCGCAAAACAGCCAGCGCGTGGAGAACACCCGCGACAACCAGCCAGACAGCGGGATCACGATGATTTCGGCGATCAGGTAACTGGTTTGCACCCAGGCGGTTTCGTCGGTGCCGGCCGACAGCCCGCCGCCAATGTCACGCAGCGAGGCCGAGACGATCTGGATATCCAGCAGCGCAATGAACATGCCGATGCACATGCTGGCGAAGGCGAACACCTTGGTCGCCGTGGCCATGTTCGCGGCATCGAACGGTTGCGCCGGGGCGGCGAGGGCGCGGCTCATGGCGCGCTGGCCACGGCTGGCGCTTCAGGCTCTTTGCGCGTGTCCACTTCAGCGGTCACCGACAGGCCGGGACGCAGGTGACCGAGGACGCTGTCGGCGGGATCGAGATGGATCCGCACCGGCACCCGTTGCACGATCTTGGTGAAGTTACCCGTGGCGTTTTCCGGTGGCAGGACGCTGAACTGTGAACCGCTGGCCGGGGCGAGGCTGTCGAGATGACCGTGGAATACCTGCCCCGAGAGCACGTCGGCATGAATCACCACGCGTTGCCCCGGCACCATGCGCGCCAGTTGGTCTTCCTTGAAGTTGGCATCGACCCATAACCCGCTGGCCGGCACCACCGACAGCAGTTGCGAGCCTGCCTGGGCGTAAGCGCCAACCCGCGCCCGGCGATTGCCGATCACCCCATCCACCGGTGCCCGCAGTTCGGTATAGCCGACGTTCAACTGCGCCAGATCGCGCTCGGCCTTGGCTTGAATCAAAGCGGCGCGGGCTTGCTGTTTCTGGGTGGCAATCACGTTCAACTGCCGCTGCGCCGCCAGCAATTCAGCCTGGGCGCGGCTGCTTTGCGCCTGTGCGGTCTTGAACGTGGCGTTGGCCCGTTGGGCGGCTTCCACGGAGACGGCGTTGGTGGCGACCAGTTTTTTGTAGCGGGCATCGTCATCCCGGGAACGGGCGGTTTCAGCGCCCGTGGCATCGATACCGGCGCGGGCCTGGCCGATGACGGCCTGTTGCAGTTGTTCGGTGGCATCGAGATTGGCGAGCAGGGCTTCTTCCGCCGCCACCGCACCGTCGGCCTTGGCCAGGTTGGCGCGGTAATCCCGGGAGTCGAGGCGGATCAACACATCGCCGGCCTTGACCTTCTGGTTGTCGGTCACCAGCACTTCGTCGATATAACCGGCGACCTTGGACCCGATCACCGTTACGTCGCCACCGATGTAGGCATCGTCGGTTTCCTCGATGAAACGGCCCGTGGTCCACCAATGCGTGGCATACACACCGGCCAGCACCAGCGCGGCGATGCCGACGGTTGGCAGAAGCAGGCGCTTGAGCAGGGGAGGCTTGGGGGTGGTCACCGGGACAGCCAGGTCAGGCTCAACGGGGGGCATGCTGGTCATGGAGGATTACCTGTAGGAAACGGCATTTAATTACGTACGTAATATGACGCATGTCATATTTAGTCGCAATTTATTTTTGCTGCCGGTCGTCAGGTGGTGGCTGAGGTGATCAGGTTTTGAATTGATTGAAAAACCACTGTGGGAGCGAGCCTGCTCGCGAATGCTGTCTGTCATTCAACATCATTGTTGTCTGACACGCCGCTTTCGCGAGCAGGCTCGCTCCCACAGGGGATGTGTGTTGTCAGTTATTGGCTCGCCAACCGCGCATTCGCCATCGCCAACCCATCCTTGCCATCCCGGCTGCTAACCCCTGTTAGCCAAGCCTCCAGCACCGCCGGATTAGCCTTCAACCACGCCTTGGCCGCCGCCCGTGGCTTCTGGTTCTGGTTCAACACCGCGTCCATCAACTGGTTCTCCATGGCCAGGGTGAACTCCATGTTCTGCAACAGCTTGCCGACGTTGCTGCATTCCTTGAGGTAGTCCTTGCGCACGTTGGTGTAGACCGTGGCCTGGCCGAAGTTCGGGCCGAAGTACTCGTCGCCGCCGCTGAGGTACTTCATGTTGTTGCGAGTGTTCATGGGGTGCGGTTCCCAGCCGAGGAACACCATCCATTCATTCTTGCGCGTGGCGCGTTTGAGTTGCGAGAGCATGGCCGCTTCGCTGGACTCGACCATCTTGAAATCCTTCAGGCCGAAGGCGTTTTTGTCGATCATGCTCTGGATCAGCCGGTTGCCGTCGTTGCCCGGTTCGATGCCGTAGAGTTGGCCGTTGAGTTTGTCCTTGAATTTGGCGATGTCGGCAAAGTCATGCAGCCCGGCGTCGTACACGTAATCGGGCACCGCCAGGGTGTATTTGGCGCCGTGCAGGTTGGCGCGCACGGTTTCCACGGTACCGGCGTCGCGGTAGGGCTTGATGTCGTTCTCGGTGGTGGGCATCCAGTTGCCGAGGAACACATCCAGCTCCTTGCCCGAGGACAAGGCGCGGTAAGTCACCGGGATCGACAGCAGGGTGGTTTTGGTCTTGTAGCCGAGGGATTCCAGCACTTCGCTGGCGATGGCCGTGGTGACGGTGATGTCGGTCCATCCCACGTCGGAGAAGCGCACCGTGGCGCAGGATTCCGGTTCGGCGGCCAGGGCATGCAACGGCAACGTGAGGGATGCAAGCAAGAGCAAGGCTTTCATGGATCAACTCCTCAAGGGGAAACATCGGCAGCGGTTTGGGTGTTCAGCTGTTCTTGTTTTGAATGTGGTGTTGCGTTCGCTTTAAGTGGCAAGGTGATCCACACCAAACCAGTTCAGCGCCGCCGGTTCGGTATTGAGGTAGATGTGCTTGAGTTCGGTGAACTCATCGAGCCCGGCCCGGGACAGTTCGCGGCCGATGCCACTGGACTTGTAGCCACCCCACGGCGCTTGCGGGAATGCCGCGTTGTAGTCGTTGATCCACAGGGTGCCGACCCGCAGCCGCTTGGCCAGGCGGTACGCCTTGCCGAGGTCCCGGGTCCAGAGGCCGGCCGCCAGGCCGAACGGTGTGTCGTTGGCCAGTCGCAGCGCCTGGGCTTCGTCGCTGAAGCGCTCGACGGTGATCACCGGGCCGAAGATTTCTTCCCGGGCGATGTGCATGTCGGCAGTGACGTTGCCGAGCAGGGTGGGCGAAAGCCAGAAGCCGCGGTCGAACTGCGCAGGGATAGTCCCGCCGGCCAGCAAGGTCGCGCCTTGTTCCACGGCACCGGCAATCATCGTCAGGATCAGATCGCGCTGACCGGCGCTGATCAGCGGGCCCATTTGCGTCGACTGATCGAGGCCATTACCCAGGCGAATCTTCAGGATCCGCTGCTGCAAAGCCTCGACAAACCGGTCATGAAGGGCGTCCTCAACCAACAGCCGCGAGCCGGCCGAGCAGATTTGCCCGGCATTGAAAAACACCGCGTTCAGCGCCTGATCCAGCGCAACGTCGAAATCGGCGTCGGCAAACACGATGTTCGGATTCTTGCCCCCCAGTTCCAGGGCCACGCGCTTGAAGTTACCGCTGGCGGCACGCATCACTTTGCCGCCGGCACCGGCGCCACCGGTGAGCGACACCAGGTCCACGTCATGGCTGGCGGCGAGCAACTCGCCGACATCGCCCGGTCCGCACAGCAGATTGAACACGCCCTCGGGCAAACCGGCCTGGGCCAGCAGTGCGGTCAAGCGATGGGCCGTCATCGGTGTCAAGCTGCTGGGTTTGAACACCACCGTATTGCCGGCGGCCAACGCCGGGGCGATCTTCCAGACGGCCTGCAGCAGCGGGTAGTTCCAGGGCGCAATCAACGCACACACGCCCACCGGTTCGCGCTGGTTGAAACTGATGACATGGGCCGGCGCATGGCTGTTGACGCTGGCGCTTTCGCTTTCCAGCAGCGCGGCGTAGTAGCGGAACGTCGCCACCACATTACCGATGTCACCGAGGCTTTCGCCCAGGGTTTTACCGGCGTTTAGGGTCTCCAGGCGGGCCAGATGCTCGGCATCCTGTTCGATCAAACCGGCGATTTTCTGCATTAATTGCGCGCGCTCGGTGACCGGCATCGTCGGCCAGGGGCCGTCATCGAATGCCCGGCGCGCAGCGTTGATTGCCTGTTGCGCATCCACCGCATCGGCGACGGCGACCTGCGCCAGCACTTCTTCGGTCGCGGGGTTGATCACATCGTGATACCGCTGCGCCTGTGGCGCTTGCCACTGCCCCGCGATGAATAAACGAATCTGCAGCATGTGCGTCTCCAGCCAGGTGGGTCGTGGCCGTCACTATGGCGCTGCGCTCAGGGCGGCTCTTGATCAAACGCGGCATAAGCACGCCGTTTTCACACGGTTGCGGCGCTGCGAAATAACGGCAGTCCATGTCGTTTCCCATCAAGTGCGCGCCGTGCGTCTCTCTACACTGCCAGGCAACCGATCAACTTCTGTGGGGCACGGGATGAATCAATCTGTCGAGCAACTGAGAATCCGCCTGGCCTGTGCGTTCCGCTGGGCCGCGCGGCTGAACCTGCACGAATCCATCGCCAATCACTTCAGCGTGGCGGTGTCGGGGGACGGTCGGGAATTCCTGATCAACCCCTATGGCAAGCATTTCTCGCGGATCAAGGCCAGTGACTTGCTGCTGGTCAACGCCGATGATCCGGCCAGCCTTGACCGCCCGGACGCACCGGACATCACCGCCTGGGCCTTGCACAGCGCCTTGCACCGTAACCAGCCCCACGCCCGTTGCATCCTGCACACCCATTCGAAATACGCCACGGCGCTGGCCTGTCTCAAGGATTCGCGGCTGCCGCCTATCGAGCAAAACTGCATGCGCTTTTTCGAGCGGGTGGTGATCGATGACGGTTTCGACGGCATGGGCCTGGGGGACGAGGCCGAGCGGGTCAGCCACCTGCTGGGGGATAAACCGATTCTGTTGATGGGCAACCATGGCGTGCTGGTGGCGGCGCCGAGCATCGCCCAGGCGTTCGATGACCTGTATTACTTCGAACGGGCCTGCGAGACCTACATCACCGCACTCGCAACCGGTCGCGAGTTGCGCATCGCCAGCGACGACATCGCGCGCAAGACTTGCCGGCAATGGCTCGACTATCCGGGCTTTGCCGACAAGCATTTCAATGCGCTGATGGGAATCCTGGACGAGGAGGAGCCGGGCTATCGCGGCTGAATCAATCCGCTTGCGCCGGCCGCTGTTCCTTGCGCAGCGGCTGGCGCATCACCGGGGCGGTCCAGACCTGGCTGCGGTCTGAGCTGGGGGCACAGCCGAAGCGTGCGCGATAGGTGCGGGAAAAATGTTCCAGCGAACCGAACCCCGAACAGGCCGCCACTTGCGCCACGCTCAGGCGCGTCTGTTGCAGCAGGCTATGGGCCTTGGCCAGTCGCAAGGTGATGTAGTACTTGAGCGGCGACAGGCCGGTCTGATGTTTGAACTGCCGCTCCAGTTGCCGCCGTGACAACCCGACCTGGCCGGCAATCGCCTCGCAATCCAGGGGTTCTTCCAGCGCCTGCTCCATCAACTGCACCGCACGGCGAATCTTGCTGCCGTACATCCCGGTGTTGGTCAGGCCGCCGTCGAGCTGGTTGTCCGCCGGTGCGCGCACCTGACCCATCAACAAGTGCATGCCGATTTCCCGTGCCAGCTCACTGTCGACGCTCTGGCCGATCCAGCCGAGCAGCATGTCCAGGGTCGTGGTGGCGCCGGCGCAGGTCATGCGCTGACGCTCCAGGGTGTAGAGCTGCGGCTTGGCATGGACCCGTGGATAACTCTCCTGGAAGCCCTGCAAGTTGTCCCAATGCACGGCGGCTTCATAGCCGTCTAGCACGCCGGCGGCCGCCAGCAGCTCGGTTCCGGTTTCCACGCCCATCAATACCGCGCCGAACAGCGCCTGCTTGCGCAGCCAGCTCTTGAGCGCGAGGTTGCGGCTGTGTTTGTGCACATCGAAACTGGCGATCACCAGGCACACATCGAAGCCCTGATCGGCCTTCAAACCCTCGTTGGCGACGGTGGTCAGTCCGTTGCTGGCCTGCACCGGTTCGCCGTCCAGCGACAACAATGACCACTGGAACAACTGCCGTTGGGTCAGCCAGTTGGCAATGGCCAGGGGTTCGAGCACGGCCGCCAGGCCGAAGTTGGAAAACGACGGCAACAGCAACACCGCCACGCGCAAGGGCGCGACATCGCCGCGCCGCCAGGTGAAGCGGTTTTCTGTATTACTGGACGACTGACTGCTCATGACTGATCTCTATCGTTGCCGTGTCTGCCATTGCGGGTGAATCCATACCGGTGCGTCGGATGCCGGCAAGGGTGGCCTGCCGCGAATCATGTCGCTGGCTTTCTCCGCGATCATCACCGTCGGCGCGTTGGTGTTGCCGCTGACAATCACCGGCATGATCGAGGCGTCCACCACCCGCAAACCGTCGAGTCCCTGCACGCGCAACTGCGGGTCCACCACCGCTTCGGCATCGCTCGCCGGGCCCATTTTGCACGTACCGCTGGCATGGTAGCCGGTTTCCGTGACTTGCCTGGCCCAGGCATCCAGCGCTTCGTCACTTTGCGCTTGCGGGCCGGGCACCAATTCCTCGCCCCGGAACACGGCCATGGCCGGTTGCGCAATGATTTCGCGCACCAGCCTGGCACCGGCGCGCATGTCCGCTCGATCCTGCTCGGTTTTCAGGTAATTGAACAGGATGCGCGGTGGCTGCCTGGGGTCGGCACTGTTGAGCGTGACACTGCCCAGGCTGGTGGGGCGCATCAGGTCGATGTGGATCTGGAAGGCGTGGCCGGGCACCAGGTCGACGCTGCCGGGTTTCACTGCCAGGGGCATGAAGGTCAGTTGCAGGTCGGGATGTTCGACCCCGGCCCGGGAACGGATGAACGCCCCGGCTTCGAAATGATTGCTGGCCGCCAGCCCGTCGTGGGTGGCGAACCAGCGGGCACCGATCCACCATTTGCCCGGCGCGGTGGTCCAGGGATACAGCGACACCGGTTTTTTGCACAGGTACTGCACCACGGTGTCGGGGTGGTCGTTGAGGCGGCGGCCGACACCGGGCAGGTTGTGTTTGACGGTGATGCCCAGGTCGCGCAATTCAGAGGCCGGGCCGACGCCCGACAGCAACAACAGCTGTGGCGAGTTGATCGCACCGGCGGTCAGCAGCACTTCGCGCCGGGCAAAGGCTTGATGAGTCTTGCTGCTTTGTTCGTATTCGATGCCAATCGCACGCCGGCCATCGAACAGGATGCGCAGCGCCAGCGCATCGGTTGCCACTTGCACATTGCCCCGGGCCAGTGCTTCGCGCAGATACCCCCGCGACGTGCTCCAGCGACGCCCGTTGCGGGTGGTACGGTCCACCGGGCCGAAGGCTTCCTGACGATAACCGTTGAGGTCGTTGCTCAAGCCATAGCCGGCCTCGGCACCGGCCGCCAGAAACGCCGCGCACAACGGCGTTTGCGTATCGCCGGGGGTGACGTGCAAATGCCCGCTGACCCCACGGTACTCGTCCGCGGCATCGGCATGGGTTTGCGCTCGTTTGAAGTACGGCAGCACCTCCTGGTAACTCCAGCCGTCGCAACCCTGTTCGGCCCAGGCGTCGTAGTCCCGGGCATGGCCACGGATGTAGACCATGCCATTGATCGACGAGGAGCCACCGAGTGTCCGGCCCCGCGGCGTGCCGATGCGGCGGCCGTCCAGCCAAGGTTCCGGTTCCGAGTTGTAGCTCCAGTTGTAGCGCGTGCCACCCACCACCAGACCCACGGCGGATGGCATGTCGATGGTCCAGCTCTGGTCTGCAGGTCCAGCCTCCAGCAGCAGAATCTGCACCGCCGGGTCTTCACCCAGGCGATTGGCCAACACACAGCCGGCGGACCCTGCGCCCACGATCAGGTAATCAAACTCATGGTTGGCCATGGTTCGTTTTGCTCCATAAATGAAGGGTCACAACCCAGATCCCCTGTAGGAGCGAGCCTGCTCGCGATGGGGTCGATACATTCAATATCGATGTGCCTGACCCACCGCCTTCGCGAGCAGGCTCGCTCCCACAGGGATTGTGGTTGGCTCAGGCTGCGGACCCACCGTGAATCCCGTTAAACACCAACCGATGAAAGTGATGCACCAAATGCTCGCTCTCGTTGCTGCGCTGGGCGTCGATCATGTAGCGCCCCTGGTCATATCCCAACGAATGCAAACCCTTCTGCACCGAGATGTTCAGCGCGATGTCCTCCGGCCCCAGGTCTTCGTTCATCCACTTCATGCATTGCTCGCTGACCTTCGCGGTCTCGGCGTTGCTGGAGTAATACCCGAAGCGCAACAGCGAGCGTTCGGCGTCCAGCGGAATCATGATGAACGAACCCAAAAACTCCGAGAACGGGAAGGTGTAGAAGGTGTTGTTCGGCCACAGGCCGATGTTGAAGAAGCATTCGTTCGGGTTGAGATCCTTGCGCAGCGGCACGCCGTAGGCTTCGGTCACCGAGAGATTGGCCGGGGCGATGTAGGTCCACCAGTTGTCGCGTTTGGTTAACTGGTAACCCTTGAAGTCGATGAGTTTGGCCAGGTCGATATGGCACGGCCCGGACAGCTTGAAGTGATAACCCTCGATGGAATTGTCCATGATCACCTTCCAGTTGGCCGGCACGATCACGTCCTGTTCTTCGATCAGGCGCATGTTGGCCAGGTCCGGAAACACCCGGCGCATTTCCTCATCGGCACCGGGGAACAAATCGCGCAGCGACGGGGCTTTCGGATCGAGGTTGAAGTAGATGAAACCGCCCATTTCCTCGGTGCGGATCTGCGGAATGTTGAACTGCTGCAACTCGAAGTTTTTCATCTTCTCGCAGCGGGGCGCGCTGCGCAGGCTGCCGTCCATTTCGTAGCACCACGAGTGATAGGCGCAACGCACCACGCCACCGGTGGCGCCGCGACGTTCCTCAAGCAGGCGATTGCCGCGATGCTGGCAGACGTTATGGAACGCATGAATCTGCCCCTGACGATTCTTCGCCACCACCACGCTCTGGTCGAACACATCCGTCACCACATACTGACCCGGCTCGGCGAACTCGCTGACATGCCCGGCCACATGCCAGGCATGCATGAAAATGTTGTCGCGCTCGGCCTTGAACAGGGTCTCGTCGTAGAAATAACGCGAGGGCAGGGTGAAGGCCTCTTCAGGGTCCTGGTGATCCCAGCCGTCGATTGAACCGGGTGATTTGAGAGTCTGGAGAGTGTGCATCGGGTCGATCTCCTGGGTGACTGCCGCACGGTACGGCTTGCTGTTGTGGGTCCTAATCTAGGGGGTGGGGAGGCGGGGGGATTGATGGAAAGCGACCAGTTGGGAGGTGAAAACATCAAGCGAAAAAGTAGGCTGAATCAATCTCTTGCTGATGTCATTTAGACTGCGATGATGTCTTAATGACTAATTTTTGTATGTGTCGTTATGACTATAAATTTGTTCAAGATGCTGTATTTAAAGGATTTATAAACTGGCACGCTTCGTGAAGTACTTAGAGAAACGTAATCGAAGCAGGAATCCGCCATGTCCCGTTCCATCCCCCTCAGCTTCACGCTCTGCCTGTTGTTTTCCCCCCTGTGCATGGCCGATCAAGTGATCCGCGAAGTGCCGGATACCACCGCCGGCAAAGGCTACGGTGCCCTGACCGGTTTGATGGTCGGTGCCGTCGGCGGGCCAATTGGCGCACTGGTGGGTGCTGGCGCCGGGTTCTTTGCCGGCAGCTCGATACAGGAAGCCGCCGGCCTCACGGAAACCGCTTACGAAGTCAAAGATGCCCAGGGCGAAATCAGCACTGTGCGCTCGCCCAATGCCCGCTTCGAACCGGGTCAGCAAGTGACTCGAAAAGGTCCGCGCCTGGTGGCTCAGGACAGCTGAGCCAACCCTCACAAACCCGTAATACCGAACTCCTTTTTGGGATCCGCTCATGGGTCGGATCCTCTTTTTTCTCAGCGCCGCATCAGTCAATTGGCTGATTTGTAACGATTAAAAAAACAGAAAGACCCGAGCCGTGCGTTGGCCAGATTTCAATTCGCTGGAAAAACTTTCAATCAATCGAGGGGCAACACAATGCAAGCCATCAACGCCAAAGTCTTGAGCGCACTGGAAAACGTCATGGTGATTTCCACCACGGACCTGCAAGGCAACATCACGTACGTCAACGACCTGTTCTGCAAGCTCACCGGTTACGAAAAGGAGGAACTGCTGGGGCAACCCCACAGCGTCGTGCGTCATCCTTCCGTGCCCAAGAGCACGTACAAGCAGATGTGGGACACCATCAAGAAAGGTGAAATCTGGACCGGCGTGATCCCCAACGTGGGCAAGGGCGGCGGCCTGTACGTGGTCGACACCACCGTGCAACCGCTGTTCGACGAGCAGGGCAACATCGTCGAATACATCAGCATCCGCCGGGTGATCAACGACCTGATGAGTGACTTCGAAGCGCTGGAGTTTTCCAAGGAGCAATTCGACGAACACTACGACAGGTAAACCGCCATGCCAGAGTTAATCGAACGCATCGTGATCGGTTATGGCTCTGAGTCCGGCAATGCCCACGGGTTGACGCAACGCTTGTTGCGTCTGCCCTGTGTGCAGCCGTATGAATTGGCCGTGCAGGATCTCAATTCCCTGAAACTGGACACACTGACAACGCGGGATCTGTTGATCGTCGTTTGCAGCTCCTTCGGCGACGGCGAACCGCCGGGCAATGCCGATCGCTTCCTGGATCAACTGATCGCCCATGAAAACCTGACACACCAGCCCTACGCGATCTTCGGCCTGGGTGATACGGCCTACCCGACGTTCTGCGGTTTCACGAAAAGCCTGGATGCCGCACTGCTGCAAAAACAGGCGAAACCCTGGATCAATCGGGTGGATGCAGACACCGACTTTGACGGCTTTTTTGACACCTGGTGTACCACCCTCGCGGCGGTACTCAAGGGCGATCGGCGTGCGGGCACCACGCTCAACCTGCAAGTCACCGCGTATGGCGAAAATGCAGCGTGGCCCGCGCGGGTGATCTCGAGTACCCGGCTCAACGCGACGGCACCTTACGCCTGGCAGATTCGCCTCGACATCGAAGGCAGCGGCATCAAGTACCGCGCGGGCGATAACCTCTATGTGCTGGCGCAGAACGATGGGTCATTGCTGGCGCAGATCGGCCACTGGTTCGGTCGCGAAGATGTCCACACACTGCTGGCGACCAAAGAGCTTCGCCAGCTGGGCAAGTCCCTGTTGCGCGACATTGCCCGGGTCAGTCAGCACGAAACCTTGAAAGCCCTGTTGAAGGTCAGCAATCGCAAGGATCTCGAGGCCTATCTGTACGGCAAGGACATTCTCGATGTACTCGGTGATTTTTGTGAGCCGGGGCAATTGAGCCTGGAAGAATTGGTCGAATGGTTGCCCGATGTCTTGCCGCGAGCGTACTCCATTGCCTCACACGACAACCCCGGCTACGTGGACCTGTGCATTCGCGAAATCGCCTATGAAATGGAGGGTCGTTCACGCACCGGCACCGCCACCGGGCATCTCGCCGGACAGCCTCCCGAGGTCCGGGTATTCGTCCGCAGCAATCCGCGTTTTCACCTGCCGCGACAGGTCGAGCACCCGGTAGTACTGATTGGCACCGGGACCGGCATCGCGCCGTTGATCGCCTTGCTGGAGCAGATCGAGCAACAGAACAGCCCCGGGCAAACCTGCCTGATCTTCGGCGACCGCCGCCGGGCATCGGACTTTCTCTACCAGTCACGGTTGGAAAGCTGGCAGGACAAAGGCGTGCTGGACGAGGTCATCACCGCTTTCTCAAGGGATGGCGAAAACCGCTACTACGTGCAGGACGCCATGCTCGAACACGGCGCCTACCTGTGGGCACTGCTCGGCCAAGGCGCGCACCTGTACCTGTGTGGCAACAAAAGCAATCTGGAACGAGCCATCGAACAGGCACTGCTGAGCATTGCCATGAATGTCGGCCAACTCGATGAAGACGAAGCGCAAGCCTTCGTCGCCGACCTGTCGGCCAGCGATCGCGTGCACAAAGAACTGTATTGAAGCTTTCCCGTTTTGGCGGGTAGACGAGCCGCACCTCGTCTGCCCGTCTTTTTTATGGGCGCAGCAGCAATGTCGAAGCAGTCAGGCAACTGCGGATATCCATGACGATCGCCGGCGGCCTTGCGCCATGGGCCGGGGTCAGGACATGCAGAAGTAACAGGATGACGGCCAGCGGTTTCATGCGTAAGGGCCGGGTTATCAATTGGAGAGGGCATTCACAGGCCGATCAGGTCGCGGTGCACCTCCAGCGCATTGCGTTCAACCCAGTTGTGCTGCAGCAGGCCATCGGGGCGCACTGCCCACACCGCCGTGCCGAGCATTTCGAAAGGCGTGCGGCAGGTGCGTCCGCCGACAAATCCCGTGTTCTTGCCGGACAGCTTCCAGCGCGAAGCGACACGGGTGCCGTCGGCGTTCTGGAAGGTTTCGATTGCGCCGAACTGGAAGTCTTCGATCTTCGACAGGAAGGCGCCGATCCATTCGATAAACGACTCGCGGCCTTTGATTTCGATGCCGCCAGAGGTGATGACAAAGTCTTCGGCGACGAACCTGGCGGCGGCTTGCGGGTCGCGTGCCTGCCAGACTTCGCGCCAGAAGCGCTCGACGATTTCAACGGCATGGTTGGCTGACATGGTGTGGTTCCTCTCTCTGAATGTTTCTGATGGAGAGGATGTTCGGGTTTTGCCATCTAGAAGTCGAACGCATAATATTTATGGCATTCAGTTGAATGGCGAATACATCATGCAATCCGGCGACCTTGAAATCGATTTGCTGCGGGCCTTTATCGCGGTGGCCGAAACCGGCAGTTTTACCGCGGCGGCCGAGGTGGTTGCCCGGTCACAATCGGCGGTGAGCCAGAAGATCATCCGCCTGGAAGAGATCCTGGGCATGCGGGTGTTTGAGCGCACCAGCCGCACCCTGACATTGACGGCGGACGGTGAGCGCGTGCTGGTCGGGGCGCGGAAAATGCTCCTGCACTTCGACGGGTTCATGCGCGAAATCCGGACGCCGGTGACAGTCAACACCTTGCGTTTGGGCATCTCCGAGAACCTGGTGCCCACGCAACTGCCCATGCTCCTGTCGCGGTTCAGCAAGCTGTATCCCGACCTGGAACTGGAGCTGACCACCGGCCTGAGTAATGACCTGCTGGCCGATCATGAAGCCGGGCTGCTGGATGTGGTGATCGCCAAGCGCAAGATGAGCGGGGCTGCGCAACGGGGGCGTGTGATCTGGCGTGAGCCGTTGGTGTGGATGGCGGCCAGGGACTACGAGATCGAAGCGGCCCGACCGCTGCGTTTGGTGCTGATGCGACCGCCCTGCGCTTACCGGGCGATCATGGTCGAGGCGCTGGCTTCGGTTCAGCGGGAGTGGGCGTCGGCGTGTCTGGCGAGCAACCTTGGCGGGGTTCAGGCGGCGGTGACTGCGGGGCTTGGGGTGACGGCCCTTGGGACTTCGTTTTTGCAGGAAGGCATGCGGATTATTGAGCCATCGCAGAAGTTGCCGACCTTGCCGTCCACGGAAGTGGCCGTGATTGGGGATGAGCCTCGCACTCAGCATCTGGTGCAGCCGTTGGTGGCGTTGTTGACTGAAGGGTTGATGATGGGGGCGGGGCTCACCTGATGGGTTTGGATTGTGTATATCCGTTTCTTCGGTATCGGCTTCTGACGGTTCCGCCCTTACGGCGGGTTACTTGGAAAAGCCTGTAGGAGCGAGCCTGTTCGCGAAAAACATCTGGACGACGCGATCATTCAGGCAGAGCGCGTTATCGTTGACCTCCATCGCGAGCAGGCTCGCTCCTACAGAGAACCTGCGCTCGGCCTTCCGACGGGGCAGATCTAAATCAGAAGCAAAGGCGAGGCGGCCTGACTTTTTCTGATGCGCGCTAATCCCCTGTGGGAGCGAGCCTGCTCGCGAAGGGGCCAGGTCAGTCAATATTTATGCTGAATGACACACCGCCTTCGCGAGCAGGCTCGCTCCCACAATGGGATCAGGGAATATCTGTGAGTGAGTGGTCGGCTGAAAGGCCGCCATCGCTGCGATGCGGCGACCCGACAAGCCAGCTCCCACAGGTGATTGGGAACACCGGCCAAAGCCAGGTCGGCTGTCAGGCCGCCTCGCTTTTGCTTTGGCTGTTGAGGTACACGCCCCCTCGAGAGGCCGAGTGGAGGTTCTGCGCAGTGGGCACCGCGGCAAGGATGCCGCGGTAGCCGCCCCCGGCCATGGATGGCCGATGGCGGCGGGCCCACGGAGCAGGACCGGAGCGAGGGCATGCCGAGCCTTAGCTAGGCACCGAACGAAAGGGGCAAAGCGCTTTGGTTACTTTGGCGCTCTTCCAAAGTGACCCGCCGTAAGGGCGGAACCAATAGCAGCCGTTACCGCAGCAATGGATATACACCCATTCCAAATGTGCAGTTATCAAGCCCGCTCAAAAATCGCCGCAATCCCCTGACCACCACCAATGCACATGGTCACCAGCGCATAACGCCCACCGGTACGATGCAGTTCGTGGATAGCCTTGGTCGCAATGATCGCGCCGGTCGCACCCACCGGGTGACCCAGGGCAATCCCCGAACCGTTCGGGTTGACCTTGGCCGGGTCGAGATCAAGTTCCTGGCTGACCGCACAAGCCTGCGCCGCGAAGGCGATGTTGGCTTCGATCACGTCCATGTCGGCGACGGTCAGGCCGGCACGCTTGAGGGCGATGCGCGTGGCCGGCACCGGGCCCAGGCCCATCAGTTCCGGTTCGAGGCCGGCGTGGGCGTAGCTGACCAGACGGGCCAGCGGGCGCAGGTTGTTCACCTGAACCGCCGCACCGGTCGCCATGACCAGGGCCGCCGCACCGTCGTTGAGACCGGAAGCGTTGCCGGCGGTGACGGTACCGTCCTTCTTGAACGCCGCTTTCATCTGCGCCAGCTGTTCCAGGGTAGTGGCGCGCGGGTGCTCGTCGACGTTGAACAGCTTGGTGCCTTTGCGATCCTGGATTTCAACCGTGGCGATCTGCTCGGCGAAGTAGCCGTTGGCGATTGCGTGGGCGGCGCGTTTCTGGTCTTCGAACGCCAGGGCGTCCTGCATTTCGCGGGTGATGCCGTTGCGCGCGGCGACGTTCTCGGCGGTGATGCCCATGTGAAAGTTCTGGAACGGGTCATGCAGGATGCCGAGCATGTAGTCGACAGCCTGGACATTGCCCATGCGCGAGCCCCAGCGGGCGGACGGCAGCAGGTACGGGCCACGGCTCATGGACTCGGCACCGGCGCCGATGGCAATGTCGGCGTCGCCCAGCAGCAGGGTCTGCGCGGCGCTGACAATCGCTTGCAGGCCGGAACCGCACAGGCGGTTGACGTTGTAGGCCGGGGTTTCCTTCGGGATACCGGCGTTCATCGCGGCAACGCGGGAGATGTAGGCGTCGCGGCATTCAGTGGGGATCACGTTGCCCATCACCAGATGGCCAACGAGCGCCGGGTCCACGGCGGCACGGTCCAGGGCGGCCTTCACGGCCGTGGTCGCCAGGTCGGCCAGGGGCACGTCCTTGAGCGAACCGCCAAAGGAGCCGATGGCGGTACGGGCGGCGCTGACGACGTAGATTTCCGGGGTGTTCATGACGGGTTTCCTTTCGATGGATTCTTATCTGTACTGCGATTGAGCAGGGCGTTCAAGGCTGTTTTCGCCTCGGTGCTGTTCAGACGTTCGATGAACAGCTGGTTTTCTTCGCGCAGGGTGGCTTGCAGTTCGGCCATGCCAGCCTGCTTCATTAGATGTCGGGATTGGCGCAAGGATTCCTGGGGCAATGCCAGCAAGCGACGGGCGATCTGTTGGGCCGCCGCCAGGCATTGCGCGCCATCGTCGAAGGCTTCGTTGGCCAGTCCCCAGGCCACCGCCTCGCTGCCAGTGAGGCTTTCGCCCAAGAGCAGCAGGCGCGAGGCGCGGGCCTGGCCGAGCAGGCGCGGCAACAGCAGGCTGGCGCCGAACTCGGGGCACAGGCCCAAATTGACGAACGGCATGCGCAGTTTGGCGTTGCGGGTCACCAGGACCTGATCGCAATGCAACAAAAGGGTGGTGCCGATACCGATGGCGGCGCCGGACACGGCGGCGATCAGCGGTTTTTGCAGGTGCGTCACGGCGCGCATCAGGCGGAACGCCGGGCTGTCCAGATGAGTGGGAGGCTGCTCCAGAAAGTCCACCAGATCGTTGCCGCTGGTAAAGCAGTTCGGGCCACCGGTCAGGATCACCACGCTGACCGCCTTGTCCTCGTCGGCCGCGAACAACAGGTCGGCCAGCCGCGTGTACATGGCGTTGGTCAGCGCATTGAGCTTGTCGGGACGATCAATGGTCAGCGTCAGCACGCCATCGCGTTGTTCCTGTTTGATCAGGTCGGTCATACAAAACGCCTGCGAGTCGGTTTGGCGGCCACTTTAAGCGGCCAGCAAACCCCGGATCTATGACAAAACGGGTCAACCGCAATGATGCTTTTTGCCATGTGTCCGGCCTACACACCCATTCGGGGTATGGCTTCACCCAGCGAATCGCCCAATAGTAGGTTCATCCGCTCATCCAGAGCCGAACTCGCTCGATAAGGTGAATGTGCAATGCGCAAGACACTGAAGGTGATTTCCAGTCTGTTTGTTGTTTCGTTGGTCATCAACGCCCAGGCCGCAGAAGTGGACGACAGCAAAACGCTGCGGCTCTACAACTGGGCGGATTACATCGGCGAAAAGACCCTGGCCAATTTCGAGAAAGAAACCGGCATCAAAGTCATCTACGACACCTTCGATGCCTATGAAACGGTGCAGGCCAAGCTGCTGACCGGTCACTCCGGTTACGACCTGATCGTATTGAACGCCTCCCTCGCACCCCCTTTGATTCAGGCCAAGGTGTTCCAGCCGCTGGACAAAAAGCTGCTGCCGAGCTGGAACAATCTCGACCCGAAAGTCTTGCAGGACATGCAGGGGTTTGACCCGGGTACCCACTATTCCGCGCCCTACACCTGGGGCAGCAACGGCGTGACCTACAACGTCGACAAGATCAAGGAGCGCATGCCGGACGCGCCGATCGGCTCGCTGGCGATGATTTTCGATCCGAAGATCGTCTCCAAATTTGCCGACTGCGGCGTCACCCTGCTCGATGCGCCCACTGAAGTCATTCCCATGGCGCTGAAGTACCTCGGCCGCGACCCACGCAGTGCGGCGCCGGCGGACCTCAAGGCCGCCCAGGAATTGCTGTTGTCGGTGCGGCCGTACATCCGCAAATTCGATTCGGTCAATTACCTGACCAGCCTGCCCAATGGCGATGTGTGCATGGCCATGACCTGGTCCGGCGACTACGCCACCGCCATGGCCCGCGCCGAAGAGGCGAAGAAGCAGATCAACCTGGCCTATTTCATTCCCAAGGAAGGTTCACTGATCTGGTTCGACAACATGTACATCCCGGCCGACGCGCCGCACGTGGCCAATGCCCACAAGTTTCTCGATTACCTGATGCAACCGCAGGTGATCGCAGATGTGAGCGATTACATCAACTACGCCAACAGCAACGCGGCCGCCACGCCGCTACTCAATGCCAGTGTGCGCAACAACCCGGCGATTTATCCCGGTGACGACATTCGTCAACGACTGTTTCCGCAGAAAACCCAGGACGCGAAAGACATGCGCGCCATGACGCGGGTCTGGAGCACGGTGAAGAGCGGGATTTGATCGTTCAATTGTTCAGTTTGAGGTTTTGTTATGGCTACCCCAATTCAAAAATCGTTTTCGGCGGCTGAAGAGGCTGCACTGGTCAAGGCTGACAAGGCCCACCACATGCACGGTTACCACATGTTCGACGAGCACGCTGAACAAGGTTCGCTGAACATCGTCGCCGGTGATGGCGCCTTCATCTATGACACCCAGGGCAACCGCTTCCTCGACGCCGTGGGCGGCATGTGGTGCACCAACATTGGTCTGGGCCGTGAGGAAATGGCCGAAGCCATCGCCGATCAGGTACGGCAGCTTGCTTATTCGAATCCGTTTTCCGACATGTCCAACAACGTGGCGATCCAGTTGTGCGAAAAACTCGCCAGCCTCGCTCCGGGCGACCTCGACCATGTGTTCCTGACCACCGGCGGCTCGACCGCCGTGGACACCGCGTACCGCCTGATCCAGTACTACCAGAACTGCCGTGGCCTGCCTGAAAAGAAGCACGTCATCGCCCGATTCAACGCCTATCACGGTTCCACCACGCTGACCATGTCGATCGGCAACAAGGCCGCCGACCGGGTGCCGGAGTTCGATTACGCCAACCCGCTGATCCATCACGTGTCCAACCCCAACCCTTACCGTGCGCCGGAGGGGATGGACGAAGCACAGTTCCTCGAATTCCTGGTCAAGGAATTCGAAGACAAGATCCTCTCGATTGGCGCGGATAAAGTGGCCGGGTTCTTCGCCGAACCGGTGATGGGCTCGGGCGGGGTGATCATTCCGCCCAAGGGTTACCTCAAGCGCATGTGGGAGGTGTGCCAGCGCTACGACATCCTGTTCGTCGCCGACGAGGTGGTGACGTCGTTCGGGCGCCTGGGCAAGTTCTTCGCTTCCAAAGACGTGTTCGACGTGCAGCCGGACATCATCACCACCGCCAAGGGCCTGACCTCGGCCTACCTGCCGCTGGGCGCCTGCATCTTTTCCGATCGCATCTGGAAGGTAATTGCCGAACCGGGCACGGGCCGCTGCTTCACCCACGGCTTCACCTACAGCGGCCATCCGGTGTGCTGCACGGCGGCGTTGAAGAACATCGAGATCATCGAGCGGGAAAACCTGCTGGCCCATGTCGACGATGTCGGCGGCTACCTGGAGCAACGCCTGGCCACGCTGCGGGACCTGCCGCTGGTGGGGGATGTGCGCTGCCTGAAACTGATGGCCTGCGTGGAGTTCGTTGCCGACAAACGCACCAAGGCGCTGTTCGCCGACGAGATCAACATCGGCGAAAAAATCCACGTGCGGGCCCAGGCCCGGGGCTTGCTGGTGCGGCCGATCATGCACCTCAACGTGATGTCGCCGCCGTTGATCCTGACCTATGAGCAGGTGGACGAGATCGTCGAGATCCTGCGCGAGTGCATCCTGGAAGTGGCGGCCGAGCTTCAAGCGAGCGGCCAGTACGCCGGCCAATGACTTCATCGGTCAGGCTGTTACCAAGGGGCTGTTCACCCGCTAGACTGCGGGGCATGAGCAAACCAAACGACGAAACGCTGATCGCGATGCCCTTCGGGGCATTGCATAAATGGCATGGGGGCATGCGCGAGGCATTCGCCCATATCGACGAGCCCGACGCCCTGCAATACCTGGCGTCGGCGTTGGCGCAACTGGTGTCCATCGAGTCGATGATGATCAGCCTGGAGCGCAAGGACCGTGCGCCCCAGCTGCTGTATCAGCGCGGCATCGCCCAGGAGTATCAGGTTTCGATTCTCGAGCGCTATTTTGCCGGTGGCTACTTGCTCGACCCGTTCTGCCTGGCGGTGGAGCAGGGGTTGGCGCAAGGCTTCTATCACCTGGAAGAAATCGCGCCGGACAACTTCTTCGACAGTGACTATTACAAGGCTTATTACCTGAACGCGGGCTGTTCGGAAGACAGCTACTACATCGTCGATACCGGCGATGACACCAAGATTTCCGTCAGTCTCTATCAGGGTTTCGGTGGTGAATGCCTGCGGGTCGACCAACTGAACCTGCTGCGCGCCGTCGAACCGCTGGTGCGCGAATTTGTCAGCGAATTCAGCCGGCGTGGCCTGCTGCGCAATCGCGAGATCCAGTGCAATAAGGAACAAGTCCTGCGCGATGATCTCAAGCACCGGGTGCAATTCGCGTTCGAGCATTTCGGCAGTGATCTGCTCACCGAGCGTGAGCGGGAAGTGGCGCACATGGTCCTGCGGGGTCACTCGGTGAAATCCACAGCCAGCCAGATGAACATCTCACCGGAAACCGTGCGCATGCACCGCAAGAATCTGTACCTGAAGCTGGACGTGGGTTCGCAGTCGGAGTTGTTTGCCTTGTTTATCGAGTGGTTGCGCGGGCATTGATGGCCCGACTCAACCAATCACCTTGTGGGAGCGAGCCTGCTCGCGAATGCGGCATCACATTCAACATCTCTGTTGACTGATGCACCGCCTTCGCGAGCAATTGGGGTGTGCCGCTGGGCCACTTGGGTTAAGCCATGTGCTCCGTGCGACACGTTGTTCACGGGACTGAAAGTTCTGTGCAAATCCTCCTGCCGCACGCGCATGGATGCTGCGGGTTCGCCGGTTCAGGCGGGAACGGTTAGGTCACAACTCCTACATGGCGAGTACCGCAACGGGTGAGTTGCAGGGGCATCGTGGGGTTCGGATTGAGGTAATCGGGATCCCGCAACGCTGATCGCCACTAACAATCGAACTTGCTGGCGTCGAGATACAAAACGTCGTCCTCCGAATCGATGAGTGGACTCTTTAATATCAATACCGACGACAGACGCCGCGTTGGCACTACCACGTCGTTGTTTACTGCCGCCGATAGATCGTACTTCGCACGCAAGAAGTCGCGCGCGCATTGGGTGAACGCAGAGAAGAACCCTTTTTCCGCCCACTCAAGCTCCGATGTCGAGCCCAGATCCTTCCCGTCAAACGTTGCTGCCTTAAACCACACCGTCTTGCTGTCTGTGTGCACCTCCGCTGCCTCGCAGGTCAAACCGGCTTGGCTCGCGCACTCTATGTAATCGTGATACCGAAGATCTGGATTTAGGTTGTACAAAATCAACATAGTCATCTCGATCGCCTCTTGTTTGTGTCTTTGCGACCCTGGGGGCTGTGCCCGGTCGTGTCGCAATACTCCGCTTGAATACGGTGCTGGCCAGCGCCGCGATCCGATCTACACCAACCATTGCGAAAGCACCTGTCTCCTGAGATTCAGTGGCTCCTACTCAGCCGGGGCTCGGCATAGGCCAAATGTGCTTTACCGTGGAGGCGTGGCATTGGGGCTAAACGATCGCTCGTGAAATACTGCTGCCGTATGTCCTGCCTGTGCGTCATGTTCCTTCAGGTGCGATGCCTTCGCACCTGTCAGAAATAACAGGTCTTTAGAATAAATCGGCATTGAAGCTTGTGTTTCTAATCCCAGACCATTTTCGTACTCGGCCGGGGCGGGAAGGGACAAATCCAGTGGGAGTGAGCTTGCTCGCGAAAGCGGTGTACCTGTTCGATAGATCATCGCCTGACACTGCGCCTTCGCGAGCAGGCTCGCTCCCACAAGGGTTCTCCCACAGGGCTGGTCAGCGCGCCCGCAACCGCCGCCCGATCACATCCAGCACATCACAGCCATCGCGCAACGGGATGGCGCAGAGCAGTGAGAAGTCGCTGAGGATGAAGGATTCGCATTCGATCGAACCGCGCATGGAGAGGTTTTCCAGTACCTGGGTGACGGCACGGATTCGGTAGTTGGCGGCGTCCATCAGAATGTCGAGCGGTGCGTGGGTATCGACGAAGAGGGTGGGCATGTCGGTGCAGTTGCCGGTCAATGCCATGAAGCGGTTGTCGGGGTGAGGGGTTGGTTTTTCGTAGGGGGGATCTGGGTGAATGGATTTCATGGTTTCGAGCTCTCATTTAGAAAATGGAGCTGCCAAGGGCCTTTCCTACGGGCCTGGGTGGCAGCCATGTACGGGGTAGGAAATCGAGATCTGAGAGCACCTCTCGACCACGCCGAAGCGTGCCCGTACATGGCCACCGCGGCTGATCTTACGGACGCATTCGAACGGCCGCAAACCAGGCAATGGCGCCTGAGCGCTTTCAGATTCTGGAGGTTCCTACACCCCACCACTGAATTTCAGTGACCCCAAAAGACTATCGATTGAGCACCTTCCAAACCAGTTCACGCAAATCGCCACATTTCGAAGGAAATCTCCGAAGACCTTGCCCAGAAATGTCCTAGGACTTGTCCAATTGGCATCTGTCAAAAGGGAGCGGTGGAGGGTGGGTGAGGGACAGCGGACATGACTGCAGCCTAGGAAAAACAGAAATGTCCTACGCCAATTGACACCCGAGTCACCTCAACCCCTGTAGGAGCGAGCCCGCTCGCGATGGCGGTCTGAATTCACTCAAGAGTTCGAATGATTGATGACATGACCCGGCTGCGCATACAGATTGATGCCCAACGCGTGAATCACTTTCAAAACCGTATTGAAACGTGGCTTTGCACCTGGAGCGAACGCCTTGTACAAGCTTTCGCGACCCATTCCGGAGTCTTTGGCTACTTGTGTCATGCCCCGGGCCTTTACCACGTACCCGACGGCACGAAGAAATTCCTCATTGTCACCATCAGCCAGTACCTGAGACAGGTATTCGCTGATGGCCTCATCGCTGTCGAGCAGAGTCGCCATATCGAAAGTCGTCAAAGTCTGGCTCATGGCTAGACCTCCTTTGCCATTTTTTTTGCACGTTTGATATCAGCGTTTTGTGATGATTTGTCGCCCCCGGCAAGCAAGACGATGACGACGGTCTTGCGCATCGTGAAGTAAATCCGGTACCCGGCACCCACATCCACGCGCATTTCGGAAACGCCATCACCTACTGGCTTGATATCGCCCAAATTTCCCGCGCTAGCACGTTCAATGCGACGGGCTATGGCTACCCTTGCCCGTAAATCACGGATTGAGGTATGCCATGCGGAGAAAGTCGCTGTTTGCTGGACAAGATAATTCATTGCGCGACTGTATCCAAATGGATACGGATGAGCAGTCAGACCTTTCGTTGACTACTGAAGGTTTTTCCGCGAAATGAGTGGGACTGTGGTGCGGCGAGGAACCTCTGTGGGAGCGAGCCTGCTCGCGAAAGCGCAGTGTCAGTCGACATCATCGCTGTCTGATACACCGCATTCGCGAGCAGGCTCGCTCCCACAGTGGTTTTTGGTTGGCCGAAAATGTGTGACCACCCAAAAAAACTGTAGGAGCAAAACTTGCTCGCGATAGCAGTGGATCAGCCAACGATGATGTCGACTGGTACTCCGTTATCGCGAGCAAGCTTTGCTCCTACAGGTGTTGTTGGTTGACCACAGGATCTGTGGTCAACCAGAAACGCGGATCAGTCTTCGCGCTTCACGACCAGGGTCAGAATGTCATAGCTGGCCACCAACTCTCCGAGCTGGTTGGTGACTTCCACATCCCACGCCACCACCCCTTGCGGGACGCCTTGCGGGCTCTTTTTGCCCTGGTCGATTTTGCGTTTGCAGGTCAGGCGGGCCTGGATGGTGTCGCCGATGCCGACCGGGTTGATGAAGCGCAGGGTGTCGAGGCCGTAGTTGGCCAGGACCGGGCCGACGCCAGGGGAGACGAACAGGCCTGCCGCCGCCGACAGCACGAAGTAGCCGTGGGCGATGCGCTTGCCGAATTGCGATTCCTTGGCCGCGATGTCGTCGAAGTGCATGTAGAAGTGGTCGCCCGACAGGCAGCCGAAGTTCACCAGGTCGGCTTCGGTGACGGTGCGACGGTGGGTCAGCAGCGACTCGCCGATCTGCAGGTCCTGGAAGTAGCGACGGAACGGATGCACTTCGGTTTCGATGACCTTGGCGCCGCGTACGTATTCACCGGTGACGGCCGCCAGCATGGTCGGCGAACCTTGTACCGCCGCGCGTTGCAGGTAGTGCTTCACCGCACGCAGGCCGCCGAGTTCTTCGCCGCCGCCGGCACGACCCGGGCCGCCGTGTTTGAGTTGTGGCAGTGGCGAGCCGTGACCGGTGGATTCGCCGGCGCAGTTGCGATCCAGCACCAGCAGACGGCCGTGCAGTGCAGCGGCCACCGGTACGGCTTTGGCCGCGATTTGTGGGTCTTTGGTGACCAGGCTGGCCACCAGGCTACCCTTGCCGCGAGCGGCCAGTGCCAGTGCTTCGTCCAGATCGTCATACGCCATCAAGGTGCTGACCGGGCCGAACGCTTCGATGTCGTGAGCGCCGCCTTCGGCGTGCGGATCACGGGCCTGCAACAGGGTCGGGGCGAAGAACGCGCCCTTGTCGACGTTCTCGCCACGCGGCTCGAAACCATCGCGGGCACCGAACAGCAGGTCGCTGCTCTGCAACAGCATTTCCAGGCGCTCGGCCACGTCTTTCTGCTGATCGTGGGACGCCAGCGCGCCCATGCGCACACCTTCCACCGACGGGTCGCCGACCACGACTTTGGCCAGGCGATCACGCAGGCGCGTGGCGACGGCATCAATGTGCTTGGCCGGGACGATGGCGCGGCGGATGGCGGTGCACTTCTGCCCGGCCTTGGTGGTCATTTCCCGGGCGACTTCCTTGATGAACAGCTCGAACTCTTCGTCGTCCGGGGTGACGTCCGGGGCGAGGATCGCGCAGTTCAGCGAGTCGGCTTCGGCGGTGAACGGCACCGAGTTGCGAATCAGGTTTGGGTTGACCCGCAGCTTGGCGGCAGTGTCGGCGGAACCGGTGAAGGTCACCACGTCCTGGCCTTGCAGGCGATCGAGCAGGTCACCGGTGCCGCCGATGATCAGCTGCAGGCTGCCCGCCGGCAACAGGCCGGATTCGTCCATCAGGCGCACCACGGCTTCAGTCAGGTAGCTGGTGGCGCTGGCTGGCTTGACGATGCACGGCATGCCGGCGAGGAAGCTTGGCGCGAACTTTTCCAGCATCCCCCAGATCGGGAAGTTGAAGGCGTTGATGTGCACCGCCACGCCACCGCGTGGGACCAGGATGTGGGTGCCGGCGAAGGTGCCCATTTTGCTCAGTTGCAGCGCCGGGCCTTCGTGGACCACGTTGCCCGACGGCAGCTCGCGGGAACCGAGGCTGGCGTAGGTGAACAGCGTGCTGTTGCCGCCTTCGATGTCGATCCAGCTATCCGCACGGGTCGCGCCGCTGTGGTGGGAAATCGCGTAGAGCTGTTCCTTGCGCTCAGCCAGGTACAGAGCCAGGGCCTTCAGGCGCTGGGCGCGTTGCTGGAAGTCCAGGGCCATCAGGCCGCTGACGCCTTGGCGGCGACCGTGTTCGATGGCTTCGGCGAAGTCCGGGCGCTCTTCATGGGTGCGGAAGATTTCATGGCCGTCGATGGCGCTGCGCAGGATTTGCGCGCCTTGTTGGCCGATCCAGCGGCCGGCGATGAAGCTTTGCAGGGTAGGGGCGTGAGACATCACGATTGCTCCTGGTTATGAGGGGTTGTGGCGCGACCGTGACCGCGCCCTTTCGGAATTACCAAAGCGCCAAGGTGTAACCGACGATCAGCCGGTTCTCATCGAGGGCGGTAGTCAAGCCATTGCCGGAACGGAAGGTCACGTTACGCCAGCGCAGGCTGACGTTCTTGAACACACCGCTCTGGATGACGTAGCTGATATCGGTGTCGCGCTCCCATTCGCGACCGTTGTCGACGCTGCCCGCCTTGACGTGGCGGCCGTCGGTATAGCGGGACATGAAGGTCAGGCCGGGAATGCCTTGCGCCGCGAAGTCATAGTCGTAACGCAGCTGCCAGGAATCCTCGTCGGCGCGGGTAAAGGTGTTGAAAGTCACCAGGTTGACCACGTACGGATCACCGCCGTTGAGGAACGGAAAGGCGCTGTCGCCGGACAGTTGCTGGTAGGCGGCACTGACCTTGTGGGCACCGTGGGCCACCGTGAACATGCCGTTGAAGTTACGGTTGTCGATGCGCCCGGCCCGCTCGGCGCCGTCGCCGCGGCTGTCGAAATAACGCAGGTCGCTGCGCAGGTTGAAGCCATTGCCCAACGGTTGCGTGTGCACCAGTCCGGCGAATTGCTGACGATAGATCTGGTCGAGCTTGCCGTAGTAGTAGCTCACATTCAGTTGCGGGCTGAACGCGTAGCTGCCACCGCCGAAGTCGAAGTGATCGCTGGTGGCGGCGCCGAAGCCGATGTCATCGTTGCTGGAGGAGTCCCGCAGGTTGGTCTTGGTCAGGCGTCCGGCATTCACCGTCAGGCTGTCGATTTCCTGGCTGGTCAGCAAGCCGCCTTCAAAGGTCGAACTCAACAGGCGTGTGTCGTTGTAAGTCGCCACTGGCAACAAGGGCTGCAGGGTGCCGAGTTTCAGCACGCTCTTGGAGACCCGCAATTTTCCGGTCAGGCCCAGTTCGCTGTAATCGTCGTCCGGCTCATGGCTCTGCGGGCCAAACGGCAGCAGCCCGGTGCCACGACGGTCGGGACTGGAGTCGAGCTTGATCCCCAGTTCGCCCAGTGCATCGAGACCGAAACCGAAAGTGCCGTCGGTGAACCCGGACTCGATGCGCGCAGTGAATCCCTGGGCCCATTCTTCAGCCTGGGATTGCGGCGCGTTGTCCTGACGGAAATCGCGGTTGATGTAGTGGTTGCGCATATCAATACGGGCCTTGCTGTCGCCGATGAAGTCGGCCATGGCGCTGGGGGCGATCATGGGCAGACTCAATGCGGCGGCCAGCGAAAACAGTGATTCACAAGACGTGTTACGTGCGGGTTTCATTATTTTTATTCCCAGCCAACTGATCGGTCGTCGTTTAGTGTTTGCTGGCGCCAGTGGCGCCGATGCCGGTCATTGAGCGGATGAACTGCGCCAGATAACGGCCACGCTCAAGGGCTGCACGGGGCGAGGTGTCAGTGACGGAAAACAGCCATGCACTAAAGAACGCCAGACTCATGGAAAACAGCGCCGGGTTGGAGTACGGGAACAGTGCCTTGTCGTGATGCATCACGTTGACCCACACCGCCGGGCTCAGCACCAACAACACAATCGCCGAGACCAGTCCGGACAAACTGCCGAGGACAGCGCCACGGGTGGTCAGGCCTTTCCAGTACATCGAAAGGAACAGCACCGGGAAATTCACCGAGGCGGCGATGGCCAGCACCAGGCCAGACAGGAAAGCGATGTTCTGCGATTCGAACAGCAGGCCAAGGATGATTGCCAGCACGCCGATGCACAGGGTGGCGATCCGCGACACGCGCATCTCTTGCTGCTCGGTGGCCTGGCCCTTGCGCATCACGCAGGCATACAGGTCGTGGGACACCGCCGAGGCGCCGGACAGCGCCAGCCCGGCAACCACTGCCAGAATGGTGGCGAAGGCGACTGCCGAAATGAAGCCGAGGAACAGATTGCCGCCGACAGCTTGGGCCAAGTGAACAGCGACCATGTTGCCGCCACCGATGATCGCGCCAGCCGCGTCGCGGTACGACGGATCGGTACCGACCATGACAATGGCGCCGAAGCCGACGATGATCAGCAGCAAGTAGAAGTAGCCGATGAAACCGGTGGCGTAGAACACGCTCTTGCGCGCTTCCTTGGCATCGCTGACGGTGAAGAAACGCATCAGGATATGCGGCAGGCCGGCGGTGCCGAACATCATGCCCAGCCCCAGGGAAATCGCGTCGATCGGGTTGGACAGCAAGCCGCCCGGCGCCATGATCGCGGTGCCTTTGGCGTGTACGGCGGTGGCACCGGCGAACATTGCTTCGGTGCTGAAACCGAAATGCTTGAGCACCATGAACGCCATGAAACTGGTACCGAACAGCAGCATCACCGCTTTGATGATCTGTACCCAGGTGGTGGCGAGCATGCCGCCAAAGGTCACGTAGAACACCATCAGCACGCCGACCAGCATCACTGCATAGAGGTAGTCGATGCCGAACAGCAATTCGATCAATTTGCCGGCGCCGACCATCTGCGCCACCAGGTACATCAGGGCCACGGTCAGGGTGCCGAAGGCCGAGGTCAGGCGCACCGGGGTCTGTTCCAGGCGATAGGAAACCACGTCGGCGAAGGTGTATTTGCCGAGGTTGCGCAAGCGTTCGGCGATCAGGAACAGGATGATTGGCCAGCCGGCCAATACGCCCAGGGCGTAGAGCAAACCGTCGTAGCCGTTGAGGAACATCATCGCGGAAATGCCGAGGAAGGACGCCGCGGAGATCATGTCGCCGGCAATCGCCAGGCCGTTCTGGAAACCGGTCATGCCGCCGCCGGCGGTGTAGAAGTCGCTGGCCGAACGGGTGCGCAAGGCTGCCCAGCGCGTTACGCCGAGGGTGAACAGCACGAACACCAGGAACATGCCGATGGCGTTCCAGTTCAGTGGGCGGGCTGCGCCGTCGGCGGCCATCGCAATATCAGTGACTGCCGCCAGCGGCAGCAGGAACAACGCGAGAAGGCGGCTCATCGGGCGCACTCCTGCTTGAGTTTTTCATTCAGCGGGTCGATCACGTTGTTGGCGCGATAGACATAGAAACCGGTCAGCGCGAAAGCGAGCATCACGATCACCACACCCACCAGCATGCCCACAGTGGTCACGCCGCCGCTCAGGGACTGGCCGAGGGTGGAGGGGGAAAACGCCACCAGCAGTACGAAGCCGTAATAGATCACCAGCATGGTCAGGCTCAGCGACCAGTACAGCTTCTGCTTGCGGCGTACCAGCTGAATGAAGTCGGGGTGTTGGCGGATGAGTTCTATGTCTTGGGGGCTCATGGTTGTTCTCTTGTTTTTGTTGTGGGATGAACAGTGAGTTGGCGGCAGTTATCGGTTAACTGTGGGAGCGAGCCTGCTCGCGAAGAGGCCATCAGATTCAACATCGATGTTGCCTGATGCTCAGTCTTCGCGAGCAGGCTCGCTCCCACAGGGTTTGGTGGTGCAGGTGTTTTAGAGCTGGTCGAAATCCAGCACGACTTTGTCGCTGATCGGGAAGGCCTGGCACGACAGCACATAGCCGGCGGCCACTTCGTAGTCCTCCAGGGCGTGGTTGCTGTCCATTTCAACTTCGCCTTCGATGACCTTGCACTTGCAGGTCGAGCACACGCCGGCCTTGCACGAGTAAGGCAGTTCGGCGCCTTGGGCGTTGCCGGCGTCGAGGATGCTCTGGCTGTTGCGCGGCAGGTCGAAGGCCAGGGCGCGGCCGTCGCTGATGACGGTGATCTGGCTGACCGCCGAATCCATCTGCCGGGCGGCCTCGCGGGCTTCGCGTTTCTGCTGGCTGCCGGCGGCGGCGAACAGTTCGAAGTGAATGCGCTCGGGCGACATGCCCTTGGCTTTCAGGCTGTCACGCACGGTCTCGGTCATTTCCTGCGGGCCGCAGATGAAGGCGGCGTCCAGGGCTTTGACGTCGAGCCAGCGGCTGAACAGCTGCTCGCATTTCTCGGCGTTGATCCGGCCGTTGTACAGGTCGACATCCTGCTGCTCGCGGCTGAACACGAAGATCAGGTTCAGGCGTTGCAGGTAACGGTTTTTCAGGTCTTCCAGCTGCTCGCGAAACAGCGCACCGGAACTGGAACGGTTGCCGTACAGCAGGGTGACGCGGCTGTGGGGCTCGGTTTCCAGGGTGGTCTTGATTATCGACAGGATCGGCGTGATGCCGCTGCCGGCCGCGACGGCCAGGTATTGGCCATGGCGAGTCGGGTCCAGTTCCACGCTGAAATGGCCGGTGGGCGGCATGACTTCCAGGCTTTGCCCGGCTTTCAGGTGTTCGTTGGCGAATGCGGAAAAGCGCCCGCCGGCCACGCGCTTGATGGCCACACGCAGTTCACCGTCGTTGACCCCGGTGCAGATCGAGTAGGAGCGGCGGACTTCTTCGCCGTCCAGCTGGGTGCGCATCACCAGGTGCTGGCCCTGGGTGAAGTGGAAGCTGTCCTGCAGGTCCTGCGGAATCTCGAAGGCGATGGACACCGCGTCACGGGTCTCGGTGCGCACGTCCTTGATGGTCAGGCTGTGAAATTTGCTCATTGTTGTTCTCCAGCTGGACGGCCGACGCCGCTCAGATGCACTTGAAATAGTCGAACGGTTCCCGGCAATCGACGCAGCGATACAGCGCCTTGCACGCGGTGGAGCCGAACTCGCTGAGCACCTCGGTGTGGACGCTGCCGCATTGCGGGCAGGCGATCACCGGGCTTTCGCCGAGCAGGCTGCGCTTGCTGGTGCTGCCGCTGGGTGGTGCGATGCCGTAGGCGCGCAGGCGTTCACGGCCGCTGTCGCTGATCCAGTCGGTGGTCCAGGCCGGGGTCAACCGGCGCTCCAGGTTCGGCGCGCGGAAACCGGCCTGCTCCAGCGCCTCACGGATATCGCCCTCGATCACCTCGGTGGCGGGGCAGCCGGAGTAGGTCGGCGTGACCACTACGTGCAGATGCCCGGCCTGCCAGTCCAGATCGCGGACAATCCCCAAGTCAACCACGCTGACCACCGGCACTTCCGGGTCCATGACCTCGGACAGGATCGCCCAAGCGGCAGCCAGGTCGGTCGGTTGTGCCGGCCGGGCGCCGAGGTCGCTGGCAATCAGCTCACCAGGTTGCATCGGGGTACGCTCGTGGCAGGAACTGCATCTCGGCCAGCAGAATGCCCAAATGCTCGGTGTGCAGGCCCTTGCGCGCATTCAGGTAGAAATAGCTTGGCGCGGCCGGCACGGGCAGGGTGGCGCTGGCGAAAATCTCGTTGACCTTGGCTTGCCATTGCGCAGCCACGCTGGCGATGTCCGGGGTGATGCCGGCTTCGCACAGGCGCTGTTCGCTGTCATCGGCGGCGATCAGTTCCACGGTGAAGCGCCAGACTTCGGGAATGGCCGCGAGCATGCGCTTGTGGCTCTCTTCAGTGCCGTCGCCCAAGCGCTCGACCCACTCGCCGGAGCGGCGCAGGTGATAGGTGACTTCCTTCACGGCCTTGGCGGCGATGCCGGCGATGCGCTCATCGCTGGATTGAGTCAGGCCCTTGAGTACTTCCAGGTGCCAGGCGTCGTACAGGAACTGCTTGAGGATGGTGACCGCGTAGTCGCCGTTGGGTTGTTCCACCAGCAGCAGGTTGCGGTAGGCGCGCTCGTCGCGGCGGAACGCCAGGTCATCGGCGTCGCGGCCGTCGTCCAGCAGTTCGGCGGCGTAGTCCAGCCAGTTGCGGGCCTGGCCGACGAGGTCCAGGCCAACGTTCATCAGCGCCAGCTCTTCTTCCAGGGCCGGGGCCTTGCCGCACCACTGGCACAGGCGCTGGCCCTGGATCAGGGCGCTGTCGCCTAGGCGCAGCAAGTATTCGATCAGATCGGTCTTGTTATTCATGGTCGACCTCACATGTGCCCGACTTCGGCCGGCAGCTCGTAGAAGCTGGCGTGGCGGTAGACCTTGTCGTCCGACGGGTCGAACAGCGGGTCTTTTTCATCCGGCGACGAGGCGGTGATCAACGCCGATGGCACGACCCACAGGCTCACGCCTTCGCTGCGACGGGTGTAGAGCTCGCGCGCGTTCTCGATGGCCATGGTGGTGTCGGCGGCATGCACGCTGCCGACGTGCTTGTGGTTCAGGCCGTGCTTGCTGCGCACGAAAACTTCGAAGAGGGTCCACTCGGACATTTCAATTACTCCACATCAGGTGGCCGAATCAGGCGGCGTTCTTGTTTTGTTTTTTGCGGGCGTGGGCGACGGCGGCTTCGCGAACCCAGGCACCGTCTTCAATCGCCTTGCGGCGGGTGGCGACGCGTTCGTGGTTGCACGGGCCGTTGCCCTTGAGCACTTCGTAGAATTCGTCCCACTGGATCTGGCCGAAGTCGTAATGGCCGGTCTCGGCGTTCCACTTCAGGTCCGGGTCGGGGCAGGTGCAGCCCAGCAACTCCAGTTGCGGGATGGTCTGGTCGATGAAGCGCTGGCGCAGTTCGTCGTTGCTCTGGCGCTTGATTTTCCAGGCCATGGACTGGGCGCTGTTCGGCGAGTGTTCGTCGCTCGGGCCGAACATCATCAGCGCTGGCCACCACAGACGGTTGATCGCGTCCTGGACCATGTCTTTTTGCGCCTGATTGCCGTGACGCATCATGGTCAGCAGGATTTCGTAGCCCTGGCGCTGGTGGAAGCTCTCTTCCTTGCAGATGCGGATCATCGCCCGGGAGTACGGGCCGTAGGAGGTGCGCTGCAGCACCACCTGGTTGACGATCGCCGCACCGTCTACCAGCCAGCCCACCGCGCCCATGTCGGCCCAGTTCAGCGTCGGGTAGTTGAAGATGCTCGAATACTTGGCTTTGCCGCTGTGCAACTTGTCGATTTCTGTATCGCGATCGGCGCCCAGGGTTTCCATGGCGCTGTACAGGTACAGGCCGTGGCCGGCTTCGTCCTGGATCTTGGCCATCAATTGCAATTTGCGTTTGAGCGTCGGCGCACGGGTGACCCAGTTGCCTTCGGGCAGCATGCCGACGATCTCGGAGTGAGCGTGCTGGGAAATCTGCCGGATCAGGGTCTGCCGGTAAGCATCTGGCATCCAGTTCTTGGCTTCGATCTTGATTTCTGAATCGATTTTTTCCTGGAAGGCGCGTTCCTGATCGGACATCTCCGACACGTCCTTGATGCGCTTTACACCAGTTTCTACAAGCTGTGCGTACATTTCGGTCTCCGGCCTCTTTTTTGTTCAGGGGCATTGCGAGGGCATGGAGAACTTTATAAGCGATACAGAAATTAATATCAAACTGAAAATGACGTGTCGTATTTGTTTTTTGTATCGCTTTGGGATGAATGGTTGGTTTTGGGGGTGAGTAGGTTGGTGTACATATCCATTTCTGCGGTAACGGCTGCTTATGGTTTCGCCCTTACGGCGAGT
>NZ_JABFMU010000067.1 GCF_013359695.1 Pseudomonas sp. C2B4
CGATGGCGGCGGGCCCACGGAGCAGGACCGGAGCGAGGGCATGCCGAGCCTTAGCGAGGCACCGAACGACAGGGGCAAAAGCGCTTGGTTACTTGGCGCTCTTCCAAGTAACCCGCTGTAAGAGCGGAACCGTAAGTCGCCGTTACCGAAGAAACGGATATGCCCACCACAGGGACCTGTCCAACGTGGCAGCCCAACACGGCGTCGCTCAGAACTTCTCGGGAATACGCCGAAACGGATAATCCGGCTCGCGATACCCACCCGGTTTCTGCCGCTTGGGCAACACCACCTTGTCGCGCGGCACCTCTTTGTAGGGAATGCGGCTGAGCATGTCGGTGATGATGTTCAGGCGCGCACGGCGCTTGTCATTGGAGTCGGCCACCAGCCACGGCCCGTATTCGGTATCGGTCGCGTGGAACATGTCGTCGCGTGCCCGGGAATAGTCATACCAGCGGCTGTACGACTTGAGGTCCATCGGCGAGAGCTTCCAGATCTTGCGCCCGTCCTTGATGCGCCCTTCAAGCCGGCGGGTCTGTTCTTCCGGACTGACTTCCAGCCAGTACTTGAGCAGGATGACACCCGAATCGACGATGGCGCGCTCCAACAGCGGCACGGCCTTGAGGAACTTCTCGACCTGCTCCTTGGTACAAAATCCCATCACGCGCTCGACACCCGCGCGGTTGTACCAGCTGCGGTCGAAGATCACCACTTCGCCGGCCGCCGGCAAGTGCGGCAGGTAGCGCTGCATGTACATCTGGCTCTTCTCGCGATCGGTCGGCGCCGGCAACGCCACGACCCGAAAGACCCGCGGGCTGACCCGTTCGGTCAGCGCCTTGATCGTCCCGCCCTTGCCGGCACCGTCGCGTCCCTCGAAGACGATGCAGACCTTGATGCCCTCTTGCTTGACCCACTCCTGCAACTTGACCAGCTCGATGTGCAACATCCGCAACTGCTCCAGATACTCCTTGTTCTTGAGTTTCGGGGTTTCTGCGGACTGACGCTTGCTGGCGCGTTTTTTTTCTTTTGCCATGATCAACTCCTCACGAAAGACAATGCTGCAGGGCTCCAGGCGCAGGGCGGCGGTCTATCCCCCGAGGGCGATGATTGCGGCGATCAACAGCGCCCCGGTAATCGTCAGCGCTATCGCGCCTTGCCACGGTTTCGCACCGGCGTATCGGGCAAGCATCCAGCCGGCCACGAACAGCACACTGAGTCCGATCAGGTTGGAGAGGCGAACGGCAAGCTGGGTTTGCTCGAGCAACAGGAACGGCACCACGAGCGGGAACGTCGAGGCCACCACCAACAGGAACACGCCCAATGCGCCCTTGAAGTCTTCCCAACCGAGGCGTGGCGACGCCGGCATGGCAGGCGCCTCGATCAGGCGGCGACGCAATAACTCCAGCCCATCGGTGCCGGCCGCTGCCGCCAGGCGCCCCGGCAATGCATCCGCAACCAGCGCCTGTCCGGTCGCCGGGTCCGCGCCGCCGCACAGGTTGGCCAGGAGCGTGCGATTGCGGGTGCGCTCGATCAGGGTCCGCAACAGGTACATCACCGCATCGGCCAGGCCCCAGGCGAGATTGCAGCCCAGGGCCGCCAGCATCATCACCCGCTCCGCTTCCTGATCGGCGGTGACCACGCTGATCGTTCCCGTGAATGTCATCGCCATCAGCAGGCCGAAGATGACCTCGGTAACCCGATCGACTGGATCTAGCACGCGTCCCGGCTTTTGTTCAGCATTGCTTTGCATGTGTCCAACCTTGGCAGATCCAGGCCTGTGTGAAGGTCAGTGGGGGCATTCAGCAAGAGTTGAGTGTAGTTTGAAACGCAATGGCCGCTTCGGTCGCCACCGCTTGTTTTGAACGGCGAGCAACGACGCTCACAGCGACAGCACCCCGCTGTACAAACCATAGGCCGCCAATCCGGCGCCGCTGATGACCACGGTAAAAATCGCCTTTTCCACGGTGGTGAACAACGGCTGGCCCTGCTCGTGTTTGGCTTTGGCGAACAGGATCACACCGGGCGCGTACAGCAACGCCGACAACAGCAGATATTTCACCCCGCCGGCATACAACAGCCAGGTCGCATACACCAGTGCGATACCGCCAATCATCAAGTCCTTGGTGCGCTCGGCGGATGCGTTTTCGTAGGTTTCACCGCGCCCGCTCAACAGCACCGCATACGCCGCTGACCACAGGTACGGCACCAGAATCATCGACGATGCGAGGTAGATCAGGCTGGTGTAGGTACTGGCGGAAAACAGGGTGATCAACAGGAAACCCTGGATCATGACGTTGGTCAGCCACAGCGCATTGACCGGCACATGGTTGGCGTTTTCCCGGGTCAGGAACGCCGGCATGGTCTTGTCCTTCGCGGTGGCGAAGAGAATCTCGGCGCACAGCAGCGCCCAGGACAACAAGGCGCCAAGCAGCGAAATCGCCAGTCCGACACTGATCAACAACGCCCCCCAGGGGCCGACGATGTGTTCCAGCACGGCGGCCAGCGACGGGTTCTGCAGGTTGGCCAATTCCGGCTGGCTCATGATGCCCAGCGACAACACGTTGACCAGCACCAGCAGCGCCAGCACGCCAATGAAACCGATGACCGTTGCCCGGCCGACGTCCGAGCGTTTTTCCGCCCGTGCCGAATAGACACTGGCGCCTTCGATGCCGATGAACACGAACACGGTCACCAGCATCATGTTGCGCACCTGGTCCATCACGCTGCCGAAGTTCGGATTGCTGCTCCCCCAGATGTCGCGGGTGAAGATATCGGCCTTGAAGGCCACGGCGGCGATGACGATAAACATGATCAGCGGCACGACCTTGGCCACCGTGGTCAGTTGATTGATGAACGCTGCCTCCTTGATCCCGCGCATCACCAGGAAATGCACTGCCCACAGCAGGATCGAGGCACAGCCGATGGCAATCGGCGTGTTGCCCTGGCCAAACACCGGAAAGAAGTAACCGAGGGTACTGAACAGCAGGACAAAATAGCCGACGTTGCCCAACCAGGCGCTGATCCAGTAACCCCAGGCCGAGGAAAAGCCCATGTAATCGCCGAAACCCGCCTTGGCGTAGGCATACACACCGGAATTGAGCTCGGGTTTGCGATTGGCCAGGGTCTGGAACACGAACGCCAGGGTCAGCATGCCCACGGCGGTGATGGCCCAGCCGATCAGCACGGCACCGGCATCGGCGCGTTCCGCCATGTTCTGGGGCAAGGAGAAGATCCCCCCGCCGATCATCGACCCTACCACCAGGGCTATCAGGGCACTCAAGCGCAGCTTTTGCGTCGGTTGCGACATTCCTGTGTCTCCCTGCCGGTGCGGCCATCGTCGCGAGACCGTCACATAACTGGATTTAAGCTAAATAGCCTAAGCGTAATAACGTTTACTAACTAATGCTCGATCAATGGCGGATTTTTTATATCTAATCACTCTAAGAGCGTTGGTCTTAAATAGCCAATGCGTTGGCAGGCGTCAAAACCATGAAGATATTCGCTAGAACTTTACAAAACAGAAAAACCAACTAGCGTCTAAACTTCAATGGATCCCAGTTGTTTTTATCTAACGTTGGCCGAGGCCTCTGGAAAGGGCTTCTCCGGCTATGGATATATATCGACAGCATTTCACAAAGCCATTAACTGGCAACGCTTGGTGACCCGGCATTGACCCAAGTCAGGTGTTTGAATAGCGAAGAAAACTAACCTGTTTTCTCACTTTTCCCGCAATGGAGGCACACCATGTCTGATACCCCCGGAAAATTGCGACTCGGTGCACTGGTAGCGTTGGTTGTCGGTTCCATGATCGGTGGCGGGATCTTCTCTTTGCCACAGAACATGGCCGCCAGTGCCGACGTTGGCGCGGTATTGATCGGCTGGGCGATCACGGCCGTGGGCATGCTGACCCTGGCCTTCGTCTTCCAGACCCTGGCCAACCGCAAACCTGACCTGGACGGCGGTGTGTATGCCTACGCCAAGGCGGGCTTCGGCGACTACATGGGCTTCTCGTCCGCGTGGGGTTACTGGATCAGCGCCTGGCTGGGCAACGTCGGCTACTTCGTCCTGTTGTTCAGTACCCTGGGTTACTTTTTTCCGATTTTTGGGGAAGGCAACACGGTGGCCGCCATCATCGGTGCCTCGATCTTGCTCTGGGCGGTGCATTTCCTCGTGCTGCGGGGGATCAAGGAAGCGGCGTTCATCAACCTGGTGACCACGGTCGCCAAGATCGTTCCGCTGCTGCTGTTTGTGTTGATCGCGATTTTCGCCTTCAAACTGGACATCTTCACCGCTGACATCTGGGGCGTGAAAAACCCGGACCTGGGCAGTGTGATGAACCAGGTACGCAAAATGATGCTGGTAACCGTGTGGGTGTTCATCGGTATCGAGGGCGCGAGCATCTTCTCGGCCCGGGCGGAGAAACGCAGCGATGTCGGTAAGGCCACCGTGATCGGTTTCATCACCGTGCTGCTGTTCCTGGTGCTGGTGAACGTGCTGTCGCTGGGGATCATGACCCAACCGGAACTGGCGAAACTGCAGAACCCGTCGATGGCGGCGGTGCTCAAGCATGTGGTGGGCGACTGGGGTGCGATTCTGATCAGCGTCGGCCTGATCATTTCCCTGCTCGGTGCACTGCTGTCGTGGGTCTTGCTGTGTGCGGAAATCATGTTCGCCGCGGCCAAGGACCACACCATGCCGGAGTTCCTGCGCAAGGAGAACACCAACCATGTGCCGGTCAACGCCCTGTGGCTGACCAACGCGATGGTCCAGCTGTTCCTCATCATCACGCTGTTTTCGGCCAGTACCTACCTGTCGCTGATCTACCTCGCCACCTCGATGATCCTGGTTCCCTACCTGTGGTCAGCGGCCTATGCACTGCTATTGGCGGTACGCGGCGAAAGCTATGAAAACGCTGCCTCCGAGCGCAGCAAAGACCTGCTCATCGGCGTTATCGCACTGATTTATGCGATCTGGCTGATCTATGCCGGTGGCGTCAAATACCTGCTGCTGTCCGCCCTGCTCTATGCCCCCGGCGTGATCCTGTTCGCCAAGGCCAAGATGGAACTCAACAAACCGGTTTTCACCAACATCGAGAAGCTGATTTTCGCAGTGGTTGTCGTAGGCGCCGTGGTGGCGGCCTATGGGCTGTATGACGGCTTCCTGACTCTGTAAGACCTGAATAACTTTTCATCTGGAGGAACACTGAAATGACCACGGAAAAAGTTAAGTACGGCGTTCATTCCGAAGCCGGGAAACTGCGCAAAGTCATGGTTTGCTCCCCCGGCCTGGCTCATCAGCGGCTGACCCCGAACAACTGCGACGAATTGCTTTTCGATGATGTGCTGTGGGTTGCCCAGGCCAAGCGCGATCATTTTGATTTCGTCACCAAGATGCGTGAGCGCGGCATCGAAGTACTGGAAATGCATAATCTGCTGACCGACATCGTCGCTAATAAAGAGGCGCTCGACTGGATTCTTTCGCGCAAGATCACCCCCGATACCGTCGGCGTGGGCCTGATCAAGGAAGTGGACTCCTGGCTACGCAGCCTGGAACCTCGCCATATCGCCGAGTTCCTGATTGGCGGCGTCTCGGGCGATGACCTGCCGGACAGCTTCGGCGGCAAAGCCATCCAGATGTTCCGGGACTTCCTCGGCAGCTCCAGCTTCCTGCTGCCGCCGCTGCCCAACACTCAGTTCACCCGCGACACCACCTGCTGGATCTACGGCGGTGTGACGCTCAACCCGATGTACTGGCCGGCGCGCCGTCAGGAAACCCTGCTGACCACCGCCATCTACAAATTCCACCCGCAATTCACCAACGCCGAGTTCGAAATCTGGTACGGCGATCCAGACAAAGATCACGGCCAGTCCACGCTTGAGGGCGGTGACGTCATGCCGATCGGCAACGGCGTGGTTCTGATCGGCATGGGCGAACGCTCGTCACGCCAGGCCATTGGCCAACTGGCGATCAACCTGTTCAAGAACAAGGCCGTGGAGAAAGTGGTCGTTGCCGGCCTGCCCAAGTCCCGTGCGGCCATGCACCTGGACACTGTGTTCAGTTTCTGCGACCGGGATCTGGTGACCATCTTCCCGGAAGTGGTGAACCAGATCGTCGGCTTCACCCTGCGCCCGGACGAAAGCAAACCAGGCGGCATCGACATCCGCCGCGAAGAAGGCCACTTCCTCGACGTCGTGGCCAAGGCCCTCAACCTCAAAGAGCTGCGCGTGGTGCAAACCGGCGGCAACAGCTTCGCCGCCGAACGCGAACAGTGGGACGACGGTAACAACGTGGTGGCCGTGGAACCCGGCGTGGTGATCGGCTATGACCGCAACACCTACACCAACACCCTGCTGCGCAAGGCCGGGGTGGAGGTCATCACCATCAGCGCCGGCGAACTCGGGCGCGGACGCGGCGGCGGCCATTGCATGACCTGCCCGATCATCCGCGATCCGATCGACTACTAACCCGATGTCCCTGGCCGACTCTGCCACCGCAGACTCGGCCAGGGGGACAACCGATACCTTAGGAGATCCAAAATGGCGTTCAATATTCACAACCGCAATCTGCTGAGCCTGGAACACCACACCCCTCGCGAATTGCGCTATCTGCTCGACCTGTCCCGCGACCTCAAGCGCGCCAAGTACACCGGCACCGAACAGCAACACCTCAAGGGCAACAACATCGCGTTGATCTTCGAAAAGACCTCGACCCGTACCCGTTGCGCCTTCGAAGTCGCGGCCTATGACCAGGGGGCCAACGTCACCTACATCGACCCGAACTCCTCGCAGATCGGCCACAAGGAAAGCATGAAAGACACCGCCCGCGTGCTGGGGCGCATGTACGACGCGATCGAATACCGTGGTTTCAAGCAGGAGATCGTCGAGGAACTCGCCAAGTTCGCAGGTGTACCGGTATTCAACGGCCTGACCGACGAATATCACCCGACACAAATGATTGCCGACGTGCTGACCATGCGTGAACACGCCGACAAACCGATCCACGAAATCAGCTACGCCTACCTCGGCGACGCGCGCAACAACATGGGCAACTCGCTGTTGCTGATCGGCGCCAAGCTGGGCATGGACGTGCGCATCTGCGCGCCGAAAGCCCTGTGGCCGGCGGATGATCTGGTGGCTCGCTGCAAAAAATACGGTGAAGAAAGCGGTGCCCGCATCACCCTGACCGAAGACCCGAAAGCCGCGGTCAAGGGCGTGGACTTCATCCACACCGACGTGTGGGTTTCGATGGGCGAACCGGTTGAAGCCTGGGCCGAACGCATCCAGCAATTGCTGCCGTATCAGGTCAATGCCGAACTGATGAAAGCCAGCGGCAACCCGCGCACCAAGTTCATGCACTGCTTGCCGGCGTTCCACAACAGCGACACCAAGGTCGGCAAGCAGATCGCCGAGCAGTACCCACACTTGAAGAACGGTATCGAAGTGACCGATGACGTGTTCGAGTCGCCGGCCTGCATTGCCTTCGAGCAAGCGGAAAACCGCATGCACACTATCAAGGCGATCCTGGTGTCGACCCTGGCTGACCTTTAACGGCTCACCCGGCTTGCTCTTTGTGGGAGCGGGCCTGCTCGCGAAGGCGGCGGATCATCAGCCTCGATGTTGACTGACGCACCGCTTTCGCGAGCAGGCTCGCTCCCACAGGAGACCGGGTTGCCCGCTATTACTTAGAAGGACTGCATTATGCGTATCGTCGTTGCTCTGGGCGGTAACGCCCTGCTCCGCCGGGGTGAACCCATGACGGCGGAAAACCAGCGCGCCAATATCCGGATCGCCACCGAGCAGATCGCCAAGATCCATCCTGGCAACCAACTGGTGATCGCCCACGGTAATGGTCCGCAAGTCGGCCTGCTGTCGCTGCAAGCGGCCGCCTACACCTCCGTTTCCCCTTACCCGCTGGACGTGCTCGGTGCGGAAACCGAAGGCATGATCGGCTACATCATCGAACAGGAACTGGGCAATCTGCTGGCCTTCGAAGTGCCTTTCGCCACGCTGCTGACCCAGGTCGAAGTGGACGCCAATGACCCGGCGTTCCAGAACCCCACCAAACCCATCGGCCCGGTGTACTCCAAGGCCGAAGCCGAAAAACTCGCCGCTGAAAAAGGCTGGGCGATTGCCCCGGACGGCGATAAATACCGCCGTGTGGTGGCCAGCCCCAAACCCAAGCGCATTTTCGAGATCCGCCCGATCAAGTGGTTGCTGGAAAAAAGCAGCATCGTGATTTGCGCCGGCGGTGGCGGCATTCCGACCATGTATACCTCCCCCGGCAAACTTGAAGGCGTGGAAGCGGTTATCGACAAGGACCTGTGCTCGGCGCTGCTGGCCGAACAACTGGAAAGCGATTTGCTGGTGATCGCCACCGACGTCAGCGCCGCGTTCATCGATTACGGCAAACCGACCCAGAAAGCCATTGCCCAGGCCCACCCCGACGAAATGGAGAAACTCGGCTTCGCCGCCGGTTCCATGGGGCCCAAGGTCCAGGCCGCCTGCGAGTTTGCCCGCAACACCGGGAAAGTCGCGGTGATCGGCTCGCTCTCGGACATCGAAGCGATTGTCCAGGGCAAGGCCGGCACCCGCATCAGCACGGAGAAGCCTGGCATCAGCTACGTTTAAAAAAGCCACGCATAATTAGAAACTCCCGGGGCAGATCCAGGGTCTGCCCTTCTCCAATGCCTTCGAAGGAGAAACGACAATGGCTACGTTCGAGCCCGGTCATCTGCACATCGAGCGCCATGCGCTGAACAAGGACGATGTCAGCTACAACATCCATCTAGACTACGAGGTCGTGCAGGATCCCAAGGAAGGCAAAGGGATGCTGTTCAAGATGCACGGAACGATCCAGGGCAAGGAGGTCGACGACCCCTTCTTCCTGCCCAAGGATCAGGCCTACAACTTTGCCAGCAACGTGACGAAAATCGCAGAGAAATACGGGATTCCCAAGGCACTGAGCAGCATCGGCTCGATACACAAGTACTACGACGCGATGTTCGAGGATGTGCGGGTGCAGCTGAACATGAAGTCCGGCGACCCGGTCAAACCCGAGCACCTGGAATAACCCACTCCCCCTGTGGGAGCGAGCCTGCTCGCGAAAACGGTGCGCCAGTCAACATCGAGGTTGAATGATCCGCCGCCTTCGCGAGCAGGCTCGCTCCCACAGACTCATCGTGGCCTCAAGCGTCAGCAAATCCCATACTGCTCACGAATGAGCTTCTTGTTGATTTTCCCGACACTGGTCTTGGGAATGTCAGCCACCACCCGGATCCGTCTCGGGATCGCCCACTTGTTGATCCGGCCACTCTCGACATACTGAAGCAGATGAGCTTCCAGTTGCTGCACGGTCACTTCATCTCCCGGCACGCAAACAACCAAAGCCACGGGCCGCTCACCCCACTGCGCATCAGGAATGCCAACGACCGCAACAGACGTGACGGCGGGATGCTCGCTGATCAGGCTTTCCAGTTCCAGCGAGCTGATCCACTCCCCGCCTGTCTTGATCACGTCCTTGATCCGGTCCTTGATCTCCACCACACCCAGCGCATCGATCGACGCGATGTCGCCGGTATGCATCCAGCCGTTTTCCCAGAGTTGTGCGCCTTGCTCGGGCGCCTTCAAGTAGCCCTGGGTCAACCATGGCGCGCGGACCACGATCTCGCCCAACGCTTCGCCGTCCTGAACCACTTCGTTGCCACCGGCATCGATGATCCTCAAGTCCACCATGGGCACGGCCACTCCGGTCTTGATGCGCGCGTCCACCTGCGAGTGCGCCGGCTGATCAAGTTCGGCACCGCTCAAGTGCGTCAGGCACAGCAGCGGACAGGTTTCGGACATCCCGTAGCCACTGTAGACATGCATGCCCCGTTCCGTCGCCAGCGCGGCCAGACCGTGGGTCAAGGCACTGCCGCCCAACAGCATTTTCCAGCCCCTGAAGTCCGTCTGGGTGGCTTCATCGCAGCCCAGGATCATTTGCAGAATCGTCGGCACGCAATGGGAAAAGCTCACCTTTTCTTCGCGGTACAACCTGACCAGGGTGTTGGGTTCATAACGACCGGGGTACACCTGCTTGATGCCCATCAGGGTCGCGACATATGGCACGCCCCAGGCGTGCACGTGAAACATCGGCGTGATGGGCATGTACACATCGTCTGAGCGCAACAGCGGCCGACCCTGATACACACCGAGGGTGCCCACGGCATTGAGGGTATGCAGCACCAACTGGCGATGGGTGAAGTAGACACCCTTCGGGTCGCCGGTCGTTCCCGTAGTGTAGAACAGGGTGGCGACTGACTGCTCGTCGAAGTCCGGGAAGTCGAAATGCGGTTCGGCGCTGGCCAGCAGGCATTCGTATTCACCCAGCACCGGGAGCGCGGTCGAGGGTGCTTCGCCGTCACTGAGCTGGATGTAGCCTTTGACGGTGGTCAGCTGATCATGGATCTGCTCGACCAGGGGCAGGAAATCGTCGTGCACCAGCACCAGGTCATCCTCGGCGTGGTTCATGGTGTAGAGCACCTGCTCCGCCGACAGACGAATATTCACCGTGTGCAGCACCGCGCCAATCATCGGCACGGCAAAAAAGCATTCCAGGTAACGGTGGCTGTCCCAGTCCAGCAGCGCCACGGTATCACCGGCCTTGACCCCGGCTTTCGTCAGTGCGTCGGCCAGGCGTTTTATGCGCTCGTTGAGTGTCCGGTAGTTGTAGCGCAGCTTGTCGGCGTAAACGATTTCCTGATCAGGGCAATAGCGCCCGCCCGAGAGCAACAGGCTTTTGATCAACAAAGGATAGGTGTAGGCATCTTGCGCGGGCGCAATTATTTTTGTAGTCACCACAGTGAACTCTTCCTGATGCTGTTAATTGTCAGAACTGCGTTGCGTCGCCCACTTGTGGGAGCGAGCCTGCTCGCGAAAGCGCCGGATCAGTCAACATTGAGGTCAGCTGATCGATTGCATTCGCGAGCAGGCTCGCTCCCACAGAAGTTCGTCACATGGACAGTTGCTCGTCAGAACTGCGATTCGTCGAGCAGGAACAGCGACTCGCTGCCGGCCTTCACCGACGCACTCAACGAATGAATGCGCGGCAACAGGCGGGCGAAGTAGAACCGTGCCGTACCCAGTTTGCTGGCGTAGAAATCGTCCTGCGCTTCCTTGCCCAACGCGGCCTTGGCCATCAACGCCCACATGTAGGCGTAAGCCGTGTAGCCGAAAGCCTGCAAGTACTCCACCGAAGCGGCGCCGATCTCTTGCGGGTTGGCTTGGCAGCGATCCAGTACCCACGCGGTCAGTTCGTCGAGGTTATCCAGCGCCGCCTCGAGCGGTTTGATGAATTCGGCCAGCGCCGTGTCCGCCGTGGCGGTGAAATGACGAATCTCGTCGGCAAACAGCCTGTAGGCTGTCCCGCCGTTACCCACGATCTTGCGCCCCACCAGGTCCAGTGCCTGAATGCCGTTGGTGCCTTCGTAGATCTGGGTGATGCGCACGTCGCGCACCAGTTGCTCCTGGCCCCATTCGCGGATGTAGCCATGGCCGCCGAACACCTGCTGGCCGTGGACCGTGGTTTCCAGGCCGAGATCGGTCAGGAACGCCTTGGCCACCGGGGTCAGCAGCGCCACCAGCTCCTCCGCGCGTTTGCGGGTGGCGACGTCTTCGCTGAACTTGGCAGTGTCCAGTTGCAGCGCTACGTAGGTCGAGAACGCACGACCGCCTTCGTTCGAGGCTTTCATGGTCAGCAACATGCGACGCACGTCCGGATGGACGATGATCGGGTCAGCCACTTTGTCCTTGTTCTGCGCACCGGTCGGCGAACGGCTTTGCAGGCGGTCACGGGCATATTCCACGGCGTTCTGATAAGAGCGTTCGGCCGTGGCCAGGCCTTGAATACCAACGCCCAGGCGCTCGTAGTTCATCATGGTGAACATCGCCGCCAGGCCTTTGTTCGGCTCGCCGACGAGATAACCCACGGCGTCGTCGAAGTTCATCACGCACGTGGCCGATGCCTTGATGCCCATCTTGTGCTCGATCGAACCGCAGTTGGCCGGGTTGCGCGCGCCCAGGCTGCCATCGGCATTGACCATGAACTTCGGCACCAGGAACAGCGAAATGCCTTTTGGCCCTGCCGGGGCGTCCGGCAACTTGGCCAGCACCAGGTGAATGATGTTTTCGGCCAGGTCGTGCTCGCCAGCGGTGATGAAGATCTTGGTGCCGCTGACCTTGTAGGAACCGTCGGCCTGAGGCTCGGCCTTGGTACGGATAATCCCCAGGTCGGTGCCGGCGTGGGGCTCGGTCAGGCACATGGAACCGGTCCAGGTGCCGGCGTACATGTTCGGCAGGTAAGCCGCTTTCAGTTCTTCACTGGCGTGAGCATTAAGCGCAAGGCAGGCACCGGCGGTCAGCATCGGGTACAGGCCGAACGACAGGTTGGCGCCGTTCACCATCTCTTCGACCTGGGCGCCGATGACCTTGGGCATGCCCATGCCGCCGTACGCCGGGTCACCGCCCACGCCGGCCCAGCCACCCTCGGCAAAGGCACGGTAGGCATCGGCAAAGCCCTCTGGCGTGGTGACTTCACCGTCGCGCCACGAACAACCTTGCTCGTCGCCACTGCGATTGAGCGGTGCAATCAGTTCGGCAGTGATCTTGCCGGCCTCTTCGAGGATCGCGTTGGCGGTGTCTTGATCCACCACCTCGGCCAGCGCCGGCATGGCGGCCCATAGCGTGGAAACGTTGAAGACTTCGTTGAGTACGAACCGAATGTCGCGCAGGGGCGCTTTGTAATCAGACATGTTTGAAAGACTCAGGCAATGTCAGGGCATCGACGATGCCCTGGTCAATGGAAGTGCCACCCTCAGGAGTGGACGCCAACAAGCTCCGCCGAACGTTCGGTGGACTTTGATGGAATTGGAGTGACGTTTCGCAGCAGGAAAAAGGACAGTGCCGGAATCAGGATCAGTGCACCGAGCATGTTCCACAGGAACATGAAGGTCAGCAGGATGCCCATGTCAGCCTGGAACTTGATCGGCGACCAGGCCCAGCACACCACACCCGCCGCCAGGGTGATGCCCACCAGCCCCACCACCCGGCCGGTGAACGACACCGCGTTGCGGTAAGCCTGCGCCAATGGCATGCCCTGGCGCTGGTACTGCAACTGCACACTGAGCAAGTACAGCGCGTAGTCCACGCCGATCCCGACCCCGAGGGCGATCACCGGCAGCGTGGCCACTTTCACACCAATGCCCATGACCACCATCAACGCCTCGCAGAGGATCGACGTCAGTACCAAAGGCAGCAGCGCCACCAGCGTGGCGCGCCAGCTGCGGAAGGTGATCAGGCAGAACAGCGTTACTGCGGCGTACACGTAGAGGAGCATGGTGTGGTTGGCTTCACGCACCACGATGTTGGTCGCCGCTTCAATGCCTGCGCTGCCGGCGGCCAGCAGGAACTGACGATCCGCGGTGCTGTTTTCCTTGGCGAACTGGTCGGCGATGGCCACCACCGCGTCCAGGGTTTGCGCCTTGTGGTCCTTGAGGAAGGCGATCACCGGCATCAGCGAACAGTCGGTGTTGAACAGTTCCGGAGCGTTGACCGAGGCCTGTTGCGCGGCATAGTTCAAGACGTTCTGGTTGCGCTGGATGCTGTTGAGCTTGGGGTTGCCCTCGAAGGTGCCGGCGGTGATCTGGCGCACCGCGTTGACCAGCGATGAGGTGGCCTGCACGCCGGGTTGTTGTTGCAGTTCCCAGGCCAGGCGGTCAGCCAGCGTCAGCGTCTGATAATTCAGGCAGCCTTCCGGCGCGGTCTTGATCATCACCGCGAACAGATCGCTGGACAGCGCATAGTGGCTGGTGATGTAGGCGTTGTCGCGGTTGTAGCGTGAGTCGGCACGCAACTCCGGCGCGCCACTGTCGAGGTCGCCGATCTGCAGCTGCAGGCTGACCATGAAACCGGCGATGCCCAGCACCAGCGCGACCAGGACTGTGCCCGTGGCCCACTTGGGCGTGGTGAAGCGGTCAAGCATGTCCCACAGTTTGCCAAAGCCCCGATGCTCGGCGGCCCGGGTGTCGATCTTCAACGCGCGGGCAGCGGCCTTGCTGCCGACACCGATGTACGACAGTGCGACAGGCATCAGCAACAGCGAAGTAAAAATCAGCACCGCCACGCCGATACTCGCGGTGATGGCCAGGTCCTGGATCACCGGAATGTCGATCAGCATCAACACCGCGAAACCGACGGCATCGGCGAGCAGCGCGGTGACGCCGGCGATGAACAGACGGCGGAAGGTGTAGCGCGCGGCCACCAGCTTATGGGTGCCCCGGGCGATGTCCTGCATGATGCCGTTCATCTTCTGCGCGGCATGGGACACGCCAATGGCGAAAATCAGGAACGGCACCAGCACCGAGTAAGGGTCGATGGCGTAACCCAGCCAGGCGACGATGCCCAACTGCCAGATCACCGCGATCAGCGAGCAACCGACCACCAACAGGGTGCTGCGCACGCAACGGGTGTAGGCGTAAATAATGATGAGCGACGTGATGATCGCCAGGCCAAAGAACATCATCACCTGAATCAAACCATCGATCAGATCGCCCATCAGCTTGGCGAAGCCGATCACCCGGACCTTGTAGTGCCCCTTGCCCTCCTCCCCGGCCTTGTGCTCGGCGCCGGCGAACTCGATCTTGTCGCGCAGGCGCTCTTCGAGCATCCGCGAAAACTTGTGATAATCGATGCCATGGCCGGTGGCCGAGGCCTTGTCCAGCAATGGCACGATCAGCATGGTTGACTTGAAGTCGCTGGCCACCAGACTGCCGACAATGCCGGCGCGGTTGATGTTCTGACGCAATTGCTCGATGTCTTTAGGGGTACCCTGATAGGCATCCGGCATCACCGGGCCGCCCTGGAAGCCCTCTTCAGTGGCTTCGGTCCAGCGTACCGCCGGACTCCACAGCGACTTCATCCAGGCGCGGTCCACACCCTCGGCGAGGAACAACTCATCGTTGACCTGCTTGAGCACGTTCAAGTACTCGGGGTCGAAGATGTCGCCCTGAGTGTTCTCCACCACTACCCGCACCGAGCTTCCCAGGCCGCGCAACGACTGGCGGTTCTCCAGGAAATTCTGAATGTACGGCTGACTCTGCGGGATCATTTTCTCGAAGCTTGGGCGCAACTCCAGGCGGGTTGCCATCATGTAGCCCAGTAAGAGTGTGATCACCGCCATCAGCAGCATGAACAGCGGACGGTAGTTGAACACCCAGCGTTCCAGGCGATTGCCGGAACGGTGATCGAAGTCGCGCAAGTCGCCAATCACCGGCATGGTGTCTTGCTGAATATTGCCCATAGGAGGGTACCCGCTCTGATTTTTATCGGTTCTTATTCTTTGGAAAGCGACCGCGCACCACGACTGCCCACCACGATCAGCGACCCATCGGCGGCCTGCACGGCACCGGCCACGGGTGACTGGTTTTTCTGGGCGATCAGTTGCAGTCGAGTCTCGGGAGACTGACTGAGCAACTCATGCCCGGCCTGGGTGAATAACCGGAAATGACCGTCATCGCCCAGCGTTGCAGCGGTGATGCTGACTTGCAGGCCCGTGTCGAGGAATGTCCAGTTGGCCCCACCATCGGTGCTGCGCAACACATGCCCACGCAAGCCGTAGACCAGCACTTCGCCAGGCTTGCCGATCACGCCGAAAAAACTGCCCTGATAGGGGGTCTGCAAGGCCATGAAGCGTTGCCCGGCGTCATCCCATTTCATCAGCAGGCCCTGCTCGCCGGCGATGTAGAGCCCATCGCCCGTGGAGGCAATGGCGTTGAGATGAAAGCTTTGTGGGTTGTCGGTGCGGTCCTGGAACGACGTCCAGTGCTGACCACCGTCTTCGGTGCGCAGGATCAGGTTGAAGACCCCCACCGCGTAGCCGAGTTGGTCGTTGGCGAACCAGACATCCAGCAGAGGCTTGTCGGCGCCCTCTTCCACCAGGCGCTGACCTTCGGCGACCAACAGCGGCCATTGCTCGTTGGCCGGCTCGGCCTGTGCCAACGCCGTGTAATGCTTGACCAGCAAGTCACCGATCTGGCGTCCATCGAGTTGTTTGACCCAAGTTTCGCCACCATCGCTGCTGTGCAACACCACACCATCGCCGCCGACCGCCCAGCCCTTCATCGGCGAGGGGAAATACACGGCATTGAGGTCGGCACTGACCGGTACGGCAGCCTGCCGCCATTGCTGGCCGGCGTCATCGGAATAAAGGATGTGACCACGCTGACCCACGGCAACCAGTCGGTCTCCGGCACGGGCCGTGTCCAGCAAAGGGCTGCGCACGGCCAGGGCACTGGGCCTGGCGGGCAGATCAAGCACATCGACGTAGGCGGCAGCCTGAGCGAATCCTTGCGACAGAGCCAGCGCGGCGCCCAGTAGCAGCGGCACGCACTTCTTGAACGAAACCATACGGCGTCCTCATGAGAAAACGGCGCCGGGTGCCCGCAACGGGCGACCCGGCGTTGAAACCCGATGCTTAGCGGATACCGGCGCCCGCCAGGGACTCCGGCGACCACTGCGCCTTGGACAGCGAGTCGATGTAGCGGATGCCACCGTAAGGACCGACCACACCGTTGATGTTGTAGGAGCCGCCGACCAGGTCGTAGATCATGAAGGGCGTCGAATCCGGCACTTGCTTGTCGTAGCTCTGGCTCAGGAAGGCGAAGGAACCACGGTAGAGCTGGCCACGGGCGTCGTACTGGTCGGACGCCAGAGCGGCCCAGCTGTCTTCATCCAGGTAGAAGCGACGTTTCTGGTAGACGTGACGGGCGCCGGCCTTGAGGTTGCCTTCCACTACCCAGACGCGGTGTTTCTCCCAGCGCACGAAGTCCGGTGCGATGTGGTTGGCGGTGGTAATGCTTTTCGGGTCCTGGACGTAGGTCAGTTTGTAGGTGTTGTACGGCACGATCATTTCCTGCTTGCCGACCAGTTTCCAGTCGTAGCGATCCAGTGCGCCGTTGAACACGAACACGTCGTCGTAGGTGCCGGCGCCCGCAGTACCCGGGTTCGGCGTGTCGTAGGCCAGGTTCGGTGCCAGTTTGACCCGACGCTGACCCGGCAGGTATTGCCAGGCGCGGCGTGGCTGTTCCAGGGGGTTGGCGGCGTCCTTGAGCATGATCGACTCACCGGCCCGGCGCGCAGGCCCGGTGTAATACAGCTTCATCTGGTAGTAGACGTCGGAGCTGGTGATCGGCTGCGACATGTTTTCGTAGATCGGATAGGTGATGAACGCCTGGCCGGTGGTGGCAAGGCTCGGCACACCTGCCGAGTCGACGTTCCACGAGTCGTACTTGGAGTTGATGTTGACGCCCTGGTAACGCAGCAGGAAGTTCCACATCGCTTCACTGCCCGATTGCGGAATCGGGAACGGTACGCCTGGCAGGACGTTGTCGATGGCCAGGCCGCCTTCCAGGGACTTGGCGCCGGTGGCGTTTTTCACGCTGTTATCCAGCACCGCTTGTGGCAATGCCACGGTGCGGTGGGTCGGGTAGACATCGACACGGAATGTCGGGAAACGCTTGGCCAGCTCGACCGTGGTAGCCGAGAGCAGGCCTTTGTACTGGTCGACGTTCTTGCCATCGATCACCAGCAGCGGTTTTTCGCTGGCAAACGGATCCGGACGCATGCTGTCGCCGGCCTTGAAACTGGCCGGGGCCGTGGTCAGGCCACCGGCATAAGCCGGGATGGAGCCATCGGTGCTGGCGGCTTTTTCAGCACCCACCAGGGTCAGGCTGCTGCCGAGCTTGCCGGCCTCTTGAGTCGATACGGCTGCGTGAACTTGAGCAGCCATGGCCATGGCCAGGGACGCGGCCAACAAGGATTTGACGAATTTCATGGTTTTCTAACTCCTGCTTATTGACTAAGCATTGGGTGAATCAAAAGGTGGTTTTCAGCGTCAGGTACAGCGCACCACGGTCTTCTGTGGTCGCACCGCCGCCCGAGAAGGCTGAATAGCCACCGGCGTAGCACGCATAGTTTTCGTTACCGCTGAAGGCGTTCGGCGTGGAGCCGTCGCCACTGCCGGCGTTTGCCGCGCCGGTGCTGTTACCGCTGACGTTGCACTTGTCAGCTTTACCGAAGGCGTCGACGTACTTGAGGTCGACGAAGTACTTGTTGTAAACGACGGCACCGACGCCGACCGCATAGTTGCCGGTGTCCTTGGCGCCGCCACCGGAGACCGGTGACACACCGTCGAGGCCGACGTTGACCGACATCGGCAGGTTCATGTCCACGCCCGGGAACACCTGGTACCAGGTCGGGGTGAAGTTGACCGCGATGCCCCAGTTGTCACGGGTCGGCGCGTCGATGCCGCGATAGCTGTCCTTGCCCTTGTAGAGCGCCTCGTTTTTGCTATCGAGCTTGAGCAGGTTGCTGTAGTACAGCTCGGTGAGCAGCACGGCCGAGTCGAACACCGGCGTCTTGGGCAGCGTCATCAGGCCGTTGATGGTCCAGTGCAGGGTGTCACCGGTGGCGCTCATGCTGTCGCCATCGTGCGGGGTGTCATAGATCACGCCGGTGGCTGCAGTACGTGGCGGCAACAGGCCAAGCCCTTGACCGAGACCCAGCGGACTGGTGGTGCTGACGATGGCCGGGATACTGGCCAGCGGCATGTTGTGGCGGATGTTCAGGTCACTGCCGACGCTGACGCCACCGACATCCTTGGACAGGCTGAAGCCGAAGATGTCGATCTTGTCGGAATAAGCCAGTTGGTAGGTGGCGGTGCTCAACGAGTTCAGGGTGTTAATCACGGCCGGCCCCTGGCCTGCAGGTCGCGTGCCGTTGGCGTTGGCAGAGCTCAAGCCGCGAGCATCCAGCCAGGCTTGAGGCAGGATATCCGAGGTCTGGCGGTAGTAAACGCCGAGGGTGCCGTCCAGCCAGGCTGGCGACCACTTGGCCATGACACCCCAGTCACCGTGATGATCCGGTTCCAGGTCATTGCCGCGACGCACGTTGGTCAATGCGTTGCAGGGTGCCAGGCCGCAACCGAGCGGGGGTGCGGTGAAGGAGTTGGTGTTGCCCAGCAGGAACGACTGTGCGCCGAAGCCCACGAGGTCGGAACCGCCGTAGTAAGTGCCAGCCTCAGGCAGGCGCGCCGCATCCCAATCCAGGAAGTACTGGGCGCCAATGGTCAGCTCCGGATTGAGGGTGAACGACATCGACACCTGGTTACGCGGCACGAACAGTTCCTTGGCCTCGGTACCCGGCGACGCGGCCAACTTGGCCAGGTCCAGGCCGGACTGGCCGTAGCTCATCGAATGCACCGGGTTGAGGATGGTTTCACCCCAGAACACGTTGTGCTGGCCGGCCTTGATGCTGAACATCGACTCTTCGCCGACTTCGGTGCTGTAGAACACGAAGGCATCGAGAATTTCGCCGGACGGACCGGTGTAGTAGCGCTGGGCGTAGTTGCTCAGATGAGGACTGCCGAAACCGACATTGTCATTGGTCACGCCCGCCAGACGCGGGTCGTTGTCGACCAGGCCCGAGGTACCTTTATTACCGTTGACGAACGGGTTGGAGTTGGAGCCGGTGTTTTCATAGGCCTTGTCGTACCAGCTCGCGGCGCTGACACGGAAACCCATGTTCTGCTTGTAGACCACATCCATCTCGGTCAACAGGTCGACCCGGTTGGTGATGTTGGTCCCGGACTTGCGGAAGTTGTAGTCGCCGTCGTTGTTGTTCGGCGTGCCGAGCATGCGCTTGTCGGCGCTTTCGGTGCGTACGCCGTAGTTGTACTTCACGGTATTGTCGAAGCGCACGCTCCAGTCGGGATTGCCGGTGTCCAGCTCCATGGCGTGAGCAGCCGGCATCGATGCCGCCAGGATCGCCAGGGCCAGCAGACTGCGACGCGAAGGAAGTGTGTAACCGTGACTCTTATTGTTGTGCATTGCGTTGGCTCCGCATTTTTGTATTTGTTTTAAGCGCAGGGGTCCCCGCGCAGGCGCCCGACAGGAGCGCGCCAACGCATTGGGGAGTGAGGACAAATGCCGGATGGCGGGTAGCCGCGCCGGCGCCTTTCTAGCGATCCAGGTCCAGAATGAGTGCTTCTGCCTGGGGCCAGGGACCGAAGCCCGAAGCCGGATTGAGGTGGCCGACGGCGCCGAGGTTGACCAGCTCCGCCTCCCAGTCCCGGGCCATGCGAGTGACCGCGGCGAAGCTGGCGAGGTGATCGTCGGTGCTGGCAGCGACGAGGCTGCGAAAGGGTAACGCCCCTTGGGGCATGGGGGTCCAGCCGTGGTCGCGAAGGGATTGCGGGCTTGGGTAACCTTGCGGCCATTGGGCCGCCAGGTCGGGTGGCGCGGCCAACAGAGCGCCCTTGATCGGACGGTTGTACCGGGCCGCCCAGTGCGCAACCATCAGCACGCCGGCACTGTGGGCGACGAGGATCACGGGGCCGTCGATTTGCTCCAGCTCATGCTGGATCGCCCGGACGCGGGCAGCGCAGTCGAGCTTGTCGGTCTCAAGTGGCGGAACGCTGCGTACTTTGCTCAAACGGGCTTCAAGCAACGTTTGCCAATGTTCGGCAACGTGCTCGCGCAGGCCCGGTACGATCAGAACGGTTGCGGTGGTATGTAATTTGTCCACTTGAACACCTTCGGCTTCTCGGTGACTTGCTTGACTCATTGGTCAGGCGTTTTTTGTAGTACCGACATTAAAGAGCCAGGAGGGGTCGCGCTTTTCATTTGACGACAGTGGCTTTTCTTTTGATGACAGCTTTACTGGAGCTGCCAGGTGGTCGCTTTTTAGCTGTTAACGTGACCTTGAAACCTGTTCAATTGCTGACGTGCTGGCGCTATATTCGCCACGCTCATTTCCATCGAAACCACTGCAGGAACGCCACTGCATGACCAAGCTCGTTCGCGCCGCCGTCTTGACCAACTACCTGGACGTTGCTCATTACCTGGGGTTCAACCCGCACGATTCGCTGGCGGGCGTCGGCCTGAGCAAGGCCCGGCTACAGGCGCCCGAGCATCGAATCCCGATCGATTCGGCGGTTCGGCTGTTGGAAGAATCGGCCATCGCCAGCGGTTGCCAGAGCTTTGGCCTGAGCATGGCCGAGTCGCGTCAACTCTCGGATTTCGGTGTCGTCAGCCTGCTGCTGACGCACCAGCGAACGTTGCGCGATGCCTTGCAGGTGCTGGTGCATTATCGACACCTGATGAACGAATCGCTGGCGATCTTCATCGAAGAAGCCGGCAAGATGGTGATCATTCGCGAGGAAGTGATCACCGACTCCCCCATGTCCTGCCGGCAAGCCAATGAACTGGCCATCGGCGTGATGTTCCGGTTGTGCGCCGCCCTGCTCGGTGCCCACTGGCAACCCTACAGCGTCAACTTCACCCACCAGCCGCCCGACAACCTGCAACTGCATCGTCGCCTGTTCGGCTGCAATCTGGAGTTCGGCAGCGAGTTCAACGGCATCGTCTGCCCCGATGCCAGCCTCGACATGACCAACCCCCATGCCGACCCGGCGATGGCGCGTCATGCCCAGCGTTACCTTGACTCGCTGCAGAGCCACGAAGGGCCCTCGACACTGTTCGAAGTGCGCAAGGCCATCTACCTGCTGCTGCCCATGGGGCGCGCCACCATCGAGCAAATCGCCCAGACCCAGGGCATGAATGTGCGGACCCTGCAACGGCGTTTGAAGGACGATGGCTGCGCCTTCAACGACCTGATCAACGACGTGCGGCGTGACCTGGTGGTGCGTTATCTGGAAAACCCCAATTACTCGCTGGGGCGCATCGCCGACATGCTGGGTTACTCCATGGCCAGCTCCTTCACCCGCTGGTTCATCAGCCAGTTCGGCATGCCGCCGGCGACCTGGCGCACCACGCAAAAATCCGGCACGTTGAAAGCACCCACTGACACCACCCCCCTCCCCGGTTCGAGTAAAAACTGAACCCTGGGGAGCGGGCATGCTCGCCAAGTCGCAGTGCTTTTGGTGTACATATCCATTGCTGCGGTAACGGCCACCTATGGTTTCGCTTTTACAGCGAGACGGCCTCACAGCCGACCTGGCATTTGTGGGCGTACCCAATCCCTGTGGGAGCTGGCTTGCCAGCGAAGGCGTCAGTCCAAACAACACTGACGGTGCCTGACCCGCCACTATCGCTGGCAAGTCCTGACCCTTGTACTACCGCTCCCACAGGGGATGGTGGGGATAAAAAAAACGGCGACTGCTGGTACAGTCGCCGAAAAATACCGGTGCTGTGGCACCGGTCGTCAGCTGCATGACGCCTAGGAGGAGACGTCATGCAGCCCTGCCATCAAGAATGCGGTGCCCGCCTACATCCCCCAGCGCAACAACAGCAGCACCAACACCACCAGGAATACTGTCTCCCCCACCATCAACAGGATGGGTTTGATGCCCACAGTCGCCAGTTCCTTGAGTTGGGTTTTCATGCCCAGGGCACTGATGGACACCACCAGGCACCAGCGTGACAGTTCATTGACCGAACCCTGCACTGCCGGGGCGATCCAGCCGGTGCTGTTGATGCAGGCCAACAACAGGAAGCCCACCGCGAACCACGGCAACAGCGGCGGCCGCTTGCCCGTTGAGTCCGCACCTTGCAGGCGGGTAATCATGGCGGCGCAGACGATTACCGGCAGCAACATGGCCACCCGCATCAGTTTGACCACCGTGGCTGTATCACCCGTTTCGGTGGACATGCTGTAGCCAGCACCGACCACCTGCGCGACATCGTGAATGGTGGCGCCCAGGAATACCCCGGCCACTTGCGGCGACAACGACAGCCAGTTGGCAATCATCGGATAGACGATCATCGCCAGGGTCGACAGCGCCGAGACCCCGATCACGGTGAACAGTGTGGCGCGTTCTTTTTGCGGATGGTTGGGCAACGCCGCCGCCAGCGCCAGCGCCGCCGAAGCCCCGCAAATCGCGGTGGCGCCCCCGGTGAGCATGCCGAACAGGCGCTGGAAGCCCAGTGCCTTGGCCGCGATCACCGAGACACTGATGGTCACCACCACCAGAATCACCACCAGCGCAAAAGGCTTCCAGCCCAGCGCGGCGATCTGTTCCAGGGTAATGCGCATGCCCAGCAGCGCCACGCCGATGCGCAACACGGTGCGTGCGGTGAATTCGATACCGGCCTTGCAGGAGCCTTCGCCAGCCAGGAAGTTCAGCGCCATGCCAAGCAACAGGGCGAACAACATGACCGGAGCGCCGTAGTGCTCCGAGAGGAAGGTCGCGGCCGCCGCGACGATCAGGCTGACAATAAACCCCGGCGCCAATTCGCGCGTGCGGCTGTGGATGCGGGTCAGAGCGATGGCGCTCATGGCGCGACCTCCTCGGTAGCGATGACAAGGAATGTCTGATCGCCAATGACCTCGACCGGGTAGTTGGCGACCTTGAATGTTTTGGAGTTGAGCAAATAGCCGCTGGCCAGATTGAAACGCAGCCCGTGGGCACAGCACTGAATCACCCGGCCATCGAGGCGGCCGCCGCATAGCGAGGCGCCCTGGTGCGGGCAGCTGTCGTCGATGGCATACAGTTCACCCTCGACGTTGAACAGCGCGATGCTCTTGTCATCGAACTCGAAGAGCGCACGGCCCCCGACCTGCGGGAGTTTTCCGGCAGGCACGCGTACACGCAGGCTCATGCGGGTTCTCGCTCGCCGATGCGTTCGAGCAAGGCTTCGTACATGACGCCAAACAGCTTCTCGGCAGGATGCGCACCCACGACGGTCACTCGCCGGTCGAACTGAAAACAGGGCACGCCACCGGTAGCGCCGGGGCTGCCGACAAATGGCTCACCATCGCCAAGCAGGCAATCGGCGACGAAACCCGCCTCGAAACCGCAGGATTGCGCGATGGACAACAATGTCTCGCGGCAACCCAGATCTTCACCGAGCTGGAAGTACGCGGCGAACAGGCGTTCGATCAAGGCGTCACGCTGCCGGCGATTGCCCAGCACGCTGACCCGCTCCAGCAGGCGATGGGCATCGGCGGTATTGGGCATCGTGACAATGCCGCTGAAGTCGATGGTTTCGCCTACCGCCAGGGCAGCCTGTTTGACCTGGGCCTGGCGCATCTGCACGGCATCGGCGTTGCCCAGACGCTTGCGATAGAAATCCATGAAGGGCTCACCCTGGACCGGCAAGTCAGGCAACAGCTGCACCCCGTGCCACACCGTGGTGAACTCCACGTCCGGGCACCGGCTGCGCAACAACGCCTGGGCCTGTTCCAGCTGGCGCTTGCCAATCAGGCACCAGGGGCAGATGAAATCGAAAAACACATCTATACGTAAACGACTGCTCACAACTTCACCTCTAACCCTGCTTCGCTAACGGGCTCAGACAGGTGCTGACCCTTAAGCCGGGCAATATCTTTGTGGTAATGGCACTTGGCATAAAAGAACACGGCCGCCGCGCCGAGGCTGACCAGAGGCACCAGTTGAAACGCGGCATGCAGGCCGATCAGGTCGGACACCTTGCCGGTGATGAACGGCCCCGGGGCCAACCCAAGCATGTTGTTGGCCAGGGTCAGGGTGGCAAAGGCCGTACCGTGCACCGAGTAGTGGGTCAGGTTGGCAACCATGGCCCCGGCCGGTCCCGTGGTGCCAGCGGCAATCAGCATCCCCAGGCAGATCAACACCAGTTGCACCGGTCCCGCCTGCAGGGCGAACGCCGCCGACAGCAACAGGCAGCTGCCCAGGCAATACGCGATGGCCAGGGCCACCTTGCGCTCAGGTACGTGGCGACACATGCGATCACTGAGCATGCCGCACAGGATCATGCCCGCACCGCTGCACAGCACGATGATCGCCGCGAGCCCCCCGGCCTTGTCCGTGCCCATTTCGTAGTAGCGATTCAAATAGCTGGGCATCCACACAATCACCGTGCCACCGACAAACAGTTGCAAGCCGCTGCCAATGTAGGTGGCGATCACCGAAGGGCTGGAAATCAGCGTACGCAGTGGCTGCTTGACCTTGGCGCTGGCCTGCCCAAGGGCATTGACCACACGTTTCGGCGCGATGCGCGCTTCCTTGACGATGAGTGGATACAGCACCGCCAGCAACAGGCCGAACAGCGCCATGCCGGCGAACGACCAGCGCCAGCCGAGCTTGGCGGCGATGGCGCCGCCCAGGGCCATGCCCAGCACCGAGCCGAACATGCCGCCGGCCATGAACGCACTGGCCAGTGTTGCCCGCATATGTTTGGGAAACACCGAAATCACCACCGCGATTCCGACGCTGCCGTACGCCGCTTCACCCACTCCGACCATGAACCGGGCGATGAACATCTGCTGGTAATCCTGCGCCAGCGCGCAGCCCAGGGTCGCCAGGCTCCAGAGCATCGCCATCAGTGCCAGGCTCTTGACCCGGCCGAAACGGTCCGCCATCAACGACAGCGGAAAGGTCAGCAAGCCGACCATCAAGGCGACGATACCGCTGAGCAAACCGAGCTGACCGTCGCTCAGCGCCCATTCGCCCTTGAGCAGCGGGAATACGGCGTTGAGCACCTGACGGGACATGTAATCGGAAATCAGCAGACCGAACGTCAGGGCGAAGACGATCCAGGCGTAGCTGCGCGCGACGCTGACCGTACCGTCGTCATCGTCGGCAATTGGGTGAAAGGCCATGCAGCCTCCTCGAAACGTTGTTTTTGTTGTTATCGAGCGTTCTTGACGTACCACGGGCGAGAGATCATCGACCTCCCGCCCTTACCAGCGGTCAGCCGCGCTGCGGCACACCCTTCTGCCCAGCCTTGCGGTTGGGGGCCATGCCGTTGGCCAACAGGGTTTCTTCGATGCTGTTGTACTTCACACCGATGCGATAGATCTCACGGGCTTCTTTGCCGGTGGCGATTTCGCGACCCAGTTCGTGGGCGATGCGCACGGTTTGCTTGATCTGATCGACCGAGCCGAAACGATCGCCCTTGTGATCAATAATAGTGTCTTCGTTGCCCACACGCGGGTGCAGCCCCATGGCCATCGACATGGTGTTGAGCGGCATGACGTTTTTGAGCAGCGACTCGGAGGTCAGGGTGCAACCGTTCGGCACGCGGTGGATGAAGTTGAAGAAGTTGAACGGGTTGGGGCCGTCGAAACCGCCGCCGATGCCGATCCAGGTCAGGTTCAGCGGGCCCATGTAGACACCACGGCGAACCAGGCGCTCCAGGGTTTCCAGGGCGTGCATGCCGGTCAGCTGGAAGTGCGGCTGGATGTTGTTGTCCATCAGGCGCTGGAGGTGCTCGGCGACCCAGGCAGGTCCGGCCGGCACGGTCATTTCACTGTAGGCGGCATGAACCAGCGGGTTATCCAGGGAAGTGCCCTTGAGGTACTCCGGATACAGCAGCTCCATGATGTTCATCTGGGTGGTGTTGATCGCCACCGTGACCTGATCCGGCTTTGGCGTCAGCTCGGCCAGCATGTGACGGGTATCGTCCGACAGCCATTTGGCCGCTTCACCTTCGCTTTCAGGGGCGAAGGAAATCGAGCCGCCGACCTGGATGATCATGTCCGGCACGGCTTCACGCACACCGGCGATCAGTTCGTTGAACTTGGACAGGCGCTTGGAACCCTTGCCGTCCAGCTCACGCACGTGCAGGTGCAAAACGGTGGCGCCGGCCTCGTAGCAGTCGACCGCTTTCTGGACTTGCTCGTCCATGGTCAGCGGGATGTCTTCCGGGAAGTCTTCCGGCATCCATTCAGGACCGTATGGAGCGACGGTGATGACCACCTTTTCCATGTTTTCCGGGTGCAGGGAATCGTCGAAGAATTGCATGAGTTACTCCTGTTCTTATGATTGTGCGCCCAGCCGGGTCTGTTCCCGGCGGGGGGCTGTCTGAGTGCGAATGCAGAGGGGTCGATCAGTAAGTCTTGTCGCCGATGATCCCGGCACGCTCCATCTTGCGATGGCACGCGGGGTAATCCATGACGGCGTAATGCTGGGTACTGCGGTTGTCCCAGATGGCAATGCTGTTGGGCTTCCAGCGCCAGCGCACCTGATACTCGGGGATGTACGCCTGGCTGATCAGGTAGCGCAGCAGTTCGCTCGCACCCGGGTTGGCGTCCTGGCCATAACGCACCCGCTCCGGGGTGTGGTAGTTGCTGAAATGGGTGGTAAACGCGTTGACGAACAGCACCTTCTCACCGGTTTCCGGGTGGGTACGCACCACCGGGTGCTCGGCATCGGGGTACATGGCTTTGAGCGCCAGGCGTTTTTCGATCGGCATGGCCGCGCCGAAACTCGCTTCGATACTGTGCCGGGCGCGCAGGTCGGCGATCTTCACCTTCACGTCATCGGGCAGGTTTGCGTAGGCTTCGACCATGTTCGCCCACATGGTGTCGCCCCCGACCGGCGGGCACTCCACGCAACGCAACACGCAGCCCATCGGCGGCGCCTCGCGCCAGGTGGCGTCGGTGTGCCAGGCGTTTTCGTAGCGGTCCATCGGCTGGTCCGGCTTCTTGTAGATCTGTACCAGGCCCGGATGATCCGGATCACTGCCGGCCACCGGGTGATCTTCCAGCTCGCCGAAGCGCCGGGCGAAGGCCACGTGCTCGGCGCGACTGATGTCCTGGTCGCGCAGGAACACCACGCGATGGGTCAGCAACTGGGCACGGATCTCGGCAAACAGACCGTCGTCATGGATGGCGTCGGCCAGGTTGACGCCGATCAGTTCCGCGCCGATATGGCAGGTCAATTGTTCGACTTTCACGGCAGGCAGCTCCCTTAAATGACGAAAATCGATGAGCCGGTGGTCTTGCGCGATTCCAGGTCACGGTGGGCCTGTACGGCGTCCTGCAAAGCGTAGTGCTGGTTGATCTCGATCTTGATCCGACCGCTGCCGACATGGTCGAACAGCTCGCCGGCCAGCGCGGCTTTTTCCGCAGGATCGGCGATGTAATCGGCCAGCGCCGGACGGGTCAGGAACAGCGAGCCTTTCATGGCCAGCATGACCGGATCGAAGGCCGGGATCGGGCCGGACGCGGTTCCCACGCAGACCATCAGGCCGCGACGCTTGAGCGAATCCAGCGAACCCGCGAAGGTGTTTTTGCCGACGCTGTCGAACACCACGTTGACGCCGACGCCGTCAGTCAGTTCGCGAACGCGCTGGGCGACATCTTCATGGCTGTAATTGATGACGTGTTCGCAGCCATGGGCCCGGGCGATTTCGCCCTTGGCTTCGGTGGACACCGTACCGATGACCGTCAGGCCCAACAGCTTGGCCCATTGCGAAACGATCAGGCCGACACCACCGGCGGCGGCATGCAGCAAAATGCTGTCGCCTGGCTTGAAGTCGTAAATGCGGCGCATCAGGTACGAGGACGTCAGCCCGCGCATGGTCATGGCGGCAGCCGTTTCGAAACTGATGGTTTCCGGCAGCTTGATCAGCGGCGCGGCGGGAATCAGGCGCTCGGTGCTGTAGGCACCCAGGGTATTGAGAAAACCGGTGTAGGTAACGCGATCGCCCACCTGCACATTGGTCACCCCTTCGCCGACAGCCTGGACCACACCGGCGGCTTCGACGCCCATGCCGTTGGCCAGCGGAATCGCGTAGGTGCCATTGCGGAAATAGGTGTCGGCATAGTTCAAGCCGACCGCCACGTGACGCAGCCGAACCTGACCGGGTCCGGGGTCGCCGACCTCGATGTCTTCATAGCGAAGGACTTCGGGACCACCGGTTTCGTAGAAGCGGACGGCTTTGGCCATGTTTTCTTATTCTCCAGTCTCAATTGTTGGCGGGCAGCATCGAATTGCGCTGATTGGACTGTAGGTCGCACGCCTGAGGATCGCTTCTCATCAGACGACAATGACTTTTCATTTCATGACAGCCGCTTCGCCCCGTCCGCGAGACAAGTCAACCGCCTTCCCCTGTCACCCAGCCGTCAGGCGATGTGGCAACTTTTGAGCGCTGGCTTACACTGCCTACACCCTATGCGAACGCCTGTCTGTTCGACGCAGCGATACCTTCCACGTCAATCCGGGCATCACGTAATGATCTGGGTGAAGCCAACAATGAAAACGGTCGCGGCCTTTTTCACCGACATACTGGTTGCCAGCCTGTGCGTGGCGACGAGTGCCTATGCCAATGCGGCATCCTTCAAGACCAGCTTCGACTGCAACCAGGCCACGGCATCGGTTGAAAAACTGATCTGCCGCGACTCGCAACTGGCGCAGATGGATCTCGAACTGTTTCGTCTCTATCGACTGGCGCTCACCGATGAACATTCAGTGCCGCTGCCGGACAAAGTCATGATCGACCAGCAGTTCTGGATCGATGCCCGTAACCAGTGCGCTTCCGATCCCGAGCCCAGGACGTGCACCATCGGCAGTTATGCCCAGCGTGCATTCCAGTTGCGCCAGGGTTCGGCGATTGTGAGAACCCGGGACCCCGACAGACTCACCGAAGGTCCCCTGGCCTTTCGCTGTGCCGGGTTGAATGCGTTGCTGGGGGCCACCTTCTTCACCACGCAACCTGGCGTCGTCTACCTGAAATGGGCGAACGCTTCGATCACCCTGATCCAGGTGTCGAGTGATACTGGCGCCCGGTACACGGGCAAGGATTACCAGGGCAACTACAGCTTCTGGCAAAGCGGCAGCGATGTTTTTTTTCAGAAGCCGGGATCAAATGCCATGAGCTGCAAGGCCGAGCCGGTCGGTTGATGTTCATGCCGCGTTGTCCTGGCATTGCGCGGCCATCGTCGCTGTGGACTTGACCGAGCCGAATACCATTCCCGAAGCGAACAGCACGCCAAGGATCACACCGCCGGCGCCGAACACTTGCCAAACATTCGGCAGCACGCCCATCAACGAAGACACCAGCATGGTGAACACCGGCGCCAGGTTGAAGAAAATCGACGTCCGTGCGGCGCCGATGACATGGATGCCTTTGAACCACAGCAAGTAGGCAACCACAGACCCGCCAATCGCCAGGTAAATCACGGCTTCATGCACCGCCAGCGAAGCGTGGCGGATGCTGGCGATCGGGTCTTCATACATGAAACCGAGCACGGTCAGGCCCATGACACCGAACAACATGGAAAAACTGGTGGTTTCCAGAGGGGTCGAGTCTTTGACGAACCGCCGGGTACCGACCATGTTCGCCGCCCAGGCCATGCTGCCGGCGAGAATCATCGCGTCACCACTGACCACTTTCAGCCCAAGCAGCACCTGGATATCGCCACGGGTGATGACCAGGCCGACACCCAGCAACCCCAGCACCAACCCGATGGCGCGACCGCGATCAATCCGCTCGCCTTCCAGCAGCACGGCAAGGATCATGGTCCACAACGGCGTGGTCGCCAGGATCAGTGCGCCGTTGATGGGTGTGGTGGTTTGCAGGCCAAAGAACGTCGCCACGCTGAACCCGGTGAATCCGAGCAGACCCAGGCCGATGAAGGCCAGCAGGTTGTTGCGCAGCACACTCAAGCGCAATTTTCCGAGCAGACCGAATATCACCAGCAGTATCAGGGTGGAGATGGCAAAGCGTTCAATGGAAGCACTCAGCGGTGCCATCTGCTTGATGATGTAGGCGCCTGCGTTGAAGTTGGTGCCCCAGAAAAACGTGGCGCCGAGGATGCCGGCGTACGCGAGCTTCGTTGATTGGATCATGGCGTGTTCCTCATCAATCGGGTCGGCGAATACCCGTAAAACCGCCGAATTCTTCCCACCTGCCCATCAGGTGTTGAATTATTCTTGCAGGCTTGTTGATGGGGAAAAATTCCCTGTTTGTTCACCTTATATGTGAGAAAACGCCCATGTTCGACTGGGAGGATTTGCGCTTTTTCATCGTCTTCGCCCAGGAGCAATCGCTGTCGGCGGCGGCCCGCAAACTGAACGTCGACCATGCCACGGTGGCCAGGCGCATCGGAGCCCTGGAAAGCGCGCTGAACTTGAAGTTGGTGGACAGGCGTCCTCGTTCGTACGTCCTCACCCTGGACGGCGAGCGTATCGCTCAGTCGGGACAGCGCATGGAAGCCGAGTCTTTCGCGGTGCAGCGAACGGCGCAAACCGGTCAGGAAAGCTATGCCGCCGAAGTTACCGTCAGCGCCCCGCCCGCGATGGCCTGTGCCCTGATCGCACCTCGTATCAAGCTTCTGCGCGAGAAATACCCGCTGCTGTCACTGCAGTTGATCGGCAGCCTGGGCAGTGCCTCACTGTCGCGGCGCGAAGCCGATATTGCCGTGCGCCTGAGCCGGCCCAAGGAGCCCGACCTGGTGGTGCGCAAAATCGCGACGGTGTCGTTTGCGCTCTATGGTTCTCGGGATTACCTGGCCAACACGGCGCCGCAGGACCGGGTGTTTGTCGCCTACGACGAGAGCCTCGATCAAAGTCCGCAGCAAGTGTGGCTCAAGGAACAGGCGGGCGATCGACCGATCCTGTTGCGCAGCAATGATTTGAACATCCAGGCCATTTTCGTGCAGGCCGGATCCGGTATCGCGGCGCTGCCCTCCTTCCTGGCCGAGCGTTATAGCCTGCTTGAGGCGCAGGCCGAAGGTCCGCGACTGACGCGTGATGTCTGGCTACTGGTGCACAACGACATACGGCACATTCCATCCGTACAGGCAGTGATGGGTTTTCTGGTGTCCTGCTTCGAATCCATCACGGCATGACCGCTCAATCCGGCGGAGGCGTCCTGAACACCAGCAGCTTGCCGGTGGCCCGCTGGACCACTTTGTCGTTCTGATTGCGCGTTTCCATCAGCACGGTCACCACGCCACGGTCCGGCTTGGAGGCGGACGGATCGATGGCTTGCACGGTCGTCGTCAGCCGCAACTCATCATCCGGATAGGTCGGGGTCGGCCAACTCAACTCGATGCCCAGGCCAATGATGCCATCGGCCAGCGGCACACTCCCCACCAGCAGCTTCATGGTCAGCGCCGCGGTATTCCAGCCGCTGGCCGCCAGCCCGCCGAACAGGCTCAGGCTGGCGGCATCGGGGTCGAGATGAAAGGGTTGCGGATCGAACTGTTGAGCGAACGCCAGCATTGCGTGGCGGTCGACACGCAGGGTGTCGCTTTCAAACACCTGCCCCTGGTGCAGGTCATCGAGATAAAGCTTTTCCCATGAATGAACGGTCATGATTCAACCCTCTTCAGGCGTCGCCAATCCGTCAGTTCATGATACTGCGGGTGATGGAGAATGGCGCGCCCTACGCCGGCGGCCGGTCTTCCACCCACTGCCAGAACAACTGATAGCCGACCGCAAGCACCACCGGGCCGATGAACAAACCGATGATGCCGCTGGTGACCATGCCGCCCAGAGCGCCGATCAACACCACCGGCATCGGCACATCGACGCCGCGCCCCAGTAGCAACGGCTTGAGTACGTTGTCCACCAGCCCGGAGACAAAGACGTAGACGGCAAACACGATGGTCGCTGTGCTGGCGCCTTCGGTGGCGAATACGTAAGCAATCACCGGCAGCGTGATCAGGGTCACCGGCAGTTGCATGATGCCCAATAGCAACACCGCCAGTGCCAGCAGCCCGGCACCGGGGACGCCCTTGAACACAAAGCCCAACCCCACCAGCAGCATCTGAATGAAAGCGATGCCGACCACGCCGAGTGCCACCGCGCGAATCGTTGCGGTGCAGAGTGCGGCGATTTTCGACCCTCTCTCCGGACCACTGATTCGCTCTGCGATCTGCACCGCAGCGCGGCTGCCGGCTTCACCGTAGGCCATGAAGATCCCGGCGATGATCAGCGCGAAGATAAAGGTCAGAAAACCCATGCCGACGCCGGCCAGCTTGCCCAGCAAGGTCAGGCTGACGCCTTTGATTTGCGGTATGTACTTGGCCGTCAGGCCGGGAAGATCAGTGGCCGCCTGCAACCAGAAGGCCGACAGCGGCTTGCCAATCAGCGGCCAGCTGGCGACGGACTCGTTCGGTGGCGGAATATGAAAGCCTTCGTTCTGGACGATGGTCATGGCGCTCTCGACCGAATCGGCGATCGAGGTGCCCAACAGGTAGATCGGGACCATGAGGATCACGACGGACACCAGCACGATCAGCGTGGCGATGCGCCCTTCCTTCTGCCCCAGCGGCCCCATGAGTTTTTGCTGCAACGGGTAGAGGGTGATGGCCAGGATCAGTGACCACAGCATCAGGTCGCGGAACGGACTGAAGATCTCGAAGCAAAACAGCACCAGAACGGTGATTAGCCCGGCGCGGATCAGGACATCGAGCAACCCGCGGGACAAGGCCTTCTCTGAAAGAGGACTGGGTACCATTGATATCTCCTGGCAGGTCGCTGCGAAGATTGGGAGTTGGTTTGCCCAGCATAGACGTTGATTGGGATTTGGAGGGTGATGGTGAGGTGATGTAATGGTTCCGCCCTTACGGTTGGTTACTTGGAAACGCCCGCAGGAGCGAGCCTGCTCGCGAAAAACGTCCAGGCAACGCGTTCATTCGGACAGCCCGCGTTATCGTTGACCTCCATCGCGAGCAAGCTCGCTCCTACAGGGACCGAACAAGATCAAAAGCAAAAGCGAGGCGGCCTAACAGCCGACCTGGTTGCGGGTCTATCTGCGATCCAACTGTGGGAGCGAGCCTGCTCGCGAAGGCGTCGTGTCAGCCAACATCAATGTTGTTTGTGCCGGCCCCTTCGCGAGCAGGCTCGCTCCCACAGTGGATTGGGGCACATCTGCAAAAGCCAGGTCGGCTGTCAGGCCGCCTCGCTTTTGCTTTTGATCTTGATCTGCCCCGTCGGAAGGCCGAGTGGAGGTTCTGCGCAGTGGGCAACCCGGCATGGATGCCGGGTTAGCC
>NZ_JABFMU010000068.1 GCF_013359695.1 Pseudomonas sp. C2B4
GACTGGCCTGGCCCCTTCGCGAGCAGGCTCGCTCCCACAGTTGGATTTTTGCCAGTCGTGGGATTGGTGTCTGGTGAGAAGGCAGAGCACAGCTTTTGTGGGAGCTGGCTTGCCAGCGATGATGGCCTGACAGACGACCAACTCTTCCCAGCTATGTCCCTGATTCCGGTGTGCGAGCGAGCCTGCTCCGGGCGGCGTTCCGACGAAGGCGGTGTGTCATTCAGCAAAGATGTTGACTGGCCCGGCCCCTTCGCGAGCAGGCTCGCTCCCACAGTTGGATTTTTGCCAGTCGTGGGATTGGTGTCTGGTCAAAAGGCAGAGCACATCTTTTGTGGGAGCTGGCTTGCCAGCGATGATGGCCTGACAGACGACCAATTCTTCCCAGCCATGTCCCTGATTCCGGTGTGGGAGCGAGCAGGCTCGCTCCCACAGGGGATGGAGCGCTTAGTTACACGGATATGTACACCACCTTACAAAACCGGCATTCCATTATACGAGCCGCTTTTTTTGCTCCATTTTCGGCTGATATGACCCGTGACGCGCCACGCATGGATCTGGCAGCCTTGCTGCACAAGTCGCAACCACCCCGATCAGGCCCCCGATCATGAGCAAAACCGAAACCCTGGCCAAAATCATGCTCGGCCCCATATTGCTGATGCAGGGTATCTACACGCGCCGGGTCACCCCGAAATTGCCGGAGGCCGAGGGTGAACGCGAAGGCGAAGCCGGCGATGGCAAGCCCCTGCGGCTGCTGATCCTCGGCGACAGTGCCGCTGCCGGTGTCGGGGCATCGACCCAGGCCGATGCCTTGAGCGGCCAGTTGGTCAGTCGCCTGGCCAGGGATTTCCGGGTCAGCTGGAAGCTCTCGGCCCAGTCGGGCCTGGACTCGCAGGCCCTGCTGGAATGGCTCGAGCAGCACACACCAGAACCCTTCGACGTGGCGTTGCTGTCCATCGGTGTCAACGATGTCACCGGCCTGCTGACGGCAGACCAGTGGATCGCCCGGCAACAACAGTTGATGGAGGTGCTGATCGAAACATTCAGGGTCAAGCTGATCGTCGTCTCCCCTCTTCCACCCATGCATCTGTTTCCGGCATTGCCGCAACCGCTGCGCTGGTACCTGGGTCACCGGGCCGCGCGCTTTAATGTGCGTCTTGCGGAACTGGTCGGGCACAGGGAGCGCTGTACGATGCTGGCAACCCATCTGGCACCCGTGGCGGGTTCCATGGCACCAGACGGTTTCCACCCAGGGCCGTTGATCTACAGTGTCTGGGCCAGTGACGCTGCCCAGGTCATTGCCCGACACTTCGAAAAAATCCCGTCAGGCAAGCTTTGAACAACAACAAAACAACAGGAGTTGACCATGTCTGAACTGCAACTGCACCCCAAGGCCGCCGCGTCCTTGAGCCTTTGGCACGCGATGATCCGCACCGGCGACCTCAAGGCCCTGCCCGAATTGCTCGACCCGCAGGCCGTGTTCCGCTCGCCGATGGCGCACACGCCGTATCCCGGCGCGCCGGTGGTCTCGATGATTCTCAACACGGTCTCCAAGGTGTTCGAAGACTTTGCCTACCATCGTGAGTTGGCCACCGCCGACGGCTTGAATGTCATCCTCGAATTCAGCGCCAGGGTCGGCGAGAAGCAACTCAAGGGCATCGACATGATCCGCTTCAACGAGCAGGGCAAAATCGTTGATTTCGAGGTGATGGTGCGGCCCATGAGTGGCTTGCAAGCCCTGGGCGAAGAAATGGGCAAGCGTCTCGGTGCTTACCTGGCCGCCAGCAAAGCCTGATCGTTGTGCAACGCCGGTAGCGACTTGGGCACCACCTGCAATTCCACCGGCTCGCAGAGAAACGCACAGCACCGCGAGCGCAGCCAACGCTGGCCGGCGTCGCTGTGCGCCGCCGCCCGCCAGACCATGGACAGCTCTTGTACCGGCAGTTGCAGCGGTAACGGCTCTGCCCTGATTCCTGGCAATGACACCATGGCCTTGGCCACGTAATCCGGCACGATAGCCAGCATGTCGCTTTGCGCCAGCAACACCGGCAACGCACTGAACTGCGGGACGGTCAGCACCACTTTGCGCTGCCGGCCCAGCAGGCTCAGGGCGTGGTCGGTGTCGTCGGTGGCATTGCCGATGGACGACACCACGGCATGAGGCCGCCGACAAAACCCCTCCAACCCCAACGGCCCCGGCCGGGAATCGGCCCGCAGCAGCACCGGCCGGATCGGTCGCAAGCCTTTGCGTCGTGCATTGGCCGGCAGGTCGAGGGTTTGACTGATGCCGACGGAAATGTCGCCATTCATCAATCGCTGCGACATCTGCTGCTGATCGACCCGCCGCACGATCAAGGTGATGTTCGGGGCCTCGACCCGCAGTTGCCGCAAGAGTCGCGGCAGCAGTGCGTATTCGACATCGTCGGACAGACCGACATGAAACGTCGCCTCGCTGGTAGAGGGATCGAACGATTGGCAGCGACTCAATGCGGCGGCGATGCCGTCCAGCGCCGGAGCGAGGTTGGCGAAAATCTCCTCTGCCCGTGCGGTCGGCTCCATCACCCGGCCCGAGCGGATGAACAACGGGTCATCGAACAGCACGCGCAAACGGCCCAGGGCACCGCTGATGGTGGGTTGCCCGAGGAACAGCTTTTCGCCGACGCGGCTGACATTTCGCTCATGCATCATCGTCTCGAAAACCACCAGCAAATGGATGTCGGCACGACGCAGGTCATTTCTGTTCATGAGGTTCGCTACCCGGCACGCGGCCATTGAGTTCGAAGGTGTGTGAACAGGTTATGGCCGCTCAGGCAAAACGTCTGTCGTACATGGGGACAACGCGATCATGCGTTAGGTACGCACGTTAATACCCGGGTATACCAATTCTGGAAAAAATCCAATGCCATAAAGGACTTACGCATCCACCATGCGTCATCGTCAAAGGCCGAAAATGGCAGGAATATCGGGTTTTTTGTCCTAACCGAATGAGAACCGTTGCTCCTAGCATAGCGGTGCGATTCTCCGCCCAGCCCGAACAAAAAGACGAGGCGCGCATGATCGATACCAAAACAAGCAAGCCTGCCAACGCACGCAGCGCGCATTCCTTTTTGAAACGTCATTTCAGCAAGATGCTGTTCAACCCGGACCAAAGGACGACTCGCCCCTTGATCACTATCAGCCTCAAGCCATTTGAAAACGTACTGGTCTGGCTGATGGGCCTGATCGTGGCGGGTGGCATCATGATCAACACCGAAACCCGCACCGACCTGCCCACCGCGACGCTGTGCATCGCCGTGCTGTTAATGGCGGTCAACCTGTTTTCGGTCAGCGCGGTGATCGTGGTCGCCCTGTTCTGCATGCTGATGCTGACGACCATCTTCCTCTACCACGGCGGGTTCGATCGCTGGGAATCGACGGAGGAATTCTTCCACCGCCTGACGTTGCTGGCGGCGATCACGCTGCTGGCGTTGCGCGGCAAGAAAACCTGCGATGAGCTACGGCACAAGGTCGTTTACTTTTCCGGTTCACAGCAACTGAGCCAGACCGGCTGCATGGGCTTTCGCAGTGGTCGCGAGGAATTCTCCTGGTCGGATCAGTCGGCACGGATCTACGAGTATCCGGTGGGCGTTACCCCGACGATTTCAATGATCCTGGCGCGTACCCATCCCGCCGATACGGTACTGGTGAGGGCCGCCTTCGAGAAGGCGGCGCGGCGAGAGGGACTGATCGAGATCAAACATCGCCTGTTGATGCCCGATGGACGCCTCAAGCATGTGCACATGACCGCCACGCCCCTCTACACCCACCTCGGATACATTGATTATCTGGGTGCGCTGCGCGACGTGACCGCCAGCAAGCAGGCCGAAGAAGCGCTGTGCCGGGCCCAGACCCAATTGGCCCATGTCTCGCGCGTGACGTCCCTGGGCGAGCTGGCGGCGTCCATCGCCCATGAGGTCAATCAACCGCTGGCGGCGATCACCAGCAGCGGCGAAGCGTGCCGCAATTGGCTGAGCCGTCCGGCACCCGATCTGGTCGAAGCACGCCAGTCCCTGGACCGGATCATCGCCAGTTCCCATCGGGCCAGCGAGATCACCCGCCGCGTCAGGGCCTTGTCGCGCAAGTGCGATCCGCTGCGCCAGAACGAGTCGCTGAACGACATCGTCAACGAGACGCTGGGCCTGGTCCGCTTTGAACTGGCCCATCACAAGATCAATCCGACCATCGAACTGGCCGCTTTCGGCGCCCAGATCAGTGCCGATCGGGTGCAACTGCAGCAGGTCATCATCAATCTGATCATCAACGCGTGCCAGGCCATGGACGCGGTGGAACCTTGCGAGCGGTCATTGAGCGTTCGCACCTGGGTGAAGGACAACGAAGCGGTGTTGGAAGTGACCGATAAAGGCCCGGGCATCCCCGCCCATGTCCTGCCACAGTTGTTCATGCCGTTTTTCACCACCAAGGAAAACGGCTTGGGCATGGGGCTTTCCATTTGCCGTTCGATCATCGATTTCCACGAAGGGCGGATCTGGGCCACCCCTGCCAACGGCCAGGGCAGCTCGTTTCTGTTTGCCCTGCCGATACGGGTCGTCAACGATTCGGGTTACGCCGCGGCCATTTAATACAAAGGTATGGCGCGGCCATGCCTTCGTATTGAACGACCACCCGCAGGTATGAGTGCCGTAAGCCCCGCCTGCACTTAATGTAGCGCCCTTCGCCAGGACCACAGCGAAGGGCGGTTGCATGTCCAACCCCTTGGGAACAAGCAATGAAAGAACAATATCCCATCAACAAAAACACCTTTGGCGAATCCATGGTTTTCATCGTTGACGACGATGCGCCGCTGCGGGAATCCGTCGGCAGTCTGTTGCGCTCCATCGGCCTGCGGGTCGAGTTGTTTGGCTCGGTTGCCGAGTTCATGAAGTACCCGCGCCCGGACACACCCAGTTGCCTGGTGCTGGACGTGCGCCTGCAAGGCAGCAGTGGCCTGGACTTTCAAAACGAATTGGCCGTGGCCGGCATCAACGTGCCTATCGTGTTTATCACCGGCCATGGCGACATCGCCATGACGGTACGGGCAATGAAAGCCGGGGCGGTGGACTTCCTGACCAAACCCTTTCGCGAACAGGACCTGATCGATGCGGTGTGCGCGGCCCATGCCCGGGACAAACAGCGTCGCGAATCCGAGCGGCATGCCGATGAATTGCGGGCGCGCCACCAGACGCTGACCGCCCGGGAGCAAACCGTCATGGCGCTGGCGGCATCGGGGTTGATGAACAAGCAGATCGCCGGGGAAATCGGCCTGAGCGAAATTACCGTGAAAATCCATCGCGGCCAGGCCATGCGCAAAATGGGTGCGCGTTCATTTGCCGATCTGGTGCGCATGTCCGAGGTGATCTCGGCGCAGCCCGTCATCAGGTGACTATACCCACGTATACTGTGCACCCTTTCAGGACGGCGTATCTTGCAGTGATGGCGGGCAGCCTCTAAGTGCTCTCCGCTACGACGCAGGACACAACTATGTGCAACAAGGCAATGATTGCCGTCGTCGATAACGACGAATCCGTTCGAATGGCACTGGACAGTTTATTGCGCTCCAGCGGCTATACAGTGCGAACTTATGGAGGGGCCCGCGAATTCCTTTTCTCCGATGGCCCGCGCATGACGTCCTGTTTGATCTCCGATATACAAATGCCGGAAATGGACGGCATCCGGATGTATGAAAAACTTGCCAGCCTGGGGATTCATATTCCGGTGATATTCATTACCGGCAACCCGGATTCACAGCGCCTGCCGGCGGCTTTCGCCCTGGCGCCGGTGGCGTTTCTTCCCAAGCCATTTTCCACCGAGAAGTTGCTCTGCTGTATTGAACAAGCCCTTGAACAACATCACTAACACCTTGGTATATCTCTTTAATACTTAGTCATACTTAGGCTGACCCTTCGTAGAAGTGTTTCAACTAATCCCGTCGCATAACATCTGTTTCAGATCCAGCCGAATCCTGCCTGACAAGTGCTGTTTATACGCAGCGCAACCGTTAGTCATCGTGACCGTGCTGATTTCGCAATACTTTTTCACGCCCTCGATTGTTCTTCAGGAGCTAAACAATGAAACAGCAGATTTTGATTATCGGTGCAGGATTCGGTGGGGTCTGGAGCGCGTTGAGCGCTGCCCGCCTGCTGGACAAGCATGATCGCAATGACGTCGAGATCACCGTGCTGGCTCCTCAGGCCGAGCTGCGTATTCGTCCACGTTTCTACGAGCCGAACGTGCACAACATGAAGGCGCCGCTGAACGACTTGTTCGACGCCGTGGGTGTGAAATTCGTCCAGGGTTCGGCGGAAACGATCGACGAAAAGAACAAGCTGGTCAGCTTCACCAAAGCCGCAGGCAGCCAAGGCAAACTGAGCTACGACCGCCTGGTGCTGGCCGCCGGCAGTCACCTGATGCGTCCTCCGGTCGAGGGCATGCTCGAGCACGCGTTCGATGTCGATCAGATCGAATCGGCCGCTCGCCTGGAAGCCCACCTCCATGCCCTGAAAAACTTGCCGGCCAGTGCCGCCCGCAACACCGTGGTGGTGGCCGGCGGTGGTTTCACCGGTATCGAAACCGCAACCGAAATGCCCGCGCGCCTGCGTGCCGTGCTGGGTGACAACGCCGACATCCGTGTGATCGTGGTCGACCGCGCTCCGCAAATCGCCGCATCCCTGGGCGATGGCATTCGCCCATCGATTGTCGAAGCCTCGGAGCATCTGGGCATCGAGTGGATTCTCGATACCAGCGTCACCTCGGTCGATGCCGGTGGCGTCACCCTCGCCGATGGCCAGCGCATCGAGTCCAGCACCGTGATCTGGACCGTCGGTTTCCGCGCCAGTCCGCTGACCGAGCAAGTGCAAGGCACCCGCGATCATCAGGGCCGCCTGCATGTCGATCAGAATCTGAAGGTGCGCGGTCATGCCGATGTGTTCGCCACCGGCGACGTGGCGTATGCCGCGACCGATGACCTGGGCAACTTCGCCGCCATGTCCTGCCAGCACGCGATTGCCCTGGGCCGTTATGCCGGCAACAACGTCGCCGCCGAGCTGCTGGGTGTAGAACCGATCGCCTACAGCCAGCCCAAGTACGTCACCTGCCTGGACCTGGGTGCCTGGGGCGCGGTGTTCACCGAGGGCTGGGATCGCCAGGTCAAACTGGTCAAGCAGGAAGCCAAGGAACTCAAGACCCAGATCAACACCGTGTGGATCTATCCGCCGGCGGCTGATCGCGCCGCTGCGCTGGCCGCGGCCGACCCGTTGATCCCGGTGGCTTGAGGCTCGGGTTCCTGTTGGGGTTGCCGGGATTGAATCCGGTGGCCCTTTTGCAGCGACCGGCAAAGACACTTCAAGACGCTAACCGCCGGTGATCGACATGTATGATTTTTTTGAGCATCCATCCCGGGTATTGAAGCTGTCCCACGCCCTGCTGACCGGGGGACTGATCGCCTTGATCGTCGGGGCCATCCTGGCCTACGGCCTGGATCAGTACCTGTCGCTGCCCAGTGTGATCGTTGCGCATGCCATGACAATTCTCGGTCCGACCGCCATCAAGCTTGGCTATGTGATGCGTCTGTTGACCTTCAATCGCCTGCGCCGCAATACGGCCACACACCAGCCTGGCCTTGCCAGGTGATGTGAAGTTACACGCCTGTTTCCCGGCCCGGCCCACTCCTTGCCGGACCGGGACTTTTCCCAAGCGCCCGCCACTCGTTTTTCTGGCGGGCGTTTTTTCTCGAACTCAATCAACCACCGTCTCGGCCAACACAGGGAAATTGTAGGAGCGAGCTTGCTCGCGATGAACTCAAGTGCGCCGCGTTGAACCCATAGATACACGTCATCGTTAACGACCATCGCGAGCAGGCTCGCTCCTACATAGAGCCGGCCTTACGGTCATCCATTGGCTCTGCAAAAGGGATTACCAGCCAATCCAGTCACTGCCTTGCACAACAAAAACAAATACCTCTCACAAAGAGTTTGCCCGGCATCACGAGTGCCGCGCGAGTTGCCGTTCGATAGCAAAAAACCGGAAAAACAAATGTCTATCATCAAACGTTGCAAGAAACTTTTTCTATCAGACGCGATGGCCTGGCTGGCCGCCATTGCGGTCGGCAGCATGATCTTCATTACCAACTCGATGCTCAACATGGATGTCGCACCGACGCTGCTCTACATCACCCTGGTGTTCATGTCGGCGAACATCTTTTCCATTCCCGTCTTCCTCACTGTCGCCATCAGTTGCATCGGCTTCCTGACCGTCAGTTTCATTGTCGAAGAAGGCTATCGCGACCAGAAGCTGATCGCCGGCTTCGTGCGCTGCCTGATCGCGTTGACCACCATCACCCTGCTGGCGCTGAGAAGCAAACGCGCCTCCGACAGCTTGCGGCGCAAGGAAGCGTTCTTTCTCGGCGCACAGAAACTCAGCCATACCGGCAGCATCGGTCTGATCATCGACACTCACACCGTATCGTGGTCGGAGGAGTCGGCACGCATTTTCGAATATCCGCTGGACGTCACTCCGACGCTGGCCCTGATCAGGGCGCGTACTCACCCCGATGATTTGCATATTGTCGAACGTGTTTTCGAAAAGGCCGCGCTTCGCGAAAGCCTGATCGAAGTGGAGCATCGGCTGCTGATGCCCGACGGGCGGATCAAGTTCGTGCAGATGAGCGCCAACCCGCTGTTCAACCCTCATGGGCGAATCGAGTATGTCGGCGCCCTGATGGACGTGACCGCCTCCAGGCAGTCCGAGGAAGCGCTGTTTCACTCCCAGGCAAAACTGGCGCACGTCACGCGGGTAACCTCCATGGGCGAACTGGCCGCCTCGATTGCCCATGAAATCAATCAACCCCTGGCGGCGGTGATCACCAGCGGTGAATCCTGCAAACGCTGGATCAATCGCGAGGAACCGAACCTCGAAGAAGCACGCCGCTCGCTGGACCGGATCATTCAGAACTCCTGCAGGGCCTCCGAAGTGATCGCGTGCATCAGGGCGCTCTCGCGCCAGAGTGATGTGCAGCGCAAGACCGAAGTGTTCGATGACATCGTCAGTGACTCCCTGACCCTCATGCAACACGACACGTCCAACCATCAGGTGCGTCCGCACCTGCAACTGGGCGCGCCCGAGGCCCTGGTCAAGGGCGACCGGGTTCAACTGCAGCAAGTCATCATCAACCTGATCATCAATGCCTGCCAGGCCATGGCCAACGTGCATGACCGCCCGCGAACGCTGCGGATTCACACCTCGGTACAGGATGACGAAGCCGTGCTCGAAGTCGCCGATTCCGGCACCGGCATCTCCGAAGACATTCTGGCGTCGCTGTTCGACCCGTTCTTCACCACCAAGCAAAACGGCCTGGGCATGGGGCTCTCGATCTGCCGCTCCATCATTGAGTTCCATGGCGGACGCATCTGGGTCAGCAGCACGGTGGGGGTTGGCACGCAGTTCTTCTTTGCCATTCCGCTGACCGCCCTGAGACACGACGAATAACCTTCACCCACCCCTGACGACGCCATGCGGCGACTTGGAGACCCAGCAGTGTCCAACCATGAAATGAGCGACAAACCTGAACATGTCCACGCCGAGCCGGGACAACCGCGCACCATCGTGTTCGTGGCTTACCCGCAAATGGGCTTGCTGGACCTGACCGGTGCCCAGACGGTTTTCTTTGCCGCGAACCGTGGCCTGGTCGAACGCGGTTTGCCAGGTTACGCCCTGCACACCGCCAGCATGGAGGGCGGACCGGTCGCGACGGCCGAGGGCCTGGTGGTAGAAACCCGGCGGCTGAGCGAATTTGCCCACGGCCCGATCGACACCGTCATCGTCCCCGGCTCACCACACATTCGTCAGGTCATCGCGGATAACGTACCGCTGATCGAGTGGTTGCGTGCCACCTCAACCAGCGCCAGACGCACGGCGTCGGTGTGCAGCGGCACATTCCTGCTGGCCCAGGCCGGTCTGCTCAACGGCCTGCGCGTGGCCACCCATTGGGTGATGGCCGACTTGTTCGAGCAATTGTTCCCGCTGATCGAGCTCGATCGCGAGGCCATTTTCGTGCAGCAGCAATCGGTGTGGACCTCGGCCGGTATCAGTGCCGGCATCGATCTGGCCCTGGCGCTGGTCGAGGCCGATTGCGGTCGTGAGATGGCGATGCAGGTCGCCCGGCGCATGGTGGTGTACTACCGGCGCCCGGACAATCAGGACCAATGGAGCCCGCTGTTGCAATCGCAATACCCGACCAGTGCGTGATCGACAGGCCTTGCACCCGGCAAGGCCTGTTCCCTGCTCTCTTTCCTTGCGACCGTCACTGAAAGAGGCCGTCATCCCCTTGCGCAAAAAGTTGCGCACCTCACCCCGCAAAATACCGCTCAAATATCGCTGATCGCCAGGCCTGCCGGGGCTTCCAGCCTAATGCGCAAGAAGTTGCACAGCAGTGCGCAAGTCCTTGCGCACTTTTTCGCCTGTTTCGCGCTCAAACCTCCGCCAATCAACAGCCTGCATCCATTAATGCGTTGATTTATATCGTTTTAATTCTTCATGGCACGCCCCTTGATAACAGTCAGGCACCCACAGGGCAATATCGCCTTCCGGGCATCCTCAACTTTCAGCAAGGAGAGCTTCCATGGCTACCCCCGCATACATGTCCGTCACCGGCGAAAAACAAGGCCTGATCACCGCCGGCGCCTTCACCGCCGACTCGGTCGGCAACACGTACCAGGAAGGTCACGAAGACCAGGTCATGGTTCAGGCGTTCAGCCACGACGTGATCATCCCGCGTGATCCGCAGTCCGGCCAACCCACCGGTCAGCGCGTGCACAAGCCGGTGGTGATCACCAAGGTCTACGACAAGTCTTCGCCACTGCTGCAAGCCGCACTGACGTCCGGCGAACGCATGAGCGAGATCGTTATCCAGTGGTACCGCACTTCGGCGCAAGGCACCCAGGAGCACTACTACACCACCAAACTGGAAGACGCGATCATCGTCGCCATCAACAACAAGATGCACAACTGCCAGGATCCGGGTAACTCGCACTTCACGCACCTGGAAGAAGTGCAATTCACCTACCGCAAAATCACCTGGACCCACGAAGTCTCCGGTACCTCGGGTTCCGATGACTGGCGTTCGCCGGTCGTCTGATCCAGGTCGACCACCTCAAGCATCGGCCAGCTCGGCTGGTCGATGTTGTTTGTACGCGTTCAGAATTTTTTGCGTCGGCTGACACCGGTTCGGATGTTGGCCAACGCCGCCGCACTGCACGAGGAACAAGGGATGTTCGCGCCAGCCAACCAGACGCACTTTGCCCTGACCATCGAGGGCCTCGACCACGACTTTCAGGTCCTGTCCCTGGACGGTCGGGAAGCCATCAGCCAGCCTTACGCCTTCGAGGTGGAACTGGTCAGCGAACGGCGCTCGCTGGACCTCGAGACCTTGCTGCACAAACCGGCCTTCCTGCAGCTGGCGCCCGATGGCAGCGGCATCCATGGCCAGATCTACCGCGCGTCCCAGGGCGAGTCCGGCAAACGCCTGACCCATTACGCGGTGACCTTGCGCCCGCGCCTGTCCTACCTGGCGCATCGTCGCAACCCGCGCATCTTCCAGCACCTCAGCGTGCCGGAGATCATCGGCCAGGTGCTCGCGGAACACGGCATCCAGCGCGACGCCTACACCTTCCACCTCGGAACGATCTATCCCGAGCGCCTTTACTGCGTGCAGTACGATGAATCGGACCTGCAGTTCATCCAGCGCCTGTGCGAGGAAGAAGGCATTCACTACCACTTCCAGCACAGCACGACGGCACACAGACTGGTGTTCGGCGATGACCAGACGGTGTTCCCGAAACTCGCCCCCGTGGCCTACCGACCCGACACTGGCATGGTCGCCCGCGCACCGGTGATCAAGCGCTTCGACCTGCGCCTGGAAACCCGCACCAGCCGCACCACCCGCCGCGACTACGACTTCGAAAAACCGCGCCTGAGACTGGAAAGCCAGCAGCGCAGCGACGCCCTGCCCGACCTTGAAGACTACGACTACCCCGGTCGCTTCCTCCACCGCGAACGCGGCAAACACCTGGCCAAACGCGCCCTCGAACGTCACCGCAGCGACTACCAATTGGCCGAAGGCGCCAGCGATCAACCGTTGCTGCTCAGCGGCCACTTCCTGGCCTTGCGCGAACACCCGAAGGCCCGATGGAACGACCTGTGGCTGCTGACCGAAATCCACCACGAAGGCCAACAGCCGCAAGTGCTGGAAGAGTCGGCGAGCCGCGACACTCGCGACCTCAAGGACGACTTCCAACAGGGCTATCGCAACCGCTTCCACGCCACCCCGTGGGACGTGCCCCACCGCCCGCCCCTCACGCAACAGAAGCCGCGCATTCTCGGCAGCCAGAGCGCCGTGGTCACCGGGCCCAAGGGCGAAGAGATCCACTGCGACGAGTACGGTCGGGTCAAGGTGCAATTTCACTGGGACCGCGAAGGTCAGGCCGACGACAAGACCAGTTGCTGGCTGCGCGTCTCTTCCGCCTGGGCCGGCGCCCGCTACGGCGGCATCGCCATTCCGCGGGTCGGCATGGAGGTGCTGGTCAGCTTCCTCGAAGGCGACCCCGATCAACCGCTGATCAGCGGCTGCCTGCACCACAAGGAACACCCCGTCCCCTACGACCTGCCGGCGCACAAGACCCGCAGCACCTTCAAGACCCTCAGCTCACCGGGTGGCGGCGGATACAACGAACTGCGCATCGAAGACAAGCAAGGCGCGGAGCAGATTTTCCTCCACGCCCAGCGCGACTGGGACGAAAACATCGAACGCAACCAGACCATCCGCGTCGGCCACCAGCGCCACGATACGGTCGAGCAACACAGCTACAGCGAATTCAAGGCCGAGGAACACCACACCGTCCACGCCGACCGCAAAGTCGAAACCCGCGCCAACGATCACCTCACCGTGGGCGTCAATCAGCACCTCAAGATCGGCAGCGGGCAGTTCATTGAAGCTGGGCAGGAGATTCATCTGGACAGCGGCCTCAAGGTGGTCCTGGAAGCTGGCAGCGAACTGACCCTGATTGGGGGTGGCAGCTTCATCAAGATCGATGGCGGCGGCGTGACCATGAGTGGGCCGCAGATCAATATGAATGCGGGCGGCAGTCCGGGGAATGGGACGGGGGCGGTGCCGTTGTTGCCGGGGGCGTTGAGGCAGGCGGATGCAGATCGGGCGGGAGTGTTGTTGGTGCCGGCCATGCTCAATCCGTTTGTACGAAAAAGCATGCAAGGCCTCCCCCTTGTTCCGATCTGTGGAAAACAAGCCAATGGCGCTTGCTCGCGAGAGGTGTGCCCATGTCTGCGTGGCTGAGTCTGTTCCTTGAACAACCAGTGGCCGTAGCGCCCTGGAACAGCGGTAGAAGCCGCTCTTTGTATTGCATCATCGACAGCGTCCGCCAGCCTCGGGCACTCGAACAGCTCTATCAGCAATCCGACCTGAGCGAAGTTGAGAGGCTGTTTCAGGGAACTCCTTTTGCCGAAATGAATGATGTCAGCCCGCTTTGGCTGCAACTGAAATCGGGAAGCGCCACAGAAGCCAAGGCAATTAAGTTATGCCGAGATAACCGGGCAGGCATCCTCCTGACATCTGGAGAAAACCCGCAAAGCGCTCTTTCCCATGGGCGTCGCTTGCTTCGAATGAACGCCAAGACTCATGGGGATTCTTTGGCACGTTTTTACGACCCGGCATTCTGGAGTGCGTTGGCATTGACCACACCCACTCAAAACCTCTACGGCCCTTGGGAAAGTGTTTATACCCCACCCGCTCATGCCGATGATCAGTACTGGCGTATCTGGGAGCGGCCACAGGAGGTTATTGCTCCTGCCAGTGAAGACAGCCAGCCCCTGCAACTTCAGGACAATACCCTGGCCGCGTTCGATGAGGTTCGTTGGTGGTATTGGGTGAGAGCCCGCCAAGCCGAAGCAACCAATGACTGGCCGAATGAAGAGCTGCCCGTGGTGTTCGCTAATTTGCAGCTGTTGGTGGATCACGGCATTGAAGAAGGCCGCCATCTTGAGCGTCTGCTGCCGTATTTGAAACGCCGCCTACTGCAGGAGCGAGCCGACATTATGGGTGTGCTGAGCAGCGATGTGCCGGCATTTGAAAAAGTACAACGACTGGAAGGCTGAGATGACAGGTACGTCCGAAACCCAAGCAAACCAGCAGCAGGCTCCCGTGATTATCCCTGCTGACCAGCCAATGAAAACTGCCGACACAGAAACGTTCTGCAAGGACAAGCAGCCCGGTTGCAGCTCCAGCTATGACGACATCATTTACGTCACCGGGCAGCGCCGATTCTGGTTGCTGCCCAAACGCGTTGCCGAGCAACTGAAAGAAAGCGTCAGCATGCTGAAAGAAAAGACTGTCGACGCAGACAAAGCAACGCGCATGAGCAACATTGCGGACGCCGGTTTACTCGACTACTTCCTTACACCGGGGCCGGAAGCCTTTCTCGAAAGCACGGAAGGCGAAACCGGCGAGCGTGGGCGTTACCTGCACTCCAAATCTGCAATCGCCGAAGATACCGCCAACAAAGCCCAGCACCTCATTGACTGGGAGGTTGCCAAGTCCAGGGGCGACAGCGATGCGATGATGCGTGCTGAACGCGAGATGTTCTACTGCCAGCAGCGCATCGATAAAAACAAAAAGAACATGGCTGATCTAGAGGACGTTTCCAACAAACGCGCTGACTCGTTGGGTTACAAAAGCGAAAAAGGTGTGTTCTATACCCCTCGTGCTTTACAGGCTCGAGATGCGATGGATCGGTATTTGGCCGAGCGTGAAAAGGCTAAGGTCCATGGCTTCAAGATGTTCGATCCAGGTACCAAAACAGTCGACTCAGCTTGGGAACATCTGAAGCAATACAAAGCCCTACAGAAAACATTCATGGAAACGGGGGTGGTGGATGAGAAGGCTCTCAAAGCCCTGCAAATCAACATCCTGACACTTGAGGCAGTGATGGCAAAGTACATCAATGCCATCGTGGAACTCGCCGAAAGCGGCATCGCGGTTCCCGAATTCGCGCTCAGCCCTGACGATCAATACGTTGGTACAGAAGAGTTCCAGACTTACATCAAGCTCCTGAGCAAGCGCGACGATCTGGAAAACAGCATCGAGGCCCGTTACTCGGAGTGGGTCTCTGCTACCGCTGGCAAAGCTGCGCCACCTGGAACGCTCTTCGTCAAACTTCAAGATCAGTGGTATGAACTGAACAAAAAGGCTGAGCAGATCAAATCCACCGCCGAAGCTAGGGTACGGGACATGCTCCCACCACGGCTATTTGTCTGGGAGCCGGAAAGTTACAAGCCCAAACCAATCGAGCGACTGGCCAAGGCAAACATTCCCCTGCGGGAGCTTAGCAGTGCCTCCTCCGACTATTTGTTGAACCATATCAGCCTCCAGTACCTCGCCCAAGAGACTGGCGGCGCCCTCGGTCAAGCACTCAAGGACCTTAGATCGTTACCTAAATCGTTGGCCAAGGAAGTCGACGACGACCGCGTATTCAGCGATTGGTTGAAGCAGGGAGGCGCGCATCCGCTTGATGAAAAAGGTCCATGGTTCGACAGCGATGGCCTGTTTCTCCCGGAGACCTTCTTTGCAGCGCTGAAGGCTGCCAACTTTAAAGTCGAGAGCCTGGAAGCCGCAGATCAGCGCAAGCGCTGGGGCGACACACTCAAAGCCATGATTTTTGAAGACAAACAGCTGCGCAATCTAATGCTTTTCGACAATAGTCCTCAGGCGCAACTCATTCGCTGCCTATTACCGGCTGGCAGTAGTCTGCAAACAACGGTCAAGCTGGAAGGGCCAAAATTAGGCAAGGGCCTGCAGGCGTTCAGCGCCAAGGCAAATCTGGACGTAGCGGGATGGCGCGGCGAAGTCAGCCTGCTAAAACTTGAACTGCCCGAACGAAGTAAAGCGCAATCCTTGCAGGCCGACTACACCGCCTACGACGGCAGTGTCCGCACCTTGAATTTCGGCAAACTGTCACTCGACCTTAGCGCCAAAGCCTGGGGTTTCGCCGGAGCCAGCCTGATGCTCGCACGAGATCTGACCCTGGACCAACAAACCGGCTATACCAGCCTTTCCGGTGTGGACATTGCCGAACGAACAGGCGAATTGGCCAAGTTCGACATGTTCGTCGGCGCCCAGGCCGGATGCAAACTCAGCGATAAACTTTACTGGTGCCCGCCACCTGGCGTACTCCCCCCTGCCCCGGTGCCCAATCGCGAACTCGGCAGCCAATGGCGCGCCCTGGCCAAGCTGGATGTCGAATTGGTAGCAGCTTTGGGAGCCAGCTTCGCCGGCAACCTGTTGTTGCGTGTGGACAACGGACGTTTCCTGCTGACCATCAAGGGCTCTCTGGTATGGGGTGCTGGCCTCAAAGGCTACATGACCTTTGAAGTGGGTTATGAAAGCGTAGTGGCGCTATTGGAACTGGTACGCCAGGAAATGGCCGCCAACCAATACAAAGATCTCGATTGGGTAGAGGGAGAAGCACTGAATTTTGTAAGAGACCTGAGTTTTCTTGGGGCGATAGGTATAGACGTATCTTTTGTATATATGCGTGGGTATGCGGCCATTAAGGAGATCTACGGAAAACTTACCGACGGTGGACGTGGGGGGCAGATTGCTTACACGTTAATGCGGGACCAGAACCAGAGAGTGATGGAGGATTGGGTACTAAATCTTCAACCTCAGGCTTTCGGGCCGCTACTGTTGACGTTGAGTACATCTCCAAAAGCTTTTTCAGTAACAGAAGATGAGAACTCTCAGCATTTCAGCAAGGTCCAGGCGCACCTTCTGCAGCAACAAGCGATTGAGAAATGCCTTGGTTGGATATCAAGGAAAACCAACGCTAGGCACCAGTTTGAGGAAGCGATTATTTGTATGAATAGGGATGGAGTTCGACCGGAGCAAGCGGGGCTAAACTATTGTAGAAACAAGCTGCACCTTGATTCATTCATGACCGAACGAGTACACGTACTGGTTGAAGAAAACAACGATATGCGAGCACGATATCGCCAGCGTAGCGCGAATTTGGGTTCTCGTCTAAATGACCACTGCGACTATCGCTCCATATATAAGGGGCCTGCCTTTGCGCCAATTGACGAAATAGTAACCACCTAGAAAGGACCAAGCATTGATTAAGAAATTGTGCACCGTCGCGTTATGTACCTTATTTTTTTCCTGTATTTCAGTTGCTCAACTGCCGCATGAGCAGCAAGTGGCAAAAGAAAAAGGTATAACCCTGTTTAAACAAAGTAATTGGTACGAATCCCAGCCTTTGCTGAAGGACGCCGCAAAAGCCGGTGACCGCTTGGCACAATATTATCTGGCTGAAGCTATTCGGCTGAGTAAGCGCTATACCACTGTCGAAGCAAAAAAATGGTATGAGGCTGCCGCCGAACAAGGAGATCTTTATGCCATGCTCCGTTTGAGCAACAAGGATGATCTTTGCAGTGATATGGGGACCTGCACGGGAAAATCTGGGGAAGAATGGCGAGAGTTTGTACTAAAAATCGCTCATGAACGTGCTGATAATGGCGACACGGAAGCCATGACGGTCCTTTATACCGCCAATCAAGGTTTGGGCTGGCTGGAAAAAGCCGCTGAAGCGGGAGACAGCTATGCTCAAAACTTATTGGCTGGTGTTTATCAGGATGGAGGTGGCTGGTTTTTTATTCCCGGTAGGCGCGAGAATGCCGTTAAAAAATGGCTTAAAGCTTCTGCAGAAAATGGCTATCCGTTAGGAATGTTTCATTATGCCAATTATCTATATGAGCATAACGGCAGCGCAATAGAAGTCAGAGACTGGATAAAAAGGGCTTCCGAGGGCGGACATATAGACTCAGTGAGTACTTATGCTCGAAATATAGCTCATTTACCGGATCGACTTGGTTATCCAATTGACTTAATAAAGGGCTATGGATTGACATACCTGCTTTCAAAACTTGAAGGGGGAGGAACGGCTTCGGAGAATGGTCAAAGGACACTTCCAAAGATTGCCGAAAAAATGACCACGCAAGAAATCCAACAAGGCATAGCTTTCGCGAAGGAATGGGAAAAAAGCCACCCTCCCCTTTCTTACTTCGACCCAATTTATGGCTTTTGATCTTCGGATGAAAATCATCATTTTAAAAATAAACCGTCTCCTTTTTCGGCGTTAGCACCAGTCTCAGGCATCAAAGCCGTGCCCAAAGGACCAAACATTGACTAATAAAATTATTGTGTTAGTACTTGCAATTCTCTTCTCCTGCTCTGCCGTTGCGAAACTGACTCAAGAACAAAAAACAGCGAAAGAAAAAGGCATAGCGTTATACCAACAAAGTGATTGGTATGACTCCCAGCCATTGTTGGAAAAAGCAGCAATGGCTGGAGATCGGACTGCCCAGTACTATCTGGCAGAGGCGATTAGACTGAGCAGACGATATACGACTGCCGAAGCAAGAAAATGGTATGAAGCGGCCGCTGAGCAGGGCGACCTTTATGCAATGCTTCGTTTGAGTAGTAAAAGTGATTTTTGCAATGACTTGGAAAATTGCACGGGCAAGAGAGCCGAGGAGTGGCGCGAGCAACTATTGAGTACTGCCCATGAGCGCGCTGAAAAGGGCGACACAGAGGCAATGACCGCATTATTTATCACCAAACAAGGCCTTCGTTGGTTGGTCAAAGCTGCCAAGGCAGGTGACCCGTTGGCGCAAAACACACTTGCTGGCATTTATAAAGACGGTGACGGATGGTTTTTGATTCCTGGCAGTCGCGAAAAAGCTGTTGAAAAATTGTATAGAGCATCGGCAGAAGGCGGCTACCCCCGGGCGATGTACCTTTACGCCAATTACTTGTACGAACACAGCAGTGAGAAAAAGGAAGTTGCTTATTGGCTAAAGAAATCTGCTGAACATGGGTACATCGAGGCAGTTGGCAATTATGCACTCAGCATTGCTCATTTACCAAACAATCTCGACTACAATAAAAATCTAATAGAGGCATATGGACTAGCTTACTTAATGTCTAAACTTGAGGGTGGAGGGACAGCCCCCGAAGATGGAAAATGGATACTTACTAAAATCTCTGAAAACATGACAACCGAAGAAATAAAAAAAGGCATATTATTCGCAAAAGAGTGGGAAAAGTCGCACCCTCCACTTTCGTACTTTGTTCCAATTTATGGCTACTGAAACCCTGAAAAAAGTTTTTTTAAATGAATAATTTGTTCATCAGCGTTTTCCTTTCGATGCTCTTTTCCAACGTTTGCGCTGCGGAACCGACAAACTCACAAACCGCCGCCCGGGATAAGGGCATTGCGCTTTACCAGCAAAGCAATTGGTACGACTCCCAGCCGTTATTAAAGATCGCCGCAGAAGCAGGTGACCGCAAGGCTCAGTTCTACTTGGCTGAGGCAATTAGACTGAGCAAACGATATATGACGTCTGAAGCTCAAAAATGGTACGAGGCAGCTGCCGAACAAGGTGATCTTTACGCAATGCTTCGTTTAAGCAATGAAGATGACTTGTGTAGTCTCATGAGCACCTGTTCTGAAAAAAACGCAGAAGACTGGCGGAAACAAGTATTGGAAGCGGCGAACGAGCGAGCCGTGAAAGGTGATACTGAAGCGATGACCGTACTCTTTACGGCTGGCCAGGGATTGTCATGGCTGGAGAAAGCTGCCGAAGCTGGTGATAGTTACGCCCAACAGTTACTTGCAAGCGTCTACAAAAGTGGTGGTGGATGGTTTTTCATCCCAGGTAATCGTGAAAAAGCAATAACAAAGTGGTTTAAAGCTTCCTCAGAGGGAGGTGATCCACGAGGAATGTTTTTCCATGCCAACTACTTATATGATCATAGTGGCAGTAAAGAGGAAATTGCATACTGGGTAAAGAAAGCAACGGAGAGCAGCCATATAGATGCAGTTATCACCTACGCCTACAAAATCTCCGACCCCTCTAACGAACTTGGCTACCCAGTAAACTTAATTGAAGCGTACGGTCTAATTTTCATGCTTTCGAAACTTGAAGTTGGGACAGCACCTGAAGACGCAAAAAGAAAACTTCCAGAACTAGCCAGCAAAATGAAACCAGAAGAGATAAAGGAAGGTATTGATTTCGCTAGTGCGTGGGAAAAATCGCACCCACCTCTATCTTACTTTGACCCCATATACGGCTACTAAGCTTTGCTCCGTAGAAAGCTCAAAATAAGCCAGATACAACATTTTTCGAAGGCAGAATAGAACAAAGGGGGACAGACTTATTTAAATGAAAATAGATCTACCCCTTTTTTCACCCACTGATACTCCTTGAATACTGGTAACCAGCGACACCCTATAGCTTCTGTCTACATTTTTCGGTTGAATTGCAGTCATCCAAGCCTAAACAGCAAGACGAAACCGTCCCACGGCTGTGAAACTCGTTGTTTTCCACTGGTGAAGCCTTGTTCTTCTCACCACGACCAGTTCCCACCCGGCATACGCCATGGAATCTGGATGGGAGTTTTTGTCACAGTAAGTCCCTTCACCGCACCAATCCCCTTGTCACAGGGTTCAACGAAAGGCCGAAAAACGCTTTCACCTCCGCTGCATCAACCACTGCAACAACCCACCTTTCTTGACCTCGATTGGCTTCTGCATAACCACCGTCTCACGAATTTCCTGGCGCTGGTCCTGCAGATTGCTCAGGGCGGTTCTCAGCTCGCCCAGGTGTTCCAGCTGGTTGCCGAACAGGGTTTCTCGATGCGAAACAGCCGGCCGCTGGTGATGCTGCGGAACTCTCCCCGCGACGGTTTATCGGCCAGGATCCCCTCCTCGCCCATGACTTCGCCGGGCCCCATGCGTCCGGCTTCGACCAGTTTTTCGCCGTCGTGGATCGACACTGATACCACGCCGGTGCTGATGATCATCAGGCAATCGGCAACCTCGCCGAACGCCAGGATCACTTCGTCGGCCTGGTAGTCCACCGGGGTCATTTCTTCGGCCAGGCTGTCGCGTTCGTTGTTGCTCAGCGAGCGGAAGATCCGCACGTCTTCCAGCAACCGGCGTTGGCGGTTCCAGCGCTGTTCTTCCTGACCGTACCCCCAGCTGACACCCGCCGCTTCAAGGTGACGATGGGCGAGGTCGAACATCAGGTTGCACACTTCGTTCTTGCTCTTGGCGGAGGCGATAAAGCCCTTGAGCTCGTACTCGGTGTAGTCCAGGTGGGAGCTTTTGACCGAGACTTTGGCCGAGCGCGTTTGCAACAGCGCCCGGGTCCCGCGCAAGGTTTTTTCCAGGGCATCGATGGCCCGGCGCGGGCGCACGCTGCTGGGCACGGCAATGATCACGCTGATGCCGTTCACATCGCCCGGACGGCTGAAGTTGATGATCCGCGCCTTCGCCGCCACCGAGTTGGGCACCACTGCGATGCCGCCCATGTCGGTCATCAGGTGGGTCGAGCGCCAGTCGATCTCGACCACCTTGCCCGAGGTGCCATCGATGGAAATCCGGTCATTGAGTTGGTAGGGCTTGGTGGTGTTGAGCACGATCCCGGAAAACACATCGCTCAAGGTGCTTTGCAGGGCCAGGCCGACGATGATCGCCATCGCCCCGGAGGTCGCCAGTAATCCCTTGACCGGCAACTGCAGGACATAAGCCGCGGCGCCGACAATGGCGATCAGGAAAATCACCGCCCCCATCAGGTCGTAGAGCAGGCGCGCGCTGTGCCCGGCACGGGACATCAGGCCATAGCCCAGGATGATGGTCACGGTCCGGGCCGCGAACAGCCACCAGCCGATGCCCAACACTGTGCCCATCAGGTTGAGGATGGCGTCCTCCGGCCACAGTGGCGGTTGCAGCGGGCTGATGCCGGCGGCGGTCATGACCCAGCTGAAAGCGACGAAAATGCCGATGCGCACGCACAAGCGCAGGTTGTGCCGCATGCCACCGATCAACTGCCAGGATGCGAGGTCGATCAGGATCAGGATGACGCTGCAGATCAATGGATGAGCCTGCAGGAACGTGAACATGGATGATTTTCTCCACAATCTTTTATGCACCTGCCCTTGCCGCAGGCAGGGCCGCGTGCGATCGCCGTCGACAAACAGATTAGCGTTGATGGGAGAAAAGCCGCGAAGGCCGTCGCAACACCGGCAGCTGGCCTTATGTATCCAAGTGACTGCGCACTGTAAGTCGCCCGCTGGCGCCAGGCACTCCTACCTCAGTGCTAACCCCTCATACCCCGGTATGACGGACCTGTCCCCATGTGCTAGGTCGCCGTCTCGAGGTAGGAGTGTTATCGAGGACCGGTCGATTTACGCTGGTCACCTCGAATGCATCAACTCATCGCGCCGATGCGCTGGCCTGGGGGACGGTTGTCATGAACGCATTACAAAAGCTGTACATCGTCAGTCATCCGCTGCGCATCAGTCGTTATGGCGCGCACACGTCCCTGTCGACCGCCGAGCGGGTGGAGATCATCGACGTGCTGACCGATACGCTGGGCACCGTGCTGACCCTGCTGGCGCAACTCAAGCGAGGACAACAGACACTGCGCAACGTCAGCTTTCTGCCGGTGCAACAGCTGTTTCATCGCCTGGTGCGCGCCAATACCGACTATGCCGACTTCCTTGTCTCGGGGATTACCGACCTGGGCGGCTACGTCGAAACCGCGGCGCTCTATCACCTGAATGACACCCACGAGCCGCAGTGTTTTGCCGACTGCCTGACGGGCATTTGCCAGTGCACGCGTCGACTCTGGGCTGCCGAAGCGTTGCTGCGCGATTACCGCGAATGCGCCATCGCCAACAAGGACAACGCCAGTAAACGCTTCTTTGAAGAATGCACGCGGCACAACGCGCATTTCATTGCGTTGATCGAGGACAGCCCCCTTGGCGAAACACGGTTCCAGTAGGCGCTGCCGTCAACCCATCGCAATTAACGCAAAAAAACAACCAAACATACGCAAGTATACTATTCCGCTTTCTTGGAGCGCGTATCTTGCAAGTATGGCGGGCGCCAGTTTGCGCCACTCGCAATGACGCAAGGTTTTTACATGCTCAACGCTCCTATTATTTCAGTTGTTGATGATGACGAACTCATTCTTATCTCACTGGACAGCTTATTGCGCTCTTACGGTTACACCGTAAAAACCTACAACAGTGCCTACGCCTTTCTAGAGTCCGACGGCCCCTGCCAAACCGATTGCCTGATATCGGATATCCAGATGCCGGGCATGTGCGGCGTGACCCTGTACGAAGCGCTGGCGGCAAGGAACACGCACATTCCCACGCTTTTCATCACGGGAAAGCCCGGCATGCCACCGACGTTCAGCGCCAACGTGCGAAAACCCGAGGGTTACTTTGCCAAGCCATTCAACACACCTGCGCTACTGGCCTGTATTGAAGCGGCCTTGAAACGCCGGACTTGATACTGACCCATCAACCAACTTTCTATTAATACTTTGGTTTAACCGCAGCAAACTTAAGCATGCTGGAATTTACCATTGGCAGAGATGCATCAAGAATCTTAAACAAATAACATTTTCTTGATTCAGCCTTTATTAGTTCACGCCTATTACTCATTCCGCACAACTAAAAATCTCATCTGGATAAACCGTGCCATGCAAAAAAACAAACTGACCTCAATCAACGGTGCACCCGTCGTCGACAACTTCAATATCCAGACCGCCGGCCCTCGTGGACCCGCCTTGCTGCAGGATATCTGGTTGCTGGAAAAACTCGCCCACTTTGATCGCGAAGTGATTCCCGAACGGCGCATGCACGCCAAGGGCTCCGGCGCCTTCGGAACCTTCACCGTGACCCACGACGTCACGCGCTACACCAAGGCTCGCCTGTTCTCGGAAGTGGGCAAGCAAACGCCAATCTTCACCCGTTTCTCGACCGTTGCCGGCGAGCGCGGCGCAGCGGATGCCGAGCGCGACATCCGGGGTTTTGCCCTGAAGTTCTATACCGAACAAGGCAACTGGGATCTGGTGGGCAACAACACACCGGTGTTCTTTTTCCGCGATCCGTTGCGCTTCCCGGACCTCAACCACGCGGTCAAGCGTGACCCGCGCACCGGCATGCGCAACGCGCAAAGCAACTGGGATTTCTGGACTTCATTGCCCGAGGCCTTGCATCAAGTGACCATCGTCATGAGTCAGCGCGGCATTCCGCGCAGCTATCGGCACATGCATGGCTTTGGCAGCCACACCTTCAGCCTGATCAACGCCAACAACGAGCGGCACTGGGTCAAGTTCACCTTCAAGTCCCAACAAGGCATTCAAAACCTGAGCGATGAACAGGCTCAGGAGCTGATTGGACGGGATCGGGAAAGTCATCATCGGGATCTGTACGAGAGCATTGAAGCGGGCGATTTTCCGCGCTGGACCTTCTACATCCAGGTCATGTCCGAGGATCAGGCCCGGGACCACGAGGTCAACCCGTTCGACCTGACCAAGGTCTGGCCCCATAAAGACTATCCATTGATAGAAGTGGGTTACTTCGAACTGAACCGCAACCCGGAAAACGTCTTCGCCGACGTCGAGCAAGCCGCTTTTTCCCCGTCGAACGTGGTGCCCGGCATTGGCTTTTCACCGGACCGAATGTTGCAGGCGCGTCTGTTTGCCTACGGTGATGCCGCGCGTTATCGCCTGGGGGTCAATCATCACCAGATTCCGGTCAATGCCGCCCGTTGCCCGGTGCACAGCTTCCATCGCGACGGCGCCATGCGCGTGGACGGTAACTACGGCGGCCAATTGGCTTATGTGCCCAACAGCGACGACACCTGGGCGGATCAACCGGATTTCCGCGAGCCACCCCTGAAGATCTCCGGGGCTGCCGGGCATTGGGATCATCGCGTGGATGAAGATCACTTCGAACAACCGGGCAACCTCTTCCGCCTGATGACGGAAGCGGAAAAACACGCCTTGTTCGAAAACACGGCGCGGTCGCTCAGCGGTGTTTCCCAGGAGGTGCAGCAACGCCACATCACCCATTGCACCCTGGCCGATCCGTTCTATGGTGCGGGGGTTTCGAGGGCGTTGGCTGAGCTCGGAAAGTAACCCGTGATCCATTGTGGGAGCGAGCCTGCTCGCGAAAGCGGCGGAACAGGCACCTCAAAGGTGACTGACACTCCGTCTTCGCGAGCAGGCTCGCTCCCACAGGGGCCAGTGCAGCACTGGCCCCCCTGATCAGATTTCCCAGATCAGGTTCACCGCAGTGTAACGCCCTGGCTGGGTCAGGCGGCCGAGGCCCGCGGCGTTTTCATCGCGGCCCTGGACGTCCCCCCAGTTCCAGTACTTTTGATCGGTCACGTTGAACAGGCCGGCGTTGATCGAGACTTCCTCGGTCACCTGCCACCAGGCATTGAGGTCGAGCACGCCGTAACCCGGGGTTTCGAACTGACGGTTGATCAGCAGGTCGGCATCGCCAGTGTGGTCGACGCGGTCCTTGGCCTGCACCAGGGTCCAGGTCAACTGGCCACCGTACACACCGCTCGGCGCATCGTAGCCCAGGCCCAACACCGCCTTGAGCGGGTCGACGCTGTTCAGCGCCTCACCGGTTTCTTCATCCTTGCCACGGGCATAGGCAATCGAACCCAGGGCACGGGTGCCGGCCGGCATGAAGGCGTCGAGCTTGATGTCGCCCTTGGCTTCGGCGCCGCGGATGGTGACCTTGCCGATGTTGCGTGGCTGGAAGGTCAGCAGGCCGGTGCCGTTCGGGTCCGGCACGGTATCGGTGGCGATGAAGTCCTTGTACTTGTTGTAGAACAGCGCGATGCCGAAGCTGCCCAGGTCGTAGCGACCGCGCAGGCCGAATTCGTAGCTGTCGCTGGTTTCAGGCTTCAGGTCGGGGTTGCCGATCTGCTGGTAGCCGAATTGCGGGTTGCTGAATTCGCCGAACATGTTGATCGGGCTTGGCGCGCGGAAGCCGGCGGCGTATTGGCCGTACAGGCTTTCGTGTTCGGTCAGCTGATAGGTCACACCGAATTTCGGCGAGATGTGATCGTCGGTGATGCGCGACGGGTCGGTTTCCGCTGGCAAGCCGTTGAGGTATTCGTCGGTGACGTGTGGCGTCTGGCGGTAGTAGTCGTAGCGCACACCGGGCAGCAGGGTCCAGCGGCCGATTTCGATGCTGTCCTGCACGAACAGACCGAGGGAATCGCTGGTCGGGTCCGGGAAGTCGCTGACCGGGAAGTTCTCCGTGGCCGGCACCGTCGCGCCAGTGTCCAGGCGCACCTCACTGCCCTTGCGCAGGTTGCTGGCCTCGATGCGTTTGACCTCGGCACCGTAGATCAGGTGGTGCCGGGTATCGGCGATGGCAAATTCCTTGTCGAGCTGGGTGTTCAGGCTCCACAGGCGCTCGTCGTATTGCGAGTCACGCGTGCGCAAGCGGTTGACGCGTGCGGTGGTCTGGCGCTGCTGGGAGGTCTTCTGGTTGTTGCTGCTTTCCTGATAGTTCAACTGCCATTGCAGCTTGTCCGCCATCAGGCTGTCCAGGCTCAGGGTGTGCGCCAGGCTGTAGCGGGTGCGGTCGATGCTGTCTTCGGCCGTCGAACCGAGAATGGCCGGGCTGGTCAGGGTGGCGCGGGTGACCACGTCGCTCAGCAGGTTGCTGTTGGCGTCGTCCTGATAATTTTCGTAGGTGAACTGCAGGCGGTCGCCGTCAGCGTAATCCCAACCCAGTTTGGCCAGCAGGTTCTTGGTGGTGTAGTCGAGCGGGTTGGCCTCCTCGCGGGAGGCACCGACACCGCCCGTGCCACCCCAGGTATCGGTGGACTGGCCGTCGCGACGTCCCAGGTGCAACAGGCCGTCAACCGAACCTTCACGAGCCGCGAAGGTGGCGCTGCGCTGCCAGCTGTCATCGCTGCCGTCATAACCGGTCTTGAAACGGGCGTACGTATCGTCGCCCGCTTCCAGGTAATCGCCGGCATCCTTGGTCAGGTAGCTGACCGCACCGCCGATGGCGTCGCTGCCGTACAGCGAAGACGCCGGGCCGCGGATGATTTCCACCTGCCTGATGGTATCGAGGTCGACGTAGTTGCTGCGCACGTCCTGGAACGGACTGAAGAAGTTGCTTTGCGGCATGCGCACGCCATCGACCTGAGTCAGTACGCGGTTGCCGTTGATGCCACGGATGGTCGCCCCCGTGTTGCCAAAGCGGCTACCGGTACCCTCCACCGAAACGCCCGGCTCATAGCGCACCAGGTCCTTGAGATCCTTGTCGTTGTGCTGGTCGATTTCCCGTTCGCTGTGGACCGACACAGTGCTCGGCACCTGCAGCAGGGTCTGCTCGGTGCGGGTGGCGGTCACGCTGACGGTATCGAACTGGGTAACGGACTCTGCGGCCAGGGCCAACGATGGCGAAAGCAACAGCAAGGATAGCCAGGGACGCTTGGCGAATGGCGGGCGGATCGACATCTCACTTACTCCTGATGGACAGACAGCCGTAATGCGGTGCAAGGCTCTGGAGCAGGCCTTTGCCAGCGGCTGGAGCTGTCCGGCATGTAGTTGATTTTGTTAGGTAACGCAGCGCTTGGGACCCTTCTGTGAAGGCCTGAACCAATCGCTTGCTTGGCAGCGGGAAGCGAAGATAAACGAGCTTGACACGTAAATGCAAATTATTATCATATGCACTTCCGATAAAAATAGAACGACCGTGCATGAAGCACTTTTGGGGATATCTGCTGCTGTCGATCGCGCTGCATGTCAGCGTGGGTTGGCTATTGCGCGAGCTTCGGGCCGAGCCCGAGCCGCTGGCGTGGCAACCGCCGATGGCGATTCAACTGGTCAGTCTTGAACCGGTGGACAAACCCATTCCTGCCCCCGCTGCACGACCTGAACCGGTGGGTCCGCCGGCCACGTTGCCGAAAGCCTTTGTACCCGCCGTGGCAGAGCCCGTTCCTGCCAAACCCTTGCCGGTCAGCCCCCAACCGGCGATCGTCAAGGCATCGCCACCCGCGAAACCGCAACCAAAATCGCCACCGCCACCCCGTATCGAGCCGCGTCCGGTACAACCCGCCAGCGCACAGACATCAACCGCGCAAGCCGCCACCCAACCGACGCCGGCAGCCACAAAAACCGCCACCACCCTGCCCCCGGCCATGATCACCCCGGCACCGCCGCTCACCCCGGTGGTGAGCCTGCGCCCCAGTTTCGTCACCCCACCGCCAGCGCCGCGTTATCCGAATGTGGCACGACGTCGAAATCAGCAAGGCATCGTGCGGGTCGAGGTGCACCTGGACGAACGCGGTCAGCAGCTCAAGTTGGTGCTGAGCCGTTCCTCGGGCGTGGAAAGCCTCGACGATGCCGCCCTGGAAGCCGTGCGCAACTGGCGTTTTCGCCCCGAAATTGTCGATGGCCGGGCCGTGCCCAGCCGCGTGGAAATACCAATAGAATTCGCCCTCACGGCGAACCGATGACCCTGAAGGAGTTCACATGACCGCTCAATCCACTGCCCTGTCCGCTACCCCGGCGCTGTACCAGAACTGGCAACAGTTGCGTGCCGAGCAATCGGGCCTGCGTGCCCGCGATGCCGCTGCCAAATTGGGTGTCAGCGAGGCCGAGCTGACCGCCAGCCGCCTGGGCACCGACGCCGTGCGCCTGCGCCCTGAGTGGAAAGAACTGCTGCCGGCACTCGGCGAGCTGGGCTACATCATGGCGCTGACCCGCAACGAACACTGCGTGCACGAACGCAAAGGCGTGTATGCCGAAGTGACGGTGATGGGCAGCGGGCAAATGGGCATGGTGTTGTCGCCGGACATCGATCTGCGCCTGTTCCTCAGCGGTTGGGCCAGCGTGTTTGCCATCGACGAAACCACCGCCCGTGGCCCGCAACGCAGCATCCAGGTGTTCGACCGCCAGGGCGTGGCCGTGCACAAGGTGTTCCTCACCGACACCAGCGAAGAAGCCGCCTGGGCGCCTTTGGTCGAGCGTTTCCGTGCCGAAGAACAAAGCGCCGAACTGAACCTGCAACCCTTGCCGGATGCCAAGCCGCCCCGCGCCGATGCCGACGTGGACGCCGCCGCCCTGCGCAGCGAGTGGTCGCAGCTCAAGGACACCCACGACTTCTTCGCCCTGCTCAAGCGCAACGACGTGGCGCGCACCCAGGCCCTGCGCCTGGCCGGTCATGAGTGGGCCGAACCCTTGGCCACCGTCGAGTTGACCAACGTCATCGAAGCCGCCGGCAAGGGCGAAGTGCCGATCATGGTGTTCGTCGGCAACTCGCACTGCATCCAGATCCACTCCGGCCCCGTGAGCAACCTGCGCTGGATGGACACCTGGTTCAACGTGCTCGATCCGAACTTCAACCTGCACCTCAAGACCACCGGTGTGACCGAGCTGTGGCGTGTGCGCAAGCCGAGCGTCGATGGCATCATCACCAGCTACGAAGGTTTCGATGCCGACGGTGAGCTGGTCATCCAGCTGTTCGGCGTGCGCAAGCCGGGCATCCCGGAGCGTGACGACTGGCGTGCCCTGGCCGAAACCGCCACCGTCCTGATCGACTAAGGAAGTCTTGCGATGCGAATCAAATCACTGCTGGCCTGCGCCGGCGTGCTCCTGAGCCAGATGGCCGTAGCCGACGGCCTGCCCCAGCGTTGGGTCAGCGCCGGTGGCGCGTTCAGCGAATGGGTGGTCGCCTTGGGTGGCGAGAGCAAACTGGTGGGTGTCGACAGCACCAGCCAGTACCCGCGTTCACTGCGCAGCCTGCCGGGCATCGGCTACCAGCGCGCGCTGGCGGCCGAAGGCATTCTGGCCCTGAAGCCGGACATCCTGGTGGGCAGCGCCGAAATGGGCCCGCCGCCGGTGCTGGCGCAACTCAAGGCGGCCGGGGTGCGCATCGAGTTGCTGTCGGCCAAGGCCGATGTGCCTTCGCTGCAACACAACCTGACCGAACTCGGGCAATTGCTCGGCAAGCCAACGGAAGCCCAGGCGTTGATCGCCGGTTATCAGCAGCGCCTGGAGCGTCAGGCCGCATGGGTCAAGCAGGTGCAGCAGCAAAACCCCGCACCACGGGTATTGATGCTGCTCAGTCACTCGGGGGGCAATCTTCAGGCGGCTGGCAAGGACACACTGGCAGCCTGGATGATCACCCAGGCGGGCGGGCAGAACCTCACCGAACACAACGGCTACAAGCCGGTGTCCAATGAGGCGATGCTGGCCCTGGACCCACAGGTGATCATTTTCGCCGGTGGCCGTCTTGAAGGGGATGCCGCGCGCGCTGCCCTGCTGGAGCAGAATCCGATCCTCGCGCAGACCCGGGCCGGTCGCGAAGGCCGGGTGCTGGTGATCGATCCGACGCTGCTGGTCGGCGGTCTGGGTCCGCGCATTCCGGATGCACTGGCGACACTGTCGAAGGCGTTCTATCCGTCGGCACCGATCCAGACAGCCCGGTTGCAGACATCCGAGAACAGCCGATGACGGCTATCGTTCGGCCACGGCCGATGCTGATCACCCTCGGCCTGTTGTTGGTGCTGGTGTTCTGGCTGTCCCTGGCCCTCGGGCCGGTCAGCCTGCCGCTGGGCGATACCTTGCTGGCCGGGCTGCGTCTGCTCGGCCTGCCGGTAGACGGCGGCGACACGCAACAGGCGGAACTGATCCTCGGCCAGATTCGCTTGCCGCGCAGTTTGCTCGGCATCGCGGTCGGTTCGGTGCTCGCCCTGTCCGGCGTGGCCATGCAGGGGTTGTTTCGCAACCCGCTGGCGGATCCGGGGCTGGTCGGCGTGTCCGGTGGCGCGGCACTCGGTGCGGCCATCGCCATTGTCGGCGGCAGCCTGCTCGGCGGCTTGCCGCCGGCCATCGAGCCGTACCTGCTGTCGGTGTGCGCCTTCGCCGGTGGTCTGATCGTCACGGCGGTGGTGTATCGCTTCGGTCGCAGCAATGGCCAGACCAACGTCGCCACCATGCTGCTGGCGGGTGTGGCGATGACCGCCATGGCCGGTGCCGGCGTCGGCCTGTTCACCTACCTGGCCGATGACGCCACCTTGCGCACCTTGACCTTCTGGAACCTGGGCAGCCTCAACGGTGCCAGCTACCCGCGCCTGTGGCCGCTGCTGATCGTGGCGGTGGGCGTGGCGGTGTGGTTGCCGCGTCGCGCGGCGGCCCTCAATGCCATGCTGCTGGGTGAGTCGGAAGCGCGGCACCTGGGTTTCAATGTCGAGCGGATCAAGCTGGAGCTGGTGCTGTGCACGGCGCTGGGCGTCGGTGCCGCCGTGGCCGCGGCGGGTCTGATCGGCTTTATCGGTCTGGTGGTACCGCACCTGATGCGGTTGCTGGTCGGCCCGGATCACCGGGTGTTGCTGCCGGCGTCCCTGCTCGCCGGTGCCAGCCTGCTGTTGCTGGCCGACCTGGTCGCCCGACTGCTGTTGGCGCCGGCCGAGTTGCCGATCGGTATCGTCACCGCGCTCATCGGTGCACCCTTCTTCCTTTATCTGCTGGTACGGGGGCGTTCCTGATGCTGCGCGCTGACAACCTGCTGGTCCGGCGCGGCAGTCGCACCGTGCTGGCGAACATCGATATCGAGTTGCGTCCGGGGGAAGTCCTCGGCGTGCTGGGGCCTAACGGTGCCGGTAAAAGTACCCTGCTCGCCGCCTTGTGCGATGAGCTGCCGGCCAACGAAGGCACGGTCAGCCTCGACGGGCGCAAGCTGGCGGACTGGCCCGGTCAGGAGCGGGCCAAGCGCCTGGCGGTACTTCCCCAGAGTTCGAGTTTGAACTTCGCTTTCTCGGTCAATGAAGTGGTGGGCATGGGTCGCTTGCCCCATGCCAGCGGTCGTGTGCGTGATGCCGAAATCGTTGCCGAAGCACTCGGTGCCGCCGACGCCCTGCACCTGGCCGGACGCAGTTATCTGGCCTTGTCCGGTGGCGAACGCCAGCGCGTGCATCTGGCGCGGGTACTCGCTCAGCTGTGGCCGGGTGCCGAGGGGCAGACCCTGCTGCTCGACGAGCCGACCTCGATGCTCGATCCGCTGCACCAGCACACCATTCTGCAAGCGGTGCGCGATTTCGCCGGGCGCGGTGCGGCGGTGCTGGTGATCCTGCACGACCTCAACCTGGCGGCGCGTTATTGCGATCACCTACTGCTGTTGCAGGACGGTCGCCCCCACGGCTACGGCACGCCGGATGACGTCCTGACCGCCGAGGCGGTGGAAGCGGTGTACGGATTGCAGGTGTTGATTCACCAGCATCCGGAACGTGGCCACCCGTTGATTATCGCGCGCTGATACCCGTCCCCTCCCGCCGTGGGGAGCGAGGGGGCCAACATCTAATAAGGAAAACCGATGCGCATTCTGCTGTTATGCCTGTTCAGCCTGCTGGCTGCCTGCCAATCCCATCACGTCACGCCCCCGCCGGCACTGATCGCCCCGCAAGGTCGGGATCATGCCGATCTGGGCGTGATCCGCGAACTCGCCACCGGGCGCACCCTGACGCCGCAAGAACTGGTCGAACGACTGGCGGCTGCGCCTCGGGTATTGATCGGTGAGCAACACGACAACCCCGATCACCATGCCCTGCAACTGTGGCTGCTGCGCGAATTGGCGCAACAACGTCCGCAAGGTAGCCTGTTGATGGAAATGCTCAACCCCGACCAACAGGCCAAAGTCGATGCGGCCCAGACCGCCACCCGTGCCGGTCAACCGCCGGCCGATGCTTACCAGGCGCTGTCCTGGCAAGCCAACTGGGATTGGGGCGTCTACGGTGCACTGGTGACCTATGCTCTGCGTCAACCCTACCCGCTGCTGTCAGCCAACCTGGATCGGGCGCAGATCATGCAGATCTACAAACAGCGTCCAACGCTGAACGGTGAGGCCTCCACCACCCAACAGGTACAAACGACGCTTTTGGAAGACATCCGCGAATCCCATTGCGGCTTGCTGCCCGAATCGCAGATGCCGGCGATGCTCGCCGTGCAGCAACAGCGTGACCGGCGCATGGCCGAGCGCCTGCTGGCGGCACCGACGCCGGCGGTGTTGCTGGCCGGGGCATTCCATGTGCGCAAGGATTTGGGGGTGCCGTTGCACCTCAAGGATCTCGGTGCTGGCGAGGGTAACGCGGTGCTGGTACTGGCCGAGGCGGGCAAGACAGTGACTGCCGAAAGCGCGGATTATGTGTGGTATACGGCGGCGCAGCCGGAGCAGGATCACTGCGCTAAATTGCGTCGTTAGTTTTTGACTGATCCAGGCTTTTTTATCAGGGCGACTATCGCCTTCGCGAGCAGGCTCGCTCCCACAGGGGAATGCATTCCAAATGTGGGAGCGAGC
>NZ_JABFMU010000069.1 GCF_013359695.1 Pseudomonas sp. C2B4
GAGCCTGCTCGCGTAGGCGTCAGTTCAGTCACGATTTCAGTGACTGACAGAACGCTTTCGCGAGCAGGCTCGCTCCCACAGTGGTCTTGCGGTGGTCTTCGAATCGCTGCCGAGCCACCCATCCCCCTCCCGACACTTCTGGCATAACACTTGCTCTTGCCTATCCGTGCGACTGTGAAAACCCGAATAGTGACGGATTATTGGCATGGCGAAGAGCGACGCAGCAGTAAAAGACCCCGCGACCAAAGGCAAACTCAAACTGATTATCGTGATCGTGCTGGCCTTGCTGCTGGCGATCGGTTTGTCCGTGGGGGCGACCTGGTACTTCATGCACAGCGCCCAGAGCAAGCCTGTCGCCGCGGCTGAAGTCGCCCCGGTGGGCAAGCAGCCAGCGGTCTTCGAATCGATGGCGCCGGCATTTGTCGCCAACTACAACCAGAACGGCCGTCAGCGCTACATGCAGGTGAGCATCACCATGCTCGCGCGCAACCAGGGCGATCTGGATGCGCTCAAGGTCCACATGCCGGTGATCCGCAATAACCTGGTCATGCTGTTTTCCGGACAGGACTTCGCCACGCTCGCATCGCCGGTCGGCCAGGAAATGTTGCGTCAGAAAGCCACGGCCAGCGTCCAGGAAGTCGCGCAGAAAGAACTCGGCAAAGTGGTTGTCGAGCAGCTGCTTTTCACTAATTTCGTACTGCAGTAGGAACACGACATGGCCGTGCAGGACCTCCTGTCCCAGGACGAGATCGACGCGCTGTTGCATGGCGTGGACGATGGCCTGGTACAGACCGATAACGTTGCCGAACCCGGCAGCGTCAAAAGCTACGACCTGACCAGCCAGGATCGCATCGTCCGCGGACGCATGCCGACCCTGGAAATGATCAACGAGCGTTTCGCCCGCTACACGCGCATCAGCATGTTCAACATGCTGCGTCGCTCGGCGGACGTGGCGGTCGGCGGTGTGCAGGTGATGAAGTTCGGCGAATACGTGCACTCGCTGTACGTGCCGACCAGTCTCAACCTGGTCAAGATCAAGCCGCTGCGCGGCACCGCGCTGTTCATTCTCGACGCCAAACTGGTGTTCAAGCTGGTGGACAACTTCTTTGGCGGCGATGGCCGTCACGCGAAGATCGAAGGGCGTGAATTCACCCCGACCGAATTGCGTGTGGTGCGCATGGTGCTGGAGCAGGCCTTCATCGACTTGAAGGAAGCCTGGCAGGCGATCATGGAAGTGAACTTCGAGTACATCAACTCGGAAGTGAACCCGGCCATGGCCAACATCGTCGGTCCGAGCGAAGCCATTGTGGTGTCGACCTTCCACATCGAACTCGATGGCGGTGGCGGCGACCTGCACGTGACCATGCCGTATTCGATGATCGAACCGGTGCGCGAAATGCTCGACGCCGGCTTCCAGTCGGACCTCGACGACCAGGACGAGCGCTGGGTCAACGCCTTGCGCCAGGACGTGCTGGATGTCGACGTGCCGATCGGCGCCACGGTCGCCCGTCGCCAGTTGAAACTGCGCGACATCCTGCACATGCAGCCGGGGGACATTATCCCGGTGGAAATGCCGGAAGACATGATCATGCGCGCCAACGGCGTGCCGGCCTTCAAGGTCAAGATGGGTTCGCACAAAGGCAACCTCGCGTTGCAGGTGATCGAACCGATTGAGCGCCGCTGACCGGCGCTCCAACCCTATTTGAAATGACTGCTTCTGATCGAGCAGTTGCTCGCCGAGGACAAATTGATGGCTGACGATATGAATAACCAGGACGACCAGGCGCTGGCTGATGAGTGGGCTGCGGCCCTGGAAGAATCCGGCGATGGCGGACAGGCGGACATTGATGCGCTGCTGGCCGCCGACGCGGGCGTGTCGAACTCCAATCGCCTGCCGATGGAAGAGTTCGGCAGTCTGCCGAGAAACAACGACCCGGTCAGCCTGGAAGGGCCGAACCTGGATGTGATCCTCGATATCCCGGTGTCGATTTCCATGGAAGTGGGCAGCACCGACATCAACATCCGCAACTTGCTGCAGCTCAATCAGGGCTCGGTGATCGAGCTCGATCGCCTGGCCGGTGAGCCGTTGGACGTGCTGGTCAACGGCACGCTCATCGCCCATGGCGAAGTGGTGGTGGTCAACGAGAAGTTCGGCATCCGCCTGACCGACGTGATCAGCCCAAGCGAACGCATCAAGAAGCTGCGCTGAGTGAAAAAGCTTCTTTGGGGCCTGTTGGCGCTGCCGTTCAGTGTGCTGGCGGCCGAGCCTGCTGCGACCGCCGCTACTGCCGCTGCCGCACCCGTTGCCAGCAGTGGAGTGGCCGGGCAATTGACCCAGCTTGTGCTGGGTTTGCTGCTAGTGCTGGGGTTGATCTTCTTCCTCGCCTGGCTGTTGCGCCGGGTGCAGCAGGCCGGTCCCGCCGGCAAGGGGCAGGTGATCGAACTGATCGGTTCCCGCGCCCTCGGCCCACGCGACCGCCTGATGCTGGTGCAGGTCGGCAACGAGCAGATCCTGCTCGGTCTAAGTCCTGGCACCATCACCGCGCTGCACGTGCTCAAAGAGCCGGTTGAAGTACCGACCACCGCCGAGAAAGCGACTCCGGAGTTTGCCCAGCATCTGTTGAAGATACTGGGCAAGGATCAGAAGGATAAGAAGTAATGGGTGCGTTACGCATCGTCTTGACGCTGGCCCTGTTGCTGGCCGCGCCGCTGGCGTTCGCCGCCGATCCGTTGTCGATCCCGGCGATCACCCTGGGCACCAACGCACAGGGCGCCCAGGAATATTCGGTCAGCCTGCAAATCCTGCTGATCATGACCGCGCTGAGTTTCATCCCGGCGTTCGTCATGCTGATGACCAGTTTCACCCGGATCATCATCGTCTTCTCGATCCTGCGCCAGGCCCTGGGCCTGCAGCAGACGCCATCGAACCAGATTCTCACGGGCATGGCGCTGTTCCTGACCCTGTTCATCATGGCGCCGGTGTTCGACCGGGTGAACCAGGACGCCTTGCAGCCGTACCTGGCGGAAAAGATGACCGCGCAGGACGCGGTGGCCAAGGCCCAGGTGCCGATCAAGGACTTCATGCTCGCCCAGACCCGCACCAGTGATCTGGAGCTGTTCATGCGCCTGTCCAAGCGCACCGACATTGCCTCGCCGGATCAGGCGCCGCTGACTATCCTGGTGCCTGCTTTCGTGACATCCGAGCTTAAAACCGCGTTCCAGATCGGTTTCATGATCTTCATTCCGTTCCTGATCATCGACCTGGTCGTGGCCAGCGTGCTGATGGCCATGGGTATGATGATGTTGTCGCCGTTGATCATTTCCCTGCCGTTCAAAATCATGCTGTTCGTGCTGGTCGATGGCTGGGCGCTTATTATCGGCACTCTGGCCAGCAGTTTCGGCGGTGTATCGCCATGACCCCTGAAGTAGCCGTCGACATTTTCCGCGAAGCCCTGTGGCTGACGACCCTGATGGTCGCGGTGCTGGTGATTCCCAGTCTGCTGGTCGGCCTGATCGTGGCGATGTTCCAGGCGGCCACCCAGATCAACGAACAGACCCTGAGCTTTCTGCCGCGCCTGCTGGTGATGCTGGTGACGCTGATCGTGGCCGGCCCGTGGCTGGTGCAGACGTTCATGGAGTACATCCTGCAGCTGTACCACAGCATTCCGCAGGTCATTGGCTAAGCCATGTCGTCGTTGCTCCAGCTGACGGATACCCAGATCAGCACATGGGTGGCAACCTTCATGTTGCCGCTGTTTCGCATCGGCGCCTTGCTGATGGTCATGCCCGTGTTCGGTACCTCGCTGGTGCCCAAGCGCATTCGTCTTTACTTCGCCCTGGCGATCACCGTCGTTCTCGCACCCAACCTGCCGCCCATGCCTCCGGTCAATGCCCTGGACCTTAGCGGGTGGATGCTGATTGGCGAACAGATCCTGGTCGGCGCGGTCCTGGGTTTCTCCCTGCAGCTGTTCTTCCAGGCGTTCGTGGTGGCGGGGCAGATCATTGCTATTCAGATGGGCATGGGCTTCGCCTCGATGGTCGACCCCACCAACGGCGTATCGGTGGCGGTGATCGGCCAGTTCTTCACCATGCTGGTGACGTTGATGTTCCTGGCGATGAACGGTCATCTGGTGGTGTTCGAAGTGCTCACCGAAAGCTTCACCACGTTGCCGGTGGGCAACGCCTTGATGGTCAATCATTTCTGGGAGCTGGCCGGCAAGCTTGGCTGGGTGCTCGGCGCTGCGCTGATGCTGGTGCTGCCGGCAATCACGGCGCTGTTGGTGGTCAACATCGCGTTCGGCGTGATGACCCGGGCGGCGCCGCAACTGAACATTTTCTCCATCGGCTTCCCGCTGACCCTGGTGCTCGGACTGTTCATCGTCTGGGTCGGGTTGGCGGACATTCTCAATCAGTATCAACCGCTGGCCTCCGAGGCCTTGCAGTTTTTACGCGAACTGGCAAAGGCGCGCTGAGTCATGTCCGAGAGTGATAACGAAGACAAAACAGAAGACCCCACGGAGAAAAAGAAAAAGGACGCCCGTGAGAAGGGTGAGATTGCCCGTTCCAAGGAACTCAACACCCTCGCAATCATGCTCGCCGGTGCCGGGGCGCTGCTGATCTTCGGGGGCGCGCTGGCCCAGGACCTGATGGAGCTGATGCGCCTGAATTTTTCCCTGTCGCGGGAAGTGGTGCTCGACCAGCGTTCGATGGGCACCTACCTGCTGCACTCGGGGCAGATTGCTTTGCTGGCGATCCAGCCGGTGATGATCACCTTGCTGCTGGCTGCGCTGATTGGCCCGATCTCCCTCGGTGGCTGGTTGTTCTCCGCCGGCACCATGGCCCCGAAATTCAGCCGCATGAACCCCGGTGCAGGCCTCAAGCGCATGTTCTCGACCAAGGCCGTGGCCGAGCTGCTCAAGGCCCTGGCCAAGTTTTTCATCGTCCTGTTCGTGGCCCTGGTGGTGTTGGCGGGAGACATCGACGACCTGCTGCGCATCGCCCACGAACCTCTGGACCGGGCGATTACCCACAGCCTGCAAGTGGTCGGCTGGAGTACCCTGTGGATGGCCTGCGGCTTGATCATCATCGCCGCCGTGGACGTACCGATTCAGCTTTGGGAAAGCATCAAGAAACTGAAAATGACCAAGCAGGAAATCAAAGACGAGCACAAGGACCAGGAAGGGCGGCCAGAGGTCAAGCAACGGATTCGCCAGTTGCAGCGCGAAATGTCCCAGCGGCGGATGATGGCGGCGATCCCCGAAGCTGACGTGGTCATCACCAACCCGACCCACTACGCCGTGGCGCTCAAATACGACCCGGACAAGAGCGGCGCGCCGATGCTGATCGCAAAGGGCAGTGATTTCCTTGCGTTGAAGATTCGTGAAATTGCGGCGGCCAACGAGATCCTGTTGCTGGAATCGCCGGCGCTGGCGCGGTCGATTTACTACTCCACAGAGCTGGAGCAGGAGATTCCGGGTGGGTTGTATCTCGCCGTTGCTCAAGTGCTGGCGTATGTCTACCAGATTCGCCAGTACAAGGCGGGCAAGGGCAAACGGCCGGATCCGCTGAAGGATGATTTGCCGATTCCGCCGGATTTGCGGCGCGATTCCTAGATTTGTGGGTACCTTTGCAGGTGTTTTCTGTCGATATTTGGTTGCTGGAAGCGTCTAATAAATCTCGGTTTACTAGTTTCTTTCTCTGATTCTAGAAAGGATGGTCCTTATTTCTTCATCCGGTCGTGATTTTAACTTAAATTCATTTGCCAGCTCGTAGCGAGTTTGAGCTGTTTCCATTAGGCCGATATTAGCTTCGGGGGTCGTACTAAGTTTTCCGGTGTTGGCTAGTTTTTCGAGGGTGCGAGATTGCATAGTGTGAGGTTTGAACTTTATAGCATTCGCTTTATTTAAAATTCCTGTTCGTTGGATTATTTGCTGTTTGATTATGTTAGGAGCTTCCAGTAACCGGGTGATTGAAGGATTCCGAGCAATAACGTCGACGGATTTTTCTTGTAGTGATGGAAACTGTGTCGGTTTCCATTGGCTTGTCAGTTTGCCGGAGTTTCTGAGTTTAGTGCGGGTTGCGTATTTTGCCCTACTTTTCCAGGCCAAGATTCTGCTCATTATGGAGGCAGAGAAATGCCCTGTTTGATCGCTTCGATTGATCGGGTCTCCCAAGCAATAAGTATATGAATTCAATCCTCCCTCTTTAAATGGGCTCAAACTATCCGGGCTGGAGAACTGCATCAGCGCCTGATTAAAAACCCGATAACCATTGCCAAGCAAATAATTTCCGGTTACCGGATCCGGTCGTTCGCCGTTGAATCCGAGCAAGTTGAGTAATGCATTCAAATACGGGTGGAAGCCATACGGTGAGTAACTGACACGCTGTGGTGGATGGTTTTTGTTGACTGTCTGCAGTACCGAGCGCTGTTGATCCGTGCCCAGAAGCGAGGTTGCGTATACACCGTTTTCAATCTGCTGTTGCGCCAGCAACTGGTCGCCATGCTGGACAATGGAGTAGCGCGTCGCGCCTTGTATCTCAGTGGTCAACCGGCTTTTGCAGTAGAAGCACTGATGCTCTGGCCTGTTCGGCAGTGTATTGGCGATCAGTCGGTCCAGGGCGTCATAGCGATATTGGCAGAGTAGGGTTCCGCGTGGCGGTTGCATGAGCGAATGCTCCGAACGTTCGACGTGCTGGCGTTCAGCATCGGCGATATTGCATGAGATGGCTACTAACAGAACTGATAGGTTCGGTTGCTCCGCAACCCCTTGAATCACCAAGTACCTGTGGCGAGGGAGCTTGCTCCCGTCCGGCTGCGCAGCAGTCGTTATTCGGTAGGTGCGGTTTGTCTGAATGGCCGCGGTCACGGGTTTTGGGGGCGCTGTGCGGCCCAACGGGAGCAAGGTCCCTCGCCACACAGGGATTTGCTTGGACTACTGAATAGGCAGTTCCGGCCTCTTCGCGAGCAGGCTCGCTCCCACAGTGAATTTGTGTGGAATCAAGGATTCGCGGTTAGCCTCGATCCTTGTGGGAGCGAGCCTGCTCGCGAAGAGGCCCGTCCAAGCAACGCCAAACCTCTTGCAATCCCTTCTATTTCAACCCTCCACAAAAGTTGGAAAGCTTCTTGCAGTAACCCCCGTGCGCCCGTTTCAGGCGTCAAAAGTTTGCTTTAAAGGCACGGGGATTACCGGTGGATCGCTCTCAGTTACTCAACAGTACACGCACGCACATGGCAGACCTCAGTCGAGGCAATCTGGGTGTGCCGCTGTTGCTGCTGGTCATGTTGGCGATGATGATGTTGCCGGTCCCGCCGTTCCTGTTGGACGTGTTTTTCACCTTCAACATCGCCCTGTCGATCGTCGTGCTGCTGGTCTGCGTCTACGCCTTGCGGCCGCTGGATTTCGCGGTGTTCCCGACCATCCTGCTGGTGGCGACGCTGCTGCGGCTGGCGCTGAACGTGGCCTCGACCCGGGTGGTCATGCTCCACGGCCAGGACGGTCACGCCGCCGCCGGTAAGGTGATCCAGGCCTTCGGCGAGGTGGTGATCGGCGGCAACTACGTGGTCGGTATCGTGGTGTTCGCGATCCTGATGATCATCAACTTCGTCGTGGTGACCAAGGGCGCCGGGCGGATTTCCGAGGTGAGCGCGCGGTTTACCCTCGACGCGATGCCCGGCAAACAAATGGCCATCGACGCCGACCTCAACGCCGGTCTGATCGATCAGGCCCAGGCCAAGGCCCGCCGTTCCGAAGTCGCCCAGGAAGCCGAGTTCTACGGTTCCATGGACGGTGCCAGTAAATTTGTGCGCGGTGACGCCATCGCCGGCCTGCTGATTCTGTTCATTAACCTGATCGGCGGCATGGCGGTCGGTATCTTCCAGCACAACATGACCTTCGCCGATGCCGGCAAGGTGTACGCGCTGTTGACCATTGGTGACGGTTTGGTGGCGCAATTGCCATCACTGCTGTTGTCCACCGCCGCGGCGATCATGGTGACCCGTGCGTCCGGTTCGGAAGACATGGGCAAGCAGATCAATCGCCAGATGTTCGCCTCGCCCAAGGCGCTGGCGGTGGCCGCCGGTTTGATGGCAGTGATGGGCCTGGTGCCCGGCATGCCGCACGTGTCCTTCCTGAGCATGGCGGCCCTGGCGGCCGGTGGTGCGTATCTGTTCTGGCGCAAGCAGAACATGGTCAAGGTCCAGGCGCTGCAAGAGGTCAAGCGTCAACAGGAATTGCTGCCGTCGCCGGCCCGCGCCCAGGAAACCAAGGAACTGGGCTGGGATGACGTGACCCCGATCGACATGATCGGCCTGGAAGTGGGCTACCGCCTGATTCCGCTGGTGGACCGCAACCAGGGCGGTCAACTGCTGGCGCGGATCAAGGGCGTGCGCAAGAAGCTGTCCCAGGACCTGGGCTTCCTGATGCCGACCGTACACATCCGCGACAACCTCGACCTGGCGCCGAGTGCCTATCGCCTGACCCTTATGGGTGTGATCCTGGCCGAAGCGGAGATTTACCCGGACCGCGAACTGGCGATCAACCCCGGCCAGGTCTACGGCACGCTTAACGGCATTACCGCCAAAGATCCGGCTTTCGGGCTGGAGGCGGTGTGGATCGAAATCAGCCAGCGTGCCCAGGCGCAATCGCTCGGCTACACCGTGGTCGATGCCAGTACCGTGGTTGCGACCCACTTGAACCAGATTCTGTACAAACACTCCAGTGAGCTGATCGGCCACGAGGAAGTGCAGCAACTCATGCAACTGCTGGCGAAAAACTCGCCGAAACTGGCCGAGGAGTTGGTGCCGGGCGTGCTGTCGCTGTCGCAATTGCTCAAGGTTCTGCAGGCACTGCTGGCCGAGCAGGTACCGGTGCGCGACATTCGCAGCATCGCCGAAGCCATCGCGAACAATGCTTCCAAGAGTCAAGATACCGCCGCATTGGTGGCCGCGGTGCGCGTCGGCGTATCCCGCGCAATCGTCCAAAGCATTGTAGGGACTGACTCGGAGCTGCCAGTTATCACGCTGGAGCCAAGGTTGGAACAAATATTGCTCAATAGTCTGCAGAAGGCAGGACAAGGCTCGGAAGAGGGTGTTCTGTTGGAGCCAAGCATGGCCGAGAAGCTGCAACGTTCGTTGATCGATGCGGCGCAGCGTCAGGAGATGCAAGGTCAACCGGTGATTCTGCTGGTGGCCGGTCCGGTTCGCGCGATGCTCTCGCGGTTTGGCCGACTGGCAGTACCGGGTTTGCACGTGTTGGCTTACCAGGAAATCCCTGACAACAAGCAAGTGACCATCGTTGCGACAGTAGGGCCCAACGGCTGAGGTAGTGGGTTATGCAAGTTAAGCGTTTTTTCGCCGCCGATATGCGTCAGGCCATGAAACTGGTTCGTGATGAGCTGGGCGCCGATGCCGCCATCATTGGCAACCGCCGGATCGCTGGCGGTGTCGAGCTGACGGCTGCCCTGGATTACAAGTTGTCGGCGCTGGCGCCGCGCGTTCCGAACATGGAACTCGAAGACGAACTGCGCAAGACGCAGTCGCGGATCGTCACCGCCCAGGCCGAATTGAGCCTGCGCAGCGAGGGCGAGAGCGACAATGCCACCAATCGCCAGTTGTTCGCCGGCCTGCCGCTGACCGCTGCCGAGCCATTGATCGAGCCGACCTACACCGAGCCTCGTCGCCCTGCGCCGGCACCTGCCGCTGCACCGGCGGTCGACCAGCGTGTGTTCGACTCGATGCGTTTCGAACTCAACGGCCTGCGCGAATTGCTGGAAGTGCAGCTAGGCTCCCTGGCCTGGAATCAGCTGCAAGGCAGCCGTCCAGACCAGGCCAATCTCTGGCGTCGCCTGCAACGTATCGGCCTGTCCGGCCCGTTGTCGCGGGACTTGCTGGCGATGATTACCGATATCGAAGAACCCCGTCAGGCCTGGCGCATGTTGCTGGCGCACCTGGCGCGGATGATCGCCACACCGGAAGTCGAACCGCTGGAAGAGGGCGGTGTGATTGCCATGGTCGGCCCTGCCGGCATGGGCAAGACCACCACCCTGGCCAAGCTGGCAGCCCGCTACGTGCTCAAGTACGGCGCGCAAAACATCGCGCTGGTGAGCATGGACAGCTACCGTATTGGTGCCCAGGAGCAACTCAAGACCCTCGGTCGGATTCTCAACGTGTCGGTGACCCACGTCGATCCGGGGCAATCGCTGGTGCAGGCGCTGGATCCACTGCTGCGCAAGCGCGTCGTGCTGATCGATACCGCCGGCCTGCAGGCCAGCGATCCGGCGCTGCGCATGCAGCTTGAGAGCCTGGCTGGGCGTGGCATCAAGTCAAAAAATTACCTGGTCCTGGCAACCACCAGCCAGAAACAGGTTCTAACCGCCGCTTATCACAGTTACAAGCGTTGCGGCCTCGCTGGCTGCATCCTGACTAAACTGGATGAGACGGCAAGCCTGGGCGAGGTGTTGAGCCTGGCCATCAGCCATGAGTTGCCGGTGGCGTACCTGACCGACGGCCCGCGGATTCCGGATGATTTGCATCTGCCGCGTCGCCATCAACTGGTCAGCCGCGCCGTCAGCGTGCAAATGCAGGAAGAGCCCAGCGAAGAAGCCATGGCTGACATGTTCGCTGACATCTACCACAGCCCGACCAAGCAGGTTGGCTGAGGTGAAAATGAATAGTTTTTGTACCTACATCGATGGTCTGCCATGCATTGTTCCGGTTGTGAACGCGCAGCCAGTAATGTGGCCTCCGTCTATGCAAGACAAGGTAATGAAATAACATGGGCAGCATGCATCCCGTACAGGTGATCGCGGTGACCGGCGGCAAAGGTGGCGTCGGGAAAACTAACGTGTCAGTGAACTTGTCCCTGGCCTTGGCTGAGCTTGGCCGGCGCGTCATGTTGCTGGACGCCGACCTGGGGCTGGCGAACGTCGACGTTTTGCTGGGCCTGACACCCAAACGTACCCTGGCCGACGTGATCGAAGGCCGCTGCGAGCTGCGCGACGTCCTGTTGCAGGGGCCTGGCGGCATCCGCATCGTTCCGGCCGCGTCCGGCACCCAGAGCATGGTTCATCTGAGCCCGGCGCAACATGCCGGCCTGATCCAGGCATTCAGTGACATCGGCGACAACCTCGACGTACTGGTGATCGACACCGCTGCGGGTATTGGTGACTCGGTAGTCAGTTTCGTGCGCGCGGCGCAGGAAGTGTTGCTGGTGGTCTGCGATGAGCCGACCTCGATCACTGACGCCTACGCGTTGATCAAACTGCTTAACCGCGATTACGGCATGAATCGTTTCCGCGTCCTGGCCAACATGGCGCAGAGCCCGCAGGAAGGTCGCAACCTGTTCGCCAAGCTGACCAAGGTCACTGACCGCTTCCTTGACGTCGCCCTGCAATACGTTGGTGCCGTGCCGTACGACGAAAGCGTGCGCAAGGCCGTGCAGAAGCAGCGTGCCGTCTACGAGGCCTTCCCCCGTTCCAAGTGCTCGCTGGCGTTCAAGGCGATCGCACAGAAGGTCGATACCTGGCCGCTGCCCGCCAACCCGCGCGGGCACCTGGAGTTTTTCGTCGAGCGCCTTGTGCAACAAACGGCAGGACCCGTGCTATGACAGCCAGCGGTTACAACCTCTACAAGAAGTCGGCGCGTGACGCGCAGTACGAGCTGATCGAGCGTTACGCGCCACTGGTCAAACGCATTGCCTATCACCTGCTGGCGCGTTTGCCGGCCAGTGTCCAGGTCGAAGACCTGATCCAGGCCGGGATGATTGGCCTGCTGGAAGTGTCGACCAAATACGACGCCAGCAAGGGCGCGAGTTTCGAGACGTATGCCGGCATCCGCATCCGCGGCGCCATGCTCGATGAAGTACGCAAGGGGGACTGGGCGCCACGTTCGGTCCACCGCAATACCCGAATGGTCAGCGACGCCATTCGCTCGATTGAAGCTAAAACCGGCCGTGACGCTAAAGATCACGAAGTTGCGGCCGAACTCCAATTGAGTCTCGACGATTACTACGGGATTTTGAACGACACCCTGGGCAGCCGGTTATTCAGTTTCGACGATCTGTTGCAGGACGGCGAACACGAAGGGCTGCACGAGGATGGCGCCAGTGCTCATCTCGAACCGTCACGCGATCTGGAGGATGAACGCTTCCAGGCGGCGCTGGCGGACGCGATTGCCAATTTGCCGGAGCGCGAGCGACTGGTGTTGGCGCTGTACTACGACGAAGAGTTGAATCTCAAGGAAATCGGTGAGGTCCTGGGGGTCAGCGAATCTCGGGTCAGCCAGTTACACAGCCAGTGCGCGGCCCGTTTGCGGGGGCGTTTGGGAGAGTGGCGAGCGCGCTGAAGGCAGTGTGGGGGCACTGCGACGTGGCTGGTGGGGTGATGAACCGCGCCGGTCTCGATCCGCTGTACTCCAGACAGTCATCGAGTGCTTTGCCAGATTGATTGAAATGGCGCGTCCAGGTGCTGGGCGCGTTTTAGTCTGCTTGGAGGTCGAATTGGACAAGAACATGAAAATCCTCATCGTTGATGACTTCTCAACGATGCGGCGGATCATAAAAAACCTGTTGCGTGACCTTGGGTTCACCAACACGGTCGAGGCTGACGATGGCACTACCGCCATTCCGGTCCTCAACAGCGGGAGCATCGACTTTCTGGTGACGGACTGGAACATGCCTGGCATGACCGGTATCGATCTGCTGCGCCACGTGCGTGCCGATGAAAAGCTCAAGCACCTGCCGGTGTTGATGGTGACCGCTGAAGCCAAGCGCGAGCAGATCATCGAAGCCGCCCAGGCCGGTGTAAACGGTTATGTGGTCAAACCCTTCACGGCCCAGGCGTTGAAAGAAAAAATCGAAAAGATTTTTGAACGCATCGGTTGATGAATTCGCCACGGGGGAGCTATGGGCAATAACGAACACTCACTGGGCGATTTTGAATCAACCCTGAAAAAACACGCCGTCGAACTGGTCGCGAGCCTTGAAAAAGGCAGGTTTGGCGATGCTGTGCAATTGATCCATGAGCTCAATCAGACCCGTGACCGCGGCCTGTATCAGGAAGTGGGCAAGCTCACTCGCGAGCTGCATAGCGCGATCGTCAATTTCCAGATTGACCCGCACATGCCACAAGCCGAAGAAGTGTCACAGATCACCGATGCCACCGAGCGTCTGGGGTATGTTGTCAAACTGACCGAGGCCGCCGCCAACCGCACGATGGACCTGGTGGAAAACGCCACGCCGCTGGTCAACCGCCTGAGCGATGAAGCCCAGGCCTTGAGCACGGACTGGGGACGGTTCATGCGTCGCGAAGTCGGGGCTGAAGAGTTCCGCGAGCTGGCCCGGCGAGTCGACGGTTTCCTGGCACGCAGCAGCGAGGACGGCCGCACGGTGTCGGGCAACCTCAACGACATCCTGCTGGCCCAGGATTACCAGGACCTCACCGGTCAGGTGATCAAGCGCGTGACCCAACTGGTCACCGAAGTTGAAAGCAACCTGCTCAAGCTCGTACTCATGGCCAGTCAGGTGGACCGCTTCGCGGGCATCGAACATGACCGTGAAGCGATGCTTGCCGAAAAAGATCCACAAAAACATCTCTCTCAGGGTGAAGGTCCGCAGATTCATGCCGATAAAAGAGAAGACGTTGTGTCCGGTCAGGACGATGTGGACGATTTGTTATCCAGCCTGGGTTTTTAGGGTTTGGAATTTTAGGTTTTTTGGGTTTTAGACCTGTAGGAGCACACCATTAATGAGCTTCGGCGCCGATGAAGAGATCCTTCAGGATTTCCTGGTTGAGGCCGGCGAGATTCTAGAGCAACTGTCCGAGCAACTGGTCGAGCTGGAAAGCCGACCGGATGATGCGGACTTGCTCAATGCAATTTTTCGCGGTTTTCACACTGTAAAAGGGGGCGCCGGCTTCCTCCAGCTCAATGAGCTGGTGGAGTGCTGTCACATCGCCGAGAACGTGTTCGACATCCTGCGCAAGGGCGAACGTCGCGTCGACTCGGAATTGATGGACGTGGTTCTCGAAGCACTGGACGCGGTGAACAGCATGTTCAGCGAAGTCCGCGAGCGCAGCCCGATCACGGCTGCCACACCTGAATTGCTTGCAGCCCTGGCCCGCCTGGCCGAGCCGCAAACGGCTGACGAGGCCGCACCGGCACCCGTGGTCGAGGTGGTTGAAGAGCCCGTTGCTGAAAGCGAATCGGGTGACATCACCGACAATGAATTCGAACAACTGCTGGACTCGCTGAACGCCGTCAAGGCTCAGGCCGAGGCGCCGGCGACTGCTCCAGCACCGGCCGGCGATGAAGCGGCCAGCGACGAAATCACCGATGCCGAGTTCGAGTCGTTGCTCGACCAATTGCACGGCAAAGGCCAGTTCGCCGTTGATGCCGTCGCCCCCGCTCCTGCTGCGCCGTCAGCGCCGAAAGAGGCGGGCGACAGCTCCGACATCACCGACGACGAATTCGAAGCGCTGCTCGACCAGCTGCACGGCAAGGGCAACTTTGCGGTGGAAGCGCTGGAGTCGGCCATCGCTTCGGTACCGACCCCGGCTGCACCTGCCGCAGCAGCGGCCGGTAGCGACCTGATCACCGATCACGAATTCGAATCGCTGCTCGACGAGCTGCACGGCAAAGGCAAGTTCACTGAAGTCGGCGCTACCGCTGGAACCGCTACCGGTGCCAGCGCTCCGGTAGCAACACCAGTGGCCAAGGCAGCGGCACCTAAGCCGGTGGCCAAGGCGCCCGAGCCGAAAGCCGAAGCTCCGGCGGCGGCTGCCGCACCGGCTCCAGCCCGTGCTCCGGCATCGCCGCCAGCGGAAAAACCCGCCAGCGAAGCCGAGACCACCGTGCGGGTCGATACCGCGCGCCTGGACGAAATCATGAACATGGTCGGCGAGTTGGTGCTGGTGCGTAACCGTCTGGTTCGCCTGGGCCTCAACAGCGGCGACGAAGCCATGTCCAAGGCCGTGTCGAACCTCGACGTGGTGACGGCCGACCTGCAGACCGCGGTCATGAAGACCCGGATGCAACCGATCAAGAAAGTATTCGGGCGCTTCCCGCGCCTGGTTCGCGACCTGGCCCGCCAGCTCAAGAAAGAGATCAACCTGGAGCTGGTCGGCGAAGAAACCGACCTCGACAAGAACCTCGTCGAGGCCCTGGCCGACCCGTTGGTCCACTTGGTGCGCAACGCGGTCGACCACGGCATCGAGTCGCCGGAAGAACGCGAAGCCTCGGGCAAGGCCCGTGGCGGCAAGGTGATCCTGGCCGCTGAACAGGAAGGCGACCACATCCTGCTGTCGATTTCCGATGACGGCAAAGGCATGGACCCGAACGTCCTGCGTTCCATCGCGGTGAAACGCGGTGTGATGGACAAGGACGCGGCCGATCGCCTGAGCGATACCGAGTGCTACAACCTGATTTTCGCCCCGGGCTTCTCGACCAAGACCGAGATCTCCGATGTGTCGGGTCGTGGCGTGGGCATGGACGTGGTGAAAACCAAGATTTCCCAGCTCAATGGCTCGATCAACATCTACTCGGCCAAGGGCCAGGGTTCGAAGATCGTCATCAAGGTGCCGTTGACCCTGGCGATCATGCCGACGCTGATGGTCATGCTCGGCAACCAGGCGTTCGCGTTCCCGCTGGTGAACGTCAACGAGATTTTCCACCTCGACCTGTCGACCACCAACGTGGTGGACGGCCAGGAAGTGGTGATCGTGCGGGACAAGGCGCTGCCGTTGTTCTACCTCAAGCGCTGGCTGGTCAGCTCCGCCGCTCATGAAGAGCAGCGCGAAGGCCATGTGGTGATCCTTTCGGTGGGTACCCAGCGGATCGGCTTCGTCGTCGATCAATTGGTGGGCCAGGAAGAAGTGGTCATCAAGCCATTGGGCAAAATGCTCCAGGGAACCCCGGGCATGTCGGGCGCCACCATCACCGGTGACGGTCGCATTGCGCTGATTCTCGATGTTCCGAGCATGCTCAAGCGTTACGCCACGCGGCGTATTTGAATTCGGCGCAGCGGAGGCGATTGAGGCCCCGCTGCGTCTAACGGAGTGTTTATGGCAGTCAAAGTCCTGGTGGTGGACGATTCGGGGTTTTTCCGCCGCCGCGTCTCGGAAATTCTTTCAGCGGATTCGAATATCCAGGTCGTCGGTACGGCGACCAACGGTAAAGAGGCGATCGATCAGGCGCTGGCCCTCAAGCCGGACGTGATCACCATGGACTACGAGATGCCGATGATGGACGGCATCACGGCGGTGCGGCACATCATGCAGCGCTGCCCGACCCCGGTCTTGATGTTTTCCTCGCTGACCCACGAAGGCGCCCGGGTGACCCTCGATGCGCTGGACGCCGGTGCGGTGGACTTCCTGCCAAAGAATTTCGAAGACATCTCGCGCAACCCCGAGAAGGTCAAGCAACTGCTGTGCGAGAAGATTCTCAGCATCTCGCGCAGTAACCGCCGTGTCAGCGCCTACAGCGCTCCGGCGCCGGTAGCGGCTCCCGCTCCAGCACCTTCCAGTCTCGGCAGCTACGGCAGCAGCGCGCCTGCGCGTCCGGCTCCGGCTCCGGCGCCGATGCCTGCGCGTGCCCATGCGGCTGCTCCCTCGTCGCCCGCACCGAAACGCAAAGCCTACAAACTGGTTGCCATCGGCACGTCCACCGGCGGTCCGGTTGCCCTGCAGCGGGTACTGACTCAACTGCCGGCCAATTTCCCGGCGCCGATCGTGCTGATCCAGCACATGCCGGCAGCCTTCACCAAGGCCTTCGCCGAACGTCTGGACAAGCTCTGCCGTATCAGCGTGAAGGAGGCTGAGGATGGCGACATCCTGCGTCCGGGCCTGGCGCTGCTGGCACCGGGTGGCAAACAAATGATGATCGACGGCCGTGGCGCGGTGAAAATCCTGCCGGGCGATGAGCGCTTGAACTACAAGCCGTGCGTGGACATCACCTTCGGTTCGGCGGCCAAGTCCTACGGTGACAAAGTTCTGGCGGTCGTGCTGACGGGCATGGGCGCCGACGGTCGCGAAGGCGCGCGCCTGCTCAAACAGGGCGGCAGCTCGATCTGGGCCCAGGATGAAGCCAGCTGCGTGATCTACGGCATGCCGATGGCCATCGTCAAAGCCGAACTCGCCGACGCGGTGTACGGCCTGGACGATATCGGCAAGCACCTGGTCGAGGCGTGCATCTGATGGATGTTCTGAGCCTTATCGGCATCATTATGGCGTTCGTCGCCATCATCGGCGGCAACTACCTCGAAGGCGGCCACCTCGGCGCGCTGGCCAACGGCCCGGCAGCGCTGATCGTGCTCGGCGGGACCTTCGGCGCGGCATTGCTGCAATCGCCGATGAGCGCCTTCAAGCGTGCCATGCAGATTCTGGCGTGGATTCTGTTTCCTCCGCGCGTCGACCTGGCCGGTGGTATCGACCGCGTCGTGAACTGGAGCCTGACCGCCCGCAAGGAAGGCCTGCTCGGGCTGGAAGGGGTGGCAGATACCGAACCCGACAGCTATTCGCGCAAAGGCCTGCAATTGCTGGTCGACGGCGCCGAACCCGAGGCGATCCGCAGCATTCTGGAAGTGGATTTCTACACCCAGGAAAGCCGCGACATCGAAGCGGCCAAAGTCTTTGAGAGCATGGGCGGTTACGCGCCGACCATCGGCATCATCGGCGCGGTCATGGGCCTGATTCATGTCATGGGCAACCTCGGTGATCCGTCGCAACTGGGTAACGGCATTGCCGTGGCCTTCGTCGCCACCATCTACGGTGTGGCCAGTGCCAACCTGGTGCTGCTGCCGATTGCCGCGAAACTCAAATCCGTTGCCATGCGCCAGTCGCGTTACCGCGAAATGTTGCTCGAAGGCATCCTGTCGATCGCCGAAGGTGAAAACCCTCGCTCCATTGAGTTGAAGCTTCAGGGCTTCATGGATTGAGGGGAGTAACGGACTATGGCCCGTCGTCGCCAGCATGATGAACACGTCAACCACGAACGCTGGCTGGTGTCCTACGCGGACTTCATCACCTTGCTGTTCGCGTTTTTCGTGGTGATGTACTCGATCTCTTCGGTCAACGAAGGCAAGTACAAGATCATTTCCGAGGCCTTGATCGGGGTTTTCACCGACACCGACCGCGCCCTCAAGCCGATTCCCATCGGTGACGAGCGGCCGAAGACCGTGACGCCGGCCAAGCCGCTGGTCAAGGATGCCGACCAGGTTGACGCCGGTATCGCCGGGGCCAGCGATCCGCTGAAAAGCATCGCCGACGACATCAGCGCGGCGTTCGGCGACCTGATCAGCTCCAACCAGATGACCGTGCGCGGCAACGAGCTGTGGGTCGAGATCGAACTCAATTCCAGCCTGTTGTTCGGCAGTGGCGATGCCATGCCCAGCGACATCGCTTTCAACATCATCGACAAGGTCGCGGCGATTCTGAAGCCGTTCGATAACCCGATTCACGTCGAAGGTTTTACCGACGATCAACCCATTCGCACCGCGCAGTACCCGACCAACTGGGAACTGTCGTCGGCCCGTTCGGCGAGCATCGTGCGCATGCTGGCGATGCAGGGGGTGAACCCCGGTCGACTGGCCTCTGTGGGTTACGGTGAATTCCAGCCCGTGGCCAACAACGCCACGGCCGAGGGCCGGGCGCGCAACCGACGCGTGGTGCTGGTGGTGTCACGCAATCTTGACGTGCGCCGCAGCCTGACCGGCACCGGAACCGCTCATACCACACCCGATGCCGCCTTGAAGCGGGCTGGCACACAAACTGCACCAACCCCGGTCAAGTCGCCGGTACGAGAGAGCGCCGTCAATTCTCCGTCACCGGCATTAACACGTTGAGCTATTTCCCGGTCGACCCGGCCGGGAGGAACCAAACCTAATGAGAGTCTGGGCAGTCGCCAATCAAAAGGGTGGTGTCGGTAAAACCACTTCCTCTATCGCTTTAGCCGGTTTGCTGGCCGAGGCGGGCAAGCGCGTGGTCGTGGTTGACCTCGACCCCCATGGCTCGATGACCAGTTATTTTGGCTACGATCCCGACAGCCTGGAACACAGCAACTACGACCTGTTCCTGCACAAGGGCAGCGTGCCGCAGGGCTTGCCCGGGCAATTGCTGCTGTCCACCAGCGACGAACGCATTTCCCTGTTGCCGTCGAGCACCGCCCTGGCGACCCTCGAGCGTCAGTCGCCGGGCCAGAGCGGCCTGGGCCTGGTGATCGCCAAGAGCCTGGCGCAGTTGTGGCAGGACTTCGATTACGCGGTCATCGACAGCCCGCCGTTGCTCGGTGTGCTGATGGTCAATGCCTTGGCGGCCAGCCAGCAACTGGTGATTCCGGTGCAGACCGAGCACCTGGCGGTCAAAGGCCTGGAACGCATGATCAACACCCTGGCGATGATCAACCGTTCCCGCAAACAGGCACTGCCGTTCACCATCGTGCCAACGCTGTTCGACCGCCGCACGCAAGCGTCCCTTGGCACGCTGCGGGTATTGCGCGACAAGTTTCCGGAAGAAATCTGGCAAGGCTACATTCCCGTGGACACTCGCCTGCGCGATGCCAGTCGCGCGGGTGTGACGCCTTCGCAGTTCGACGGCAAGAGTCGTGGTGTTCTTGCTTACCGTGCGTTGCTCAAGCATTTGCTGGCGGCACAACGTGTTCCGCAGGTGGCCTGAGATGAACCCGATCCTTGTAGGAGCGAGCTTGCTCGCGATGGTCGTCAACGATGACGCGGGAAACCTGACACCCCGTGGCGCTCTCAGGTTCATCGCGAGCAAGCTCGCTCCTACGGGTGAGCGCTCATGAACCGGCCGTTGAAGACCACTTCGCGCCCGCAACTGGCGTTGCAGTCCTATCTGGATAATCTGCTGCAAGAAGTCACCGAGGAATTCGCGCCGGAAATCGAGGCGCTTCCCCCGGTGGTGGAAGTTGAAGCTGCGCTGGATGAATTTCAGGCGGCAGTGCTCGAAGAGCAGGCCCGCGATGCGCGCAAAGCCGTGGTCGCTCCCGCCCCGGTGGTTACGCCGGTAGCGAAGGCTCCGGTCGCCGTGGTCGAGGCACCGGCCCCCGTTTTGGCGGCGGTATCGACCATCGCTCCGCTGCTGCAAGCGTTGGTGCCACCGCCCGTCGAGGAGCCGCCAGTACCGGAGGCGCCCATCGTCGAAGTGCATCAAGCGCTGGTACCGCCCGTGGTCGAAGTGCATCTGCCCCCGGCCAACACGCCGCCCCCGGTGGAAACCGACGGTCGTCCGGCATGGGCGGCCGAGCCGTTCGAATGCCTGTTGTTCGATGTCGCCGGGTTGACCCTGGCGGTGCCGCTGGTGTGCCTGGGCTCGATTTACTCCCTGGCCGGCCACGAGTTGACGCCGCTGTTCGGCCAGCCCGAGTGGTTCCTCGGCATCCTGCCGAGTCAGGCCGGCAACCTGAAGGTCCTGGACACCGCGCGTTGGGTCATGCCCGACCGTTATCGCGATGATTTCCGCCAGGGCCTGCAATACGTTATTTCGGTCCAGGGCTACGAGTGGGGGCTGGCGGTGCATCAAGTCAGCCGCTCGTTGCGCCTGGACCCGAACGAAATCAAATGGCGCAGCCACCGTGGTCAACGGCCATGGCTGGCGGGCACGGTGATTGAACACATGTGTGCGTTGCTTGACGTGTCCGAACTGGCCGAGTTGATCGCCAGTGGCGGGGCAAAGCACATGGGCGGCAGCAAGCCGGTCCAAAAGCTGAAATGAAATCTGCACGACAAACAGGCGACGGCATTCAAATGCCGCAGCACAGAACACACACCGCCACGGCGGTTTTTCGAGGGGTCAGGGTATGAATGATAAGGCGACGGCGGCAAAAGGGTCCGAAGATCCGATCCTGCAATGGGTAACCTTCAAGCTGGACAACGAAACCTACGGCATCAACGTGATGCGCGTTCAGGAAGTCCTGCGCTACACCGAAATCGCTCCGGTGCCGGGTGCCCCGAGCTACGTACTGGGCATCATCAACCTGCGCGGTAACGTGGTCACCGTGATCGACACCCGTCAGCGCTTCGGCCTGATGAATGCCGAGATCAGCGACAACACCCGTATCGTCATCATCGAAGCCGACAAGCAGGTTGTCGGGATCATGGTCGACAGCGTGGCTGAAGTGGTTTACCTGCGTCAGTCGGAAATCGAGACTGCACCGAACGTCGGTAACGAAGAGTCCGCCAAGTTCATTCAAGGCGTGTGCAACAAGAACAACGAACTGCTGATCCTTGTCGAGCTGGACAAGATGATGAGCGAAGAAGAATGGTCGGAACTGGAGAGTATCTGATTGATTCTCGAGGTTGCGGTCATTGTCCTGTTCCTGTTCTGGGCAGGCACGCTGGCGATGTTTCTGGCGTACATTCGCGATCAACGGAAGATCGCCGCGCAACAGGCCCAGGGGGATGCGCTGCGTGATCAGCGCATCAAGGACCTGGCCAAAAGCGTGGACGACTATCAGAACGGCAACGTGCGCATGGGTGAAGACCTGCACGAACTGCGCGCAATCGTCGCGCCGTTGCCGGACCGGCTCACCCGCGTGGAACAGCGCGACCCCACAAGCCTGTCGTTCGCCCAGGCGGCGCGACTGGTGGGGATGGGCGCCAGCGTCGACGAACTGACCCAGTCCTGCGGCTTGACCCAGGCTGAGGCGGAGTTGATGAGCAAGCTGCACAAGAGCTGATCTTTGCGACTTGGCTGAGATCGCTTTCGCGAGCAGGCTCGCTCCCACAATGGATCGGGGTGGACACAATACGTGTGAACACCGCCAATCCCCTGTGGGAGCGAGCCTGCTCGCGAAGGCGGTGTGACAGGCGCCGTTGATGTTGAATATACCGGCCTCATCGTGAGCAAGTTTTGCTCCTGCGGATTGATGGCGTTCAGAATATCCGCGAATGCCTCAATCCTGTTGGAGCAAAGCTTGCTCGCGATGGCGTCCTCGACGACTCAGTAATCATCTCCGCGATCCGTCACATCCTTCTCCAGCATCGGCGCATCCGGATCCTGCCCCGCCGGAAACTTGCCCTTCAGATTCCACGCGAACGCAATGATCTCGGCAATCGTGCGATACAACTCCTCCGGAATACTGTCCCCCAGCTCCATGCGCGCCAGCAGCCTTACCAGCTCGGCGTTTTCGTAGATCGGCACTTCATAGTCGCGGGCGATCCTGAGGATTTCTTCGGCCAGTTCTTCATCGCCCTTGGCGGTGAGGGTAGGGGCGTGGGTGCCGTCGTACTTGAGGGCGATGGCCTGGCGGGGGGCGTTGGAGGTGCTCATGCGTTTTCGTCGACCCAGCGTTGTTCAAGACAGGTTTGTGGGCCTTGGGGCGGTTTGCCCTGATGGCAATCGAGATCACCGACGTTCAGGCCCGATGCCAGCAGGCGCTGGCGCAGTGCGGCCAGGTTGCTTTCGATCAGGCTGGCGGTGTACGGCCGTTCGGCCCACAACTGGCTGGACAGGCTGCCCTTGATCAGTTGCGCCTGAATCTGCATCGGCCCCAGCGGTTCCATGTCGAACGCCAGTTCGACGCGCCACAGTTGCTGCTTTGGCTCGCGCTCGTCACGGCGTTCGTGCTGTTGCTCTTTCTCGGGCACCTCTTCGCGCTGGAACTTGATCTGCAGGGGCACAATGTCCTGCAGGTTGCGCATCGGCACTTCCAGTTGCCAGGTGCTCATGAGGCGACCGTCACTGGTCACGCCCGTTTGCTCCAGGCTCGACAGTTGGTGGCTTTGCAGGCGTGAAACCGCTGCAGCGGCCAGACGTAGCAGGTGTTCGAGATCGTCTTCGCCTTCGGCGTTCTGCATCAGGCGCTCGGGCAGCGGGAAGCCGGTCGGCGACGGTTTGGCGCTGACTTGCCCAAGCATACCGAGGGCGTTACGCACAAAGCTCGGCAGGGCCTGGGCCAGGGTGTTGGCGGCGATGATCGCGCTGAGGTTGGTGCTGGCGGGCAACCCCGGCGTCAGTTGCGCAATCACCTTGAGCAGGTCGGCTTTCATGTCGGGGGCAAGTGTTGGATTTTGTCCGGTCAGCAGTTTCGACTCGAGGAACGCGCCGCTGCTGGCCAGGGCCAGTGCGAGGCCTTTGGGGGTGCTCAGCTGCTGAACGTCGGGCAGGCCGGCGAGCAGCTTGTCCACGGCCACCCGCAGGTCGCTGGAGGTCTGATTCGAGGGCGGCAGGTTTTGCAGCAGCTTGAGCAGGCCATCCAGCGAACCCTGGCGGCTGGTTTGGCTGACCAGTTGCTGGGTCACGGCCAATTGCTCCTGGCGGCTGCTCAAGGGCACGAACTTCAGGGTCTGGGTGTCCTGCACCTGGGCGCTGAGCAAGGTGCCGATGCGCAACGGCTGCGGGCTGTCGATGCTCAAGGTGCTGCCGCTCAGGGCGGTATTGAGCAGGCTGACCATCGAGCGAAACACCGTCGGTTGCCCCGGCACTTGAGGCAACACCTGGGACGTCAGCACTTTGCCCTGCAGCAGGGTGCCGACCGGCAGTTGCGCGGTGTCGATACGGGTGAGGGTGGCGACGCTGGTGGCGATGGCCTGCTGCACGGTGATGGCCAGATTGCCCGCCGAAGGCTGGGTGACCGCGATATTGGTGCCCTGAGCCAATGGCTGGCTGCTGGTGGCCTGGACCGTGGTCTGGCGTCCGCTTTCCAGGGTGACCTTGAGCAACAGTTGAAAAGTCTGGTCCGCCTGCTTGAGCGACAGCACTTCAGCCTTGGCGGTCTGCCCGGCGGTGATCAGACCTTCAATGGGCGTCAGCAACTTGAGCAACTCGCCGCTGACCGCCAGCGGACGCGTGGTCGCCGGGGTGGCCTGCGGTAGCGGGAGGATGTTCATTTCGCCTGTCATACGCGGTCACAACCTTGGGAAAATGCGCTCTTTAGAGTAGGAAATGGCATGTATAATGCCGCCCCGTTGTATACAGAGTGCCGGAAACATTGCAATTATTTGACGCAGCTCTCTAGTTCGGGCCGCCAATACAACTATTCTGCATCTCTTTAACGGCCGCGCCAGAGCCGACTTGAACCGTATAAGGCCCGTGAACCCTTGACCAGTCCAGTCCTGCAAACCGTTGCCCTTGCCTGTGAGCGAGACCTTCGGCTGCTTTTCGAAAATCTCGATTTGAGAATGGCCAGTGGCGAAATGGTACAAATCAGCGGCCCCAACGGCAGCGGCAAGACCAGCCTGCTGCGCCTGCTGTCGGGGCTGATGCACCCGACAGCCGGTCAGGTGCTGCTCAATGGCCAGCCACTCAACGAACAACGCACGGAACTGGCGCGTAATCTGTTGTGGATCGGCCATGCGGCGGGGATCAAGGATTTGCTGACGCCGGAAGAGAACCTCAGCTGGCTCTGCGCCCTGCATCAACCAGCCTCCCATGAAGCGATCTGGAAAGCCCTGGCGGCCGTGGGATTGCGCGGTTTCGAAGATGTTCCCTGCCACACCCTGTCCGCAGGCCAGCAGCGTCGCGTTGCACTGGCGCGTTTGTACCTGGACAGCCCGCCGCTGTGGATTCTCGATGAGCCGTTCACTGCGCTCGACAAGCAAGGCGTCGCACAGCTGGAAGAACACCTGGCCGGCCACTGCGAACGTGGCGGCATCGTGGTGTTGACCACTCACCACACCCTGAGCCGGATGCCGGCCAGTTATCGCGATATTGACCTGGGGAAATGGGCCGTATGAGTGTTTTCGGCCTGTTGGTCGCCCGTGAGGCCCGTCTGTTGTTCCGCCGACCGGCGGAGCTGGCCAACCCGTTGGTGTTCTTCGCCATCGTCGTTTCGCTGTTTCCGCTGGCAGTGGGGCCCGAGTCTCAATTGTTGCAAACCTTGTCTCCGGGGCTGGTCTGGGTCGCGGCCCTTTTATCGGTTTTGCTCTCGCTGGACGGGCTTTTCCGCAGTGATTTCGAGGACGGTTCGCTGGAACAGTGGGTCCTTTCGCCGCACCCCCTGCCTCTTCTGGTTTTGGCCAAGGTGCTGGCACACTGGATGTTTTCCGGCCTGGCACTGGTTTTGCTCGCACCCTTGCTGGCGTTGATGCTTGGTTTGCCTGCCGCCTGTCTGCCGGTGTTGCTGCTTTCTTTATTGCTGGGTACACCGGTGCTGAGCCTGCTCGGTGCGGTGGGCGCGGCGTTGACCGTCGGTTTGAAGCGCGGTGGCCTTTTATTGGCGCTGCTGATTCTGCCGTTGTACATCCCGGTGTTGATTCTTGGCAGCGGCGCCCTGCAGGCGGCCCTTCAAGGCATGCCGGCGACCGGTTATCTGTTGTGGCTTGGTAGCCTGACCGCCCTGGCGATAACCCTGACACCCTTTGCAATAGCCGCTGGCCTGAAGATCAGCGTCGGCGAATAATGAGGTCTGATCAAAATTTGATCAGCAAAGACCCTTTGGCTGCTTCGTGATAACGAGCAGCAACCGTGATGGAAACAGTAATGAACTGGACCTGGTTTCATAAGCTCGGCTCACCCAAGTGGTTCTACGGCATCAGCGGCAAAATGCTGCCGTGGCTGAGCATGGCGGCATTGCTGCTGATCGGCGTTGGCGTGGTCTGGGGCCTGGCGTTCGCGCCGCCCGACTATCAGCAGGGCAACAGCTTTCGCATCATCTATATCCACGTTCCGGCCGCCATGCTGGCGCAGTCCATCTACGTGATGCTGGCCGTGTGCGGTGTCGTCGGGCTGGTGTGGAAAATGAAACTGGCCGATGTCGCCCTGCAATGCGCGGCCCCCATCGGTGCCTGGATGACGGCCGTGGCGCTGGTCACCGGGGCGATCTGGGGCAAGCCGACCTGGGGTTCGTGGTGGGTCTGGGATGCACGACTAACGTCCATGCTGATCCTGCTGTTTCTGTACTTCGGTGTCATTGCGCTGGGCAACGCCATCAGCAATCGTGACAGTGCGGCCAAGGCCTGCGCGGTGTTGGCGATTGTCGGCGTCATCAATATCCCGATCATCAAATACTCGGTGGAGTGGTGGAACACCCTGCACCAGGGCGCGACCTTCACCCTCACCGAAAAACCGGCGATGCCCGCTGAAATGTGGCTGCCGCTGCTGCTGACGGCGCTGGGTTTCTACTGTTTCTTCGGCGCGGTGTTGCTGCTGCGCATGCGCCTTGAAGTGCTCAAGCGCGAGGCACGGGCCAGTTGGGTGAAAACCGAAGTCGAAAACAGCCTGGAGGTCGTTCGATGAGTTTTGCGTCATTCGGCGACTTTCTCGCCATGGGCCATCACGGCCTGTATGTCTGGTCGGCCTACGGCATCTGCCTGGCGGTACTGGCCCTCAACGTGGCGGCGCCGATCCTGGCCCGCAAGCGGTATCTGCAACAAGAGGCGCGTCGTCTGCGCCGGGAGAACGGCAAGTGAATCCGCTGCGTAAAAAGCGTCTTACCATCATTCTGGCGATTCTGGTCGGGGTCGGCGCTGCCGTCGGCCTGGCCTTGAGCGCCCTGCAGCAAAACATCAATCTGTTTTACACACCGACCCAGATTGCCAACGGCGAGGCGCCCCATGACACGCGCATTCGCGCTGGCGGCATGGTCGAGGCCGGTTCGTTGCAGCGCTCCAGCGACTCGCTGGACGTGAAGTTCGTCGTCACCGACTTCAACAAATCCGTGACCATCACTTATCGCGGCATTCTTCCGGACCTGTTCCGCGAAGGGCAGGGCATCGTCGCCCTGGGCAAGCTCAACGCCGATGGCGTGGTAGTGGCCGACGAAGTGCTGGCCAAGCACGACGAGAAGTACATGCCGCCGGAAGTGACCAAGGCGTTGAAAGACAGTGGTCAATCCGCTCCTACACCCGCGAAGGAGGGTTGATCGATGACTTCCGGCATTTTCATTCCAGAGCTTGGCCATCTGGCCATGATCCTGGCGCTGTGCTTCGCGCTGGTTCAGGCCGTGGTGCCCTTGCTTGGCGCCTGGCGCGGTGATCGCTTGTGGATGAGCCTGGCCCAGCCCGCCGCGTGGGGCCAATTCGCCTTTCTGCTGTTCGCCTTTGGTTGCCTGACCTACGCCTTCATGACCGACGATTTTTCCGTCGCCTATGTGGCCAGCAACTCCAACAGCGCCTTGCCGTGGTACTACAAGTTCAGCGCCGTATGGGGCGCCCACGAAGGCTCGTTGTTGCTCTGGGCCCTGATCCTCGGTGGCTGGACCTTCGCCGTGTCGGTGTTCTCCCGGCAGTTGCCGCAAGTGATGCTGGCGCGGGTGCTGGCGGTGATGGGCATGATCAGCACCGGTTTCCTGATGTTCCTGATCCTCACCTCCAACCCGTTCTCGCGCATCCTGCCGCAGATTCCGGCGGACGGTCGCGACCTTAACCCGCTGCTGCAGGATATCGGCCTGATCGTTCACCCGCCGATGCTGTACATGGGTTACGTCGGTTTCTCCGTGGCCTTCGCCTTCGCCATCGCCGCACTGCTGGGCGGTCGTCTTGATGCGGCCTGGGCACGCTGGTCGCGCCCATGGACCATCGTCGCCTGGGCCTTCCTCGGCATTGGCATCACCCTGGGTTCGTGGTGGGCTTACTATGAACTCGGCTGGGGCGGCTGGTGGTTCTGGGACCCGGTGGAAAACGCTTCCTTCATGCCTTGGCTGGTGGGCACCGCGCTGATTCACTCGTTGGCGGTCACGGAAAAACGTGGCGTGTTCAAGAGCTGGACCGTGTTGCTGGCCATCGCCGCGTTCTCGTTGAGTCTGTTGGGCACCTTCCTCGTGCGTTCCGGCGTGCTGACTTCGGTTCACGCCTTCGCCTCCGACCCCGAGCGCGGCGTGTTCATCCTGATTTTCCTGTTGTTCGTGGTCGGTGGCTCGCTGACGCTGTTCGCCCTGCGCGCACCGGTGGTCAAGAGCCAGGTCGGCTTCAACCTCTGGTCCCGGGAAACCCTGCTGCTGGGCAACAACCTGGTGCTGGTGGTGGCGGCGTCGATGATTCTGCTCGGCACCCTGTATCCCCTGATTCTCGATGCGATGACCGGTGCCAAGCTGTCGGTCGGCCCGCCGTACTTCAACGCGTTGTTCATTCCGTTGATGGCCTTGTTGATGCTGGTGATGGCCGTCGGCGTGATCGTGCGCTGGAAAGACACCCCGGTGAAATGGCTGTTGGGCATGCTCACCCCGGTCCTGCTCGGTAGCGCCGCGCTGGCGGTGGTGGCCGGCGTCGCTTACGGCGATTTCAACTGGGCAGTGCTGGCGACCTTCATGCTCGCGGCCTGGGTGTTGCTGGCCGGTGTGCGTGACATCTTCGACAAGACCCGCCACAAAGGCCTGATCAAGGGTTTGCCGACCCTGACCCGCAGCTATTGGGGCATGCAGCTTGCCCACCTGGGCATTGCGGTCTGCGCCCTGGGCGTAGTGCTGTCGAGCCAGAACAGCGCCGAGCGCGACCTGCGCCTGGCGCCGGGCGAATCCATGGCCCTGGGCGGTTACCAGTTCGTGTTCGAAGGCGCCAAGCACTTCGAAGGCCCGAACTTCACCTCCGACAAGGGCACCGTGCGGGTGATCCGCGATGGTCAGGAAATCAGCGTGCTGCACCCGGAAAAACGTCTCTACACCGTGCAGAATTCGGTGATGACCGAAGCCGGGATCGACGCCGGTTTCACCCGTGACCTCTACGTCGCGCTGGGCGAACCGCTGGGCGAGGGCGCCTGGGCCGTACGGGTTCACGTCAAGCCGTTCGTGCGCTGGATCTGGTTCGGCGGATTGCTCACCGGCCTGGGCGGGTTGTTGGCCGCGCTGGACCGGCGTTATCGGGTCAAGGTGAAAAGCCGCGTGCGCGAAGCACTGGGCATGAGTGGAGCCACTGCATGAAACGATGGTTGATGCTGTTGCCACTGGCGATTTTTCTGGTGGTCGCTGTGTTCCTGTATCGCGGTCTGTACCTGGACCCGGCCGAGTTACCTTCGGCGATGATTGGCAAACCCTTCCCGGAGTTTTCCCTGCCGACAGTGCAGGGCGACAAGACCCTGACCCGCGCCGATCTCCTGGGGAAACCGGCGCTGGTCAACGTCTGGGGCACCTGGTGCATATCCTGCCGGGTCGAACACCCGGTGCTGAACAAACTGGCCGAGAAGGGCGTGGTGATCTACGGCATCAACTACAAGGACGTCAACGCCGATGCCTTGAAGTGGCTGGCGGAGTTCCACAACCCGTATCAACTGGATATCCGTGACGATGAAGGCAGTTTGGGCCTGAATCTCGGCGTGTACGGCGCGCCGGAAACCTTTTTCATCGACGCCAAGGGCATCATTCGCGACAAGTTCGTCGGCGTGATCGACGAGCAGGTCTGGCGGGAAAAACTGGCGGCCAAGTATCAGGCGCTGGTCGATGAGGCCAAGCCATGAAGCGCTGGTTCGCCGCGGTCATTCTGGGCTTGAGCCTGGCCGGGGTGGCGCACGCCGCCATCGACACCTATGAGTTCGCCAAGGAAGGGGATCGCGAGCGTTTTCGCGAGTTGACCAAGGAGCTGCGTTGCCCCAAGTGCCAGAACCAGGACATCGCCGACTCCAACGCACCGATCGCCGCCGACCTGCGCAAAGAGATTTACCGCATGCTCGGCGAGGGCAAGGACAACCAGCAGATCATCGACTTCATGGTCGATCGCTACGGTGATTTCGTCCGCTACAAACCGGCCCTGAACGCCAAGACTGCGCTGCTCTGGTTCGGTCCCGCCGGCCTGCTGCTGGGCGGTTTCGTGATCATCGCGGTGATTGTCCGCCGCCGTCGCGTGCAACGCGCCAGCACTCCGGGCTCGCTTTCCGCCGAGGAGCGCAAGCGCCTCGACCAACTGTTGGATAAAAACCAAGAATGATTGATTTCTGGCTCGCTGCAGGTCTGCTGCTTCTGGTGGCCCTGAGTTTTCTGCTGATCCCCGTTCTGCGTCATCGTCGCGCCCAGCTCGAAGAGGATCGTACCGCCCTGAACGTGGCGCTCTATCAGGAGCGCGTGGCTGAGTTGCAGACTCAGCAGGAAGAGGGTGTTCTCGATGCCGCGCAAATGGACGCCGGTCGTGCCGAAGCCGCCCGTGAGTTGCTCGCCGATACCGAAGACGTTGCCGCGCCTCGGGTATCGCGCCTGGGCAAGCCGGCGCCGTTGCTGGCGGCGATCCTGGTGCCTGTGCTGGGCCTTGGGCTGTACCTGCATTTTGGTGCCAGCGACAAAGTCGAGCTGACCCGGGAGTTCTCCCAGGCGCCGCAGTCGATGGAAGAGATGACCCGGCGTCTGGAACGCGCGGTCGCGGCGCAGCCGGAATCCGCCGAAGCCTTGTACTTCCTGGGGCGCACCTACATGACCCAGGATCGTCCTGGTGATGCGGCGAAAGTCTTCGAACGCACAGTCGCCGTGGCCGGACGCCAGCCTGAGCTGTTGGGGCAATGGGCCCAGGCCCAGTATTTCGCCGATGGCAAGAAATGGTCCGACAAGATTCAGGCGCTGACCGACGAAGCGTTGAAAGCCGATCCGAAGGAAGTCACCAGCCTGGGGCTGTTGGGCATTGCGGCCTTTGAAGGCCAGCGTTATCAGGAGGCGATCGATTACTGGAATCGCCTGCTGGAGCAACTGCCGCCGGAGGACAAATCCCGTATTGCACTGCAGGGCGGCATTGCCCGCGCCACCGAGAAACTGGTGGCCAGCGGTGGCAAAGTGGCCCCGGCACCAGTGGCGAAGGCTGCCGCATTGCTCAAGGTCCGGGTGGATCTGGCGGCCGATCTGAAAGCCAAGGTTCAGCCGGGCGACAGCGTGTTCATTTTCGCCCGCGCCACCTCTGGCCCACCCGCCCCCTTGGCGGCCAAGCGCCTGACTGTCGCCGACCTGCCGGCCACCGTCGAGCTGGGCGATGCAGACGCAATGATGCCGCAGTTGAAACTGTCGAACTTCCCTGAAGTCCAACTGGTTGCGCGCATTTCCCGTGCCGGCAAACCGACAGCCGGGGAATGGATCGGTCGCAGCCAGCCATTGGCCAGCAGCACCACCGCGCCACAAACACTGACCATCGACAGCCCGGACAAATGACAGGAAACGCCACCATGACCGCCATCGCTCGTATCACCTTGCTCAGTGTTGTTTTGGGGCTGAGCGCTTGTGCGGTCCAGCGGCCGGAGCCGACGCAGCTGCCGCCGATCCCGCCCTCGCAACCGAAACCTACGCCATCCACCTCGCCGACCCCGAGCAAACCGAGCATCCCGGCCAAGCCTGCCAAACCGCTGCCGCGCACTTCGGCCAGCTTCGCGCCGCCACCAGGTGGCAACAGCCATTGGGATCCGAAACTGGGTGTCTATGTGCTTGATGATCAGCCCAATACCTTTTATCGCCAGCGTACCTATTACCGCTGGGATAATGGCTGGAGCCGGTCGATCAGTCCGAAAGGGCCTTGGGAAGAGACGGATATTCATGGGGTGCCTGGGGGGCTCGGACGGCAGTTCGGGCAGTGATGCAAGAGGCGACCTTCGGGTCGCCTTTTTCTTGGCTGCAGAAATGTATTCGTCTGGACCACCATCGAACCCTGTGGGAGCTGGCTTGCCAGCGAAGACGGCCTGACAGACGGCCGATCTCTTGCAGATGCACCCGGATCAACTGTGGGAGCGAGCCTGCTCGCGAAGGCGGCCTGACAGACGGCCTATCTTTTGCTGGTGTACATATCCGTTTCTGCGGTAACGGCTGCTGGCGGTTTCGCCCTTACGGCGACTCACTTTTTTTTCAAACGCCAAAAAAAAGTAAGCAAAAAAAGGCTCGCCCCGAGCGTTCGGCCCCTCGCCAAGGCTCGGTGTTCCTTCGCTCCAGCATTCATCCGGGGGCATTGCTGAAGGGATCAACCACATAGGTAACAGAAAAGTTCAGGCACATAGGTAACACCTG